>NZ_JBIUBJ010000027.1:0-93112 GCF_044547985.1 Nonomuraea sp. NPDC052265
ATGGGTGCAAAGCCGAAATCCGCATTGGACGGATTCCGCGTCGCCGCGATAGGACCACACACCCGGAGATGACCGGAAAACAAAAAATGCACCTGGGGCTACATACCGTCAGGTGCACACAAGTTCTTATGGGTACCACAACTGCAACTGAGCCCAATCTAGCACATGTGCCGTCGTGCTGCGCATGCCCCCCGCCAACGCCGACATCATCCGCGCGCCATTGCCGCCTTGACCTGCAAGTTCCAGGTTCAACTGCGCTGTTGCCCGCACCGCGCCACCCCGATCGGCCAGGCAATCTCCTCGTCCTGCAGCTCATCGAAGAGGCCGCCATTCAGGCTGGGAAAGGCTCACGGTTCCGGGCCCCGCAGGTGTCCCGGCCAGCGCGGCCTGCCTGAACGACCGAGCAGACCAGCAGGTCGGCGAGGTACCCGGCGGCAGCGGGCCGCTCGCCGGTCGAGGATCGGCTGAGCGCGTAGCGCCTGCACCTGCGTTACCAGGCGGCACCGGCCAGGACGGACGAACCTTGCAGCCGGAGCAGCCCCGGCGCTGGTTAGCGCGCCACCCAGCGCCGCGCTCGGGTTCTCGGCCCGGAAACCGTCGCTACCGCCTGCTACTTTCTCGGTCCATGGACCTGAGGACCTGGACGATCGACGGTCACCTCGACGGCAAGCCCGACACATCGGTAGCCCTGTACCACGAATTCGTCAGGCTGGTTGAGGCGTGCGGACCCTTCACGTACGCGGTGTCCAAGAGCATGATCACCGTCAAGGGGACACGTCGAGGATTCGCCGGGGCAAAGCCAGACGCGCGAGGGCTCCGAGGGTACTTCGACATCCAGCGCACGATCGGCGACGACGCTCGCATCACCAGCGTGTCTCCGTACACGAAGCGGCTATACGTTCATGCCTTCCGAATCTCTGATATCGCCGAGCTTGATGAGGAATTCGCCGGCTGGCTCCGCGAGGCGTACGAAGTGGGTCAAGGCGGACATCTGGGAGCTTCTTGAGAAGGCCGGCCCCGACACGTGGCGTGAAGTCCCTGGTCGTCAGCTGATCGTCGGGCGATTGGACAGGGAACGAGTGGTCGATCACGGACGCTCACGGCCGGCCTTCCGTCCAGCTCAGCGCCCCGCCCCCGGGTGATCGTCGTAGTTCCCGAGCTGACAACGCCGCTTCCATCACAACTCCGCCTGCATGCCCAGGAGGACAAGCAAGATCCGGAACGTGCCTGGAATGGCCTTGCCGCAGTCGTGAGGGGCTGGGCGATCACACGCAGGTCAGCACATCGTTGGTCCACCGAAGGACAATCCACTTCTGATCCGACGCCGTTCGAAGCCGCGTGCCCGTACGGTCGGCAGGGCACATGATCTTGAGAGACTTCCCAGGCTGATGTTGACTTGGCCGTACAGCCATCTGAACACGTGTGGCTCGCTGCGGTGGTTGAGCCGATCCGATCGGCGTTCCCGTCGGCGACGGTCAGAAGGCGACCGGGAGCGGGGTGTAGTCGTTCAGGATGATGGAGCCGGTCTTCTCGGCCGGCTTGGCGCCGAGCCTCTCGCCCCCACCTAGCGGGGACGTCGGCGAAGGCGGGCCTGGACGCGCAGGAGGCTGGGGACGACGGCGTACACCACGGCGGGGACCACGATCGCGGTGAGCACCAGAGTGCGCAGCGGCAACGGCAGCGGCGCGAGGACAGGCCCCATCACGGCCTGGACCAGCATGATCATTGAGTAGACCGACAGCCAGGTGATCGCGGCGCGGTGGTGCACAGACGGGGTGGAAGCCATGATCCAGCCTTTCGAGACGTATTTCCAACTCGCTGGTTGGATACTGCCATGCACAACTCCAACTGTCCAGTTGGAGTTGCGGGTATGCTGCGACCATGGCCTGGAACACGGAGAGGACGCGGCAGCTCCTGCTGGACGCGGCTGTGCGGGAGTTCGCCGACCACGGCCCGGAGGCGGCCCGGCTGGATCGCGTGGCCGCCGCCGCGGGCGTCAACAAGGAGCGCATCTACCAGTACTTCGGCAACAAGGAACAACTGTTCTCCGCCGTGCTGACCTGGGCGCTGAAGCGGCTGGCCGAGGCCGTGCCGCTGGACGAGGGTCTGGCCGGCAACCTGCCGGAATACGCCGGACGCGTGTACGACTACCACCGTGAGCATCCGCAGTTCATCCGCCTGCTGCACTGGGAAGGGCTGCACCGCGGCGACGCCCCCGTCGCGGCGGAGGAGCAGCGCGCCGCCCACTACGCCACCAAGCTGGCCACGCTCGCCGCCGGTCAGAGGACAGGCGCCCTGAACGCGGACTTCGCGCCCGGCGAACTGCTCTACGCCGTGATCGCCCTGGCCGGATGGTGGTACGCCACTCCGCAGCTCGTTCACCTGATCATGGGAGAGGCGGGCGCGGACGGCGCCCGGGACACCCTTGTCCGACTGGTCGCCAAGCTCGTCGGCTGACGTCGTTTCCCTGTCGGGGCCAAGGCTGTCGCTCGCTTCTTCTGATGCCCGTTCTCAGCCGGAGAGGGCGGTGAGGCGGTTGCTGAAGCGGGCGAGCATCCCGCTCTGGGACGTCTCGGACACCATCCGGCCGATGAGCGGGGGGATCCGCCAGTTGGCGGGGCTGCGCCTGGCCAGCCGGGACACCAGGTTGACGTGCGGGTAGCGGGCCCGTTCGTAGGCGCGTAGCCGTTGCGCCGGGTCGCCGCCCTTGGCGAGCTCGCGCCCGAGCACCCACACGTCCTCAAGGGTCTGGTTGGCGCCCTGGCCGAGGGTGGGCGGCATGAGGTGGGCGGCGTCGCCGAGCAGGGTGACGCGACCCTTGCCCCACTCCCGGCGTACCTTCTGCCAGTGATGACCGAAGAAGTCGAGGTCGTCCTCGGACGCCTGGGCGAGCAGTTCGGGGACGGGGGACGCCCAGTGGCCGAAGCGGCGCCCCAGCTCGGCCAGGGGCGCGGCGGGGCGCGGCTCGCCGGGGGTCCAGCGCACGTCGAACCACCACTGGAGGTTGCCGTCCCCGGCGGGGATCATCCCGCACGCGCCCTCCCGGCCGGTGATCATGAGGTGGAGGTGGGTGCGGGTGAGGTCGATGTCGATCCGGCTCAGGGCCTGCCAGGTGCCGAACGTGGCCGTCCGGATGGGGACGTCGCCCCACAGCTCGCGCCGGACGACCGAGTGGTGGCCGTCGGCTCCGACGAGGAGGTCCCCTGTGATCGTCGAGCCGTCGTCGAAGGTCGCCGTGACGCTGTCGCCGTCCTGGGTCACCGTCCGGCAGGCCGTGCCGTAGCTGATCAGGTCGTCGGGCAGCCCCTCGGAGAGCCGCTCCAGCAGAAGGCGGCGGGAGATCGACTTGTTGGGGAAACCGAAGAGCGTGGCCGCATGGGCCATGTCCGAGCTGAGCCGCAGTCGGCCGTCGGCTGTCAGCGCGTCGATCCGGTCGAACCGGCCACCGACGCCGTCGAGGCTCACACCGAGATCGTGCAGCACCGCCGCGCCGTTGCTGAAGATGCTCAGCCCGGCGCCGCCCGTCCGCAGGTCCGGCGCCTGCTCGAAGATCCGCACCTGGTGCCCGGCAGCCAGCAGGCTCCGCGCGACGGCCAGGCCGCCCACCCCGGCGCCGATGACAAGAACGTCCATTTTATCTCCAAATCGAAGTTACTTCGATTCAAAGATACATCGGTGTGAAGTACATTGGGTGGAGTGACCGACAAGCACCCAGAAGAGGACGTCTTCCGCGAGTTCCTGATCGCGGTCATGCTGCACATCGAGGCGATCGCGGACCGGCTCGGCGTGCACCACGTGGACGTGGCCGCCCTCATCCTGCTGGAGATGCGCGGCCCGCTCCCCGTGGGAGTCATCTCCGAGGAACTGGGGCTGCCGTCCGCCTCCGCGACCCGGCTCATCGACCGTCTGGAGAAGGCCGGTTATGTACGGCGGGTGCGCGGCGAGCGCGACCGGCGCATGGTCACCGTGGAACTGCTTGAGGGTGGCATGGCCGAGTACCACGCCACCCGCATCACCTCCGAGCGGCACCTGGGTGAGATCCGCGCGGACTACACGCCGGAGCAGGTGCCGTTGATGCTGGGCATTCTCACCGGCGTCGCCCGGGCCTACCGCTCGGCGACCAAGGAACTGCGCGAGCAGTCAGGCTGAACGGCCGCGACGGCTGCATCCGCTCACGCGACGACTGTTTCCGCTCTGGCGGCGGCAGGCCGGGAGGCTCTGCCTCGCTCTCACCGGCTCGCGTTGGGGTCACGGCGTGTCGCGGGTACGGTCGACCTCGTCGGCGAACGCCAGGACCCGGGCGTTGACGCGCTCGGGGAACTCGCCGTTGATGGCGTGGGAGGCGTCCGGCCACAGCTCGACGACGCCCTGGGCGAGCAGTCGGCGAGCACGCAGGGCGGCCTTGCGCGGGTTGTGGATGATGCTGCGTCCGGCGATCAGGGCGAGCACGGGCACGTCGAGCCCGGCCACCTGGTCGTCGGTGGGGTACGTCGGCGGCGGCAGGAAGGCGGTGAAGTCCCGCATCCCGGCCGAGATCAGGTTGGCGACGGGTTCGTCGTCGGAGGCGTCGGCTCCGCCGGAGATCCAGCTCAGCAGCTTCCTGCGCCACGACTCGGGGAAGGACGGCACCACCGAGCCCAGCGACACGACGACCACCTTCCAGGTGATCCGGCCGAAGACGACGGCGGGATCGAGCAGGCTCACCGAGGCGATCTTGTCGGGGACCTTCAGAGCGAGATGGAAGGCGCTCCACCCGCCGATGGACACCCCGAAGAGGTGGACCCGGTCAAGGCCGAGCCCGGCCAGCAGCTCCGCCAGCCAGCTCGCCTGGTCGGCCGCGCTCGCGAACGCCCGCGTCTGCACCGAGAGGCCGGGCTCGCCGAGCAGGTCGACCGCGTAGACCGGCCGGTGGGCGATCAGGCCGGCCACATTCGCCTCCCACATCGGGGTGGACGCGGTGCGTCCTGGCAGCAGGAGAAGCGGCACGCCGTCGCGGGCGCCGAAGCGATAGACCCGGACGGTCCCGAAATGAGTTGTCACGTCCTGGATCTGGCTGGGTTCGGGTAGCTCGCCCATGGCCTGGTCGTAGGCGTTCCGGTAGCGCGCGAAGGCGGACGCGTCGCGGAAGTGGCCGAGCCGCCGCCGGCGGAACGCGGCCCCGATGTTGGGTTCCACAAGGTCGTTCACGTACGGGATCCTCCGCTCGCCTTTCGCGATACGGTCGTATCGCATCCCTGTCACGATACACTCGTATCGCGAAGACAGGAGGCGGGCCGTGCCGAAACAGGTGGACCACGCGGCGCGGCGGGCCGAGATCGCCCACGCCGCCCTCAGGCTGTGCGCTCGGGACGGCCTGACCGGCGTGAGCATCGGGCGGGTCGCCCAGGAGGCCGGCGTCTCCAAGGGGCTGGTGCAACACTATTTCCCGGCGAAGGCCGATCTGCTGCGCGCGAGCGCGTACCTGCTCAGGCAGGAGATCGAGCGCCATGTCCGCGCGGCGCTGCTGGACGCCGTCAGCCCGGCCGACATTCTGCGGCGCACGCTGCTCGCCGTCGTCGAACTGGGGACGCGCGCTCCCGTGTTGCTGCTCGCCGGCCACGCGTTCCTGGCCACGGCCGTCTCCGACCCTGACGTACGCGAGCTGTACCGCGCGGGCGGTGACATGGTCCATCGGGAGATCGCCGCGCTCGTGGCCGCCACCGCGCCGGAGCCGGGCATCGATGCCGGGGCCGAGGCTCACGTACTCCTCAGGCTCGCGCGCGGCCTGGCCGACGGGGTGCTGGTCGGGGAACTGGGCGTCGCGGAGGCGGTCGCGGTCCTCGACCACCAGCTCGGGCGGATCGGCTTGCCCGCGGACCTGTGACCGGAAGGCGGGTTCCCGACAGGACGCCGACCGTGCCGGTGTTCAGGCGATCCCGGCACTGCCTTCGCGGTTGACCACCACTGCCCTCTCCGTGGCAGGCACATTCTTGTATCCCTGGTCGATTTCATGCTCAGGCGAATGGAGAGTGCGGAACCTGCGAACGGACGCAATTCGTTGAGGAGACCGACTATAGGTGGAAGCACGTTGATCGAGGGCCGAGAGGAGAGTCATGCGATTGTCAGACTGGTTGCAATCAGCATCCTTCTTCGGGGTGGTGGTCGCCTTGCTGCTCACGACTCTCCAGCTCAGACTGGCGGCGCGCCAGTCACAGGCCTTCACGCGCTCGATGCAGTACGCGAGGGTTCTCGGGCACGAGATCGGCCGACCTGAACAACCGGCGCATCTACATGATCGGGAAGGTGGACATCTTCGAGGGCTGTTATTTGAGCCGCAAGAACGGGCTCATGCCGGACGACGTATGGCTCACCTGGCAGCGCATCATGCGGGCGGACGTGCAGATAAAGAGTTCCAGGAAGTCCGGCCCATCGCGCGAGTGTATTACGACCTCGAATTCGGCACGAGGGCCGGCTCGTCCACGGCGGGCAGGTGACGCACCTGACGCCGCTTCAGCGTGTGGTCAGCGAGATGGCGCATCAGATCCGTCATTACCCTTTCGACGGAGACGGCTGCCTTGATCCGGAGCTGCCTCTGATGAAGCTGGCCGGTGTCGTCGTACTCAAGCCGGATGCCGTCCCCATAGGGATGGAGGGAAATCGCCATCGCCTTTCTCAGCAGGTTCGACATGGCCGAGGAACACCACAACGGCACCCTCGCCTTCCGCCCGGTCCGCGAT
Organism: Nonomuraea sp. NPDC052265; assembly: GCF_044547985.1. Taxonomy (NCBI): domain Bacteria; kingdom Bacillati; phylum Actinomycetota; class Actinomycetes; order Streptosporangiales; family Streptosporangiaceae; genus Nonomuraea; species Nonomuraea sp. NPDC052265. The sequence goes on from NZ_JBIUBJ010000027.1 coordinate 6,717, forward strand.
CGCGCCTTCAGCGACAACATCCTCTCGCTGGTCCGCCGCGAGAAACACGGCCACGGCCTCGCCGGCCTCCTGTTCGCCGAAGAAATCATCCAGACCCTGGAATCCGTGACCTACCCGTCCCTCTGACGACACGGCCGACCAGGACGGCCAAGACGGGCTGCCCGTCTTCGGCCCAGGCATTCCAGACAGCCCATCCTTCAACCCGCGCTAGACTCCCACCCGCGCACAGACCTCGCCATAGCGGACGCGACGTTGGCGTTCGGGCTGTTCCTGATGATCCGGGCGAATCTGGTGCTCATGCCGGTCGACATGTTCGTCAACACGGTCTTCAAGCGGACGGGCTACAAGTGGGGCAACATCAAGACGGCCTTCGACTGCACGTTGCTGCTCGTCTCCGCGGCGATCGGGCTGATCTTCCTCGGCGGGCCGCAGTTCATCCGCGAGGGGACCATCATCAACGGCATCCTCGTCGGGCAGTACATCAAGCTCTACTTCTTCCTGTTCAAGAAGTTCTCGCGGGCGTGAGCTGACGTCCGTCGCGACAGGGGCCTCCGGGACCGGGCACACCGGCTCCCCGGCGGCCCCTTCGCCGTTCTCGGGGGTCAGGTGCCCGGGACGAGGAGGTCCTCCACCGGCTGCCGGCGGGCGGCCGGGAGGTGGCAGGCGTCCATCGCGCGCCGCAGCAGGGCGGGGTCGAAGCCGTGGGTGCTCAGGTGATCGATGATCGGGCCGTACCGATCGGCGCGGTCGCGCAGGAGCTCGGTGGCCAGCCGGATCTCCAGCCGGACCGCCGGCACCCGGTGCGAACCGCACGCGACCAGGACGTGGTGCCGCCACGGCCCCTCCCCGACGCATTCCAGGGCGTCCGAACCGGCCTGCCGCTCGACGGTGCTGAGCTCGACCTCGACCCCGTTCACCGCGAACCTGGCGAAGTACTGCGCGGACTCCGGCAGCCACGCGGCGGCGTGGACGCGGGGGAACGACGAGAGGGCCGCGGCGAACGTGTCGAGCTCCGCCCGGCCGGACATCAGCAGGTCGATGTCCCCGGCCGGCAGGGGGACGCCCTGCAGAAGTGCGGCGCTCGTGCCGCACAGGCGGTAGGGGATGGCGGTGCCCGCGGCGTCGAGTGTCATGGCCAACGCCGTGGTGACGTCCGCCCGGCTCAGGGATCTCGTTTCGTGGCCCATGCCGGGCAACGTAGCAACGCGCGGCTAGCTCTTGCCACGTTCGTGCAGGAACTCGGCGATGGAGATCCAGGAGTCGGCGAGGCGCTCAAGCCGTTCCATCAGCGCCAGGTCGGTGATCGTCTCCGCGTTGTAGAGCAGGCGGGCGGCGTTCGCGATGGCGATGTCCACTGTGGTGGTGACGTCTGGCTGGTTCACCGTGCGTTCCGTCCGTCTTCGCTGCTGGGGGGATGGCCGACGGTTTGCCGTGGCATCAGGAGCATAAGCCACGCTCGTGCCGGGTGTCGTCCGGGTTTCGGCGTCCGGGCGCGGGTGGTGGGAGGCGTCCGGGCGCGGGTGGTGCGGGGCGTCTGTTCTGTCAGCTCTCATAACGTTTTCTCGGCTGCTGACCAAGAAGGGGTGTAATCGACGAAGGGAGCACGGCCGGTGCGTCGCAAACAGCCGGACATCGCTACGGATCCGGGCGCGTTCGAGGCCTTCTACCGGCGCCACGTCGATGCGATCACCTCGTTCCTCGCACGCCGGGTCGACGATCCGCACACGGTCGCCGACCTGGTGGCCGAGGTGTTCGTGGCGGTGCTCGACTCCGCGCACACCTACCGGCCCGGACGTGGCAGTGAGATCGCCTGGCTGTACGGCGTGGCGCGCAACACGCTCTCGGCCGAGCGGCGGCGGGCGTTCAAGGAGTCGAGACTGGCCGATCGCGTCGGCGGGCGAAGGCACCTCGACTCCGACGACATGACCGCCCTGGTGGACCGCATAGACGCCGAGAACCTGGCCAGAAGCGCCTTCCGGGCCATGGCCGGACTGCCCGACGGTGACCGCGCGATGCTCGAACTGGTCGTCATCGACCAGCTCACGATCGGCGAGGCGGCCACCGCTCTGGGGATCCGGCAGGGAGCCGCCCGGGCCAGGTTGCATCGCGCCCGCCACGCGCTCAGGGACGTGCCGGAGATGGCCCCCTTCGTCATGGAAGGAATCCGATGAACTTCAAGGAGCACGTACTGATGGAGCTCAAAGCCGAGATCGAGGCCCGCAACGGAGCCAGACGCCGGCGCGCCAGGCGGCGCCTGCTCACCGGCGCGGCGGTGGCCGCCGTCGCCGCCGCGGCGGCCGTCGTGACCCCGTTCCTCAACGGCTCGGACGCCCCCGCCTACGCGGTCACCAAGAACACCGACGGCACGATCACGCTGAGGATCAACGAGTTCCGGGACCCCGCCCAGGTGGAGAAGGACCTGAAGGCGCTCGGCCTGGCCGCCGACGTCTCGTACCTCAAGCCCGGCACCCGTTGTGCCCCCGACCGCGCACCCGCCGACGCCGGCCCCTTCTTCACCAAGGAAGAGCTCCAGAGCAAGGACCCCGCGGTCCACGAGAGGATCAGGAAGGCGATCGAGAACAGCCCCAACGCGAAGACGTTCCGGCTGGGCAACGGTCAGGTTCAGATCGACCCGAAGCGCATCAAGCCAGGGCAGACCGCCGTCATGGAGTTCACCGAGGACGACGACCAGACCTCGGGTCCGGAGAAGCCCAGGGCGCTGTGGCAGTTCGGCGGCTTCCTGGTCGACGGGCCTGCCAAGCCCTGCAAGGTGATCGACGACCCGTCCTGGAACCAGATGCCCGACCCGAAGGAGCACCCGGAGGCGTACCCGCCGCCCGGCATGTGAACAACCGCCCCCCGTAATCCGGTCAGGGGCACCCCGCGACGGCCTCCAGGCAGGCCGTCGCGGGGTCGTTCCTCAGCGACCGGGAAGGCTGATCGTCCTCGGGACCCTGGAGGTCGATGCGCTGGTGGGCCAGCGTGCTCTCGGAGAGTTTGCGGGCCGTCGCGGTCATCTTGGCGACGGGCCGCAACGCCCGGTCGGCGACCAGATGACCGAAGACCAGCGCGAACAGGCCGACGCCCAGCAGGATCAGCACGGACTGCTGGACCATGAGGTGCAGGATCTGCTCGTTCAGCTTGACGGCCTGGATCTCTATCTGGTGCCGCCAGATCGTCACCAGCGCGCCGGGCGTGCCCGGCGGCACGTCGAGCGAGAACTCCACGTTGTCGAGCACCGAGCGCAACAGCAGGTAGGTGACGGTCAGGAGGAGCGTGCCGCCGACGAACAGAATGGATCCGTACGTGAGCGTGAGGCGGGCGCGGATGCTCAGCCTTCCGAACAGCTCTCCATGGGACGGTAATCGCACGCGGTCTCCTTCCGCCGGAGACCTCATTGTGGGTGCCGCGCCGCTAAGCGCACGGTAAGGGCGGTCAGGACTCCCAGTCGAGGGTGCGGCTCACCGCGCGTTTCCAGCCCGCGTACCCCTTCTCGCGCTGCTCGTCGCTCCACTCCGGGTTCCAGCGCCGGTCCTCGGCCCAGTTGGCGCGCAGTTCATCGGTGTCCTTCCAGTAGCCGACGGCCAGCCCGGCGGCGTACGCGGCGCCCAGCGCGGTGGTCTCGGCCACCACGGGACGGCTGACCGGCACGCCCAGGATGTCGGACTGGAGCTGCATGCACAGGTTGTTCGCGGTGACCCCGCCGTCGACCTTCAGCACGTCCAGCACCACGCCGGAGTCCTGCTGCATGGCCTCCACGACGTCCCTGCTCTGGTAGCAGATGGCCTCCAAGGTGGCCCGCGCGAGATGGGCGTCCCTGTTGTACCGGGACAGGCCGACGATCGCGCCGCGCGCGTCGGGCCGCCAGTACGGTGCGAACAACCCCGAGAACGCCGGGACGAAGTACATCCCGCCGTTGTCGGTCACCTGCCGGGCCAGGTCCTCGCTCTGCGCGGAGGAGCGGATGATGTGCAACTGGTCGCGCAGCCACTGCACGGCCGACCCCGTCACGGCGATCGAGCCCTCCAGCGCGAACACGGCGGGTTGCCCGGCGAACTTGTAGGCGACGGTGGTGAGCAGGCCGCGCTCGGAGCGTACGAGGTCGGTGCCGGTGTTGAGGAGCATGAAGTTGCCGGTGCCGTAGGTGTTCTTGGCCTCGCCGGGCGAGAAGCAGACCTGGCCGACGGTGGCCGCCTGCTGGTCGCCGAGGATCCCGGTGATCGGCACCTCACCGGCGAACGGGCCGTACCTGCTGGTCATGCCGTAGGAGGCGGGCTCGGACGACGGTCGGATCTCCGGCAGCATCTCGCGCGGGATGCCGAAGAAGGACAGCAGCTCGTCGTCCCACTCCAGCGTCTCCAGGTCCATGAGCATGGTGCGGCTGGCGTTGGTCACGTCGGTGACGTGCACGCCGCCGCGGACGCCGCCGGTGAGGTTCCACAGGGTCCAGGTGTCGGTGTTGCCGAAGACGGCCTCCCCCCGCTCGACCGCCTGGCGTACGCCCTCGACGTTCTCCAGGATCCACTGGATCTTGCCGCCGGAGAAGTACGCGTCCGGCCGCAGGCCCGTCTTCCTGCGGATGACCTCGCCGCGGCCGTCCTGTTCGAGCCGCGCGGCGATCCTGGCGCTCCTGGTGTCCTGCCACACGATGGCGTTGCAGTACGGGCGGCCGGTGCGCGGGTTCCACACGACCGTGGTCTCGCGCTGGTTGGTGATGCCCACGGCGGCCAGGTCGGTGTCGTGCAGCCCGGTGCGCTGGAGCGCGGTCTCGATCACCGCGGAGGTCCTGGTCGAGATCTCGATCGGGTTGTGCTCCACCCAGCCTGCCCTGGGGAGGATCTGCTCGTGTTCGAACTGGAACTTGCACACCTCCAGGCCGCCATGGTTGAAGATCATGAACCTGGTGCTGGTGGTGCCCTGGTCGACGGCCCCCACGAAATCGGGCATGGTCGTTCTCCTCCGGTCGGGTCAGACGCGGCCCGCGTCCTCAAGGTCGGGCTCGGGCTCGGGGAGGAACCGGGCGATCATCAGCTGGTAGAGCCCGGCGCCGGCCACGCCGCCGAGCAGGGGGCCGACGATGGGCACCCAGAAGTACAGGCCGCCGTACTGGTCGCGCCAGGCGCCCGAGTAGCCGGTGAGGAAGCTGGCCAGGCGCGGGCCGAAGTCGCGCGCGGGGTTGATCGCGTAGCCGGCGTCGGCGCCCCACGCCATGCCGATGCCGACGATGAGCAGGCCGATGACCACGGGGCTGAGGTTGGCGCTGGGCGCGAGGTTGTGCGAGTCGGACAGAGCGAACAGGACGAACATCAGGATGGCGGTGCCGATGATCTGGTCGCGGAACCCGCCCCACATGCCCACCGGCAGCGAGCCGTTGCCGGGCAGGGTGGAGAAGACGATCTGGGTCTTCAGCGTGTGCCCGGGGTCCACCTTGGTCAGCACCTCGGTGTAGTTCCAGCGCACCAGCAGCGCCCCGGCGAACGCCCCCACGGTCTGCGCCAGCGAGTACGGCACCACCTTGGCCCAGGGGAACCCCCGGAAGGTCGCGAACGCCAGCGTGACGGCCGGGTTGAGATGGGCGCCGGTGATCCGGCCCGCGACGTAGACGCCGAGCGCGACGCCGATGCCCCACGCCCAGGCGATGCTGTCGTGGTCGCCGATGCCGGCCGCGACCACCTGGGCGACGACGCCGACCCCGAACAGGACGAGCACCATCGTGCCGGCGAACTCGGCGATGAGCTCACCGGCCAGTTCCAGCCGCTTGACACGTTCGACCACCGCTGCCCCCGCTTTCGTGGTGTCGGCGTTGTGTGCCATTCCCCGATCGGGGAAACGTATACGGATTGTGAGCAGTTGAGCACTAAACGTTGTTCGGGGGATCGATGAACATGACCGGGGCGATGGACGCCAGGAACCGTCAGGCCGCCATCGACCGGCTGGCGGAGCAGTCCTTCGACGTGCTCGTGATCGGCGGCGGCGTGACCGGCGCGGGCGCCGCGCTGGACGCCGCCTCCCGCGGGCTGCGCGTCGCGCTCGTGGAGAGCCGCGACCTGGCCTCCGGCACGTCCAGCCGGTCCAGCAAGCTCATCCACGGCGGGCTGCGCTACCTGGAGCAGTTCGACTTCAAGCTGGTTCGCGAGGCGTTGAAGGAGCGCGACCTGCTGGTCTCGCGGCTGGCCCCGCACCTGGTCAAGCCGGTCACGTTCCTGTATCCGCTGCAACACGGGCTCATCGAGCGGCCGTACGTGGGAGCCGGGCTCACCCTGTACGACACGCTGGAGGGCATGCGCCGGCCGATGCCCCGGCACCGGTACCTGTCGGTCAAGGAGTCGCGCCGGATGGCCCCCGGCCTCCGCGCCGACGCGGTGTCGGGCAGCATGATCTACTTCGACGCGCAGGTGGACGACGCGCGCTTCACGCTCACCCTGGCCAGGACGGCCGCCGCGCACGGCGCCGTGATCGCCACCCGGACGCGGGTCGTCGAGATGCTGCGCGACCAGGGCAGCGAGCGGATCGTCGGGGCCCGCGTCCATGACGAGGAGACCGGCCGCGAGCTCGACGTCAAGGCCGACGCCGTGGTGGTGTGCGCGGGCGTGTGGACCGACCCGATCAACGGGCTGCCCGGCTCGGCGCCGGCCGGCTTCAAGGTCAGGATGTCGAAGGGCGTGCACGTCATGGTGCCCGGCGAGGCCATCGCCTCGTCCACCGGCATGATCATCCCGACCGAGAAGAGCGTGCTGTTCATCATCCCGTGGACGCGGCGGCGGTGGATCGTCGGCACCACCGACACCGAGTACGACGGCGACCGGGAGGAGCCGTCGGCCACCGGCGAGGACATCGACTACATCCTCGACCGCGCCAACGCCGTGCTGGCCAGGCCGCTGACCCGCGACGACGTGGTGGGCGTCTACGTGGGGCTGCGCCCGCTGGTGGCGGCCGACGAGAGCTCGGCGACCACCAAGCTGTCCCGCGAGCACGTCGTGGACGTGCCGATGCCCGGCCTGGCCACGATCGCCGGGGGCAAGTTCACGACGTACCGGGTCATGGCCAAGGACGTGGTCGACGCGGCGCTGGAGGGCTTCGACGTGCCGGACTCGGTGACCGACCGGCTGCCGCTGATCGGCGCGGACGGGCTGCCGGCGGTGCGCGCGTCCGTACGGCGGCTGGCCGAGGACCACGACGTGGACGCCGACGTCGTGGAGCACCTCGTCCAGCGCTACGGCACGCTGGCGCCAGAGGTGCTCGCCCTGGTCGACGGCGACCACTCGCTCGGCGAGCCGCTGGTGGAGGGCTGCCCGTGGATCAAGGCCGAGGCCGTGTACGCCGTCACCCACGAGGGCGCGCTGCACGCCGAGGACGTCCTGTCGCGCCGGACCCGGATGCTCATCGAGGCGTTCCCCGCCGCGCTCGACGCGGCCCCGGTGGTGGCGCGGCTGATGGCCGGGCTGCTCGGCTGGGACCAGGACCGGGTCGAGGCTGAGGAGGCGCGCTGCCGCACCCTGATCGAGGCCGAGCGAAAGGCCCTGGCCGAGGCCACGGCCCCGCGCCGCGAGGCCGCGGCCGCGTCCTAGCGGCGGGTGGTCAGTGGCGCAGGAGGGTCAGGGACGGTTCGGGGGTGACCGTCAGACGGGCCCGGCCGCCGATCGGGAAGGTGGCCAGCGGGTTGGTGTGGCCGACGTCGACGTTGGCCAGGACGGGGACGTCCCGCAACCCCGGCTGCGTCTCGACGATCTGCTCCAGCAGGGCGCGGGTCATGTGGCTGGCCTGCTGGAACCGTCCGATGACCAGGCCGCGGACGGTCTCGGCGCCCGGGAGCTGGAGCAGCGAGGTGAGGTTGCGGGCGAAGGTGGCCGGATGCGACTCCAGGTCGTCCTCCACGATCAGCAGCGCGCCGTCGAGTGACGGCATGTACGGCGTGCCCTGCAGCAGGTTCAGGGTGCACAGGTTGCCGCCGACGACACGCCCCTCGGCGGCGCCGGGCCGCAGCGGCCACCAGCCCTCGCCGCGGATCGGCTCGCGCTTGTCCTGGTCGAGGAACCACAGGTCGTCGGTCCAGTACTCCGCCGCCGCCAGCTCGACCGGCGCGTCGCCGAACAGGACGGAGGTGAACCACTCCAGGGTCTGCTCGAAGTGGTCCCGCATCCCGAACGTCGACCAATGGGGCCCCGAGTACGTGACCAGCCCGGCGCGGGCGAGGACGGCGTTCTGCAGCGCGGTGATGTCGGAGTAGCCACAAAGGATCTTGGGGTTGGCCCGGATCAGCTCCCAGTCGAGGTGCGGCAGGAGCTCGTTGCAGTTGTAGCCGCCGATGACCGTCAGGATCGCCGCCACCGACGGGTCGGCGAAGGCGTCGTGCAGGTCGGCGACGCGGGAGGCGACGCCGGTGGAGTTGAAGGCGTCCCGTTCGTCGACGTGGCGGCCGTAGGTGAGCGTCAGGCCGAGCTCGGCGAAGCGGGCGTCGATGAGAGCGGTGTGGTCGTGTTCCATGACCATCGCGCGCGAGCAGGCCGGCGCGACCACGCGGACCACGTCGCCCGCCTTGAGTTTGGGGGGATGGATGACGTCCATCCAGCGAAGCATAGGCGAGCCGCTTTCCGCCTCCGCCCATACCGCGAACGAGGCCGCGTCGGGGGATCGGCGCGGCGTGGCCGGTCACCAGCCGGATCGCCACCTGCCTCGACGACGTGATCGGACGGTGTTCGCGGCCGTCGCGCGGGGTGCGGCACGCCGGGTGAGGAGCAACTCCGGGGTGGGGTCCGTCCTGGCGTCTAGGGTGTTTGCCATGGTCAAGTGGCTCGTACTCCTGCTGGCTTGCTCGTTGACCGGGTGCGCCGGTCCCGTCGGGACGGCCGGGCGCACGTCGGCGCCCACGTCCGCGTCCACGTCCGGGTCCGGGTCCGGGTCCGGGCCGTCCTCGTCCATGACGCCGAGCGCGTCGTCGCCCGACGCCGCCGGCGCGGGTGGGAGGGAGTTCGGCGGGTGCGGGGACGCCCGGTGCGAGGTCACCCTCAAGGCGGGGGACGTCCTGCGGTTCGGGCAGCGTCACGGGATCTCCCGGTTCGCCGTCGGGAGCGTCGAGGGCGACAAGGTCACCTGGGAGGCGGACTTCACCGGGGGCGGGGACATGAGCTCCCAGGGCGAGCAGGGCGGCTCGTCCACCTGCAAGTTCGACGAGGGCGGGGGCTGCTCGGGCTACATCCGGGGCGTCACCACGCTCACCCTGAACGACGTCGTCCTGCGTTTCCTGTCCTTCGAGCGCGGCCGCGCCGTCGTACGGGTGACACCGAAGCGATGACCGCGTCCCGCTGACGTCCCCCGAGATCCGGCGATTACCGGCCGTGCTCATCTTGACCACGACCCACACGATCACGGACGTCCTGCGCTGGTCAGACTGGCGGCGTCGCCATCAGGCAACCGCCCGACACCGCCACTACCAGCGCAGATCCCAACCATGATCGCGATGTGTCACTGGAGTGCTGAGGCTGTACCGGGGCGACCGGGAACGAGGTCTACGTCACGCCGGTCGCCCCGGAATGAGCCCTCGACCTCTCGCGGCGCGGCACCGGCACCCAGGGGTGAGGGCGCGGGTCCTGGAGCAGTGGCGGGTCGGGGTGCGGGCGGGGCTCCTGGAGGAGATGGCCCGCTGGAGCCGCCGGACGAGCAGCGCACGCGCCCGGCTCCGCCCGCCGGGCAGCCGGTCGAGCAGGCGCCGGGGCCAGCAGGTAGAGGGCGTGCCAGGTGGGCGAGCCGGGGAGGAAGCCCATGCCGGGCCTTCAGGTCGTCGAAGGGCGGCTTGGAGGTGTTGAAGCCGATCAGGTCGGTGCATCCGGACATGGCGTTGATCAGCCGGGACTTCACGTCGGGCCGGGGCAGGATCTTGGCCAGGCCGGCGGCGCTGACGTCGGTGTAGGCGATCGAGGTGGCGTCCTCGCCCCTGCTCTCGATGAGCCGGTCGTCGATCACGCCCTGCCGCAGGCCCTGCTTGGCCCGGGCCGGGACCGGCGGGAGGGGGCTCGCCGGCCCCGGCGCCCGGGTGGTCTAGTACTCGGTCTTGACGCTCGCGCCCGAGAAGGTCTGCGCGGCGTGGAGGCTGATGTAGTTGTAACCGGCGGGCGGGTTGTTGATCACCAGGGTCTCGGCGTTGCCCGACGCGGTGGAGCGCTGGGTGTAGGCCGAGGTGGTGGCCCAGGTGGCGGCGTTGTAGTAGAGGTCGGCGTTCCCGGTGCCGCCGGAGGCGGTGATGGTCAGCCGGGCCGTGCCCGCGGGCAGGTAGATGTAGAGGTAGGCGTAGTTGCCCTGGGTGGCCGACAGGTTGCCGCGCTTGCAGTTCTTGTCGAGCTCGCGGGTGTCGGAGGCGGTGCACTCCGGCGTCGAGCCGCCGCCGGTCGACACCGTGACCTGCTTCGACGCGGTCGCGGTGGCGCCGCCGTTGTCGGTGACGGTCAGCGTGACCGTGTACGTGCCCTGCGCCGCGTAGGCGTGCGACGGGTTGGCCGCGGTGGAGGTGGCGCCGTCGCCGAAGTCCCAGCGGCGGGCGGCGATGGTGCCGTCGGAGTCGGTGGAGGTGTCGGTGAAGGCGGCCGTCAGCCCACTGGCCGTGGAGGTGAAGTTCGCGGTGGGCGCCTGGTTGCCGGTGCCGCCCCCGGAGCACGCCCCGGCCGCGCAGGCGGCGAGCCAGGTGTACCAGTCGGAGTCGTAGCGGCTGCCGATCGTGCTGGTCAGGAAGGACCTGGCGGTGCTCCACGCGCCGGTCCGGTACGAGCCGAGCAGCGTCGCGACGTCGGCCGGGTGCTTGTCGAACATGTAGCGGACGGCCAGGTAGCCCCACCGGTAGATGCGGGTGGTGTCATGGTCGTAGGTGGTGTTCCACAGCGTGCTGAGGGCGTACGTGCGGTTGCCTGCCTCGGTGATCGCCGCGTCGTAGACGACCTTGCGGTAGGAGTAGGAGACGTACTCGGCGAAGCCCTCGATCCACCAGATGGTCGGCGTGCTCACCCCGGCGTTGAAGTCGCCGTACATGTCGAACCGGCCGTCGAGGTAGTGGGTGTACTCGTGGTTGAGGTTCCAGATCTGGAAGTCGGGGCGCAGCCACTCGGCCTCGTAGGCGATGAACCTGGGCTGGTTGCCCGCGGCGGCGGGGTCGCCCTCCAGGTACATGCCCCCGTTGTTGGTGTCGATGCCGAACATCGCGCCGGCGTAGGTCTGGTAGTCGGTGCTGGAGTCGAAGACCACCACCTCCAGCGTGGTGTTGTTGTCGCTCGCGACCGGGCCGTTGTCCTTGACCAGGTTGTGGAAGAAGGCGTCCTGGTTGGCCAGGCTGGCGCAGGTGGAGGCGAGCTGGCCGGCGGTGACGTCCTGGGCGCGGATCCTGATGCTGGCGCTGCACGTGTGGGTGATCGGCAGCACGCTGGCCGCCAGGCGGTTCGCCAGGTCGCAGGTGCCGTAGTAGGAGCAGTTGGCCTTGTCGTAGGAGTCGGTCATCTCGGCCACGCCCACCCACAGCGGCGCGGTGGCGCCGGTCATGGCGCTGCGGCCGAGCAGGTTCTTGGCCAGCGGCCGGACGGTGGCCTGCAACGTCGTGTGCTGCAGGAAGCGGCCCAGCTCGCGCCCGGCGTTGGAGGCGAGGTAGGCGCGGTCGGTGCCGAGCAGGTTGAGGTGGTTCGTGGCGAAGGAGTTCAGGGAGTCCAGGACGCTGCGGTCGGCCTGCACGGCGCTGACGAACGCGGGCACCTGGTGGCCGCGGAAGAGCACGGTGTAGACGTTGTTGACCGCGTTGAGCATCCACCACGACGCGTCGTAGGAGCTGTTGTAGCCGTCGAGCAGGCGCTTGACCACGTACAGGTAGCGGTCGTTCTGCTCGGCGCTGTCGATGAGGGTGACGGCCTCGGCCAGCACCTCGCCGTTGGCGTCGCTGACGGTCGAGGACCGGGAGCTGCCGAAGAAGGCGTCCAGGCCCGAGCGGATCGCGGTGGTGAGCGCCTGGCCGTACGTGCCGACGTCACCGGAGTTGTACCAGTGGACGTAGTAGCCGGCGCGCAGGTAGAGGACCAGTTGCGCGGTGCCGGTGGTGTTGTCGCCCGGGTAGTTCGCCGAGTTGTCGCGCAGGGCGTAGGCGACGGTCGTCATCTGCGCCTCGCGGAAGGCGTTGTAGGCGTCCGAGCCGGTCAGGTTGAACAGGGTGTTGACGCAGTCGGTGGCGCTGGCCTTGATCTGCTGGACCAGGGCGCTGCCGGTGCGGCTGGTGAAGTCGGAGATGTTGCAGGCGGCCGCCGCCGCGACGCTCTTCCGCGCCGACGGTCTCGGGTGCTCCGGCCGCGTGGCGGGTTCGTCGTAGTCGCGGCGCAGGGCGTCCTTGGCCGCGGGCTGGGGGGCCCGGTCGCGGGTGTCGAGCCGGGTCTTGCCGACGTGCGGGGCTTCGTCGGCCGGGACCGCGAGGCGGGCGGCCGGGGGCGGTTCGGCCGCCGCGCTCGCCGGTGTCGCGGCGAACGGTGGGAGAAGGGCTAATGCGGCCAGGGGAACGATCAGCCGCCAGCCGTGCAGGACCTTGCGCACAAGAACCTCCGGGGGGTATCCGCATGGATGCGAGGTCGGGTACGAGTGTGCGGTCCGTCCGGAGGGCGTGGTCATACGACGCCGCATAAGTGTTGCCTATGGGCGTTCCGAATGCGTCGCCAAGAGCCATCACATGTCACATAATCCTGAGCTATGGACCTGGATCTCCGGCATCTCCGAATGGTCTGTACGATCGCCGAAGCGGGCAGCGTCACCAAGGCGGCCGCGCGCCTCGGGCTGTCCCAACCGGCGATCACCACCCAGCTCCGCAGGATCGAGGACATGGTGGGTGGCGAGCTGTTCACCCGCAGCCGGAGCGGCGTCGAACCCACCCAGCTCGGACGTCAGGTCATCGCCCGCGCCCGGATCGTCCTGTCGGAGATCGACGCGCTCTTCGGCGACCTGCACGACGCGAACCCGGCCGTCACCGGGCTCCGGCTCGGGTGCAGCCATCTGGCGTGCGTGGCCAGCGTGGTGGACCGGGTCGGCGAGGCGTTGCCCGGCCGGTCGATCTCCCTGCGCATCGAGCCGTCCAGCGTGCAGCTCGCCGACGCGCTCACCCACGGCCAGCTCGACGCCGCGCTCATGGGCATGATCGAGGGCTTCGACGTCACCCTCACGCCGCCGGTCGTCACCCGCACGCTGGTGCCCAGGTATCCCATCTTCGTGGCCATGTCCGCCGGGCACCCGCTGGCCGAGCAGCCCGAGGTGCACCTGTCCGACCTCAGGGACGAGCGCTGGATCAGCCCGCCCGGCGCCGACGACGGCTCACTCGCCGCCCTGCGCGCCTCCTGCCGGGCCGCCGGCTTCGAGCCGGACGTGCGCTACGACGCCCCCAGCGGGGCCGGGCGCCCGCTGGTCGCCGCCGGGCTGGGCGTGCGCCTGGTGGACCCGACCTGGCCGGTGCCCGAGGGCACCGCCGTACGGCCGCTGGTGGGCGAGCCGCAGGTCGGGCACCTGGTCATGGCCTGGCGCAGGGACCTGATCGGCCCGGACGCGGCGGCGGCCATCTACCGCGGGCTCGCCGCCGCCTTCGAGGATCACATCGACGACAACCCCATCTTCCGCCAGTGGTGGGACGAGCACCCGGGCGCCCATCCCCTCCGCTGACCCCCCGCGATCAGCGCGCCAGCCGCAGAGTCACCAGCTCGAACGGCCGCAACGTCACCGGGATCGACCGGCCGGGCCGCTCCGGCTCGGCCAGCGGGCGTTCCAGCAGGTCGGTCACGGTCACCGAGGTGACGGGGAAGCCGGCCGTGAGCGTGGCCGCCGCCCGGCCGCCGCGCGACTCGTGGAAGCGCACGACCACGTCGCCGCTGCCGTCGTCGGCCAGCTTGACCGCGGTGACGACGACCGCGTCGTCGTCCACCGTGACCAGCGGCGCCACCTCGGCGTCGCCGGACAGCACCCGCTCGGGCAGGTTGACGAACCAGCCCTCGCGCACCGCGTCGCCGATCGTCGCGCCGGGCAGCAGGGCGTGCCGGAAGGTGTGCCTGCCCTGGTCGGTCTCGGGGTCGGGGAAGCGGGGGGCGCGCAGCAGCGACACCCGCAGGGTCGTGGTGGTGCCGCCGTCCTCGCGGACCGTGCGGGTCACGTCGTGGCCGTAGGTGGAGTCGTTGACCACGGCCACGCCCCAGCCGGGCTCCTCCAGGTGCACGAACTTGTGGTTGCACGCCTCGAACTTGGCCGCCTCCCAGCTCGTGTTGGTGTGGGTGGCGCGGTAGGCGTGGCCGTACTGGCTCTCGGAGGCGTAGCGCTCGGCCCGCACGTCGAGGGGGAAGGCCAGCTTGAGGAACTTCTCGGTCTCGTGCCAGTCGACCTCGGTGGCGATGTCGACGCGCCGCTCGTGCAGCGAGATCACCTGCGTGACGGACGAGCCGCCGAACGAGCGGGTGACGACGACCGAGCCCGGCTGCTCGCCGGCCCTCACCTCGTCGGCGGCGGTGAGGTCGAGGACGGTGTTGCGGTAGAACTCGTCCACGTCCCAGGCGTCCCACATGTTCGGGAAGTCCTGGTGGAGCTGGAGCAGGTTGGCGGCCTGGCCGGGGGGCAGGGTCTCGCGCCGGGCGCGCAGGTCGTAGGCGGAGACGATCAGGCCGTGCCCGTCCACCTCGACCCGGAGCAGGCCGTTGTCCAGCACGTAGCCGCCGCCCTCGCGGGGCTCCCTGCTCGTGGCGGCCCCCGGTACGGCCGGGGCCGCGCCGCCGGCCGGCACGCCGTCGCGGGCGTGCGGGGCCGCGTTGAAGACGAGCTCGCGGGAGCCGTCCCCGGCCAGGGCCCGCTGGGCGTCGCCGATCAGGCCGGTCAGCTCCTCGGCCAGCGCCGCGTAGGTGTTCCTGGCCTCGCGGTGCACCCAGGCGATCGACGACCCGGGCAGGATGTCGTGGAACTGGTGCAGCAGCACCGTCTTCCAGATGCGGTCGAGCTGCTCGTACGGGTACGGCGCGCCGGCCCGTACGGCGGCCGTCGCGGCCCACAGCTCGGCCTCGCGCAGCAGCGACTCGCTGCGCCGGTTGCCCTGCTTGGTCTTGGCCTGGCTGGTCAGCGTGGCCCGGTGCAGCTCCAGGTAGAGCTCGCCCACCCAGACCGGCGGGTTGGGGTATTCGGCCTCGGCCTTGGCGAAGAAGCCGGCGGGGGTCTCCCAGGTGACGGTGGCCGAGCCCTCCAGGTCGCGCAGCCGGGCGGCCTTGGCCACCATCTCGCGGGTCGTGCCGCCGCCGCCGTCGCCCCACCCGGTGGGGGCCAGCGAGTGCCGGGCGACGCCCTTGTCCTTGAAGTTGCGGGCCGCGTGCGCGATCTCCCTGCCGCTCATCGAGCAGTTGTAGGTGTCGACCGGCGGGAAGTGCGTGAACACCCGCGTCCCGTCGATGCCCTCCCACAGGAACGTGTGGTGCGGGAACGTGTTCGTCCGGCTCCAGGAGATCTTCTGCGTGAGCAGCCGCTTCGAGCCGGCCGCCTTGATGATCTGCGGCAGCCCGGCCGCGAAGCCGAACGTGTCCGGCAACCACACTTCCTCGTTGTCGACGCCGAACTCGTCGATGAAGAAGCGCTTGCCGTGCACGAACTGGCGGGCCATGGCCTCGGAGCCGGGCATGTTCGTGTCGGACTCCACCCACATGCCGCCGGCCGGGACGAACCGCCCGGCCGCCACGGCCTTG
Source organism: Nonomuraea sp. NPDC052265 (assembly GCF_044547985.1). Lineage (NCBI taxonomy): Bacteria > Bacillati > Actinomycetota > Actinomycetes > Streptosporangiales > Streptosporangiaceae > Nonomuraea > Nonomuraea sp. NPDC052265. The sequence goes on from NZ_JBIUBJ010000027.1 coordinate 22,424, forward strand.
GTCACCTTGGCCCACACCTCGGGCCGGTGCTCCTTGATCCACGCCCACTGCTGGGCCTGCGACATCGCGAAGACGAACTCCGGCTCGTCGGCCAGCAGCGCCGTCATGTTGGAGGCCGTACGGGCCACCTTGCGGACGGTCTCGCGCAGCGGCCAGAGCCAGGCCGAGTCGATGTGCGCGTGCCCGACCGCGCTGATCCGGTGGGCCGAGGGTACGGCGGGCGCGGACAGCACGCCGGCCAGCTCGGCGCGGGCCGCCTCGGCGGTGGCGTTGACGTCCTGGAGGTCGATCGCGTCCAGGGCGCGGTCGATCGCCCGGGTCAGCTCCGCGCGGCGGCCGCTGTCGGCGGGCAGCTCGTGCATCAGCTCCCCGGCGACCTCCAGGTCGAGGATCAGGTTCCACACCGTCTCGTCGAACACGGCCAGGTCCATGCGCACCAGCCGGTACTGCGGCTCGCCGCCCGCCGTCTCCCGGTCGCCGAGCGGGGTGGGCACGAACGGCTTGTAGCCGAGCACGACCGGGTTGGAGGCCGCCTCGATCCGCAGCTCGACGTGCTCGCCGCCGGTCGCCGGCGCGCCGACGCGCACCCACTGGTTACGCGGGTTGAGCCCCTTCACCGGCGTGCCGTCGGGCAGGTGGACCAGGCCCTCGCACTGGAAGCCCGGCATGTTCTCGTCGAAGCCGAGGTCGAGCACCGCCTCGACGGTCCGGCCCGCCCAATCCAGCGGGACCGTGCCGGTCACCGTGAACCAGCTCGTGCCCCACGGCGCGCCCCACGCCGTGCCGACCGCGATCGGCTCGGCGGGCGCGGCCAGCCCTTCGGCGACGGGTACGGGCTCGCCCGGCGCGTGCCAGACGCGTACGTCCATCGGCACGGACTCGGGATAGACGGCCGGGCGCAGACGTTCGTCCAGCACGCGCTTGAGACGGGCTTCGACCAGTGTGCGGTCGTCATGCATCGGAGAGCTCCCTAGAGGTGAGGGGTCAACCCTTGATCGCGCCTTCCGCGACGCCCCTGAAGAAGAAGCGCTGGAGGGACGCGAACACGATCACGATCGGCAGGAAGGAGATCATCGTGCCCGCCGCGATCAGGCGGGGGTTGGCCGTGAACGTGCCGTTGAGGTACTGCAGGCCCACGGTCAGCGTGTAGTGGTCGGGATCGTTGAGCACGATGAGTGGCCACAGGAAGTCGTCCCAAGCGCCGATGAACGCGAAGATCGTGATCACACTCAGCATGCCACGGACGTTCGGCAGTCCGATATGGCGCAACCGCTGCCATGCGGTCGCGCCGTCGATGATCGCGGCCTCGTCCATCTCGGGCGGGATCGAGCTGAAGGCGACCCGCATGAGCAGCACGTTCAGCATGCCGATCGCGCCGGGCAGCGCCACGCCGGGCAGCGTGTCGGCCAGGCCCAGGTCGCGGACGATCACGTACTTGGACACGATCGTCACCTCCTCCGGCAGCACCAGCGTGGCCAGGAACGCGCCCAGCAGCAGCTTGGCACCCCGGAAGCGCAACTTGGCCAGCGCGTAGCCGGCCAGCGTGGCGCCGACGGCGTTGCCGGTGACCACGATGGCCGCCACGACCACCGAGTTGGCGGCGTACGACCAGACCGGGATCGTGCGGGCGACCTCCACGAAGTTGTCCAGCGTGGGGCGCTCGGGCAGGAAGGCCGGTGTGCTGGTGTAGATGTCCTCGTCCAGGCTCTTCAGCGACGTGGACAACTGCCACAGGAACGGCGAGACGGTGATCGCCAGCACCAGCAGGAGCAGCGCGTACCGCAGCGCCCGCTCCCCCGGCGAGATCGTGTTGAACGAGCCCCCGCCCGGACGGCGGCGCCGGTGGGTCGGATCGGTCCGTGCCACCTCAGGCCGCCTTCCTGTCGAGCCGCAGCAGCAGGAGCATCGGGCCGATCGTGATCACCAGCAGCACGAGGCTCAGCGCGGAGGCGTAGCCGAGATGGCCGGAGAAGCCGCGGCTGTACATCTGGATCAGCATGACCACCGACATGTCGCGCCCGCCGGGGCCGCCGGTGCCGTTCGACAACACGTACAGCTCGGAGAAGACGCGCAGCGCCGACACCGACACCAGGACCGAGACCAGCAGCATGGTGTTGCGCACGCCGGGGACCGTGACGCTCCAGAACCTGCGGATCGCGCTCGCGCCGTCCACGGCGGCCGCCTCGTGCAGCTCGCGCCGGACGTTCCCGAGCGCCGACAGGTAGATGATCATGTAGTAGCCGAGGCCCTTCCACACGGTCAGGCTGATCGCGCTGAACAGCAGCAGCCACCGGTCGGTCAGGAACGGCACCGGCGCGGCGATCACGCCCAGCCACTGCGCGAAGCCGTTGACCAGGCCGCGGTCGTCCAGCAGCCAGCCCCAGATCAGCGCCACCACCACGGCCGAGGCCACGACGGGGGTGTAGAAAGCGGTGCGGAAGAACATGATCCCGGGCAGCCGCTTCTCCACCAGGATGGCGATCAGCAGCGGCAGCATCGTCAGCAGCGGCAGGCAGACCAGCATGAACACGACGCTGTTGACCAGCGCGTCCACGAGCTGGTCGTCGTTCAGCACCCGTTCGGCGTTGGCCAGGCCGGTGAAATGCCCGCCGCCGAGCGGCTTGGCGTTCGTGAACGACAGCACGACCGTGTTGATCGATGGCCAGACGTTGAACGCCACCAGCCAGACGGCGGCGGGCAGCACCAGCAGCCACGGCGTGAACCAGCGGCGGTGGGTCATCGGCTGCTCAGCCCTTGAGCAGTTCGTTGCACTTCGCCACCGACTTGTCCAGCGCCTCCTTGGAGCCGATCTCGCCGCTGATCGCCGCCGCGAACTGCTGCCTGACGTACTTGCTCATGGCCTCGGTCACCTCGTACGGCTGCAACACCTTGGCCTTGGCCAGCGAGGTGAACGCGGTGACCTTGGCGTCGCCGGAGTTCGTGCCGTCGCTCCTGCTGAAGAACGGGTCGGCGGACGACGCCTTGGTGCTGGGGAAGATGTTGACCAGGTGGGCGAAGGCGGCCTGGTTCTCGGCGTCGGTCACCCAGCGGGCCAGGGCCAGCGCGGCGGGCGGGTTCTTGGTCTTCCCGGAGACCGACAGGCCCTGGACGTACAGCGGGGGCACGTCCCAGACCGGCGAGGAGACCACCTTGGGGGCCAGCGTCGGGTTGTCGGTGGCCAGGCTGGTGATGTAGTTGCCGCCGCCGGTCGTCCAGGCGACCGTGCCCTCGTTGAACAGCTTGGCGTTGCCCGCGTACGTGTCGGTCAGCACGTCGCGCGGCAGCAGGCCGTCCTTGAACGCCGCCCGGTAGCGGTCTAGCACGGCGACGGCCTCGGGGGTGTTGAAGACGAAGCTCCGGCCGTCCTCGGCCAGGATCTTGACGCCCGCCTGGGTGAGGTCGCCCAGCTCGGGGCGGCGGCTCATCAGGTAGACCTTGCCGCCGGACTTCTCCTTGACCGTTTTCGCCTGCGCGACCAGCTCGTCCAGGCCCGCCGGCGGCTTGGCCGGGTCGAGGCCGTACTTCTTGAGCAGCTCGGAGTTCCAGTAGTTGACGTCGGTGTTGAGGTACCAGGGGTAGCCGTAGACGCCGTCGTACCCGGAGAACCGGTACGCCTCGACGCCGCCGGGGACGTACTCGTCGGCCAGCTTGGCGTCGGCCCGGCCGACGTCGAGTAACAGGCCCTGCTTGACCAGGGGCAGCGCGAAGTCCGGCGGCAGGTTGGTGACGTCGGGCAGGGTGCCGCCGGCCGCCTGGCTCAGCACCTTCTCGGAGTAGCCGTCGGCCGGCTGGTCGAGCCATTCGACCTCGACACCCGGATACTTCTTCTCGAAGGCGTCGATGACGCCCTGGACGTAGTCGGTGAACTTGGGCTTCAGCGCCCACGTCTGCAGGCTCACCTTGCCCTTGACCTCGCCGGTCAGGCTCGCGCTCGGCACGGCCGGCCCTTGTTCCGAACCCTGCTCCGCGCCGCCGAGCCCGCAGCTCGTGGTGATCATCGTGGCGGCCACGGCCAGTCCTGCCCAGTACCTTCGCATGAAGCACTCCTTCTGGGTACTAAACCGCTCTAGTTGCGGGACTATCCACCGGGCTACACTGCGGTGTCAATAGATGAGACGAATCCGTGAGGAGCCAGCCGTGGGCCGACCGACGATCGCCGACATCGCCGAGAGGGTCGGGGTGTCGAAGGGCGCGGTGTCGTTCGCACTCAACGGCCGTCCCGGCGTCAGCGAGGCGACCAGGGCCCGCATCCTCCAGGCGGCCAAGGAGATGAACTGGCGGCCCCACAGCGCGGCCAGGGCGCTCGGCGGGTCCAGGGCCGAGGCCGTGGGGCTGGTGATCGCCAGGCCGGCCAGCACGCTGGGCGTGGAGCCGTTCTTCGCCCAGCTCCTGTCGGGGCTGCAGGCCAGCCTGTCGGCCCAGTCGGTGGCCATGCACCTGCTGGTGGTCGAGGACGTCGAGGCCGAGATCGAGGTCTACCGCGAGTGGGCCTCCGCGCACCGCGTGGACGGGTTCATCATGGTCGACCCGCAGGTCCGCGACCCGCGCATCGACGCGCTCCAGGAGCTGGAGGTGCCCGCCGTGGTGCTCGGCGGGCCGGGCGGCCACGGGTCGCTGTCGAGCGTGTGGGCCGACGACCGGGAGGCGATGTTGTCGGTGGTGGACTACCTGGCCGCGCTCGGCCACCGGCGCGTGGCGCACGTGGCCGGGCTGCCGCGCTTCCGCCACACGCAGCGGCGGATGCGCGCGCTGCGCGACTCCGTGCGCAGGCTCGGACTGGTCGAGGCGGTGTCGGTGCCGACCGACTTCAGCGACGCCGAGGGCGCCGCCGCCACCAGGACGCTGCTGTCGCGCGGGCGACGGCCCACCGCGATCGTCTACGACAGCGACGTGATGGCGCTGGCCGGGCTCGGGGTGGCGGGCGAGATGGGGGTGCGCGTGCCGGACGAGCTGTCCATCGTGGCCTTCGACGACTCGGTGCTGACCCGGGTCACGCATCCGGCGATCACGTCGTTGTCGCGGGACACGTTCGCGCTGGGCGGGCAGGTGGCCGAGGTGCTGCTCGAACTGATCGCCGACCCGGGGCGCAGGCGCGACCTCAGGACCGCCACGCCGCGGCTGGTCGTCCGCGAGAGCACCGCGCCCCCGTCCCGCGGCGCCTGACCGCGTCCCGGGCTTCCCCGGCGGGCCGCCGGGGCGTCCTGGAAGCGGTGTCTTGGCAAGCGGACTAAACCGATTTAGGGTTCGGGGAGTTCGAATCGACTCCTCGGAGGACGTGTGCCCTTCCCCTTGCGTTTCGGCGCCAACTACGTGCCCTCGGAGGGCTGGTTCTACAGCTGGCTCGACTTCTCGGCCGACGCCGCCCGCCGCGACCTGGCCGACCTGGCCGGGATCGGCCTCGACCACATCCGGATATTTCCGGTCTGGCCGTGGATTCAGCCCAACCGCGCGCTCATCCGGCAGCCCGGCATCGACGACGTGCTCGCCCTCATCGACATCGCCGCCGAGTTCGGCCTCGACGTCTGCGTCGACCTCCTCCAGGGCCACCTGTCCAGCTTCGACTTCCTGCCGTCCTGGGTGCTCACCTGGCACCGGCGCAGCCTGTTCACCGACCGGGACGTCCGCGACGGCCTGGCCGCGTACGTCGACCGGCTCACCCGCGAGGTCGCCACCCGCGGCAACGTGTTCGCCGTGACGCTGGGCAACGAGGTCAACAACCTCTTCCCGGCCAACGGGACCACCCCGGAGTCCTCCTCGGCCTGGGCCGCCGAACTGGTCGGCGTGGCCCGCGCCGCCGCCCCCCGCCTGCTCGCCCTCCACTCCCTCTACGACGCCACCTGGTACGACCCCGGCCACCCCTTCCACCCGGCCGACAACGTCGATCTGGGCGACCTGACCACCGTGCACTCGTGGGTGTTCAACGGCGTGTCCGCCCTCGACGGCCCGCTCGGCCCGGCGACCGTCTCCCATGCCGACTACCTGGTCGAGCTGGCCGCCGCCACCGGCGCCGACCCGGCCCGCCCGGTCTGGCTCCAGGAGGTCGGCGTGCCCGCCCCTGACGTGCCCGCCGCCGACGCGCCCGCGTTCGTGCGCGGCATGCTCGACCTGGTCACCGCCAACCCGGCGCTCTACGGCGTCACCTGGTGGTGCTCCCACGACCTCGACCGCTCGCTGGCCGACTTCCCGGACCGCGAGTACGACCTCGGCCTGTTCACCGTCGACCACCGGATCAAGCCGGCCACTCGGGAGCTGGCCGCCGTGATCGCCGAGCACCGCCGCTCCGGCGGCGCCCGGCAGGGTGACGGCGGCGGCAGGCCCGCGCTCGTCTGCGAGGCCGACCTCGCGACCGAGCCCGGCCGGCGCGGCGAGGTCGCGCCGGGCAGCCCCTTCCACGCCGAGTGGGTACGGCTGCGCCGATCGGGGCCGGTGGCCATCGTCACCAAGGCCCGGAGCGCGGACGCCGCGCATCTCGAAGCTCGGGGGATCGACACCGTCCTGACCCAGGCATGAGACAAGGAGCTCAGATGCCACGCAGGCTGTTATCCATCTTGTGCGCGGCGGCCTCATTGGCCGCCGCGCTGGTCGCGGGCCCGGCCCAGGCCGCCGCGGCCCAGCCCGGCGACCAGCCGTACGCCTCCTACTGGTACCCGGACACCATCCTGTCCTGGGACCCGGCGACCGACCCCGACGCCCGCTTCAACCGCTCCCGGGTGCCGCTGCGGCCCAGGATCCAGGACCCGGCGCTGAAGGCCAACGCCGACGCCCGCGCCGGCGAGGGCCGCATCGCCTCGCTGGTGTCGTTCGGCCCGACCTCGAACAACCCGTCGCAGGGCTCGTACGACCCGAACTACTACGCCTTCGGCTACTGGCAGTACGTCGACACGCTGGTCTTCTGGGGCGGCTCGGCGGGCGAGGGCCTGATCCTGGCGCCCAACCCGACGGTCATCGACGCCGCCCACCGCAACGGCGTGAAGGTGTACGGGACGGTCTTCTTCCCGCCCACCGCCTACGGCGGCCAGATCCAGTGGGTGCGCGACTTCGTCCGCAGGTCCGGCTCCTCGTACGTGGTGGCCGACAAGCTCGTCCAGGTGGCCCAGCACTACGGGTTCGACGGCTGGTTCGTCAACCAGGAGACCGCCGGCGGCGACGCGGCCCTGGCGACCGAGCTGCGTTCGCTGATGAAGTACGCCAGGGCCAAGGGCCCGGTCGAGTTCATGTGGTACGACGCCATGACCGAAAGCGGCTCGGTCTCCTGGCAGAACGCCCTGACCACCGCCAACGACGCCTTCCTGGCCGACCCGGCCAAGGTCTCCGACTCGATGTTCCTGAACTTCGGCTGGTCGGCGAGCGGCCTGGCCTCCTCCCGCGACCGGGCCGGCTCGCTCGGCCGCAGCGGGTACGAGCTGTACTCGGGCATCGACACCGAGGCGAACGGCTACGGGACGGGCGTGTCCTGGGACGCGCTGTTCCCCGCCGGCCGGCCGCACGTCACCTCGCTCGGCCTCTACCGCCCGGAATGGACGTGGAAGTCCTCCTCCAGCCGGGACGACTTCCGCACCAAGGACGCCCGCTACTGGGTGGGCGCGAACGGCGACCCGTCGGACACCTCGACGTCCTCCTCTTGGAAGGGCCTGGCGACGTACGTCGCGGAGTCCAGCGCGGTCACCGCGAAGCCCTTCGTGACCGGGTTCAACGCCGGGCAGGGCGACTTCTACAACGTCGGCGGCGTCCGGGTGCGGACCGGCGGCTGGAACAACCTGTCGCTCCAGGACGTGCCGCCCACCTACCAGTGGCTGGTCTCGTCCGCCGGGACCAGGCTCACGCCCTCGATCGACTTCGGCGACGCCTACGAGGGCGGTTCCTCGCTGCGCCTGCGCGGCCGGCTGGACTCGGTCAACACCGTCCGGCTCTACCAGACGAAGCTGCCGGTGGCCGCCGACACCAAGCTCTCGGTCGTCTTCAAGGCCCCGGCGGCGGGCGCGACGAACCTGCGGGCGGCCGTCGCCTTCACCGACGCGCCCACCACGTTCACCACGTTCGACCTCGGCTCGGCCGCGGGCACCGGCTGGGAGCGCAGGACGCTCGACCTGTCCGCCCACGCCGGCCGGACGATCGCGCAGCTCGGCCTCCAGGTCAGCGGCGGCAAGGACGCCTACGACATCCGCGTCGGCCAGATCGCGGTCTACGACGGCGCGGTGGACGTCCCTCCCGCCCCCACCGGCGTGACCGTGCTCGGCGCCACCGACGTGTCGGCCGGTCGCAAGTCGCTCCGCCTGTCCTGGACGGGCTCCGGCCAGGTCCACCACTACGACGTCTACCGGCGTGATCCCGACGGGACGCGTACCCACCTGGGCGCCACCCCGAACGACGCCTACTTCGTCCCGCAGCTCGACCGGGTGGGCACGGAGACCTCGACCACGATCGACGTCGAGGCGGTCTCCCCCGAGTACGGCCGCTCCCCCGCCGCCTCCACCACGGTCACCTGGGGCGGCGGCCCCGGCGACAGCAACCTGGCGCTCGGCCGGCCCGCCACCGCCTCGGGTCAGTGCAACGCGGCCGAGGGCCCGGCCAAGGCCGTCAACGGCAGCGTGACCGGCGGGAACGCCGACAAGTGGTGCGCCCTGACCAGCGCGAAGTGGCTGGAGGTGGACCTCGGCGCGGCGAAGGAGCTCACCCGGTTCGTGGTCAGGCACGCCCAGGCCGGCGGCGAGCAGGCGAGCTGGAACACCCGTGACTTCACCGTCCAGGTCCGCTCGTCCGCCTCGGACCCGTGGACCACGGCCGTCACGGTCACCGGCAACACCTCCGGGACCAGCACGCACCCGGTCACCGCGACCGCCCGGTACGTGCGGCTGAACATCACCCGGCCGGCCCAGGACGCCGACCCGGCGGCGCGGATCTACGAGTTCGAGGTCTGGGGCTCCTGACGGGGGCCGAGGTGCCGGCCCGCCTGCCCGGGCCGGCACCTCACTCCGCCGTGCGCAGCGGGAAGTGGCAGGCCACCTGGTGCGCGCCGCCCGCCAGCGGCGGTTCGGTCCCGCAGATCTCCTGGGCGAGCGGGCAGCGCGTCCTGAACCGGCATCCCGTGGGCGGGTTCTGCGCGCTGGGCAGCTCGCCCTTGATGGCGACGCTCGTGCGCGGGGCCACGCCGGGCTCGGCGGAGGGCACGGCCTCGATCAGCGCCTGCGTGTACGGGTGCCGGGCGGCCCTGACGACGTCGCGGGCGGGCCCGACCTCGACGAGCTTGCCCAGGTACATGACGCCGATCCGGTCGGACATGTAGTCCACGACGGACAGGTCGTGGCTGATGAACACGTACGACAGGCCCAGCTCGCGCTGGAGGTCCCGCATGAGGTTGAGCACCTGGGCCTGGATGGAGACGTCGAGCGCGCTCACCGGCTCGTCGCACACGATCAGCCGCGGCTCCAGGGCCAGCGACCTGGCCAGCCCGATGCGCTGGAGCTGGCCGCCGGAGAACTCGTGCGGGTACCGGTCGAGCACCCGTCGCGGCAGTCCCACCTGGTCCAGCAGGGTGCCGATGCGGGAGCGGCGGCCGGCCCGGTCGCCGGCCTGCTGGATCTCCAGCGGTTCGGCCAGGATGGAGTCGATGCGCATGCGCGGGTTCATCGCCGCGTAGCTGTCCTGGAACATGAGCTGGACCCGCCGGTGCATGCGGCGGCGGGCGCGCCGGTCGAGCGTGGCGATGTCGGCGCCGTCCACCACGATCCGGCCGGAGGTCGGCTCCTCCAGGCCGACGATCAGCCGGCCCACGGTCGACTTGCCGCAGCCCGACTCGCCCACGAGCCCGAACGTCTCGCCGGGGCGCACGTCGAAGCCGACCCCGGCGACGGCGCTCACCTGCGGCGCCTTGCGGCCCAGCGAGCCCGTGCCGTCGTAGTTCTTGACCAGTTCGCGGACGGACAGGATCGGCGCGGCCCCCTCCTGCGGCCCGGCCCGGTCGGGCCGCGGCGCGGCGGCCTCGGCGCGCGCCCGCGGCTGGAGCACCGGGTGCAGGCAGGCGTGCTGGTGCTCGCCGCCGGACAGGGTCACGTCGGTGGTACGGCACTCCTCGGTCGCGAACCGGCAGCGGGGCGCGAACCGGCAGCCGGTCATCGGCCGGGACAGGTCCGGCGGCAGGCCGGGGATGCTGTAGAGCGCGCCGCCCTCGTGGTCGGCCGCGCCGGGCAGCGACTCCATGAGGGCCTCGGTGTAGCGGTGGCGCGGCTGCCGGAACAGCTCGGCGGTGGTCGCGGCCTCGACCACGCGGCCGGCGTACATGACGGCGACGCGGTCGGCGCGGCTGGCGATCACGCCCAGGTCGTGGGTGACCAGGATGACCGCCATCTGGAACTCCTCGCGCAGGTCGTCGATGAGTTCGAGGATCTGGCGCTGGGTGGTGACGTCGAGCGCGGTGGTCGGCTCGTCGGCGATGAGCAGCCGGGGCGAGCAGACCAGGGCCATGGCGATGACCACGCGCTGGCGCATGCCTCCGGAGAGCTGGTGCGGGTAGGCGTCGGCGATCTTGTCGGGACGCGGCATGCCCACCCGGCGCAGGATCTCCACGGCCCGCTCGCGCGCCTCGGCCTTGCCGACGCCCTGGTGGACCCGGAGCGGCTCGGCGACCTGGGCGCCGATGCGCATCGTGGGGTTGAGCGAGGTGAGCGGGTCCTGGAACACCATGCCCATCTCGACGCCGCGGATCCTGCGCATCTCGGCGGGCGGCAGGGACAGCAGGTCGCGGTCCTCGAACAGGATCTCGCCACCGACGACCCGGCCGCCGGACGGCAGCAGGCCCATGATCGACAGTGCGGTCATGGTCTTGCCGCTGCCCGACTCGCCCACGATGCCGAGCGTCTCGCCCTGCCGCACCTCCAGGTTGACGTGGTCGAGGGCGTGCACGACGCCCTGACGCAGCGGGATGTCGGTGCTGACGTCGCGCAGGCGCAGCAAAGGGCTCATGTTCCGTTCCTCCTAGCGCCGCCGGAGGCGGACCTCGAAGACGTCCCTCAGCCCGTCGCCGATGAAGTTGAAGGCGAGGACGATGAGGATGATGGCGATCCCTGGCGGGTACAGCAGCCACCAGTAGCCGCTGTAGGTGTTGGCGAGGCCGTCGGAGAGCATCCCGCCCCAGTTCGCCGCGGGTGGCGGCACGCCGAGGCCGAGGAAGGACAGGTAGGCGACGTACAGGATGGCGTCGGCGACCTGGAAGGTGGCGTTGACGATCACGGTCCCGATGGCGTTGGGGATGATGTGCCGCCGTACGGCCCTGCCGCCGGTGCCGCCCATCGACCGCATGGCGTGGACGTACTCGCGGGAGCGCAGGGTCAGCGCCTCGCCGCGGACCAGCCGGGCCGGGCCCAGCCAGGCGAAGGCGCCGATGATGAGGATGAGCATCGGCACGGTCGGCGTGACGATGGTCGCCATCAGCATGAACAGGAACAGCGAGGGGATCGACATCATCGCGTCGACCACCCGCATCATGGCCGCGTCCACCCAGCCGCTGGTGAAGCCGGCGATGGCGCCCCAGATCGTGCCCACGACCGTGGCCAGCACGCCGGCGGCCAGCCCGACCACGATGGACGTCTGCCCGCCGAGCAGCAGGCGGCCGAGCTGGTCGTAGCCGACGCCGTCGGTCCCCAGCGGGTGCCCGGGGGTGCCGGGGGCCAGGTAGACCGAGGCGAGGTCGGTGTGCACCTGGTCGGTCCGGTAGAACAGCGGCCCGAGGAAGCACAGGCCGCCCAGCACGATGAAGATGATCAGGCCCAGCAGGGCGAGGCGGTTCTCGGCGAAGACCGTCAGCGCCTGGCGCCACTGGCCGCGTACGGGTGCCTCGTCGGCGGGGACCGGCGTGCCGGCCGCCTCGGCGGGTGCGGTCATGAGCGGGCCGCCGTCCTGAGCCGTACGCGGGGGTCGACGGCGGCGTACAGCAGGTCGGCGAGCAGGGCGCCGAACACGGTCGCGACCGCGATGATCAGGGTGACGCCGAACAGGATCGGGAAGTCCCGCTTCAGCGCCGCCTGCCAGAAGAGCTGGCCCATGCCCGGGTAGTTGAACAGGGCCTCGACGACCAGGGCGCCGCTGAACAGCGCGGGCAGGTACATCCCGAGCAGGGTGATGACCGGGAACAGGCCGTTGCGCAGCGTGTGCCGGGCGACGACGCGCGCCTCCGACAGGCCCTTGCTGCGGGCGGTGCGCACGTAGTTCTCGTTGAGGTTGTCGACCATCGAGGAGCGCACGTACCGCGAGTAGACGGCGACGGTCACGATGGCGAGCGTGACGGTGGGCAGGACGAGCCCGGCCGGGTCGGCGAGCACCTCACCGAGGGTGAACCCCTGCGAGGCCTCCGGCGGCAGGATCGGCCAGACCTGCGAGAAGAGAATGATCATCATGAGACCCATGAAGAAGATCGGCGTGGCGTAGGCCAGCAGCGACAGGGTGGTGATCGTGTAGTCGGGCCACCTGTTGCGCCGCATCGCCTGGACGACGCCGAGCGGGATGGCGACGACGACGGCCAGCATCGTCGAGAACAGCGACAGCACCATGGTCTTGGGCAGCCGCTGGCCGATGGCCTCGGCCACCGACTGGTTGAGCTGGAAGGAGTAGCCGAGGTCGCCGCGCACGAGGCGGCCGACGTACATGGCGTACTGCTGGATCCAGGGGCGGTCGTAGCCCATCTCGTGGTCGAACGCCGCGAGCTGCGCCAGCGTCGCGTCCTTGCCCAGGGTGGCCCGCGCCGCGCCGCCCGGCAGGAGATGCAGGATGACGAACGTGATCATCGTGACCAGCACGACGATGATCAGGGCCTGGCCCAAGCGGGTGATCAGATACCGGGCCACGCGTGGACCCTCCTTGCTCCGGGGACCCCGGCGGCCCCCGCACGGGCCGCCGGAGTCGGGGACGGTCTCAGCTCTTCCAGGACCAGTCCTGGAAGAACATGTTGTTCATCGGGTCCTGCGTCACGCCCTGGAGCCCGGCGCGGTACGCCGAGATCTGGTAGACGGGGTTCGGCATCCACAACACCGGCAGGTCCTGGGCCAGGCGGTCGTTGTACGCCTTCAGCGTCGCCTCGTCGTCGGAGAACTGGGTGGCCTCGATGAGCTTGTCGGCCTCGGGGTCGCTGTAGCTGCCCAGGTTGACCGGGGCGCCGGTGGCGAACAGCCGCTCGCCGCTGGGGAAGGCCGGGTAGTACCAGCTGCCCTGCGAGCCGAAGAACGACATGTCCCACGAGCAGGTGGAGTCGGACGCCTTGCACGCCGGGGTGACCGCGACCGAGTCCGGCACCTCCTTGATGGTGAGCTGGATGCCCAGCTTGGCCATCTGCGACTTGATCTCGGCGAACATCTTGGTCGTCGCGGAGAAACCGGTCTGGCTGGTGACGGTGAAGGCCAGCTTCGCGCCGGACTTGACGCCCTCGCCGCACTGGTCGGCGCCGGTGCCCGGCTTCTGGCAGGTCGTCTGGCCGTCGGGGGTCACCTGCCAGCCGTGGCTCTCCAGGAGCTGCTTGGCCTTGGCCGGGTCGAAGGAGTAGGCGCAGCCTTCGCTGGACCCGTTCGTGCCGGGCTTGGCCGGGACGGGACCGCAGGTCGGGGCGGCCGTGCCGGACCAGATGACCTTGCTGATGGTCGGCTGGTCGATGAGCGACTGCAGGGCCTGGCGCAGGTAGAGCTGCTTGAACAGGGGGCCTGACTCGGGGTTGTTGAAGTTGAGCTGGAGGTAGGTGATGGACCAGCCGTACCAGGGGGCGATCTGGTAGCCCTTCGACTCCAGGTACTTCTGCTGCGACAGGTTGGCCGGCGGCACGTAGCCGTAGTCGATCTGGCCCGCGCGCAGCACGTTGAACTCGGCGTCGTCACTGGTGAAGGGGCGCAGCGTCACCGACTTGAGCTTCGGCTTGTCGGTGCCGGAGTAGTTCGGGCGGGCGGTGAGGACGACCTCGCCGTTCGGCACGTACTTCTCCAGCTTCCACGGGCCGCTGTTGACCTGCCACAGCTCGTTGGTCGCGTACGTCTTGGGGTCCTTCGACGCGGCGGTGAGGAAGTCGAAGACCTTCTTGGCGCCCTCGGGGGTGGTGTCGAGGTCGCTCACCTTGCCCGTGGCCGAGTCCTTGTCCCAGACGTGCTGGGGCAGCGGCACGATGCGGTTGAGCTGGTTGCCGACGAACCACCCGGTGTTGTACGTCTTCGTGGTCGTCAGGGAGAAGGTCTTGTCGTCCTTCACCTTGAACTCGGCGATGTTGTCCGGGAAGCCGCCTTCGCGGTAGGACGCCCACTTGTCCTTGTTCGCGGTGACGAGGTTCCACCAGAACTGGATGTCACGGGTGGTGACGGGCTTGCCGTCGGACCACGTGTTGTCCTTCAGGGTGATCGTCAGCGTCTTGCCGCCGTCGCTCACCTCGGGCGGTCCGGCCATCGAGCGCTCGGGGTCGATGTTGTACTTCGCCGTACCGTCCAGCAGGTACTCGTACACGTGGCGGTACTGGGCGGAGCCGAAGATGACGTTCTCGCCCTGGGTGAAGCCGGGTGCCGAAATAGGCAGGATCCAGTTCGGGGTCCTGAGGGCGACGGTCACGCCGTCCTTGCTCTGGCCCCCGCTCTGGGCGCCTTTCTGCGCGCCGCCGGCGGACCCGCTGCACGCGGTCAGCGCCAGCCCGAGGGCCAGCACGCCCGCCAGGGCGCCGGTGCCGCGGAGCCCGCGCCGGTGGAATCTGCTCCCCATGGGATCTCCTCGGTTGACGTCGCACGGCGCCCTGCGCTTGCCGGGGGGCCTGGTGCGTTCAATGCGGAGAATGTATAGATGGTCCCGCATGAAGTCAACGGAAATAATTCGCTTTGTTCGCCTACTTCTTTCGGGTTAGAGTCGAAGTCGCCGATGCCTCATGATGGGGCTCTGTTGCGACGACGGGCCTGCCGGGGAACCGGCCTGAAGGAGGAGCGGCATGCCGGAGCCAACGAGTCCCGCCAACCTGCGTGAGCAGGCGCTCAGCCTCTTGGCGAGCGGTGCGGTGACGTCGCGCGCCGACCTGGTCGAGACCCTTCAGGTGGCTCCGTCCACAGTCTCCAGCGTGGTCCGGCGGCTGCTGGAGGAGGGGGCCATCCTGGAGGAGGGAGTGGGCCGCTCCACCGGCGGGCGGCGGCCACGGATCCTGCGCCTGCGCGACGTCCCGGGCGCCTTCGCGGTGTCCGAGCTGGGCGCCCAGCACGCGCGCGTGGGGTTGTGCGCGCCCGACGGCCGGCTGCTGGCCGTACGGGAGATCGCCACCGACATAGCGGCAGGGCCCGGCGAGGTCTTCGACGCGATCGGGCGGGCGTACGAGCAGCTCAGCACGGCCAAGGCCCCCGGCCAGGCGCTGCTCGGCATCGGCGTCGCGCTGCCCGGCCCGGTCGAGTACCCGCACGGCCGGCTGATCGGCCCGGCCCGGATGCCCGGCTGGAGCGGCTTCGACGCCCAGAGCCACCTCAAGGCGCGCTTCGGCGTGCCCGCGGTCGTCGACAACGACGCCAAGGCCGCCGCCATCGGCGAGTATGTCAGCCGGGGCCGCGACCCCGGCGACATGATCTACGTCAAGGCCGGCACCGGCATCGGCGGCTGCCTGGTCAGCGGCGGCCAGATCTACCGCGGCGGCCGCGGCCTCAGCGGCGACGTCACGCACGTCCGGGTGGCCGACAGCGGCGAGCGCGAGTGCTCCTGCGGCAGCCGCGGCTGCCTGGAGACGGTGGCCAGCGGCGCCGCCCTGGTCCGCCAGCTCAAGGACCGGGGCCTGCGGGTCAGCACGCCGCGCGACGTCATCGCCGCCACCGTCGACGCCGAGCCGTCCGTGGTGACCCTGGTCCGCCACGCCGGCGGCCTGCTCGGGGTCGCCCTGTCCGGCCTGGTGAACTTCCTCAACCCCGACGCCGTCGTCATCGGCGGCGCGCTGTCCAGCCTCGACGTCTACGTGGCCGCCGCCCGGAGCATGCTCTACAAGCGCTGCCTGCCGTCCATGACCCAGTCACTCTCCATCGAGGCCAGCGCCGCCGGCCCGGACGCGGCCCTGATCGGCCTCGGGCATCTCGTGCGCGCCTCGGCCGACGTCCGTCCCTCCTAGGCAAGGAGTCCCCGCCCGTGTCCCGTCCCCTCCGCGTCGCCGTCGGCGGCGTGCACATCGAGTCCAGCACCTTCTCCCCGCACCTGAGCACCGCCGCCGACTTCGAGGTCACCCGCGGTGACGCCCTCCTGGCGCGGTACGGCTGGCTCGCCGAGCCGTGGGCGGCCGAGGTCGAGTGGATCCCGCTCGTCCACGCCCGCGCCCTGCCCGGCGGGGCCGTGGCCAGGGAGACGTACGACGCCTGGGCCGCGGAGATCGCCGCCGGGCTGGCCTCGATCGACCCGGTGGACGGCGTCCTGCTCGACATCCACGGCGCGATGAGCGTGGTCGGCCTGGAGGACGCCGAGGGCGACCTGATCACGGTGGTCCGCTCGGTGACCGGCGGAGGGCCGTTCGTCTCGGCGGCCATGGACCTGCACGGCAACGTCTCCCACCGCTTCTTCGACGGGTGCGACCTGCTCACCTGCTACCGCACCGCCCCGCACGTGGACGTCTGGGAGACCCGCGAGCGCGCGGCGCGCAACCTGGTGGAGGCGCTGCGCCGCGGGCAGCGTCCGCACAAGGCCCTGGTGCACGTGCCGATCCTGCTGCCCGGCGAGATGACCAGCACGCGCGTCGAGCCCGCCAAGGGCCTCTACGCCCGCGTCCCCGAGGTCGAGGCCAGGGACGGCGTCATCGACGCGGCCATCTGGATCGGCTTCGCCTGGGCGGACGAGCCCCGCTGCCGCGGCGCGGTCGTCGCCACCGGCACCGACGCCGCCGCCACCGCCGAGGCCGCCCGCGAGCTGGGCGAGCACTTCTGGGCGGCGCGCGACGCGTTCACCTTCGTCGCGCCCACCGGTTCCATGGACGAATGCCTCGACCAGGCGCTGACCGCGGTCAAGGACCCGGCCAGGCGCCCGTTCTTCATCAGTGACTCGGGCGACAACCCGGGCGCCGGCGGCGCCGACGACGTCACCTTCGCCCTCGAACGCATGCTGGCCCGTCCCGAGATCGCCGGCGGCTTGGTCCGCGCGGTCTACGCCTCGCTGGTCGATCCCGAGTCCGTGGCCCAGGTCGCCGGCCTCGCGCCCGGCTCGCCGGTCAGCCTGCGCGTCGGCGGCCGGATCGACGCGCGCGAGCCGGGGCCGCTGCCGATCGAGGGCGTGCTGGAGGCGGTCGCCGACGACCCCGACGGCGGGCTGTGCGTCAGCGTGCGGGTGGGCGGTCTGAGCGTGTTCGTCACCTCGCGCCGTATGCAGTACCGCGAGCTGGCCTCCTACGCCCGGCTGGGTGTCTCGGTGGACGAGGTGGACGTGGTGACGGTCAAGATCGGCTACCTGGAGCCCGAGCTGTTCGACGCGGCGGGCGACTGGCTGCTGGCCCTGACGCCGGGCGGGGTCGACCAGGACCTCCAGCGGCTGCCGTACGAGCGCCTGGCCCGGCCGGTCTTCCCCCTCGACTGCGACTTCGACGCCGACCTCACCGTGGTCACCGCACGCTCGACGCCCTGACGGGCGCCTCCCCGGGCGGAAGCCGGGGCTCGCCTCCCTGGACGGACGGGTGGCGGGCCCGGTTCCGGCAGGGCTTGGAGGGGGCTCCCAGTCGGCTCCAAGCCAGGAACAAGAGGGCTGACTCATCATTCCGCCTGTGAGCGGATATTTCAGGAAAAGGCTGATGAGGGTCGCCGCGGGTGCGGCGGTCGTCGCGGCGGTCATGCTGCCCGCGCTGCCGGCGGCCGCCGACGGCTCCCCCGACGAGCGGCCCGACGTCCCGGTCGGCACCTGGCTGGCGGCGCGTACGCAGCCCGCGGTGCAGCTGACCAGCTTCACCTACACGGCGACGGTGTCCGTCCCGTCCAACACGATCAACGAGGCGGCCTACAACCAGATCGTCCAGGAAGCCGTCACCGCCGTGCAGTCCGGCAAGATCTCCTCGGACGAGCGCAGCATCGGCAAGTGGGTCTTCCAGCAGATCGCGGCCAACGTGGACACCTACGTGTCCTCGACCACCCCGATGCGTACGGTCGAGGCCGAGGTCGGCGGCATGTGCACCGGCTGGTGGGTCACCCCCGACGGGTACATGGTCACCGGGGCGCACTGCGTCCAGATCGGCGAGACCGCGCTCAGCCAGCTCTTCGCGCAGCAGGCGCTGGCCAAGTTCAACAAGAAGGACGCCAAGGAGATCATCAGCGGCCTGGGCGACCTCAAGAACGACGAGGAGATCGTCAAGCTCGCCCAGCAGATCTACGTCACGTTCAACTCGACCCACATGCAGCTCAGCAATCTCAAGCAGAGCCTGTCGGTCATGCAGAGCCTGCCGGGCGGCGGGGTGGACAAGACGGCCAAGGCGGTCCCGGCCGAGCTGGTGTCGGTGGGCGAGAGCTACCCGGGCAAGGACTTCGCGCTGCTCAAGGTCAACGGCCAGCAGAACCTGCCGACCGTGCCGCTCGGCGACGACGCCGACGTGCGCACCGGTGACACCCTCTACATCAGCGGCTTCCCCGGCCTGGTCACCAACACGCCGTTCTTCAGCCTGGAGTCGAAGCTGGAGCCGGCGCTGACCGAGGGCCCGTACAACGCCAAGCGCACCACGCAGACCGGCGTGCCGTACATCCAGACGCAGGCGCCGTCCTACCACGGCAACTCCGGCGGCCCGGTGTTCAGCAAGGACGGCAAGGTCATCGGCATGCTGATCGCGGGCACGGTGAGCGAGGGCGGCGAGGCGTCGGAGAGCGAGAGCTTCGTCCTGCCGGTGGGCATCATCAAGGAGAAGCTCGGCGAGAAGAACGTCAAGCCCGCCCAGGCCGTCACGACGACCCGGTACAACGAGGCGCTCAACGACTTCTTCCGGCACTACTACTCCGACGCGCTGCCGAAGTTCCGCGAGGTTCAGGCGCTGTTCCCGAACCACCCGTACGTGGCCAAGTACATCAGCGACTCCCAGCAGGCGATCTCCGCGGGCAAGGACGAGACGCCCAAGCCGATCCTGATGTGGGTGCTGATCGGCGGCGGCGTGCTGCTCCTCCTCGTGCTCGTCGCGGTCCTGGTCAAGGTCCTGCGCGGACGGCGGCGGCCCCAGCCGCCCGTCATCTCGCCCCAGCCCGGGTACGGCGCGGTCCAGCCGCCGCCGTGGCAGCAGCTCCCCGCGGCCCAGGCCCAGCTCTCGCCGCCGGCCCAGCCGATGCAACCGGCCCAGGGCCCGTACGGCCACAACGGCTACGGCTCCGACGGCTACGGCGGGTACGCCGCGGGCGGTCACGCCGCGAGCCCGTACGGATCGGCGCCGGACGCCCAGTTCCACCAGCCCCCTCACCCGCAGCCCGGCGGCGACCAGACCAGATCCGTGCGCTACGGCCAGTTCGCCCCGCCCTCGGACCCCAGGTCCGGGCAGGTCGCGGACCTGGAACGGCAGATCGCCGACCTCCAGCGCCGGCTCGGCGACCAGCCCCCGAACGCCTGACGGGCCCGCGTGAGCCAGGCCCCGCCAGACACGTCAGGATGCGTGGCCCCGGAACCCCATGGCGGGTTCCGGGGCCACGACATGCCCCCGGCCGATCCGGCCCGCCGCGCCCCCCACGGCCTACGATGACCCCGTGGACGTGCTGAGCAGCCGCGTGCTCCTGCGGCCGAGCGACCCCGGACGCACTCGCCGCTTCTATGCCGACACCCTCGGCCTGGCGGTCTACCGCGAGTTCGGCCCCGACGACGATCCGGGCATGGTCTTCTTCCTCGGCCAGGGCTTCCTTGAGGTCGCCGGGCGTTCCGACGGCCCCGCGACCGGCGGCACGCTGTCGATCTGGTTGCAGGTCCGCGACGTCGGGCGCGAGGAGCGGCGCCTGCGGCAGGCGGGCGTCACGGTGCTGCGCGAGCCGCGGCTGGAGCCGTGGGGCCTGGTCGAGATGTGGATCGCCGACCCCGACGGGCATCGCATCGTCCTGGTGGAGGTGCCGCCCGGCCATCCGCTGCGCCGCGACCCGCGGTGAAGGCCCCCAAGTTTGCACCCGACGCGAAGCGTGTGCTAACGTAAGTCACGTTGCAGTTGTGGTACCCATAAAAGACTTTGTGCGCACCTGAAAGGGCTGGATCTTCAGGTGCGTTTTATGTTTTCCGGTCATCTCCGGGATGGGCTCATCGCGGCGACACGGGAATTCGCGCGGTGCGGATTCCGTCTCTGCACATCTGAAGGAGAACCGATATGGCAACCGGTACCGTGAAGTGGTTCAACTCCGAAAAGGGCTTCGGCTTCATCGCCCAGGACGGTGGCGGCGCTGACGTCTTCGCCCACTACTCCAACATCGTCTCCAACGGCGGCTACCGTGAGCTGACCGAGGGCCAGAAGGTGGCCTTCGACGTCGTGCAGGGCCAGAAGGGCCCGCAGGCGGAGAACATCGTTCCCGCCTGACGTCTCACACAGCCCGCGTCTGGGCCCGCACCTCTCCGGGGTGCGGGCCCAGACCGCTTTCAGGGGCCATGTGATCGGGTATGGACCGATCAGCTCCGCACGGTTATGTTGCGAGGGCGTCAGGCAAGTTGTCAGACTTCGTCTGAGAGGACCCTCGTATGTGCGGCATCGCCGGATGGGTGGACTTCGACCGCGACCTGACCAGCGAACGGGCCACCGCCCTCGCCATGACGGCGACCATGAGCTGCCGGGGCCCCGACGACCAGGGCCTCCACCTCGAACCCCACGCCGCGCTCGGCAACCGCAGGCTCGCCGTCATCGACGTCGAGGGCGGCCACATGCCGATCGAGGCCGAGGGCCTGGCCGTCATCACCTACAGCGGCGAGGTCTACAACTTCCGGGAGCTGCGCGAGGAGCTGGCCGCCAAGGGCCACCGCTTCCGCACCAGGAGCGACACCGAGGTCGTGCTGCGCGGCTACCTGGAATGGGGAGAGGGCGTCGCCGACCGGATCAACGGCATGTACGCCTTCGCCGTCTGGGACGAGCGCGAGCAGGAGCTCGTCCTGATCCGCGACCGCATGGGCATCAAGCCCCTCTTCTACTACCCCCTGCCCAACGGCGTGCTGTTCGGCTCCGAGCCCAAGGCGATCCTGGCCAACCCGCTGGCCCCGCCCGTGGTGGACCTCGACGGCCTGCGGCAGCTCCTCAGCCTGGCCAGTGTCCGGCAGCGGTCGGTCTACAAGGGCCTGTTCGAGCTGCCGCCCGGCCACCTGCTGCGCGTGGGCAGGCAGGGCACCCGGCTGCGCCGCTACTGGTCGCTGGAGGGCCGCGAACACACCGACGACCTCGACACGACCGTCCGCACGGTGCGCGAGCTGCTCGACGACATCATCGGCCGGCAACTGATCTCCGACGTGCCGATCTGCACGCTGCTCTCCGGCGGCCTCGACTCCAGCGTCGTCACCGCGCTGGCCAGGACGCACGGCCCGATCCGCTCCTTCGCCGTCGACTACGCCGGATACGCCGAGCACTTCAGGGCCGACGAGTTCCGCGGCGACCCCGACCGGCCGTTCGTGCGGATGCTGGCCGATCACGTCGGCTCCGAGCACACCGACATCGTCCTCGGGCCGGCGGAGCTGGCCGACCCGGAGCTGCGGGCCTCGGTCGTCCGGGCCTGGGACGCGCCGAGCTTCATGGGCGACATGAACTCCTCCCTCTACATGCTGTTCCGCGCCATCCGCGAGCATTCGACCGTGGCGCTGTCGGGCGAGTCCGCCGACGAGATCTTCGGCGGGTACGCCTGGTTCCACCTGCCGCAGACGGTCGAGGCCGACACCTTCCCGTGGCTGGCGATGGTGATGCGCGAGCAGCAGCCGGCCGACATGCTCGACAAGTCGCTGATCCGGCAGCTCGACCTGGACGCCTACACGGCCGACGGCTACCGTACGGCGCTGGCCGAGGTGCCCCACGTGGCCGGGCAGGACGCCCGCGAGCGGCGCATGCGCGAGATCTGCTACCTGCACCTCACCCGCTTCCTGCCCTTCCTGCTCGACCGCAAGGACCGGATGAGCATGGCCGTCGGCCTGGAGGTGCGCGTGCCGTTCTGCGACCACCGGCTCGTCGACTACGTGTTCAACACGCCCTGGTCGATGAAGACGTTCGACGGCAGGGAGAAGAGCCTGCTGCGGGCGGCCGGGGCCGACCTGCTGCCCGAGCCGATCCTGCGCCGGGTCAAGGCGCCGTACCCGGTGACCCAGGACGTGGGCTACGAGCAGGCGCTCCGCGCGGCGCTGCGCGAGCTGGCCGCCGGCAAGGACGCGCCGGTGCTGCAGTTGCTCGACCCGGACGCCGTCCGGGAGGCCGCCTCGGCGCCGGCCGAGAAGGTGACGACCACGATGAGCAGGTACGGCCTGGAGCTGGCCCTGGACCTGAACGTCTGGCTGACCACCTATGGCGTGCGCCTGGAGCTGTAGCGGGCAGACTGGGCGGATGACGTCCAGTGATCATTTGCCGGCCACGCCGTTCGAGGAACAGTTGTGGGCGGCCCGCCAGGACGGGCAGGACGCCCTGTGCCTGGGCCTGCTCCGCGACGCCGACCTGGCGTTGCCGATCACCGCCGCCGCGGCGGCCGGGACCGAGCCGCCCGCCTGGGCGACGGCCACGGACTCCGGCCGTACGTGGGTGGTGGCCTTCACCTCGGTCGAGGCGATGGTGACCGCGACCGGCGGCGTCGCCACGCACTGCCGGGTCGTCTCGCCCGCCGAGCTGGCGGCCGGCTGGCCCGACCCGCGGTGGGGCCTGGCGGTCAACCCGGGGCTGGGGGCCGCGTTCCTGCTGGAGCCGGGGACGCTGGCCAGGCTGGCGGTGCCCACGCTCGTCCAGGACCTGCTGCTCGCGCCCGACTCGGGGGTGCCGGTGGTGCAGAAGCTGCTGACTCCGGCCGACATCGGGGACCTCCTGGTGACGGGCGAGCCGCGCGTCTCCGGCTACTGCCACCACGCCCTCGACGTCTCCCACATCGCCACGCCCGCCGTGCTGGCCGACGCGCTGGGGCAGCCCGACATGCTGACCGAGAGCGGCTCGCTGAACATCCTGCGCTGGCGTCCCGTCGGCTTCGGTCTCTACCGCACCCCGTACGGCGGGCGCGACGAGGAGGGCCGGGACGCGGTGGCCGGCTGGGTGGTCGAGGAGCCCCCGTTCGTGGGCATGGGCCTGGTGCCCAACGTCGACCAGGTCATCCGCGAGTACAAGGTGTACGGGGTGGGCCTGCCGCACGGCACGGAGATCTGGGAGCTCACCGCCCAGGGAACCGAGCACCGGCGCGCGCTCTACCACGGTGACCTGCGGCGATGGCTGCTGATCGGCAGGGAGGCACGATGACCTGGCATTTCTACCGCGCTCACTGGCAGGGCTCCGGCTACGCGGCCAGCCCCGAGCCGCACGCCCTGGAGCTGTGGGTACGCCTGCGCACCACCGATCCGGCCGACGGCTTCGAGGAGGTCGAGCCCGGCTGTCACGTCCGTACGGTGCCGGTGGCCGAGTGCGCGTCCCTGGAGTTCGTGACCACGGAGTGCACCTGGCGGGACGAGCGGTTCCAGGTGCACGACGAGCGTGACGGCCTCCTCCTGCTCGAATACCTGGGCGGCTCGGCGCCCGCGGCGCTCGCGCTGGGGCTGGAGCGCGTCGAGCGGGGGGTGTACCGGGCGTGGGTCCCGAGGGCGGAGATCGCCGAGCTACGCGAGGAAGTTGTGGTGATAAGTCCCCTGAGTGACCATTTTTGATGATTAGCTCTTGTCTCCTGTTGTTCATGTGACAGAAACTGGCCTGAAAGGTCAATGTGACGTAAGAGTCACGCGGCATGGGGGCCGGGGGTGTCATGGATTCTCCTGACGTGGCGGGGATGCGGGCGTACGGCGACGAGCTGCGCGACATGTTCCGCCAGATCCAGGACGTGGGCATTGAGCTGCACCAGCAGGCCAAGGCCATCCAGGTGACCGAGACCTCGCGTGACGGCCTGGTCTCGGTGACCGTCGGCTCGCGCGGCGAGCTGGTCCGGCTCGACATCGACCCGCGCATCTACCGGCGCCCCGACGCCCGCCACCTGGCCGACACCATCGCCGAGACCGCCCGGCTGGCCACCGAGCGCGCGCGGGAGCGCATCACCGAGATCTTCGAGCCGGTGATCCCACGCGAGGACTTCCAGGCACATCTGGACGGCGACCTCGAAACCGTCCTGACCCGGCTCGCCGACCGCATGGGAGGCCGCCGATGAAGCCCTGGGACGGCACCCAGATCATCAAGCCCGTCGTGGACTCGGGCATCTCCCAATGGACCACCATGGCCGAGGACTGGGAGAAGGAGTCCGCGCGGCTGGTCGCCGCGGTCGTCGAGGCGCTGGCCGCCGCTCCCTGGGGCGGCGGCACCGAGGGCGAGGCGTTCAAGAGCTCCCATTTCCGCGACGACGGCCCCAACCGCATGCTCAACCAGTACGTCGACCTCTCCAAGCAGATCACCGACGCGTGCGGCAGGCTCCGCGCGAGCATCGACAACACCCTCGGCACGGAC
This sequence comes from Nonomuraea sp. NPDC052265, assembly GCF_044547985.1. Classification (NCBI taxonomy): domain Bacteria; kingdom Bacillati; phylum Actinomycetota; class Actinomycetes; order Streptosporangiales; family Streptosporangiaceae; genus Nonomuraea; species Nonomuraea sp. NPDC052265. The sequence continues at coordinate 46,956 of NZ_JBIUBJ010000027.1, forward strand.
GCCGACATCGAGCAAGAGCTCAAGGCGCGAGAGGTCTGACGCGTGACGCACAGCGCCACCGGCCCCCAGGGGCCGACTTCCGCGGGCTCGTCGGGCCAGGCCACCGTGCAGCCCCCGGTCCGCATCGACCGGGACGTGGAGCCGGTCTGGGAGACCGAGGTGCTGCCCGACTGGGTGGTCAACTGGCTGATCCCGATGTTGTCGGCCGGCCAGAAGTGGCCGGAGGCCAGCGAGAGCGGGATGTCCAAGCTCGCCCATACGTACCACGCGCTCGCCGCCGGTGCGATCGGCACCGCGCCGCGCGCCGGCTCGGCCGTGCGGACCGTGGCGACCGGCTGGGTCTCGCCCGCCAGCGCCGACTTCGTCTCCCGCGCCAAGTTCCTGTACGGCAACGAGGCCGGCATGGCGGGCGCGGCCAGGACGTCCCAGTCTCTCCAGGCCCAGTCGGACAACTTCGCGGTCGAGACCCAGTACTCCAAGATCTCCGTCAACGTGGCCTTCTGGGTCACGGTCGTCGCCATCGCCATCGCGCTCTTCGTCGCCTTCTTCACCGCCGGGTCCTCCACCGCGATCATCGGGCCGTACGCGGCCGCGGGCCGCGCGGCGATCAGCCGGATCCTGGTCCGGCTCGCCATGATCGGCGCCAGGGAACTGGGGGCCGGCAGGCTGGCCAGGGTGACGACGCTCAGCGGCGCCACCGGCCGCGGCCTCATCGCCAGGCTGCTGAGCTCCTCGATCGGCCGCGAGCTGATCGAGGAGATCGGCGAGGAGTTCTTCATCGACGCCGCCTCCCAGTACCAGCAGATCAAGATGGGCACCAGGAAGGACTGGGACTGGAAGAAGTCCCAGGCGGCGATCATCGGCGCCGGCGGCGGCGCGCTCTTCGGCACCGCGCTGTCCGGGCCCGTCTCCAACGTCACCCGGCACATGCCGGGCTTCCCCGGCCGCGCGATGACCACCGGCCTGACCAACACGATCGCCTCCCCCGCCGGCAGCTTCCTCGCCAACGGCCTGGTGTACGGCCAGTGGGAGAACCCGTTCTCGGCCGACTCCCTCATGGGCGGCTTCATGGGCGGCGCCGGGCGTACCGGGTCGATCAGCCCGTTCAACCCCGAGGTGTACACCACGCTGGCCAACCCGGTCACGGCCCTCGCCTCGGCCTACGACACCGCCGCCCGTACCGACGCGGCCCGCGCGGGCGGCGACCCCAGCACGGGGGGCGGGCAGCCGCCGGCCAACAGCCCGGCCCCCACGGGTGGCAACGGGCCCATCGTCCCCACCTCGACGCAGGCCGCGCCCGGGCAGAACCAGAACGACGACGTCAGGCGCGGCACGCCGTCCACGTCCGCCCCCGACTCGGACTCGACCCCGCGCCGCGGCTCCAGTTCGCGGGACGGCCGCCAGGACACCGACCGCGAGCCCCGTGCCGACTCCGACCAGAACCTCGACGAGGAGACGTCGCAGGACGACGACACCAAGCCGCGGCAGCCGAGGAACAACTCCGCACCGGCTCCCCAGCCCGCCGCGGCCCCGGCCTCCCAGCAGGCGCAGGACGGCTCGCAGGACTCCCGCCAGAACACCACCCAGACCCGCGACACCCAGCAGGACGACCAGACCGGACCGGCCCCCCAGCAGGACACCCAGCCCGCGCCGTCAGCCCAGCAGGACAGCCAGCCCGCGCCCTCCACGCAACAGGACGCCCAGCAGAACACACAACAGGACGCCCAGCCGAACAACCAGCAGGACGTCCAGCAGAACAACCAGCAGGACACGCGACAGGACAACCAGCAGGACACTCAGCAGGGGCCGACCGCGCAGCAGGGCGACCAGCCGGGATCGGCCGCCCCCCAGACCGCGGACACCCCCGCCACGACGTCGGCCGCCGCCCCCGACACCGCCCCGCCCGTGCCCGTCCCCGGGTCCGTCCGGGCCCGTACCGCGCTGGTGGACGCGCTCACCGTGGACTTCCCCGGCGCGGTCGTCGGCCCCAACGGCGACCTCCTCATCCCCTCCCCCGACGGCAGCGTACGGGTGATCCGCGCCGCCACCATGAGACGCGTGCGCGCCGCCCTGGACGCCCGCGCCGACGAGGTCACCGACGCCGACGAGCTGCAGGCCGAGGCCACCGCCCTGGTGCTGCTGGCTCAGGAGGGCGGCGATACCCTGCAGCCCGCGACGAGCAGGCCGGGCACGGTCACGTCGAGGCCGGTCCCGGGCACCCGGTACGTGCCCGACGCCCGGCCGGGCACCCGGTTACAGCCCGGAGAGGTCCGCGCGGGAGCCGACGCGCTGCGCGCGTCCCTTTTCCTGAACCAGGACGTCGAGGAGATCACCTGGTCGAACGACGGCACGCTCGTCGTCCGCACCAGGAACAACGGCACCCACCACTTCCGCCCGGTCGTCGGCGAGATGACCGAGGGCCTCATGGGCGAGACCGAGCTCTCGACCGGCGAGGACGCGCAGCACGCCCACGTCGTGCACTTCGCCCCCGGCATGGACCCGAGCCAGGTGTCCCGGGTCTGGCTGCACGAGATCACCGACACCCTGCAGAAGACGCAGGAGAACACCGGCGGCAAGCGGCGGGGCTTCCTGCGCCGCCGCAAGGCGACCAGCGAGCCCACGCAGGACATGTGCGCCCAGGCCCAGCTCAACGAGCTGGCGTTCCTGGCCGAGCAGTGGCACGCGGCGCAGACGCCGCAGGAGCAGCGACTCCTCGCCCTCGACATCGACGGCGTGTCCCGCCAGCTCGCCGAGCGCGGCCACACCCCGCCGCTGCCGCCGTGGGCGCCCACGCAGGCGTCCCGGCCGAGCCACGCCCCGCCGCTGCCGAACGGACGGCCGTCGCGGAGCGAGCTTTCGGGCGTCATCGAGGCGTTCGAGCGGGCCGAGCAGGCACTCAAGGAGCAGATCGCGGCGAAGCGGAAGAGCGCCGAGGAGGCCAAGGAGGCGATTCGCAAGGCGCGGCAGGAGGCGCGGAAGGCTGACAGGCAGCACGACCAGGGCCACACGGAGCGGGCGCGCAAGGCGCGGCAGGAGAGCCGCAACCATCGCGCCACCCGGGAACGGCACACCAGGATCGCCGACGCGTACGAGGCCGCGCTGCGCGAGGCGACCCGTACCCGGCGGACCTACCAGCAGCTGCTCATGGCGTTGAACGAGATCGAGAACCCGAGCGCGCCCGCCGGGCCGGTCGGCATGCGGCCCGTCGCCGAGCGGCTGGCCAACCAGGTCCTGCAGCAGCACGCCGCGTACCTGGACGCGCTGGCCGCCGCGTTGCCTCAGGAGATCAACCTGGCCGCGGCACAGCCGACGGGCCGGCTGGCCCACGTGTCCGCCCTCACCACCGCCGTCAACGACCTGCTGGCCGACAACGACATCGGCCGCAGGTTCACCACGCACGAGCTGGAGGGGGCGATCCGGGCGGACTTCCACAAGGCCGTCTCCGCCGACGGCCTCGTGCTGCAGGTGGGGCACCACGGCAAGGCGGCCGAGGTGCGCATCAAGCTGACGCTCGCCGACCTGGTCGAGGTGCTCGATCCGGCCATCAAGGGGTCGGAGATGATGGTGGGCCTGTTCCACCAGGCCGGCCGTACGGCCTCGGTCAGCCAGGCGGGCAGCGGCGGGCTGTCGATGGGCTTCAACACCAGCGTCCTGGCCCAGTTCCTGCCCGAGGACCACGTGGCCAGGACGGTGGCACAACTGCTGGGCGTCGGTCTCGGCGCCTCGATGGGGCGCAACTGGTCGACCGGCGGCGGAGCCGGCATGTTCGCCCAGACCGGCTCGGTCACCGACAACCGGAGCGAGTCGCTGCTGTTCGACGCCGCCGCGACGTGGACGGCCGAGATCCGCACCGGCCAGGACGAGAGCTGGCGAGGGACCGTCACGGTCGACTCCGGCGCTCCGGGCGACGCGGCGAGCCAGCGGGTGTGGTTCTCGCACGCCGCCACCGACCAGCCGCCGAGCAGGCTGGCCCGGGTCGACCCCGCCAGGCGGCGCACGAAGATGCCCAACGTCATCGTCCAGAGCATGAGCGACCTGGAGGGCGCCCTCGACATGCTCGCGGACGTGCTCGGCGGCGACTACGCCGAGGTCGGCACCTCGGCCCGCGACGCGCTGCGCGGGTTCGTCACCCATGAGCTGCCCCACAGCCTGCAGACGGCGGTCAACGGCGGGCTGGAGCGCGTCTTCACCAAGAACGGCGAACCGCAGGTCCAGGTGCGTGCCGAGAGCCGTGTCGTGGTGGAGCTCTCCCAGCCGGTCGGCGGCTCGACCTCCGAGGAGTGGGAGGAGGAGGTGCTCGTCGACTTCGTCCAGGCCCCGGCGAGCGCCTCGTCGGGCGCCTCGCTCGAAGGCAGCGCCTCGGCCGGGTTCAAGGCTCCGGGGTTGGAGGGCGTGGACCTCGGCGAGTACCAGCCCACGATCGGCCCCAAGGCCAACGGGGCGAGGGGGGCGTCGCGGTCGTACTCGGCCACGGCCAACAAGCAGGCGATCCACCCCAGCGTGCACCGCAAGACCCACCCCAAGCAGAGCTACCGGCTCGTGGTGGTCACCACGTTCACCGTGGAGCGGTTCGGTGAGCCGCCCGTCACGTTGACGCCGGTGCGCAGCACGGTGCTGGCCGACATGCGCGAGTCGGCCGCCTACCGTTTCGGCCTGCCCGTGGACAGCGCTGCGCTGGTCCACAAGGGCGGACAGCCGGTCACCGACGCCAACGGCGACCAGGTCCTGCGCGGCGACCCCGACCCCGCCCCGCCACCCGGCCGCAAGCCGGAGCTGCCCATATGGCTCGGCGACGGGCCGGGGCAGATGCGCGGCGCGGGCCCGGCGCTGGTGCAGGACATCGAGGGGCTGGAGGAGTTCCGGAAGAAGGTCCTGGACGAGCTGGCCGAGCGCGGGGTCATCCCCAAGGTCGTGAACGGCGTGCCGGAGTACTCCACCAACAGGCTCGCCCGCGCCAGCCAGATCCTGAACCGGCAGGAGCTCATGGAGCAACTGTCGGAGCAGCGGATCCGCGCCGCCTACGACTCCCTGGCCCAGGACGGCATCATGCTCGACCTGACGCTGCACGGTCTCAACGCCGCCCCCGAGCACTACATGCTGCACCTGTCGCTGCAACAGGACTTCGACGACGTGACCTACGTCGGTCACACCGACACCCAGACGGTGGTCAACCTCGACATCGGCTCCGACACCTCGGCCCGCGGCATCAGCAGGTCCAGGACGTACAGCGGCGGCGCGTCGGTCAGCGAGAGCGACGGCCCGGACAAGGGCCAGGACGGCCTCACGCACGAGGTCGGCGTCAACGGCGGCGGCAACCGCACCCGTACGGCGGGCTCCAGCGCCGGCGGCACGACCAACATCGTGGGCCTGGATGAGAGCAGCGGCCCGGTCGCGATCCTGAGGCTGGGCCACCATATGGCCGCCGACCTGCTGCACAACGGCACGACGACGACGATCGCGACCACAGAGGGCTCGGCCCAGCTCGTCTTCGCCGCCGACCTGCTCCCGTCGAAGAAGGAGACGCCGCCCGCGCCGATCGGGCGGATGTCCCCGAAGCTCAGGTCCATGGCACAGCTGCTGCACGTGGACGTGGGCCGTCCCCTGGACGCGGCCCGCCAGGTGCTGCCACGCGGCACGACCGCCGACTCCGTGGCCCTCCAGCACCTCATGGCGTTCCTGAACGTGCGCAACCTGGTCGGTCATCCGAAGCTGCTGAACCGGCCGCTCACCACGGACGGCGCGATCCGGCCGAACGGGGGGCCCACGCGCTCGTCGCTGTCGGTGTCCGGCGAGATCGGCGAGACCGAGGTGCTGGGCATCGTCGACCACGTCACGGGCAAGATCAAGTTCGGGCTCGGCAGCGCGGGGATCTCGTGGGGCGGCTCGTCCGGTCTGTCCACCGGAATGTCGACGAGCGCCTCCGACCTCGACGACGGCGGCACGACCAGCGACGGCGGCTCCCTCTCGCTGCCTTCCCGGTCCGGCGGCACGTCCGAGTCCACCTCGCTCTTGGACATCTGGGGCAGCGAGGAACTGCTGATCAAGTATGGCCGCCACTACATGCTGCGCAGCACGGTCGATCTCACCCTCACCGGCTCCGAAAGCGCCGAGCACGGGGTGCCGACCGGCGACCGTATCACCGTCAGCGGGTCCAGCACGGAGACCGTCTCCGGCACCGCGCTGTTCGCGGTCGCCGAGGACGACGCGCTGCTGATGTACGGAGCAGGCGACCTCGACCTGCCGCCCCATCTGGTCGGCGACGCGGTCGAACGGTTCCTCAACGGCAGCCTGACCCTCGACCGGAGCATCGCGGTCCCGCTGATCCAGCGCTACGTCAAGGACATGGCGCAGTCGGGGGTCACCAACGAGTACACCGACCGCCACACCCCGCAGGCCCTGCTGACCAAGCTCAAGGAGGTCGCCGGGCTCGGTTCCCCCGCCCCGGGAAGCCCGCAGGAGAAGCTCGACCAAGCCCTGGACGACGCCGCCGAGCAGCTCGAACGCTCCAGGGACGTGGTGCTCGCAGCGCCGTACGACCGGTCGGTGGGCGCGAGCGCGACCGAGTCGCTGACCCTGACGGACGAGAACGGCGACCCGGTCGACGTGATCGACGCGGTCCGGAGCGCCGTGCAGGACGCCCTGCCGGGGGCGCTGGACGAGAGCACCACCCTCGGTGAAGAGCTGAACGTCGACTTCTCCGAAGACGCCGCGGTGATCCACGTCGCCGACATGTGGTCATCGCGGGGCTTCGAACGCAGCTACCACGTCCAGCAGGGCGCGCAGGTCACGCAGGCCGAGGAGGTGACGGTCAGGGTACGCCTCGAACCCGTCGGCGACCCGCGCACGGCCAGGCTCCTCAGCCAGACGTCGCAGGCCGGTCTGATCGTCCAGCACTACCGATACACCGACCAGACACATTCGGAGTCGTACAACGGGTCCTATTCGGCCGGCCTCGACTCGGCCACCGGCGATCCGGCCGGCGGCCAGGGCGGCGGCCTGTCCACCGACCGCGGACGCGGGTACTCGGGCTCCACCAACCACCAGAACACGCGGCTGCAGCGGATCGGCCTGTTCAACGGGCTGACCCAGGTGGAGCAGCAGATGCGGCTCGTCATCGAGGTCGAGCGCCGCCCCGTACGGGGAGGCAGGATCCCGGCCGGCGCCAAGAAGACCGCCGACACGCTCCAGCGCAAGCCGCGCGCCACGCCGCCGGTCGTCTACAACGCCACGCTGGTGCGGCGCATCCCGACCGGCATGACCAGGCCCGTCGCCGAGGACCCGGGGCCGGTCGTCATGAACGCCGACCCCCGGCAGGCCGAGCTGCATCCCGGCTTCTTCCCGCAGGCGTTGTGGGAGAACCCGGCCAAGCCCAGCCTGTACGAGGTCGTCACCGCCCAGCTCACCAAGATGCTGGGCGCGGCGGCGGTCCAGGAACGCCGTCCCGAGCTGATCAGGCGGCTGGCGCCGTCGGCGCTGCTGACCGCCTTCGAGCGGATGACGGGGCCCTCGGGCGAGCCGGTCGTCCCGGTGTCCAGGCAGAAGTTCAAGGACCAGGGCGTGACCGTCACCATCCACGCCCGCACGTCCGACATGACCATCGTGGCTGGCCCGTACGACGCGGAGAAGGGCCAGGTGGACCGGCAGGCCGACAGCCAGAACGTGAGCGTCTCCCGCGGGCGGACGACCCCGCTGGGCTGGGGCGCCAACGGGTCGGACAGCTCGACCGGGGTCAACGGCGGCGTCAAGGGCGGGGAGCAGACGTCCGAGAGCGTCGGCGACCACCACGGCGCCCGCCGCGAACGCAGCATGTTCGAGAAGGGCAAGGCGTACACGGTCCGCTTCCGGGTGGACTACGACCTCGACTTCCAGTACATGGCGCGGCTGCGCGACGGCAACGAGCACCCGGTCGGCGACCCCGTCCACCTGCCCGCCGCGTCGACCGGCGAGGTGGACGTGGTCCTGTTCGGGGAGGAGATCGAGGAGCTGCGCGAACGCATGGCGGCGGGCGTACGGCTCGGGCCGCCGCGTCCCGGCGGCCCGCCGCCCGCGACGTTCACCTTCGTGCCCACGTCCGAGCGGCAGAACCCGATCCAGACCCTCCAGGAGGCCCGCCTGGCCGCCCGCGACCGCGGCGAGGTGGCCAGGGTGGCGGTCTGGGAGGCCGACGGCCTTCACCGCTACCGCGTCATGCCCGACGGCTCGCTGTTCAGCGAGACCCTGGACGGCGGCTTCGCCGAGGCGTTCGCGGGCCTCGCGCCCGACCTCCTGGACGCGGCCCGCGCCGCGGACCTCGACCTGCGCGACGTCTTCATGAACCCGAGCACGGCCGGCACCTTCACCGAGCAGGTCAAGGCCGCGCTCGACGCCCGCGGCGCCCTTCCCGCGCCCGCCGCCCCGGCCGCCTGGCCCGCCACCGCCACCGCCACCGCCGAGCACTCGAACCCGGTGGGCGGCAGCGTGGCGCAGGGCGTGACGCCGTCCGCCGGGATGCCGTCGCCCGCGATCGAGAACAGCCCGTTCAGCAGGTCGGCCCGCCCCGAAGGGGTTCCCGACCTCACCCTGGACGAGCTGCGCGGCCAGCCCGTCTCCGCCGTCGACCTCGGCGGCACCGCCGCCCACGTCGGCTGGACCGGGGACGACGTCCTGACCGTCCAGTTGCCGGGCGTGCCCGACCAGCACGTCCGTGTGGTGGTCGGGGACCCGGGCGACGGCCTGAACGCGATGACCGAGCCCCGCGCGGGCACCGCCGAGGACCCGCACCTGCTGCGGATCTGGGGGCGCGTGCACCCGGACCTGGTGTCGTCGATCCTCGTCCACGACCTCTCGCACGTCGCCCAGACGGCGACCGCGGCGGCGGCCGGGATGCCGCAGGGCGTGCTCAGGACGTCGCCGGCGGGCGAGCACACCGAGGGCACCGACCTCTGCCTGCTCCCCCGCCTGGACGAGCACGCCCACCTGGCCGACAAGTGGCACGCCACCACCGACCCGGCCCGGCGGGAGCGCCTGGCGGCGGCCATCGACGCCCTCGCCGACGACATCCGCCGGCGCGGCCACACCCCGCCGCCCCCGCCGTGGGGCACCGGGCCGCGCGCGCCGGCCGCACCGGAGCCGCAGAGCCGGATCGCCCGCCTGCTCAACGGCGGCTCGGCCACCGGCCTGGACACCTCACCACCCGGCCTGGGCAAACTGGCCGAGATCGCCGGCGTCCCGGCCATCACTCCAGGTGGCCCGGCGAACGGCGTCGCGCCGAACGTGGGACCGGCGGACACGTTCACGGTGACCACCCCCGAGGGCGACTTCACGCTGACCCTGGCCGAGGCCGCCCCCGGCGCGGCCGGGGTGACCGTCGAGTCGAGCGCTCCCGGCAACCTGACGCTGCGGGTGCCCGCCGACGACGGCCACCGGGCCACGAACGCCGTCGCCGAGCAGGTCGCGGCCCACGCCGCCGCACTCGCGGGCGACCCCGCCACCGGCACCGGCCCGGCCCGTCCGGCCCCCGGGCGGCCAGGCCCGGTCGAGGCGGCGGCGCTGGCCCGGCTGCGCGGGCTGGCGCGGGCGGCCGCCGACGCGGGCCCGATCCGCTCGCGCGCCGAACGGGCGGCGCTCCAGGAGGAGGCCCGGCGGCTCGGCCTGGCGAACGGCCAGCAGGGCGCGGCGTCCAAGCTGGTGGAGCTGTCCCGCGCGGGCGACCTCACCCCCGCCCTCGTGACGGCGATCCGCGGCCACGCGACGCTCCCCGAGACGGCCGCCGCCGGAGCCGTCGGACGGGCCGCCGCCCTCATGGGCGGCCGCGTCCACGTCCACGGCCCCGGCCTGCTCGACATCGTGCTGCCCGGCCGCGCGCCCATCGCCGTCGAGATCCGGCGGCCCGGATCCGGCCGGAACGACCCGGGCGTGCTGACCTACGAGGTGGACCCGGCCCGCACGGTCGGCGCGAACGAGCGGGCCGCCGCCGCGACGGCCGCCGCCGCGATCGCCCGCACGCTGGGCCTGCCGCCCGCCGACAGCCAGGAGCTGGCCGAGCTGCACGAGGCCCTGCGCCAGGCCCGTACGGCCAACGTCAGGCAGCGCGCCGGACGCCTGGGCGTGCTGTTCGACCTGGTCACCCAGGCCCGCCCGGAGATCCTGCGGCAGCTTCCCCCGCAGGTGGCCACCGAGCTGGCCACCCTGGCGGAGGGCCACCGTCCCCGCGACTGGCCGGCGATCCTGGACAACCTCCGCGTGATGGCGAACACGACCGGCTGGGAGCGACCCGACGGCAAGTGCGTGTGCCCGGCCGACGGCCCGTGCGCGTGCGGCCGCCGCCTGGACGAGGCCCGGCCGGTGACGCTGGATCTCGACCCCCAGGCGATGGCGGTGTGACGGGCGGGACGTCGGGCATCATGGGAACCCCGAGGAGAGGACGACTATGGCTTTCGCGGTGGCGCGGACGAGGGACGAGGCGCATCTCTACCTCGACCTCAACCCCTGCGCCTGCGGGTCCACCGACACGACCTGGCGCAACGGGCTGATCGACGTCGAGGGCGAGCTGGTCAACCGCTACTTCGGCCCGTGCGAGGAGTGCGGCACGCCGCGCGAGTTCGTGTTCGGGCTGCCGGAGCGTCCGGTGATGCCCGCCGGGTTCCCGACGTTCGGCGGCCCGGAGCCGTCGGAGCTGCTCGACGCGGGCGAGTGGTTGTGGGTGGCCGACCTGACGGCGAGCGACGTGCCGGTGGCCGACCGGGCCGAGGCCCTGCGCACGCTCAGGATCGCCGCCGCGGCGGTGGAGGAGGCCGTCAAGTTCGTGCCGGCGGGCGCGGACGCGGTGCCCGACGACGGATTCTGGTCAGAGCGCGGGCAGGGGGTGCGGGCGGCCGAGCCGGGCCGGTTCCAGCTCGACCGGCTGCTGGTCGTCCGCGACACCTACCAGTCGCTGGCGGGTGAGTATGCCTGAGCAGGGTCTGGGCCGCTCGCTCGTCGAGGCGTACGTCTACATCGACCTGGTGGCCCACTCCGGCCTGCCGGGCGCCTCCCGGGGCGCCACGGTCGCCCAGGACCCGGAGAACCTTCGGGTGCGCCTCGGCGACGTGGAGGTCGTGGTCCCGGTCGAGGCCGAGCGCGCGGCCAGGGAGACCGGCGCGACGTTCGGCACCGGTCTGTCGGAGCTGCTCGACCCCGGCGAGTGGGTGCTGATCGCCACCACGTACGCGAGCCGGGCCCTGGAGGAGGGCCTGTTCTACGCCGCAGGCCCGGCGGTGCCCGAGCGGTACGACGCCGTGGCGACCGGCTGGCGCTTCGCCGCCGACGCCGTGGTCGAGGCGCTGAAGTTCTTCCCGCCGCAAGCCGCCGAGCTGCCGCCCGACGCCTTCTGGAGCGACCTGGGCAGGACCGTGCGCGAGACCGAGCCGGAGCGCCTGACCAGGGAGAAGCTGGAGGACGACCTGGCCTTCTACCGCAAGAGCCTCGACGACTTCGAAAGCCTGCACACAAGGCCCTGACCGCCAGAGTGCGCCCGCAGGAGGGTAAGGCTCTCATTACCGATTGGCTACTCTACTTTTAGTAGCCGAATAACTACTTTCGGTAATGTCCTGCTCCTCCTCAGGGAAGAGGCGCGCCATGCCCCAGTACGCCGCGACCCCGCGGCTCCCGACCGGCCCCACCGGCCTCGGAACCTCCGCGCTCCACCTTCCGATCCCCGCTCCACCCCCCGCGCCGCCGCGGCGGCTCCCGGCGCCCATCCCCTATGTCGAGCGGGAGTGGGGCGACGGCTCCTACCCGCCGCTCTACTGCCCCGAGACGGTCCGCGACGACCCGGCGCTCGGCGCGGAGGTCGACCGGCGGCTCGTGGCGTGGGCCGAGAAGGTGGGCCTGCACGCCGGGCGGATGGACGAGTTCGCCGCCACCGGGTTCGGCCGGCTGGCGATGCTCGCCCATCCCGACAGCGACGACCCCGACCTGCTGCTGATCGCGGCGCAGATGAACACCGCCTGGTGGGCGGCCGACGACTACTACGCCGACGAGACCGACCTCGGCGCGAGCCCCACCGAGCTGCCGCCGCGCCTCGCGCTCGTCATGTCGGCCATGGACCCGCCGCCGCCCGCGGGCGGGTACACCGAGCAGCTCGAAGAGGCGATCGAGGCCGACCCCGTGCTGGTCGCCCTGCGCTCGGCCACCGGACACCTGTCCCGCCACGGCACCCCGTCGCAGGTCATGCGGGCCTGCAACACCACCTTCCAGATGTACGTGAGCTGGACGGCGTACGCCGCCTGGCGCTACCTGGAGACGCCGCCGCCCGTCTGGCGCTACCTCGCGGCCCGGCAGCACGACAGCTTCTACACGTCCATGACGCTCATCGACGTCGTCGCCGCCTATGAGCTGCCCGCCAACCTCTTCTACGACCGGCGTTTCCACACCGCGCTCATGCAGGCCGGCACGGCCAGCGTCATCGTCAACGACCTCCACTCCGTGGCGAGGGAGGCGGCCGACGAGCTGCCCGACTCCAACGTCGTCCTGCTCATCGCGGCCGAGGAGGAGTGCTCCACGCGCGAGGCCACCGAACGCGCCGTCGCGCTGCACAACGACTTCGTCAAAGGCTTCGAGACCAGCCAGCGCGAGCTCGCCGCAGTTCCGTCCGCGGAGCTGCAGCGGTTCCTGCGTGGCGCCCAGGGCTGGATGGCCGGTTGCCTCGAATGGCACGGCAGCAGCAGCCGATACCACTGATCACGACCGGCCGCCCCCGGCCGGGAAGGAGCTCTTCCCAGGTGACCGTCAACACCCATTCCTCCGTCCTCACCAGCCACTACCAGCACTCCGTCGCCGGCTACTGGAACGCCGAGAAGAACCCGGTCAACCTGCGCCTGGGCGACGTCGACGGCCTGTACCACCACCACTACGGCATCGGCGAGGTGAACTGGACGGTACTCGACGGCCCCGAGGACACCCGCGAGGACCGCATCGTCAAGGAGCTCCACCGCCTGGAGACCGCCCAGGCCGACCTGCTGATCAGCCACCTCGGCCCGCTCGAACCCCACCACCGGGTGCTCGACGCCGGCTCCGGCCGCGGCGGCGGCAGCCTCCTGGTCAACATGCGCCACGGCTGCGAGGTCGACGGCGTGTCCATCTCCGAGTCGCAGGTCGCCTTCGCCAACGACCAGGCCAAGAAGCGCGGCGTCGACGACAAGGTGCGCTTCCACTTCCGCAACATGCTGGAGACCGGCTTCGAGACTGGATCGTTCCAGGCGAGCTGGAACAACGAGAGCACCATGTACGTCGAGCTGTCCCTGCTGTTCGCCGAGCACTCCCGCCTGCTGCGCCGGGGCGGCCGGTACGTGTGCGTCACCGGTTGCTACAACGACGCCTACGGCCTGCCGTCCCGGGCGGTCAGCCAGATCAACGCCCACTACATCTGCGACATCCACCCCCGGAGCACGTACTTCGAGCAGATGGCGGCCAACCGGCTCGTCCCGGTCAGCGTCGTGGACCTGACGGCGGCCACGATCCCGTACTGGGAGCTGCGCGCCCGTACCCATCTGGCCACGGGCATCGAGCAGTCCTTCCTCGACGCCTACAAGAACGGCAGCTTCCAGTACCTGCTCATCGCGGCCGACCGCGTCTGATCAACCGGCCACCGCGGCGGCCAGCTCCCACGGGTCGTGGGCCGAGAACACGCTCACCTGGTCGCCGTGGTCCCGTACCAGCTCCCGCAGCCGGGCCTGGGTGCCGAGCCGCAGGTCGTGATGGACCTCCGCGTGGGTCTGCACGACGTCCATCAGCGGGTGGGGATGCGGGTCGGCCAGGAGCTCGCGGTGGTAGTAGTAGGCGTCGCCGCAGTGCAGGAGCCACCGGTCCCCCTCCCGGACGGCGACGCCGGTGTGCCCGGCGGTGTGCCCGCCGAGGGGGACCAGCCTGATGTCCTCGGGCAGGCCGTCGAGCCCGGTCGAGGCGAAGCCGAACCAGTCGTCGTTCGCCTCCGGGGTGTAGGTGACCCAGTGGGGGCCGTGCGCCCAGTGGGCCGGACGGTAGCGGAAGCTCGGGGCCTCCGACAGCGCCGCCTCCAGCTCGGCGGCCAGCAGGTGCACCCGCGCGTCGGGGAAGTCCGGCAGGCCGCCGCAGTGGTCGACGTCGAGGTGGGTGACGATGACGTGGCGCACGTCCTCCGGCCGGTATCCCAGCCGGGCGATCTGGCGCACGGCGGTCTCCTCCTCGGCCAGCACGGGTTCGGCCATCTGCACCCAGTCGGCGCCGAGCGTGCCGTCGGGGTCGCGCACGTCGCCGAGCCCGAGCCCCGTCTCGACCAGCACGAGACCGTCGGCCGGGGTCTCCACCAGCAGGCAGTGGTTCACGGCGGGTGCGGCGGGCGGGCCGTCGTAGGTGGCTTCGATCGTCCGTACGGATCCGCAGTTCAGGTGATGAATCCTCATAGGAGGATGGTGGAACTTGAACTGCGGTTCAAGTCAACTCTCAGCCGCCCGCCATCAGGTCGCCGAAGGCGCGGGCCGCCGGGCCCGAGGTGAACAGCCGGTCGAGCCGCGCCCTGGCCAGCCGGCGGCGGAACGGCCCGGCCAGGCTCTCGTCGCCCGCCTCGTGGGTCATCTCCGTCATCCAGCGGGAGAACTCCTGGTGGTTCCACACCCGTTCGAGGCAGGTGGCGGAGTAGGCGGCCAGCGGCTCCTCGTCGCCCTCCCGTACGGCGGCGCGCAGCGCGCGGGCCAGCACGTCGGCGTCGGCGACCGCCAGGTTCATGCCCTTGCCGCCCATGGGCGTGATGATGTGGGCGGCGTCGCCGACCAGGAAGAGCCGGCCGTAGCGCATCGGGTCGACGACGTGGCTGCGCATCTCGACGGACGCCTTCTCGCCGATCGGGCCGTCCGGCAGGTCCTCGTCGGCCAGGCGCAGCCGCAACTGGGCCCAGACCCGCCCGTCGGGCCAGTCGGCGGCGGTGGCGTCGGGGGCGCACTGGAGGTAGAAGCGGCTGGCCCGCGGGCCGCGCGGGAAGTGGGCGGCGAACCCGTGAGCGGTGATCGCCATGAGCGGGTAGCTCGGCGGCGGGACGTCGGCGAGCACCGTCAGCCAGCCGATGCCGTAGTCGTGGGAGTAGGTGGTCAGGGCGTCGGCGGGCACGCCGGCCCGGCTGACGCCGTGATGGCCGTCGCAGCCGGCGACGTAGGAGCAGGCGATCTCGTGCGTGCGGCCGTCGGCGTCGCGGTAGGTGACCGTCGGCGCGGCCCCCCCGACGTCGCGCGGGGTCACTTCGGCCGCCTCGAACCGCAGGTCGCCGCCGGATTCGAGGAGGCGCGCGAGCAGCCTGCCGACGAGGACCTGCTGCGGCACTAGACGGCCCAGCCGGCCTTCGGTGATCGCGGGGACGTCGAGGAAGCGCCGCTCGCCGTCGACGCGGAACTCGAACCTGGTCTCCTGCGGCATGCCCGCCAGGACGGTGTCGGCCAGGCCCCACTCCTCGAAGACGCGCGCGCCGTGGTGGTCGAGGATGCCGGCGCGCTGACGCTGCTCGACGTACGGGCGGCTCTGCCGTTCGAGCACCACGCACTCGACGCCGGCCTGCCGAAGCAGGCTCGCCAGGGTCAGGCCGGCCGGACCGGCTCCGATGACGACGACCTCGGTGGTCTCTCGCCTGCTGGGCTCCCCGGACATGGCGGTCCTTTCGCCTCGGTGACGCGCAGTGGTACCCGGCCAGGATGATCACGATGATAGTCCGTACGGTCACCAGCGCACCGGGACTTCGATCACCCCGTGGACGGCGGTGCCGACGCGCGACGGCGCCTCCGCCGGGGCGACCGCCAGGCGCAGGCCGGCGTGGGCGGCGAGCTGCTGCTGCTCGTCCGTCGAGGAGGCGGGCGGCCGGCGAGACGGGCTCGGCCGGTCCGCCCACAGCCTGCGGGCGGTGATCCTGCGCCACCCCTGGATGGCCTCCGTGCTCGACGGCCTGGAGGCCCGGCTCGCCTCATCGGCCGGCTGACCTCCGCCGGGCGCCCCGGCGTGAGAACCTCGGCGTCATGGAAATCTGGATCAACCCCGACTGCTCCAAGTGCCGCTCGGCGTTGTCGATCCTCGACGCCGAGGCGGCCGACTACAGGGTCCGCCGCTACCTGGAGGACCCGCCCTCGCCGGACGAGCTGCGCGCCGTCCTGGCCAGGCTCGGGCTGGAGCCGTGGGACATCACGCGTACGGGCGAGCCGGTCGGGGCCGAGCTGGGCCTCGACGCCTGGCCGCGCGACCTCGACGCCCGCGAGCGCTGGGTCGCCGCGCTGTCGGCGCATCCGGTCCTGATCCAGCGGCCGATCATCACCGCCGACGACGGGCACACCGTGATCGGCCGCACCGAGGAGGCCGTGCGGGGCACGCTGCCCGGGTGAGCGGTCAGTCCTTCATCCGGCCCTCCTGCTGGCCGTGGCGCTCGGGTCCGGCCATGCTGGAGCCGCCGGCCGGCACGTCGACGCTGCCCGGCGAGTAGTAGCGGCGCAGCCATTCGGCCAGGCCGTCGAGGCCCGGGAGCAGCACCCGCTCGGTGATCCCGGCCTGGTCGAGCCGCCGCCGGATCTCGACCTTGACCTCGGCCGGGATCGACCAGCCGCGCCACAGCCCGGGATGCGCGACCAGCCAGTCGTCGAGCTGGTACGTCGCCCCCGACATCGCCGACAACACCGACGACTGGTTGATCATGCGCTCGTCCAGCGAGGGCGGCTCGAAGAAGACCACGAACGGGCGGTCGCGGCCGAGGGCGTCGAAGCGGGCCAGATCGGCGGCGCGCTCGGCGAGCATCTCGGTGCTGAAGAGCAGCGCGCCCTCGCCGTCGAGCACCTCGCGCAGCGGCTCGGGCAGCAGGCGGTGCGCGCCCGCGCAGTCGACGGCCAGCAGGACGGCGTCGTCGCCGGGCCAGGACGCGGTGGCGAAGTGCAGGGCGACCAGCGGGGAGAAGGTCCAGTCCAGCAGGCGGGTGGGCAGGCCGTGGTGCTGGCCGAGGGCCAGCCAGTCCCAGACGGTGGGGCCGGGGGCGGCTCTGTGCGCGTATTTTCTGAAATTTCGTATCAAGTGGGCTTCTAGGGTGGCGTAGTCGCCCGCCAGCCGCGCGAGCCTGTGCACGTGCGAGTACGCGCTCTTCGCCAGGCCGCGGAAGACCAGCGTCGAGTGCGCGTAGGCGAGCCCTTCGGCGTGGCCGGCCGCGCTGATCGCGTCGTCCAGCTCCCGCCAGGACGACACCGTCACCATCCCCATCCGCCTCCGGTGCCCCTGCGCGTCCCTGTCACACCTGCCGCCATCAGGACGGGAGGGGTTGAACGACGGCCAACCGACCAGTCAGTATGGTGAAAAAATCCAGAGGGAGGACGATATTTCGCGACTGCTGCGCGTGGACTGCCACCTCCACACCGTGCACTCCGGCGACTCCGTCCTGCGGGTGGCGGAGCTGGCCGAGCGGGTGGCCGCCGAACGGCTCGACGTCGTCTGCGTCACCGATCACCACACCCTCGCCGGCGCCCACGAGGCGCTGGAGCGCGACATCGGGGCCCGCGTGATCGTGGGCGAGGAGATCAGGACCGGCGGCGGGGAGATCATCG
This sequence comes from Nonomuraea sp. NPDC052265, assembly GCF_044547985.1. NCBI lineage: Bacteria > Bacillati > Actinomycetota > Actinomycetes > Streptosporangiales > Streptosporangiaceae > Nonomuraea > Nonomuraea sp. NPDC052265. Next base: position 64,508 of record NZ_JBIUBJ010000027.1, read on the forward strand.
GCCTCTTCCTGACCGAGCGGGTGCCGTACGTGCTGCCCCTGGCCGAGGCCGTACGGCGGGTCCGCGCCCAGGGCGGGCTCGTCTACGCCCCGCACCCGCTCGACCCCGGCCGCTCCTCGCTGGGCGCGGCGCGACTGGCCGCGCTGTGCGAGGGCGGGCTGGCCGACGTGGTCGAGGTCTTCAACTCCAAGGTCCGCGACCAGGCGTGGAACACCGGCGCGGCGGAGATGGCCGCCCGGTACGGCGTCCCCGGCGCGGCCGGTTCCGACGCCCACGACGCGTACGGGGTGGGCGCCGCGTACGTGGAGATGCCCGACTTCGACGGCCCGCGCTCGTTCGTGGCGGCGCTCGCCGAGGGCAGGATCGTGGGCGAGTACCGCGACCACGCCGCCTGGCCCGCCCGCTGAGCGGCGCCCGTCCGCCCCTTGAGCTGGAGTGGACTCCAGGTCCTAAAGTCGCGGACTATGACAATGCGCTACCGCGTACTCGGCGGCACCGGCATCGAGGTGAGGACCTGCTGCCCCTCTGCCGCCGGTACGGCATGGGCGTCCTGACCTGGAGCCCGCTCGCGTCGGGCTTCCTGAGCGGCCGCCACCGCAGGAACGGCGACATCGACCTGACCACCGGCCGGGCCGCGCTGACCCCCCACCGCTTCGACCCGTCGATCCCGGAGAACGCCGCCAAGCTCGACGCCGTCGAGAAGCTGGTCGAGGTCGCGGGCGACCTCGGCTGCACGCTCCCCCAGCTCGCCGTGGCCTTCGCCGCCGCGCACCCGGCGGTCACCTCGGTGATCACCGGGCCGCGGACGATGGCCCAGCTCGACGACCTGCTGAAGGGCGCCTCGCTCACGCTCGACGACGCCGCGCTCGACCGGATCGACGAGATCGTCCCGCCGGGGCGCGACATGTACCAGCCGGACGGCGCGTGGCGTCCGGAGTCACTGACCGACCCGGCCCTGCGCCGCCGCCCGCTCGCCGAGCGCGCCGCGGCCGGCTAGGCCCACAGGCTGTGGACGACGGCGGCCACCCGCCGGCCCTGCTCGCGGCCGGCGTGGGCCGCCGGTGACCGTACGGCGGGGTCGAGCGGGTTGGGGCCCATGGCCGCGACGGCTCCCTCGTCCGGGCTGATGATCTCGACCGCGGAGCCTCCCTCGCGCAGCGGGGCAGCCTCCTGTTCGAGCGACGTGCCCCGTAGCCACCGGCCGCGCCGGGTGGGCGTGGGGTCCGGGCGAGCGTGGGGTCCAGGCGTTCTGCGGCGGGCGTGGGGGCGGGCGTTCTGCGACGAGGCGTGTGGTCAGGGGGTCAGGTGGTCAGGAAGTCGGTCGCGTGGTCGTGGGCCCATGAGCGGAACGTGCGCGCGGGCCGGCCCAGCAGCTCCTCGACCGTGCCGGTGACGCGTTCGGGGGTGTGCGTGAACGACTCCCACGCCCTGAGCCGCGCCTCCACGAACGCCGGATCCCCCCAGGCGGCCGTCAACTGCTCGCGGGCGATCTCCGGCGGCAGGTCCTCCCAGCGCACCTCGCGTCCGATCACCTCGCCGACGGTCCGCGCCAGCTCCTCCTGGGTGATCGACTCGGGGCCGGTGATCACGTACTTGGCGCCGTCGTGGCCGGGGGTGGTGAGCACGTGGGCGGCGACGTCCGCGATGTCCCGCTCGTGGATCACCGATCTGGCGGCCTTCCCGTACGGGAGCCGTACCACTCCACGCCGGATCTGCGCGGCCCAGGCCAGGGTGTTGGTGGCGAAGTCGATGGCCCGGACGAACGTCCACCGCGTCCCGGACGCCCTGATCAGCCGTTCGATCTCCTGGTGGTAGATCGTGGCGGGCTCGCCGTCCTCCAGGTCGGTCACGTCCGCCGACAGGTACACGACCTGCTCGGCCCGCCCGGCCACCGCCGTCACCACCCGGTGATCGACGGGGATGCCGGGCCACATCAGGTACACCCGGTCCACGCCGTGCAGGGCGGGCTCAAGTGTGTCGAAGTCCGCCAGATCCCCGCGTACGGGCTCGACCCCCTCGGGGAGCACCGCCCTGGCCGGGTCACGGACCAGCGCCCGCACCTCGTGCCCCGTCTCCGCGAGGGAGGAGACGACATGCCTGCCCACGTTGCCGGTCGCGCCGGTCACCAGAATTCCGCTCATGAAGGCAGCCTAGAACCTCGACCGCAGTCAAGGTCTATTCAAAGAACCAAGTCGTCCGAGTGATAAGGCGCACATTCCGGGTAGCGGCAGTCGCGGTGATCGCGCTTCAAGGGATGGGAAGGGCCCGGCCCCGGCCGGGCCCTTCCGCTGTCCCCCGGCCCTCACAGGCGATTCACAAGCGGTCCTCAGACAAACCTCATACACGCCCGGCATCGTTCCCGGCATGCACCCGACCGGTTCGACCGTCACGCCCGGATCCGCGCGCGGCTCGTACGCCGTCCTCGTCGTGGACGAGCGGCCGCTCGGCGAATCCCTCTCCCGCGCGATGCGCCGCTGGGACGTGCGCAGCCTGCGCGGCGGCGAGGCGGTCAGGGCGGTACGCGGGTTCCGTCCCGGTGCGATCGTCCTGGACGTCACCACCGGCGGACGGCTCCTGCCCCGCCTGCGGGCCGCGCTGCCCGGCGTGCCGGTCCTGTTCCTGACCGCGCCGGACTCCCCGCCCGACCGGGCGGCCGGGCTGCGCGCGGGCGCCGACGACTACGTGACGCGGCCGTTCAGCGTGGACGAGGTCGTGATCAGGCTGCACGGCCTGCTGCGCCGCTCGGCCGCCGCGCTCGCCGTCGGCGACCTCACCCTGGACCAGGAGACCCGCTCGGTACGGCGGGCCGGCCAGGACATCAGGCTGACCCCGACCGAGTTCGAGCTGCTGCGGCTGCTCATGCGCCATCCGGGACGGGCCCTCAGCAAGGCGCAGATCCTCGACCGGGTGTGGGCCTACGACTTCGCCGGCCAGGGCAACATCGTCGAGCTGTACATCTCCTACCTGCGCCGGAAGATCGACGCGGACCGCCGTCCGATGATCCACACCCTGCGCGGCGTCGGCTATGTGCTCAGACCCGCCGCCTGACGGCCCGCTAGATCCCGTCTGGCGGGCGTCTGGCGGCCGTCTCGCGCCTCCTTGGTGAGAGCCCGGAACGGGCCGAGGGAGGTGGACGATGGCAGGCGAAGAGGACACCGCCGGCGGGAGCGCCGTACCGCTCCGCCTCGCGGTGATCATCGCGAGCACCCGCGTCGGGCGGGTGGGCGAGACGGTGGCGAAGTGGTTCGCCGGCCGCGCCCGCGACCGTCCCGACCTGGCGGTCGGCCTCCTCGACCTGGCCGACTACGCCTTCCCCTGCCGCTACCCCGAGCAGAGCACCCCCTCGATGCGGCGCTTCACCGACGCCGTCGGCGAGGCCGACGCCTTCGCCGTCGTCACCCCCGAGTACAACCGCAGCTTCCCGGCCTCGCTCAAGCAGGCGATCGACTACGCCTACGACGAATGGCAGGCCAAGCCGGTCGGCTTCGTCGCCTACGGCTCGGGATCTTCCGGTCTGTACGCGGTCGAGCAGCTCCGTACCGTCTTCTCCGCCCTGCATGTCGTGACGATGCGCGACTGGGTCGGCCTCGACCTGCTGGGGAACGACGTAACCGGGAGCGGCGAACCGTACGACACCGACGACCGCGTACGCGCGGTCGCGGCCATGCTCGACCAGCTCACCTGGTGGGGCCGGGCCCTGCGCGACGCCCGGCACGCCCGGCCGTACTGCTCATGAGAGGAACACCCATGCGAGACCTGGCGATACAGACCTCCGGCCTGGTCAAGGTCTTCGGCGACAACCGCGCCGTGGACGGCCTCGACCTTGAGGTGCCGGCCGGCACCGTCTACGGCGTGCTCGGCCCCAACGGCGCGGGCAAGACCACCGCCGTACGCATGCTGGCCACCCTGCTGCGGCCGGACGGCGGCGAGGCCACCGTGTTCGGGCACGACGTGGTGCGCGAGGCCGACGCCGTGCGCGGCCGCGTCAGCCTGACCGGCCAGTACGCCTCCGTCGACGAGGACATGACCGGCGCCGAGAACCTGATCCTGCTCGGCCGCCTCCTCGGCCACCGCAAGCCGGCCGCCAGGGAACGGGCGGCCCAGCTCCTGGAGGCGTTCGGGCTGACCGAGGCCGCGGGGCGGCAGGTCAAGACGTACTCGGGCGGCATGCGGCGGCGCATCGACATCGCCGCCAGCATCCTCAACACGCCTGACCTGCTCTTCCTCGACGAGCCGACGACCGGGCTCGACCCGCGCAGCCGCAACCAGGTCTGGGACATCGTCCGCATCGTCGTCGCCCACGGCACCACCGTGCTGCTCACCACCCAGTACCTGGAGGAGGCCGACCGCCTGGCCGGTCGCATCGCGGTGATCGACCACGGCAAGGTCATCGCCGAGGGCACGCCGGGCGAGCTGAAGTCGTCGGTCGGCTCGGGCTCGGTGCACGTACGCCTGCGCGACCCCGGCACCCGTCCCGAAGCCGAACGGCTGCTGGCCCAGACCCTCGACGCGCCCGTCTACCTGGACGCCGACCCCGTGTCGCTCACCGCCCGCATCGCCGGGAACGGCCGCGAGGCCGCCGCTGCCGAGCAGGCCTCGCGCGCGCTCGGCCGCCTGGCCGAGGCCGGGATCGTCGTCGACGACTTCTCCCTCGGCCAGCCCAGCCTGGACGAGGTCTTCCTGGCCCTCACCGACCACCCCGCCACCGAGTCCGCCGAGTCCGCGACCGCGCAGGAGGCCGCAGCATGACCGCCACCACCGAGACCGCCCCGACCTACTCCCCCGCCGCCGACGTGCTCGGCACCGTGCTGGCCCCCGGGGCCAAGCCGCCCCGGCCGAGCGCGTGGTCGGCGTCGGTCACGTTCGGCTGGCGGGCCATCCTGAAGATCAAGCACGTGCCCGAGCAGCTCTTCGACGTGACCGCGTTCCCGCTCATGATGACGCTGATGTTCACGTACCTGTTCGGCGGCGCCCTGGCCGGCTCCCCGACCGACTACCTGCAGTTCCTGCTTCCCGGCATCATGGTCAGCAGCGTCGTGATGATCACCATGTACACCGGGGTCGAGGTCAACAAGGACATCGAGAAGGGGGTGTTCGACCGCTTCCGCACCCTGCCGATCTGGCGCCCCTCGACCATGGTGGGCTACCTCCTCGGCGACGTCCTGCGCTACACCATGGCCTCGACGGTCATCCTCGCCGTCGGCCTGGCCCTGGGGTTCCGTCCGCAGGGGGGTGTGGCGGGCGTACTGGCCGGGATCGTCCTGCTGCTCGGCTTCTCCTTCGCCTTCTCGTGGGTGTGGACGATGTTCGGCCTGCTCATGCGGAGCGAGAAGTCGGTGATGGGCGTGAGCATGCTCGTCCTGTTCCCCCTGACCTTCCTGAGCAACGTGTACGTCGACCCGGCCACGATGCCCGGCTGGCTGCAGATCTTCGTCAACGTCAACCCGATCACCCGCCTGGTGGCCGCCGTCCGCTCGCTCATGGCCGGCACCCCCGACATGGCCGAACTGACCTGGGTCCTGATCGCCTCGGTCCTCCTCATCACCATCTTCGGCACCCTCACCATGCGCCTCTACAACCGCAAGTAGCCCCGGTACGGATGTCCCACCAGCGGCAGGCCACGCACTCACCGCAGTGCGTGGCCTGCCGTCTCCGGCGTGGTCTCGCCCATTGCGGGACGGGTGGGTGACGGCGCCGCCGGCGCTCGCGCGTACGGCCTCGAAGATCTCGCCTCGCCCCGCCCGTCGTGTTGGTCAGAGGTGCCAGGTGATGGTGTGCAGGGGTTGGTAGCGGCAGGTGGCGCCGGTGGAGATGGTGGCGCGGAGGTGGGTGGCGAGTTCGGGGTGGGTGTGGGTGAGTTTGCGGAGGGTGTCGCGGATTCTGGCGGTCACCGTCTTGCGGGCGCGTTCGGCTTCGTCGCCCAGGCGGCGGGAGCGGCCGCCCAGTCCGGCGGCCGTGCGGAGCTCTTCCAGCAGGGCCGCTCGTTCGCGGTCGTGTTCGGCCGCCCGGTCGTCGTCGCCGCGTTCGGCCGCCCGGTCGATCTCGTCGTCGAGGACGGACAGGCGGCGGCGGTAGTCGGCCTTGGCCTCCTCGTCGAGCACGGCGTCGCCGCCCAGCCCGCGGGCGGCCAGCACGAGGTCGCCGCCCTCCGGGGCGAGCAGGTGCACGGCGGGGATGTCGGCGCCGGGGTGGCCGAGCAGGTTGTGCAGGTCGCGCAGGCCCTTGGCATCGGGCATGTGGGCCAGCCGGCCGGCGAACCGGAGGGTCCAGACCTCGCCGTCCTTGCGGAAGTCGCCGGTGGCCGGCTCGGGGCCGGGGCCCTCGTCGCGTTCGGGGGCTTCCGGGGGCGTGGCCTCGGCGGCGGCACTCCGCTGCGGTGGGAGGGCGTCGAGGACGTGGTTCATGCCGAGCTCGGTCGCCTCGCGACGGACCTCCTCCAGCAGGGGACCGGCCCGGCCGACGTCGCCGCCGCCCAGGAGGGCCTCGGCCAGGCGGGCGCGGGCCAGGACCGACCACGGGCGGGCCCGCATCCGGTCGGCCGAGCGGTACGCCCGCGTGAACCCCTCGGCCGCCTCCTCCCACCGCTCCTCGGCCAGGTCGAGCATGGCGATCCACAGGTCGTACGGCCCGCTGATGTCCCACCCGTAGTAGGACACCGCCCACCGCCCCCGGTACGGCAGCAGCGCGGCCCGCGCCCCGGCGGCCAGCTCCCGGTCGCGGGTGGCGGCGGCCAGCTCCGCCTCGAAGCGCAGCCACAGCGGCTCGGTCATGCGCCCGACCGCCGCGCCGGCCAGGTGGTGGCGCAGCGCGGTGCCGACGTCGCCGGCCTGGAGGGCGGTCAGCGCCTCCAGCAGGCCGCGGTCGGGATGGCGGCTGGACCTGAGCCTGCGCAGGACGTCTTCCTGCTCCTCCACCCGGCCCTGGAGCCAGAGCAACGCCCAGCGGTGGTGGTCGAGCATGACGTCGAAGTCCTGGTTCCTGCCGTCGAGGGAGAGCCCCGTCATCAGCGACTCGGCCTCGGCGAAGCGGCCCGCGAGCGCGGCGACGATGCTGGCGTCGACGGCCGTGGTGACGTTGAGGTGGGCGTCGTCGGTGCTGCGGCCCTTGGCCGCGTAGTCGTGGAACTGGGCGAGGTAGCGGGGGTCGCCCTCCTCGATCATGGCGACCCAGCGCAGGGCGCCGGCGTAGTGTTCGAGCTCCTGGTCGGAGGTGCGCCGGGCGACGGCGAGCAGCTCGCCGGTCAGGGCCACGCGCTCGCCCGCCGTGCCGGGGCCCCAGATGATGTCGTGGTGGGCCCACAGGCTGAAGGCCAGGGCGTCGTCGTCGCCTCCCTGGCGGGCCTGGGCGGCGAGGTGGAAGACCAGGTCGAGGGCCAGGCGGTCGTCGGGGGCCGGCTCGCCGACGAGCTCGGCGTGGGCGCGGCGCAGCCGGTCGAGCGAGCTGTCGTGGCCGTAGTGGGAGCGGAAGACCAGCGCGACGCGGGCGGTCAGCTCGGGGTCGCCGGCGGCCAGGGCGCCGGCCTCCTCGAACAGACCGCGCGCCTCGTCGCGCTCGCCGCGGTGGTGCAGCTCCCTGCCGAGGTCGAGACAGACGAGCACGCGCCGGCGCGGCCCGGCGGCGGCGCTCACCTCGTGGGCGCGGCGCAGGTGGCCGAGCTCCTCCTCGCCGGCGAGCCGGCTGCGGGCGGCGCGGGCTGCGGCCTGGAGGAGGTCGATCGCGCGCTCCGGGGCGACGCGGTCGCCGGCGAGGTAGGCGTGCCCGGCCAGGTCGCTCGGCAACATCCGGCGGGCCAGGCCGGGGCTGCCGTCGAGGGCGCGGACGACGGCGGCGTGCAGGTCGCGCACGTCGGCGACGGCGTCGTAGAGGGTCTCGCGGACCAGGTCGTGGACGAAGGCGAACCGGCCGCCGCCCTTGGTCACCACCAGCCTGGCGATCACCGCCAGATCGAGGAGGCGGTCGACGTGCGCGACGGGCGCGGCCACGGTGGCGGCCAGCACCTGGCGGTGGAACTCGCGCCCGAGCACGGCCGCGGCGGGCAGCAGCTCCGACACCGGACGCGGCAGCAGGGACAGGCGGCGCAGCAGCGCGTCGCGCACGCCCGGCGCGACGGCGGTGGCCGAGCCGCCGCTGCGCCACAACCTGGCCGTCTGCTCGACGAAGAACGGGTTTCCGCCCGTGCGCACATGGACCTCGGCCACCAGGTCGGCGGGCGGGTCGTGGCCGGCGGTGCGGGCCATGAGGGCGCCCACCCCGGCCTGGTCGAGGCCGGTGAGCGTGATGGAGGTGGCCTTGGCGACGAGCGGGGACAGCAGGTCGCGCAGCGGGTGGTCGACCGGCTCGACCTCGGCGTCGCGGTAGGTGCCGATGAGGAGCAGGCGCTCGAACCAGGTCTGCCGGGCCGCGAACTCCAGGAGCCTGAGCGAGGCGGGGTCGGCCGCGTGGAGGTCGTCGATGACGATCACGAGCGGGTGGTGCTGCGCGAGCGCCACCAGGGCGGTGGTGACCGCGTCGTAGATCTGGAACGCGGAGGCGGGGTCGGTCTCGGCGGTGGCGGTGACCTCGATGTGCGGCTGGGCGGGCGCCCCCGCCTCGCCGAGGAGGGCGGCCAGGCTGCCCCCGGCCGACTGCTCGGCCTCGGCCCACTCGTGGGGGGCGGCCGCGCGGCGCAGGGCGCGGATGACCTGGACCCACGGCCAGTAGCCGGGGGCGCTGCCGGAATCCCAGCAGGCGCCGCCGACCACGAGCGCGCCCCTGCGCCTGGCCTCGGCGGCGGCGCTGGTGACGAGCGTGGTCTTGCCGATGCCGGCCTCGCCGGTGACGAGGACCAGGCCGCCGTGGCTGTCGATCACCCGCGTGACCTCGGCACGCAGCAGCGCGGCGGGGTGGCCCCTGCCGATCAGCTCGTGTGGCCTGGCTTCGGTTGGCATGACACCCGCACGTTATCCGCCGCCACCGACAAACCGCGTGCGCGCCGCTACCAGGCGACCTCCAGGGCGGTCAGGCCGTACACGACGTTGAAGGAGCGGAACTCCGGCGTGGCCTCGGTCGGGCGCAGGCCGGGGAAGCGTGCGAAGAGCGCGGGGAAGGCGATCTTCATCTCCATGCGGGCGAGCGGCGCGCCCAGGCAGTGGTGGACGCCGTGGCCGAAGGCGATGTGGCCGGGGGCGCCGCGGGTGATGTCGAGGGTGTCGGGGTCGGCGATGAAGGCCGGGTCGCGGTTGGCGGCGGGCAGCGAGCACAGGATCATCTCGCCCGCGCCGATGGTCCGTCCGGCCAGCTCGACCTCCCTGGACGTGATCTTGATCGTGCCGGAGTGGACGATGCTGAGCCAGCGCAGCAGCTCCTCGACCGTCGCGTCGATGCGCTCGGGCTCCTTGCGCAGGAGTTCGAGCTGCCCGGGGTTGCGCAGCAGGGCGAGCGTGCCGAGCGAGAGCATGTTGGAGGTCGTCTCGTGCCCGGCGAGCAGCAGCAGGTTGCCGATGCCGACGAGCTCGCTGGTGGTCAGGTCGTCGCCGTGCTCGCGGATGAGCATGCCGAGCAGGTCCTCGCCGGGGTCGGTGCGCATGCGGGTGACCAGGTCGCGCATGTACGCCCGCGACTCGAAGCTGGCCGCCACCCGCTCCTCGACCGGCAGCGACAGGTCCAGCATGCGCCCGGAACGCCGCTGGAAGTCGGCCCGGTCCTCGTACGGCACGCCGAGCAGCTCGCAGATCACCAGGGAGGGGATCGGCAGCGCGAACGACGACACCAGGTCGGCCGGGGAGCCCGCGGCCTCCATGGCGTCGAGGTGCTCGTTCACGATGTCCCTGATGCGGGGCTCCAGCCGCTTCATCCGGCGGATCGTGAACTCGGGCGTCAGCATCCTGCGCAGCCGGGTGTGCTCGGGCGGGTCCTGGCCGAGCAGGTTGCCCGCGCGCAGCTCGGCGAGCTGCTCCTCGGTCAGCTCGGGCGCTCCCGGCATGCGGGCGGAGCCCTGCCTGGCGAGTTTGAACCGTTCGGCGTCGCCCAGGACCTCGCGGACGTCGGCGTACCGGGTCACCACCCACGCCTCCAGGCCGAGGAGGGAGTCGATGCGCTTGATCCGTTCCTGGTCGCGCACCTCACCCAGCTCGGGGGCCGGATCGAACTCCACCCGCCGCATGTGCAGCGGCACCGCCGAGGACTCAGTCATGGAACGACCGTAACAAGTCCGGCGGCCGTCCTCTAGATCGTTTCCGATCGGTGATCCGGCCGGGGTTTCGGCCCGAGCTTGACGTGGGACGCGCGGCGCTTGGAGTATGCCGATGATCATCGTGACGAATGGGAGCAAGTGTGCGCCAGACCGACATACCGGTGCTGATCGCCGGAGGCGGGCCCGTGGGACTGGCGACGGCCGTGGAGCTGGCCCATCACGGGGTGCGCAGCATGGTCGTCGAGCCGCGCGAGAGCGTGTCGTGGCTGCGTCCGCGCGCCAAGACCACCTCGGCGCGGTCGATGGAGCTGCTGCGCAGGTGGGGGCTGGCCGGGACGCTGCGCGCCCGGTCGCCGCTCGCGGTCTCCTGGTCGGACGAGGCGGTGTTCACCACCGGCCTGCTCGGCCGCGAGATCACCAGGATCGGCGGCTGCTTCGGCCTCGACCTGACCGGCTCCGACCTGGCCGCCGAGCCCGGCCAGCAGGTGCCGCAGCCGATCGTCGAGGAGGTGCTGCGCGAGGCCGCCGGTGACGCGCTGCTCACCGGCTGGCGGGTGACCGGCCTGCGCGAGGACGCCGACGGCGTCACCGCCGACCTGGCCACCGAGGACGGCGACACCCGCCAGGTACGCGCCGCGTACGTCGTCGGCTGCGACGGCGCCCGCAGCGTGACGCGCGCGGCCATCGGCGCCCGCTACGAGGGCAGGCAGGACGCCAGGCCCAACTTCAACGTCGTCTTCCGCGCGCCCGGCCTGGCCGAGCGCGTCCCCCACGGCCCCGCCGTGCACTACTGGGTGCTGAACCCGGCCCAGCCCGGCATGCTCGGCCGGCTCGACCTGGAGGACCTGTGGTGGTGCATCGCCCAGGGCGTCCCGGCGGAGGGCACCGATCCCGTCCGCCTGGTCCGCAACCTGGTCGGGGCCGACGTCGAGGTCGAGATCCTGGCCACCGACCCGTGGACCGCGCGCATGCTGCTGGCCGACCGGTACGCCGGCGAGCGGGTGTTCCTGGCGGGCGACGCCGCGCACCAGAACCCGCCCTACGGCGGTCACGGCTTCAACACCGGCATCGGGGACGCGGTCAACCTCGGCTGGAAGCTGGCCGCCGTACTGAACGGATGGGCGCCCGCCACCCTGCTGACCAGCTACGAGACCGAACGCCGGCCGATCGCGGCGGCCACGATCGAGGCCGCCGCCGCCAACATGGCCACGCTCGCCCCCGAACTGGCCGATCCCGCGCTGATGGGGCCGGAGCCGGAGTTCGCGCGGGTGCGCCCGGCCGTCGCGGAGGCGGTGCGGCGGACCAAGGACAGCGAGTTCCACAGCCTGGACCTGGTGCTGGGGTACACGTACGCGGGGTCGCCGGTGGTGGCCGGCGGGTGCGGCGAGCGGCTGCCGCACCGGTGGCTCGCTCCGGGCGAGTCGCTCTACGACCGGCTCGGGCCTGGGTTCAGCCTGGTGGGCGACCTGTCGGCGCCGGAGGCGAAGGTGCTGGTGGAGCGGGCGGCCGAGCTGGGCGTGCCGCTGCGGGAGGTGGATCTGCCGGACGCCGCGGGGACACTGGCGCTGGTACGCCCTGACCAGCACGTGGCCTGGCGCCCGTCGTCCGGCCAGGACGCGGCCCACGCCCTGGACCTGGCGATCGGGCGTCCGGGCTGAGCCGGTTTAGGGTGGGCGCATGCGTGTAGTGGTGATCGGGGCGAGCGGGCACATCGGCACCTATCTGGTTCCCCGGCTGGTGGACGCGGGCCACGACGTGGTCGCGGTCAGCCGGGGCAGGCGGGAGCCGTACACGCCGCACGGCGCCTGGCAGCGGGTGAGCGCCGTGGTCGCCGACCGGGAGGCCGAGGAGGCCGAGGGCACGTTCGGGCGGCGGATCGCCGAGCTGGAGGCCGACGTCGTCATCGACCTCATCTGCTTCACCGAGGCGAGCGCCCGCCACCTGGCCGGCGCGCTGGCCGGGCGGGTGCGGCACTTCCTCCACTGCGGCACGATCTGGGTGCACGGCCCGAGCACCCGCGTCCCGACGACCGAAGACCGCCCGAAGCGCCCCATCGGCGAGTACGGCCGTCAGAAGGCCGCCATCGAGGCGTACCTGCTCGACCTGGCCGCACGGGAGGGATTCCCGGCCACGATCGTCCATCCCGGGCACATCACCGGCCCCCGCTGGATCCCGGTCAATCCGGCGGGCAACCTCGACCCGGCCGTGTTCCAGGCCCTCGCCGACGGCGAGGAGGTGCGGCTGCCCAACCTGGGCATGGAGACCGTGCAGCACGTCCACGCCGACGACGTCGCCCGGCTGTTCATGGACGCGCTGAACAACCCGGCCGCCGCCAGGGGCGAGAGCTTCCACTCGGTGGCCGTGACCGCGCTGACGCTGCGCGGCTACGCCGAGGCGGTGGCGGGCTGGTCCGGCAGGGAGGCGCGGCTTGCGTACCTGCCGTGGGAGCAGTGGCGGCAGACCGTGCCGGAGCGGGACGCCCGCGTCACCTACGACCACATCGCGCACAGCCCCCACTGCAGCATGGAGAAGGCCGGACGCCTGCTCGGCCACCGCCCCCGTCACACCTCGCTGGAGGCGATCGCGGAGGCGGTCGACTGGCTGGTCGCGGCGGGCACCCTCACCCGCTGACCGATCTCGGACGCGCGCTCAGCGGGCCTCGTTGACGCAGCGCAGCACCGGGGGCGAGGTGAGGGCCTCCGGGGGCAGGTCGAGCTCGGTGGTGACGTGGAAGGTCACGCTCTCGCCCGGCAGCAGGGTGACGAGCTGGTCGTCCACGGTGGCGGCCGGGTCGAGGCGGTCGGGGAACAGGGCCAGCTCGCGCAGGACCGTCCCGGCGGTCACGGTGACGGCGAGGCCGCCGTCCTGCGGCGTGACGGTCGCGGTGTACTCGGCCGCCGGGTAGGCGATCCGTGGGTCCTCGGCGAACGTGAACACCCTGCGCAGCCCGTCCAGGTCGGCCGTGAGCAGCTCGCGGGACGGGTCGCCGGGCGTCCCCGCGGGCAGGGCCAGCGTGGCGCGGGCGGGCACGGCGACCGGCTCGTCCCGGGCGGCCAGCACCCGGCCGTCCAGGTCGCGCCTGGCCAGGGTGAGCGTGCCGGTCCACTCCTCGTCGGTGTCGTTGACCAGGACGATCTCCGCGTCCCGCCGGGTGATCAGCCGGTCGGCGTAGGCGCGGCGCAGCGCGTACCACAGAGGTTTCCTGCGGCCGGCGCCGTCGACGGCGGCCCACGAGGTCACCGGCCAGCAGTCGTTGAGCTGCCACACCACGGTCCCCATGCAGTACGGCATGAGCGAGCGGAAGCGCTCGACCCCGAAGGCCATCGCCCGCGCCTGGTTGAGCTGGGTGTAGTAGTGCCAGTCGTCGAACGTCTCGGGGCGCGGCAGGTGGTCGCCGAGCCCGCTCATGAGCTTGGCGTTGCCGTCGGCCGTCTTCTGGTGGTGCAGCACGCCGGGCGAGTCGGGGGCCAGCGGCTCGTCGGAGACCGCCGCGCGCAGCGTCGCGTACGCGGGCGGCCCCTGGAAGCCGAACTCGGCGACGAAGCGCGGCGTGTAGTCGGCGTAGTGGGTGTAGTCGCGCGACCCCCAGACGGTCCAGATGTGCACGGTCCCGGTCGAGGGGTCGTGCACGTCACGGTCGGGCACCCCCGAGTACGGGCTGCCCGGCCAGTACGGCCGCGTCGGGTCCAGCTCGGCCACGACGCCGGGCAGCAGGTCGTAGTAGAACCCCGAACCCCAGCTTTTGCCCTCCAGCGGCGCCCGCCAGCCCCAGTGCTGGTGGCCCTCGATGTTCTCGTTGTTGCCGCACCACAGGACGAGGCTCGGGTGAGCCGACAGCCGCGACACGTTCTCACGGGCCTCGGCCTCGACCTCGGAGCGGAAGGGCTCCTCCTCGGGGTAGGCCGCGCAGGCGAAGGGAAAGTCCTGCCACACCATCAGGCCCTCGCGGTCGGCCAGGCGGTAGAAGTCCTCCGACTCGTAGACGCCGCCGCCCCACACGCGCAGCGCGTTCGCGCCGGCCGCCGTGGCCTGGGCGAAGCGTTCGGCCAGGCGCTCGGGGGTGATCCTGGCGGGAAAGGGGTCGTCGGGGATCCAGTTGAAGCCGCGGACGAACACCTGCCTGCCGTTCACGATCAGCCGGAAGGCGTCGGCGTCCAGCTCGACCGTGCGGAAGCCGATGTCGCGCCGCCACCGGTCGGACCCTGCGCCGACGGTGAGCGCGTACAGGGGCTGGGCGCCGTGCCCGCGCGGCCACCACGGCTCGGCGTGCGGCACCTCCAGGCGCAGCACGGCCTCGGTCGCGCCCTGGTCGAGCTTGGCCTCGACGCCGACGCCTGGCTCGTCCCCGAGGAGAGGAACCCGGTCGCATGAGCACCATCGACCCGCGCGGCGGCCTGCGGCCGGTCGTGACGGCGCTGAAGTACTCGTCGCTCGTCGGCGCCGCCGTGGTGGTGACGCTGCCGCTGCTGACGATGTTCGCCACGTCGTTCAAGACGCCCCGGGAAATGGCGAGCGGCGACATTCTCGCGTTGCCGGAGAGTTTCCTCAATTTCGAGAACTACGAAATCGCCTTCGCGAACGGCGACATGCTCCTGGCGTTCGGGAACACCGCGTTCATCCTGCTGTTCTCCGTCGCCGGGACGATCCTCATCGGGTCGATGGCGGCGTACGCGATCGACCGTTTCACCTTCCGCCTGAAAAAGGTGGTGGTGGCGCTGTTCCTGGTCGCGACGCTGGTGCCCGGGGTGACCACGCAGGTGGCCACGTTCAAGGTGATCGACGCGTTCGGGCTGTTCGACACGCGGTGGGGGCCGATCCTGCTGTTCATGGGCACCGACATCGTCGCCATCTACATCTTCCTGCAGTTCATCAGGAACATCCCGGTCTCCCTCGACGAGGCCGCCGGACTGGACGGGGCCTCGTCGTTCACCGTCTACCGCCGGGTCGTCCTGCCGCTGCTCAAGCCCGCCGTCGCCACGGTGGTCATCATCAAGGGCATCACCGTGTACAACGAGTTCTACATCCCGTTCCTGTACATGCCGTCGGAGGAACTGGGCGTCATCTCCACGTCGCTGTTCCGGTTCAAGGGGCCTTTCGGCGCGCATTGGGAGGTCATCTCGGCGGGCGCGGTGCTGGTCATCCTGCCCACCCTGGCGATATTCCTGGCGTTGCAGCGGTTCGTCTACAACGGATTCACCGCCGGAGCGACGAAGTGAAGGCGGCGGATGTCCGCCTACGATAGGCGCGTGAAGCGACTGACCATCAGCGACATCGCCGAGCGCGCGGGGGTGTCGATCGGTGCGGTCTCCTTCGCGCTCAACGGCCGTCCTGGGGTCTCCGAGACCACCCGGCGGCGCATTCTGACGATCGCCGCGGAAATGGGCTGGCGGCCCAACGCCGCGGCCCGGGGCCTTTCCGAGTCGCGGGCCCACACGGTGGGGCTGGTCATCGCGCGCAGCGCCGACACGCTCGGGGTCGAGCCGTTCTTCATGAGGTTCATCGCGGGCCTGGAGAGCGAGCTCGCGCTCTCCCGCACCGCGCTGCTGCTCCAGGTCGTGCCCGACCACGCCAAGGCGATCGAGGCCATCTGCGACTGGTGGGCCGAGCGGCGCGTGGACGGCCTGGTGGTCACCGACCTGTGGGCCGACGACGCGCGGCTGCCGCTGCTGGAGTCGCTGTCCGTCCCGGCCGTGCTGGTGGGCCGGCCGCGGCCGGGCAGCGGCATGCCCGCGGTCTGGAGCGACGACGCGGCGGCGGTGACCGAGGCCGTCGACCACCTGGTGGGCCTCGGCCACCGGCGCATCGCCCGGGTGGCCGGGCTGCCCGCGCTGGAGCACACCCAGGTGCGCACCGCCGCCTTCCACGCGGCGATGGCCCGCCACGGGCTCGATCCGGCCGCCGTGGTGGACACCGACTACACCTGGGCGGCCGGCGCCGACGCGACGCGGTCGTTGTTGTCGGGCGCGGCCCGGCCGACGGCGATCACGTTCGACAACGACGTCATGGCCACCGCCGGGCTCAGCGTCGCCCGTCAGCTCGGGGTCGGGGTGCCGCACGAGCTGTCGATCGTCGCGGGCGACGACTCCCAGCTGTGCGAGATGGTCTTCCCCACGCTGACCGCCCTCTCCCGCGACGTCCAGGCGTACGGGGGGCACGCGGCCCGCACGCTGCTCGCCCGGCTCCGCGGCGGCGCGCCGAGCTCCTTCCAGGACGCCACCGCCCGCCTGGTGGCCCGCGAGAGCACCGCGGCCACGCACTAGAGTCACCCGCCATGACACCTTGGGAGATGGCCGCGGTCTTCGCGGCCGGCATCGGAGCGGGAGGCATCAACGCCGTCGTCGGTTCCGGGTCGCTGATCACGTTCCCGACGCTGCTGGCCGTCGGCCTGCCGCCGATCACCGCCAACGTCTCGAACAACATCGGCCTGGTGCCCGGCGGCGTGACGGGCGTCCTCGGCTACCGCGCCGAGCTCAAGGGTCAGCGCGGCCGGCTGCTCCGCCTGGCCTCGGCCTCGGCGCTGGGCTCGTTGATCGGCGGGTTGCTGCTGCTCAACCTGCCCGAGCGCACGTTCACCGTGGTCGTCACGGTGCTGATCGGGTTGTCCTGCGTGCTGGTTCTGGCCCAGCCCAGGATCAGCCGGATGCTGGCCGGCCGCCCCCGGCTGACGCACGGCGGACCCTGGTTGTGGCTGGGCGTGCTGGCCGCCGGGGCGTACGGCGGCTACTTCGGGGCGGCGCAGGGCGTGCTGCTCATCGGCCTGCTCGGCATCTTCCTCGACGAGGAGCTGCAACGCGTCAACGCCGCCAAGAACGTGCTCTCGCTCGTGGTCAACGCCACGGCCGCCGTCCTCTACACGCTGGTCGCCGACGTGGACTGGTGGGCCGTGCTGCTGGTGGCGCTCGGCTCGACGGTCGGCGGGTTCCTCGGCGCGCGGGTGGGACGCAGGCTGCCCGCGCCGGTGCTGCGCGGCGCGGTCGTCTGCATCGGGGTCGTGGCGATCGTCAAGCTCCTGACCGCCTAGGCCGGGACGGTGACCGGCTCGTCCCAGTCGACGCGGTAGCGCTGCTCGGGGCCGAGGGCGCGTTCGGGGGCGAGGAACGTCCTCGTGGCCACCGGCATCATCAGCCGCATCATCGTGACGGCGAAGGGCCCGAGCGTCTTGCTGCTGTTCGTCCTCGACGCGCGGGCGGCGACCTGCTCGACGCGGTCGCGGCGCAGCCGTACGTAGGCGTCGAAGGCGTCGGGCACGCCGGGCAGGTCGCGCAGGCAGCGGGCGAGCTGGACGGCGCTCTCGGCGGCCAGCGAGGCGCCCTGCCCCGAGCTCGGCGAGGGCGCGTGCACCGAGTCGCCCACCAGCACCATCCTGCCGCGGTGCCATCGCGGGACGCTCGGCATGATCTCCACCGAGCCGAGCGCCACCAGGTTCTCGGGGGACGTGTGCCGCACCAGCTCCTCCCCCGGCGCCTCGCCCGCGAAGAGCTCGCCCAGACGGCGCAGCCACTCCCCGGCCGGCACCCGGCGGGCCTGCGCGGACGTCGTCGGCCCGGCGTGCGGCACGTTGCAGAACCAGGCCGTGCGCCCGTCGGGCTGCACCCAGTAGCCGAGGAACGCCCGCCGCCCGAACACGAAGTAGGACGCCTCCCCCTCGGCCGGGACGGCGACGTCGGCCAGGCCGCCGAAGTTCAGCAGGGGCACGTGACGCGGCCCCGGCGCGGCCGGGTCGATCAGGGACCGGACCACGGAACGGATGCCGTCGGCCCCGACCAGGATGTCGGCGCTCGCGCCGCTGCCGTCGGCGAAGCGGGCGGTGACGCCGTCGGCGTGCTCCTCGACGCCGACCAGGCGCCGGCCGTACTCCGTGCGGACGCCGGCGGCCAGGGCCCGGTCGCGGACCGCGCCGTAGAGCTCCGAGCGCCACATCGCCTGGCTGGGCGGCAGGTCGGGCAGTCCGGCCAGCTCGCCCATGCGCCTGCCCGCGCCGTCGCGGACGACCGTGTGCGCGATCGGCTGACCGACCGCCCTCACCGCCTCCTCCGCGCCCACGACCCGCAGCGCGGCGAGCCCGTTCGGGGCGATCGTGAGCGTGCCACCGACGCCCTCCGCGCCGCTGTCGTACGCCTCGTACAGGGTCGCCTCGATCCCCGCGCGGCGCAGCGCCATCGCGGTGACGGGACCCGCGATGCCCCCGCCGATCACCATTGCCGTGCTCACTGCTGTCATTGCCGACTCCCGAACATCTCGTGCCAGGTCCTGGCGTAGTCAGGTGCGCTGAGGGACTCGATGAGGCGGGCGATGAAGGCCAGCTCAGCGTCGAGCACCGCGAGGCGGTAGTCGTCCTCCACGAGGAACACCCACGCCACGCCGCCCGCGCGGGCGGCGTCGGCCGTGCGGGCGAGCGCGGCCCGTCCGGCGCTCAGCGCCGCCGCGCGCCGTTCCAGCAGCCCGACGGCCTCGGCCGGGTCGAGCACGCTGATCAGCGACAGCGCGACGCCGAAGTGCGGATAGTCCTCCTGCGGCGTCGAGACCAGCTCGCGCAGCCAGTCGTAGAGCTCCTCGCGGCCCTCGCCGGTGAGCTCGTAGAGCGTGCGCTCCGGCCGCTCGGTGTCGCGGACGGTCTCCCGCTCGACGATGAACCCCGCCTTGGCGAGCTGCTTGACGACCATGTAGAGGGAGCCGCGGTTGTACTTGAAGCTCTTGTCCTTGTCGGTCTCCTGCAGACGGCGGCCCAGCTCGTACGGGTGCATGGGCTCGACCAGCAGGAACGCCAGCACCGCCAGCGCGAGCGGGTTGGCCACCTTGCGCCGCTTCTCCATCGGAAGTCCCCTTTAGTTGATGTCAACTATCCATCCTCGGCTAGTCGATGTCAACTATAGAGGTCTCAGCCCGCCATCCCCACGAAGAACGCCACCGGGACCAGCGCGAGAGTGAGGGCGAGCGCCCACCAGCGGGGCGCGGGGCCCGTCCGCAGCACCGCGACGCCCATGGGCACGAGCGCGACGGCGAGCCCGGCCAGCGCGGCCAGCGCGACCGGGTCGCTGCTGCCCTTGAGCACGCCGAGCGGCAGCCCGGCCGCCAGCGCCAGCGCGACGCACCTGGCCACGCCGGTCGCCCCGGCCCCGAGGGCCCTGGCGCGGAAGGCGCCCACGGCCAGCACGATCCAGCCGCCCATGATGCAGACGTTGACCGCCTTGAACACGTGGAAGGCGCCGTAGGTGCCGGCGACGGCCCGCCGGGCGGCGTCCGGGCCGAGCGCGTCCACGAGCTGGAAGGCCAGATGGCTCACCCCGGCGTGGAACACCCTGCCGAACAGCCCCAGCACCGCCAGCGTCACGCCCCACCTGGCCAGGGCCGGGTGGGTGGCGCCGATCACCCGGCCGAGCGCGGTCACCGCGGGCCACAGCAGCACGGCGCCCGCGGCGTACAGGCTGTAGGAGAGCACCATGCGGGCCGGGTCGGCGGCGTAGGCGGCGAGCTGGCCCGGGAAGAAGTCGTCGGCGCCGAGACGGAGGAGGACCCCGGCCATGAGCAGCGCCGGGCCGAGCACCAGCCCGGTCCCCTCCACCCAGCGCCCGGGGATCGTGATGTGTGTGATCGTCATGACCACCATCCAAGTGACGGGCGCGTCCCGGCACATTGGCGCGGCCGCGAGGAACCGCACTCCACCTGGCACTACTCCGGCATGAAAGTTTCAGGCGTTCTCGCAGGTCAGGACTGGTGACGAGAGCCCTCGCATTGACGTGCCCGAACGCGGCGGCCGAGCATGACGCCGCGTTCCCCTCCTGGAAAGGGCATCCCCATGCAGACCTCGAAGGCGGCACTGACCGCCCTGGCCACGGTGGTGGCCGGAGCGACTGTCGCCGTCGCGCTGACCACCACCCCGGCGGGCGCGGCGACCGGAACAGGGACCGGCTACCTGCACACCAGCGGCAACAAGATCCTCGACAGCACCGGGGCGACCGTCCGGCTGACCGGGATCAACTGGTTCGGCATGGAGACCGACAACAAGACCTTCCACGGCCTGTGGTCGAGCAACCCCTGGAAGAGCCAGATCGACAAGATGGCCGCGCTGGGTTACAACACGCTGCGGGTGCCGTACTCGAACGACGCGCTCAAGCCGGGGGCCACCGCCACCGGGATCAACGACTACGTCAACCCCGACCTGGTCGGCCTGTCCCCCATGCAGATCCTCGACAAGGTCGTGGACTACGCGGGCGTCAAGGGCATGCGGATCATCCTCGACCGCCACCGCCCGACCGCGGCCGGCCAGTCGCCGCTCTGGTACGTCGGCGCCACGCCCGAGAGCACCTGGATCAACGACTGGAAGACCCTGGCCCAGCACTACGCGAACAACCCCACGGTCATCGGCGCAGACCTGCACAACGAGCCGCACGCCGAGGGCACCAACCCCAACGCGACAGGCGCCTGCTGGGGCTGCGGCGACCAGGCCCGCGACTGGCGCCTGGCGGCCGAACGGGCGGGCAACGCGGTCCTCGGCGTCAATCCCAACTGGCTGATCTTCGTCGAGGGCGTGAGCTGCCCGAGCGGCGGCCTGTCGAACGTCTGGGACAACGACCCGAGCAACGACGAGGACTGCGGCTGGTGGGGCGGCAACCTGTCGAAGGCCGGCCAGTACCCGGTACGGCTCAACGTGGCGAACCGCCTGGTCTACTCCCCGCACGAGTACGCCACCTCGGTCTACCACCAGACCTGGTTCGACGCCCCCGACTACCCCGCCAACATGCCCGCCATCTGGGACAAGTACTGGGGATACCTGTACAGGCGGAACATCGCGCCGATCATGATGGGCGAGTTCGGCACCACGCTGGCCTCGAACGTCGACAAGGTCTGGCTCCAGGAGCTCATGAAGTACACCGGGACCGGGGTGAACGGCATGTCGTTCACGTACTGGTCGTGGAACCCGAACTCGGGCGACACCGGCGGTATCGCCAATGACGACTGGACCACGATCAACCAGGCCAAGCAGGACATCCTGCAGCCGTACCTGATCCCGCCGGCCGGGGGCGGGGGGAACCCGACCGCGTCGCCGACGGTGAACCCGCCGGGGCAGTGCACGGTCGGCTACAAGCAGACCAACGCCTGGCAGGGCGGCTTCCAGGGCGAGGTGACGGTGAAGAACACCGGGACGTCCCCGATCGGCGACTGGACCGCGACCTGGACGCTGCCCTCGGGGGTCACCCTGAACAACGCCTGGAACGCGGTGGTGACGGTCTCGGGCACGACGTGGACCGCCAAGGGGCCCGACTGGGCGAGAAGCCTGGCGCCGGGGGCGTCGGTGGCGATCGGCTTCACCGCCGACGGCACGGCCGCCACCCCCGCGAACACCACCTGCTCCTGACCCGCCACCCCGCCGACCTCCCGCCCGCGCTTCCCCGCCCAGGGACGCGGGCGGTCAGGTGAAGGGCCGGGACATCTCGTCGAGCATCTCGGCCATGACCTTCCGCAACGAGCGCGACTGGCGCTCCTCCACCCAAAGGTGCGACCCGAGCCGCAAGGCCGTGAGGAACCCGGCCGCCATGACCTGGGGACGCACCGGGCTCTCCCGCTCGGAGATCGCCTGGACCAGGTCGCGCTCCAGCGCCGCGTGGTTGGCGAGTTGCCGGGCGAGCAGCGACGGGTGCCGCTTGGCCAGGCGGGCGCGTACGGCCCACTCCCGCGCCGGCTCGCCCACCTCCTCGAACACGTCGTCGATCGCGCCGCACAGCGCCTGCCAGGCGGTCCGGCCGGTCGGCTGGGCCCGCACCTTCTCGACCAGGTCGCGGATGCGCTGCTCCTCGCCGTAGAGGACGGCGTCCTCCTTGCCGGCGAAGTAGTTGGAGAACGTGCGGCGCGAGATGTTGGCGGCGTCGGCGATGGTCTCGACGGTGACGGCGTCGAGGCCGTGCTCGCCGACGAGCCGCATCGCCGCCTCGTGCACGGCCTGCCGGGTCTCGGCCTTCTTGCGCTCGCGCAGCCCGCCGGTGCTGTCCATGATGCGCCAAGCCTACCGTTCGGGAATATATGCTCAGCGGGCAAACTTTCCCATTGGGCATTGTTTTAACGTAGGAGGAGGCCGCGCATGAGCGCACCGACCGTCCCGGCCGCGCCGCCGGGTCAGATGAGCCATCGGCAGATCATGGAGGCCCTGAGCGGGCTGCTGCTCGTCCTGTTCGTGGCGATGATCAGCGGCACGATCGTGTCGGTCGCGCTGCCGCAGATCATCGGCGCGCTGAACGGCACGCAGTCGCAGTACACCTGGGTGATCACCGCCTCGCTGCTGGCGTCCACGGCCTCCACCCCGATCTGGGGCAAGCTGGCCGATCTGTTCAGCAAGAAGCTCCTGTTGCAGATCTCTATCGTGATCTTCATGGTCAGCTCGGTGGCCTGCGGCTTCGCCCAGGACACCGGCCAGCTCATCGCCTTCCGCGCCCTCCAGGGCCTGGGCATGGGCGCGCTGCAGGTCCTGGTCCAGGTGATCATCGCGGCGATGATCAGCCCGAAGGACCGGGGCAAGTACAACGGCTACCTCGGCGGCGTCATGGCCGTCGCGACCGTGGCCGGGCCGCTGCTCGGCGGCCTGATCGCGGACACCTCCTGGCTCGGCTGGCGCTGGTGCTTCTTCGTGGCGGCGCCGTTCACCGTGATCGCCTTCCTGCTGCTGCAGAAGACCCTGCGGGTGACCCACGTGCGCCGCGAGGGCGTCAAGGTCGACTATGTCGGCGCCACGCTGATCGCGCTCGGCGTCAGCGTGCTGCTCATCTGGGTGACCTTCGTCGGCAACTCCTTCGACTGGCTGTCCTGGCAGACCGCCGCGATGGTGCTCGGCGGCGTGGCCGTCCTGGTGATCGCGACCTGGGTGGAGACCGTGGTCAGGGAGCCGGTCGTGCCGCTGCACGTCATCCGCCGCCGTACCCCGGCGCTGGCCATCCTGGCGAGCCTCGCGGTGGGCATGGCGATGTTCGGCGGCTCGGTCTTCCTCGGCCAGTACTTCCAGATCGGCCGCGGCTACAGCCCGACCGAGGCGGGGCTGCTGACGATCCCGATGATGCTCGGCGTGCTGCTGTCCTCGGCGATCTCCGGGCGCATGGTGTCGAAGAGCGGGAACGTCAAGCCGTACATCGTGACCGGGTCGATCGTGCTGACCGTCGGGTTCCTGGTGCTGTCCACGATGGACCACCAGACCTCGCTCGTGCTCATCGCCGGCGCGATGGTGCTGGTCGGCGCGGGCGTCGGCATGTCGATGCAGAACCTCGTCCTCGCGATCCAGAACACCGTGCCGCTGCGCGAGCTGGGCGCGGCCAGCGGGGCCGTGACGTTCTTCCGCTCGCTGGGCGGCACGGTGGGCGTGTCGGTGCTCGGCGCGGTGCTGGCCAACCAGGTCGCGACCGGCATCGCCGAAGGGCTGGCCAAGATGGGCATCGACCCGGCCAAGGCGGCCGCCGGCGGCAAGAGCACGCTCAACATCGCGGCGCTGCCGGAGCCGTTCAAGAGCATCGTCCGGGCCGCGTACGGCGACGCCACCGGGCACATCTTCCTGATCTCGGCGGGCATCGCCGTGGTCGGCGTGATCGCCACCCTGTTCCTCAAGCCGACCAAGCTCCGCGACAGCGTGGACCTGGCCGAACCCGCCCCGGCGAGCGACGGCAAGACCCCCGTCGCCCCCTGAGGCGCCGTCCGCGCGGGACGGGGCGGTGGAGGGAGCCGGGACCACCGGCGCCACCAAGGGCACGGCATTTGACCGGAAAACAGAGGGTTGACCCGCGTTGACCTGTGATGGATAACAGTATTCCGACAGGGGGAGTAAACCTGCACTGTTACGGAGACCCCGATGACAAGCCTGGCTTCTCCTGGGTTGATCGGGCGTGACGCCCAGTTACGCTCGCTCACCGACGCCATCACCGGCCCGCCGGCCGTCATCCTCGTGCAGGGCGAGGCGGGCATCGGCAAGACCCGGCTGGTCAGAGCCGCGCTCGACCAGTTGCCCGACGGCGAACGCACCGTCCTGATCGGCCATTGTCACCAGATCCGCGAGCCGTTCCCGTACGGCCCGGTGTTCGACGCGCTGCGGCACGTCGCGGGCGCGCTGCCGGAGACCGGCACGCTCAACCCGGTCACCGGCGCCCTGCGCGGCTACCTGCCGGAGCTGGCCGGGCACCTGCCGCCGGCGCCGTCGCCGCCGCCCCTGGACGACCCGCGCGCCGAGCGTCACCGCCTGTTCCGCGCGGTGCACGCGCTGCTGGCCGCGGTGTGCCCGGCGGTGCTGGTGATCGAGGATCTCCACTGGGCCGACGACGGCACCCGCGACCTGCTGCGCTTCCTCACCGACCAGCCGCCGGCGGGGCTCGCGCTGGTGGTGACGTTCCGCCGGGAGGGGCTGCCGGTGCCGGGGCTGCCGTTCGGGCGCGCGTACCGGCGTCCGCCGGGGGTGCGCAGCGAGGTGATCTCGCTGACGCCGCTCGACGTCGAGGGGGTGCGCAGCCTGACCGGGGCGCTGCTCGGCCGTTCGACGCTGACCTCCGACTTCGTCACGAAGCTGCGCGACCGCACGGCGGGCGTGCCGTTCGTGATCGAGGAGGTGGTGCGCTCGTTGCTCGATGACGAGGGCCATTTACTCGGCGGCGAGGAGGAGCCGGAGGTCCTGGAACGCATGGCGGTGCCGCTGCTGCTGCGCGAGGCGATGGCCGAGCAGCTCACCGGGCTGTCGCCGGCCGCGCTGCACGCCGTGCACACCGCCGCCGTGCTCGGGCTGCCCGCCGACGAGCCGCTCATCGCCGCCGTCTCCGGGCACCCGCTGGGCGACGGGCTGAGCCAGGCGTTGAAGGCCGGCGTACTGCTCGAACAGCACGACGGCCAGTACGGCTTCCGCCACGCCCTCGCCCAGCAGGCCGTCTACGACGCGATCCCCGGCCCCGACCGGCGGCTCACCCACCAGCGTGCGGTGACCGCGCTGTCCGCCCTCGCGCCGCCGCCGCTCGTCCAGCTCGCCTACCACGCCAGGCGCGCCGGGGACTTCGAGTCCTGGCAGCGGCACGGCCCGGCGGCGGCCGACCACGCCGCCGCCATCGGCGACATCCCGCTCGCCGTCGAGGTGCTGGCGGGCATGCTGGCCGACCCGAAGCTCCCGCACGACGCGCGCGGCCCGCTCGCGCTGCGGCTCAGCCGGGTGGCCGCGATCGGGCTGTCCTACCGGCGGGTGGTGCGCTCGCTGCGCCACCTGCTGGCCGAGGACTTCCTGTCCCGGCACGTACGCGGCGAGGCCCGGCTCAACCTGGGCGTGCTGCTGTCCAACCAGGCGGGCGTGGTCGCCGCGGGCCGCCAGGAGATCCTGCTCGCCCTCCCCGACCTGCACGACCGGCCGAGCCTGGCCGCGCGCGGGCTGGCGCTGCTGGCGATGCCCGCCTGGGGCGACGAGCCGCTGGCCGCCCACGAGGAGTGGATGAACCAGGCGGAGAAACTGCTGGCCACGGTCGAGGATCAGGATCCCGAGCTGACCGCCGCCGTGCACGCCAACAAGATCAGCCTGGCCATGATGCTGGGCTCGCCGGACGCGTTCGACCTGGCCGCGACGCTGCCCGCGAACGACCCGTCGGCGGCGGTGCGCCGGCAGGTGTCGCGCGGCTACTCCAACCTCTTCGACGCGGCCATCGCGCTCGGCCACTACGCCCCCGCCGAGCGCTTCGCCGACCAGAGCAGGCGCATCGCCGAGGAGACGGGCGCGCAGTACCCGGTGTTCCTGGTGGAGATGTCCTCGATCCGGCTCGCCCTGCTGACCGGCCGCTGGGAGGGCCTGCGGGAGCGGGCGGTCGCGGCGGTCGAGATGACGGCCGAGGCGCCGCTGCTGGCCGTGGACGCCCGGCTGGCGCTGGGCATGCTGGCCCTGGCCAGGGGCGAGTGGGAGGAGGCCGCCGAGCACCTGGTGGCGACGGGGGTCAACGACCTGGAGTCGGGGTTCCTGCCGGTCGCCGCCGTGGCCTCGGGCGGCCTGATCGAGCTGCACCTGACCCGCGACTGCCCGCACGAGGCGCTGGCCGAGGCCGGGCGGGCGGTGGCCAGGCTGCGGCGCAAGGGCATGTGGGTGTGGGGCGACCAGCTCGTGCCGCCGGCCGTGGCGGCGCTGCTGAAGGCCGGACGGGCGGAGGAGGCGGAGGAGCTGGTGGCCGAGTTCGCGGCGGGCATCGAGGGCCGCGACGCCCCCTCCGCGCACGCCGGTCTCGACGCGGCGACCGGCTCGCTGGCCCTGGACCGGGGCGCGTACGAGGAGGCGGCCAGGTGTTTCGCCAGGGCGCGGGCGGCGTACGAGGCGATGCCCAGGCCGTACAGCGTGGCCAGGACGGCCGAGTCCGAGGCGGCGGCCCGGCTGGCGATGGGCGACCGGGCGCGCGCCGCGGACCTGATCGCGGACGCCTGCGAGCGGTACGCCGGCCTGGGCGCGACCCACGACGCCGCCCGCTGCCGCCACCTGCTGCGCGAGATCGGGCCGGGCAGCGCGCCGCGCAGGGGCAGGAAGGGCCGCAGCGGGGTGTTGTCGCCGCGCGAGGCCGAGGTGGCCAGGCTGGTCGCGCTCGGCCGGACGAACAGGGAGATCGCCGAGGTGCTGTTCCTGTCGCGGCGGACGGTGGACACGCACGTCGCCCGGGTGCTGCAGAAGCTCGGCGTGCGCACCCGCAACGACGTGAAGGAGCCCCGGCCGGATGACCGGCCGGGGCTCGCTCCCCCTGAGTCCGACGGTTAGACCGTGATGCTCCAGGAGTCCAGGAAACCGGTGTCACCGAGGTAGACGTCCTCGATGTCCAGGGTCCAGGTGCCGGCCGCCTGCTGGCTGACCGGGACCGAGAAGGTCCTGGTGCCGTACTGCGTGCAGGTGGTGCCGCCGTAGGCGTCGACCACGTACCAGGTGCCGTTCGGGCCGCGGAGCCAGATGTCGAGGTCCTCGGCGCAGGTGTGGCTGATCGTGATGGACACCTTGACCGGGGAGGCCGCGGTGCCCGTCGCCGTGGACGTGATCGAGCTCTGGGTGTTGGAGTAGTCCCTGATCTGGTAGTCGGTGTCGTTGGTGAACGTCCGGCCGCCCGAGGTGCCCTGGACGGTCAGCGCGTACGACGTGGTGTGCGTCGCCGTCTCGCCCGTGCCGGTCACGGTGATCGTGTAGCTGCCCGCCGGGGTGGTGGGCGAGGTCGCGATCGACAGGCTGGACGAGCCGCCCGACGTGATGCTGGCCGGGTTGAACGAGGCCGTGGCGCCGGTCGGCAGGCCGCTCGCGGACAGGTTCACCGTCTGGGCGGTCCCGTTCGTGGTGGTCGAGCCGATCGTCGTCGTGGCGGTGGAGCCGGCCTGCACCGTGCCCGAACCGGGGCTGGCGGAGAGCGAGAAGTCACGCGGCTGGGTGGTGCCGCCGACCGCCTGCTTCCAGATGGCGTACGCCGCGGCGTCGGCCGCCCGGTCGATGATGGTGTCGTTGATGTTGGAGGTGGTGTCGCAGGAGGAGTGGTAGCAGGAGTCGTAGGCCCGGTTGGCCGTGCCGCCCCACTTGCTCGCCTGCGCCGAGGTCTTGATCGCGCTCGCGCCCGCCGCCACGCCCGAGCTGGCGATGCCCGCGTTGCGGAAGGAGGCGTCGTCGGAGCGGTTGGCGCCCTCGGTGTTCTCCTCCGGCTGCAGGTTCAGCTTGTCGTAGAACTCCTTCAGGAAGGCCGCGCCGGTGGTGGTGATGTTGTTGATGAAGTAGCCACCGTTGGGCGAGCCGGTCATGTCGTAGTTGTAGTAGACCTTGATCTTCGCCCGCTCGGTCGAGCTGAGCGAGGCGACGTAGGCCTCGGAGCCGTTCAGGCCCTGCTCCTCGTCGGTCCACCAGCCGAACCGCACGTGCTTGGTGAGCGTGGGGTTCTTCTGGGCCAGGGTCAGCGCGACCTCGAGCAGGTTGGACGAGCCGGAGCCGTTGTCGTTGATGCCCGGTCCCGCGGACACGCTGTCCAGGTGGGCGCCGGACATGATGACCTGGTTGGCGTCGCCGCCGGGCCAGTCGGCGATCAGGTTGGGGCCCGCGCCGCTGGTGCAGTAGGAGACGCTGCAGCTCTGCCGCACCACGGTGTAGCCGGCCGCCTGGAGCTTCTGCTCGATGTAGGACACCGACTGGAGGTAGCCGTTGGTCGTGGACCTGCGGTTGCCGCCGTTGCTGCTGGCGATGCTCTGGAGCTGCGCCAGGTGCGCCTTGATGTTGGTGAGGCTGATGTCAGGCGGGTCCTGGCCGCCGGGGCCGCCGGTGCCGACCGTGAGCGTGAACGTCGCGTTGTGCGTGGTCGTGCCGGTGCCCGTGACCGTGATCGGGTACGTGCCCTGCGCGGTGGTGGCGCCGACCGACAGCGTCAGCGTCGAGGAGTTGCCGGAGGTGACCGAGGAGGGGTTGAAGCTGGCGGTGGTGCCGCTGGGCAGCCCGGTGGCGG
>NZ_JBIUBJ010000028.1:0-81938 GCF_044547985.1 Nonomuraea sp. NPDC052265
GTCCCAGTGGTCCCACCAGGGCTACATCAACAAGATCGGACCAGCTCTCTACGGGCCCATGCCCGCCAGCACTTAAGCCTTTGTCAGCAGGCTCTTAGAAGAGGGGTGAGAACCGAGAAAGCGCAGGTCAGATGGAGTGTGGAGTGGTAGGGCGCCCGGGGCTCGAACCCGGAACCTACGGATTAAAAGTCCGCAGCTCTGCCAATTGAGCTAACGCCCCTCGCACGAGCAAGGGTACAGAGATTACCGCCCCGCCCGCGACGCCTCCATCACCGGTAAGCGGCCAGCCCCGTCAGGGCCTCGCCCAGCACCAGTGTGTGAATCTCCTGGGTCCCCTCGTACGTCAGCACAGACTCCAGATTGTTCATGTGCCTGATCACAGGGTACTCCAGGGTGATCCCGTTTCCCCCCAGGACGGAACGGGCCTGGCGGGCGATGTCCAGGGCGGCTCGTACGTTGGCCAGCTTGCCGAAGCTGATCTGCCGGGGCTCCAGCCGTCCCTCGTCCTTCAGCGCACCCAGGTGCAGGGCCGTGAGCTGGGCCTGGGCGGCGGCGACGTACATCCAGGCCAGTTTCTCCTGGGTGAGCTGGAACGCGCCGATCGGCTTGTCGAACTGCACGCGGGTCTTCGCGTAGTCCACCGCCGACTCCAGGCAGGCGCGGGCGGCCCCGACGACCCCCCACAGGATGCCGAAACGGGCTTCGGACAGGCACGACAGCGGGCCCTTGAGGCCGGTGACCTCGGGCAGCACGGCGGAGGCGGGCAGGCGGAGGTCGTCGAAGTACAGGGACGAGGTGACCGATGCCCTGAGGGACAACTTCTTGTGGATCTCAGGGGCGGAGAAGCCCGGGGTGGAGGTGGGGACGACGAAGCCGCGGATGCCCGCGTCCGTCTGCGCCCACACCACGGCGACGTCGGCGATCGAGCCGTTGGTGATCCACATCTTGGAGCCGTTGAGGATCCAGTCGGATCCGTCCTTCTTGGCGTACGTGCGCATGTTGGCGGGGTCGGACCCGTGGTCCGGCTCGGTCAGGCCGAAGCAGCCGATCGCCGTGCCGGCCGCCATGCGCGGGAGCCATTCCTCTTTCTGCTCGTCGGAGCCGAACCGCCAGATGGGGAACATCGCCAGCGAGCCCTGCACCGACACGAACGAGCGCAGGCCCGAGTCGCCCGCCTCCAGCTCGCGGCAGGCCACGCCGTAGGAGGTCGCGTCGGTGCCGGCGCATCCGTACCCCTCCAGATGCATGCCCAGCAGGCCGAGCGAGCCCAGCTCCGGCGCGAGCTCGCGCGCGGGGAAGACGGCCTCCTCGAACCAGTCGCCCACGTGCGGAAGGACGCGGTCGGAGACGAAGGACCTGACCGTGTCGCGGATCAGCCGCTGGTCGCCGTTGAGTCGGTCGTCGAGGCGCAGCAGGTCGTCCATGGCAGGTCCTCTCCTCGCGTAAGGGGTTACCAGGGTTCTACCAGGGGGAATCCTGATGTGCTAACACCGCCCCCAGGGGCAGTCTTGAGACATGAACGAATTCAGCGAGAACAACGTCAAGAAGCTGCGTCGCACCAACAAGGGCCGGATCATCGCGGGCGTCTGCTCGGGCATCGGTGAGTACGTCGGCATCGACGCCAACCTGATCCGGATTGGCCTCGCCATCGCCACCCTGTTCGGCGGGCTCGGCGTGGGCGTGTACGCGATCGGCTGGCTCCTGATGCCGTCCGAGGAGCGGGACACCTCGATCGTCCAGGACCTGATCAAGCAGCAGCAGCAGCGAAACGCCACCGACTGGACCGGCGAGCACAAGCCCCAGCAGTGATCAGGCCGGCGCCTGGGCGGGCACTTCCTGGGCATTACGGTCGTCCCGGGACTCGGTCCACATCAGGGCGAGCACGGCCGCCGCGATCACTCCGGTGCTGCCGGAGAGCGCGACCACCAGCTCAGGACCGAGTCTCTCCGCCGCGAACCCGCCGACCAGGATCCCCAACCCCTGGACGGCCATCAGCCCCGACTGCACCAGCCCGAACGCCTGGCCACGCCGCTCCGGTGGCACACTCTGGACGAAAGCCGCGTTAGCCGCGAGCTGGTAAGCCCCGCCGATCCCCGACAGGACCCACGCGGCCAGCACCACCGCGAGCGGCGGCCGGAGCGCCGTCACCACCAGAGGCGCGCAGCTCAGCACGGCCATCCACCCCATCAGGTGCAGCCGCCGCGCCGGCGTCACGTACCTGCTGAACAGGAACGCGCCCACCACCGTGCCCGTCGGCATCGCGGCCATCAGCAGACCGGTGATCACGGGCACCGACAGCGTCCCCGTGGCGAGTTCGGCGGCATAGGGCACGGCGATGCCCTCAGGAAGAATGTAGAAGCCGCACAACCACGCGAACAGGACAAGCGTTCGCAGTCTGGGCGAGCCGAAGACCAGCGTGGCTCCCGCCCTGGTCATCGCCCACATGGACGGTTTCGCGTCGTCCTGACCGGCGGCCGGCCGCGCACGTACGCCCGAGACCAGGATCAGGGCCGAGGCGAGGAACGTGGCCGCGTCGAGAGCGAGCGCCCGGTAGGGGCCCAAGGTCGCGATCATCGCTCCGCCCGCAGCGAAACCCAGCATCTGTACGGCCTGGTTCGTCATGTTCTGCAACGCCGAGCCGACGACGTACCGGTCGCCTTCGAGAACTTCGGGCAGCAGCGCCGCGCGCGCGGCCGAGAATGGGGCACTGAGCAGCACCACGAAGAACACCAGCACGCACAACGCCCAGAACGGCATCACCGGCAGCGCCATCGCGGCGACCAGGACCGCGCGGACGACGTCGCAGGTCATCATGACGCCCCGGCGCGCGAACCTGTCGGCCAGCCCGGCCAGCAGCGGCCCCCCGACGATCGACGGAAGGTACGTCAGCGCGTAGACGGCCGCGGTGGCCAGCGGCGATCCGGTACGGGAGTAGACGAGGACGGCGAGCGCGACCTGGGCGAGCTGGTCGCCGAGGAGGGAAAGGCCCTGGCCGTACCACAGTGCCCGGAATTCCCGGATGGCGATGACCTCGCCGTAG
Source organism: Nonomuraea sp. NPDC052265 (assembly GCF_044547985.1). NCBI lineage: Bacteria > Bacillati > Actinomycetota > Actinomycetes > Streptosporangiales > Streptosporangiaceae > Nonomuraea > Nonomuraea sp. NPDC052265. The sequence continues at coordinate 3,041 of NZ_JBIUBJ010000028.1, forward strand.
GTGGCCTGGTCTGTCTCGGCACGGCGATGCCGTCCCGGTGGCCTACCCGCCCGCATGGCCTCCATTGGACTCCGCTGTGCCTGACTCACCGTGTTCGCTATGTGACCTAAGGTGCCCGATCATGAGGCAAGGCGCAACCCAAAGAAGTCAACGAGAAGCAAAGGGTCACCAGCCCAGTTCGTGCAGTCTGTCATCGCTGATCCCGAAATGGTGCCCCACCTCATGGACAACGGTGATGCGTACCTCGTTAACGACTTCCTCTTCTGTCCTGCATATCTGACATATGGGATTGCGGTAGATCTCGATCCGGTCGGGCAGGACACCTGAGTACCAGTCGCCGCGTTCCGTGAGGGGGATACCGGTGTACAGGCCGAGCAGGTGCGGCTCCGGCGGATCATCGACGACCGTGACGACGACGTTGCTCATGACGCGGGTGAGCTCGGCGGGGATCGTGTCCAAAGCCTGGGCCACGAGTTCCTCGAACTTCTCCCGCGATACCTCGATCACGCATGCCATTCTGCCCTGTCGGTCAGGTATGCAAGAAACTGTATGAAGTTCGCTGACACCTCCAAAGCAGTCATTCGGTCCCGTGCGACGAGGGCCGTGGCGGTGCTCCTGGTGGCCGCCGCGGGCGCCTGGCTGGGCATCTTCCTGAGCGGCACCGTGCACGCCCAGGTCGGCCCGGTCGAGACGGGCATGTCGCTCAGGCCCGCCTGGCGCGGCGAGACGGTCGTCGACGCCAGCCCGCTCGGCACGCTGACCTTCCGCACCCACGACGCCCCGCTCAGACTCCGCATCACCCTGGAGAACATCGACCAGGACCGCGCCAAGGCGCTCATAGAGGACCCCAAACTGGCCGACCGCCTGCCGGGCCTCATCGAGAGCGATCTCCTGGACGGCGTGCGGGCCCTGGCGATCCGCAGCATGCTCTGTGCCGGGGCGGGGGCCCTGATAGCCGTCCTGATGGTCTACAGGCGCCCCAGGACGGCTCTGGTGGGGCTCCTGGCGGCCTCTGTGGGCCTCGCGGGCACCGGCGCGCTGGCCGCGCTCACGTTCCGTCCGAGCTCGCTCGTGGAGCCGCGCTACTCGGGGCTCGTCGCCGCCGCGCCGTCGCTGGTGGGCAGCGCGGAGTCGATCGTGACGAAGTTCGAGTCGTACCGGTCGCAGCTCACCAAGCTCGTCACGAACGTCTCCAAGCTGTACGACACCGTCTCGACCCTGCCCCTGTACGACGCCGACCCCAATTCCATCCGGGTCCTGCACGTCTCGGACATCCACATCAACCCGATCGCCTGGAACGTCATCCGCTCGCTCAAGGACCAGTTCGCCGTCGACATGATCATCGACACCGGCGACATCTCGGACCACGGGACCAAACCGGAGAACAAGTTCGTCGACGAGATCAGCCGCCTCGGGGTGCCGTACGTGTACGTACGGGGCAACCACGACTCCGTGATCACGCAGAAGGCGGTCGAGCGGCAGAAGAACGCCGTCGTCCTGGACGACAGGGTGGAGAAGGTCGCGGGCCTGCGCATCTACGGCCTGGGCGACCCTCGGTTCACCCCCGACAAATCGGTGGCCGTCGACTCCGACCCGGACGCGCTCAAACGGTTCGCCCGCTCACACCTCGCCAAGGTGGACAAGGCGGACGTGGTGGCCGTCCACGACCCCGTCGTCGGCAGGGGGTTCAGCGGGGCCGCGCCCATGATCCTGGCCGGTCACACGCATGACCGCTCGACGTCCATGCTGCCGTCCGGCTCCCGCATGCTCGTCCAGGGCTCGACCGGTGGCGCCGGCCTGCGGGCGCTCGAACACGCCCAGCCCACGCCCGTACAGGCCTCGGTCCTGTACTTCGACCGGGAGACCAGACGCCTGCGTGCCTGGGACGACATCACGCTGGGCGGGCTGGGGGAGCAGTCGGTGTACATCCAGCGTCACGTGGAGGCCGACCCACAACGTATGATTTCTCCGGAGCCAACGAACGCCCCGTCGCCAACGGGAACGATCACTGGCTCCGCGTCACCGACCGCCGGTCAGCCACTTTGGCATCAGGGGCAATCGTCCCCTATGCTTCAGAGGTCTCCGACGGAAGGCGACGGGGAATCCTGAGCCCCCATCGTCTAGCGGCCCAGGACACCGCCCTTTCAAGGCGGCGGCACGGGTTCGAATCCCGTTGGGGGCACTTGCGAGCGCCTGGCGCACCGCGAACCGGCTGGTCGAAAGGCCACCGGAAAGCTGGTAAGCTAAGCGAGCGCAAACAGAAAGAAACGCAAGGTCCTGTAGAGCAGTTTGGAGTGCTCGCCACCCTGTCAAGGTGGAGGTCGCGGGTTCAAGTCCCGTCAGGACCGCTCTGGGTCAGGTAGCTCAGTTGGTACGAGCGTCCGCCTGAAAAGCGGAAGGTCGGCAGTTCGACCCTGCCCCTGACCACCAGCTTTGAACATCAAAAAGCCCCGAACGAATTATCGTTCGGGGCTTTTTGATGTTCGCTGACAGCGACGGCAACGTCGCCTCCGGAACGGGCTCCCCGTGGGGAGATCGAGGACTGATCCGGCTGTCCCGTCCTCCTCGCTGACGCCCTCCGTCTCGCTCGTGTTGTGCGCCGAGATGGATTGTCACCGGCGCTACCAGGGCTCCGGCGCTCTGATGCTGGGCGGTCAGGTCAGCTCGTAGATCAGGAGGGTGCCGTCCACGCGCCGGGCCAGAGTCCATAGCCGGGTGCTGCCCGGTTCCGGGACGATGTCCACGATTCCCGCCAACCCCCCTCCCGCGGGCAGCGTCGATTTGGTCATGCGGCCGCCGCGGAAGTTGAGCACGTACGACTGCGTGTGGGCGGGGTTGGCGGCGACCCACACGCCCCCGACACGGTCCGCGCGGATGGCAGGCAGCCAGGTCTTGGCCAACGGCAGGTTCAGCCACCTCCATGCGGTGCCGTCCCAGCGCACGATCATGCCGCGGTCGGGTACCTCGCACGACCCGGACCGCTCGAAGGCGCCCTGCGTCACCAGCCACACGTCGTCGTGGGCGCGGGCCGCCATGCCGTAGAAGCGGCCGGCGGGGGAAGGGGGGCAGCCAGGCGCGGGAGGCAGGGGAGCGGTGACCCATCCGGAGCCGTTCCGTCGTATCACCGTTGTCGCTCCCGGGGGATGGATCAGTGCCCATGCCTCGCCCCCGTTGGGGGCGGCGACAAGCGAGATCTGGTCAAGGTCGCCGTACGGGCTCGGTTTGGGGACCGGTTTCCACGAGTGGCCGTCCCAATGGCTGAGTCCGGATCCGGAGTAGTCGTCCGGGCCGCCGTGTTCGGAGATCCAGACGTCGTCCTTGGCTCCGACGGCGACGGATCCACGCTCGTACTTGCTGGTCCACGGGCGGGACACCCACTGGCCGCCGGTCAGCTGGAACGGGCGGTCCCCGGAGAACATCCACAGGTCGTCCCCCAAGGGGGAGGCGGCGAACCGCGCGTTGTAGGCGCTGACGCCCTTCGGCAGCACGGTGGTCCGCCAGGAGGCGCCGTCCCAGCGGAGCATCGTCGAACTGGTCTGCTGCCGGTCGTGCTGGAGGAGGGCCCAGGCCTGTCCCTGTCCTGTGGCGCCTATCGTGCCGGTCCATCCCCGCACCGCGTACGTGAGCCGCCACGTGGCCGCCCACGTCGCCTGTACGTCCGCGCCGCAGACCGCGAGCAGGAGGGCGAGGACAGCCGCAAATTTCACGAACGATCACGCTATCTGCCACGAAGGGGGCGTGGCCGGATCTTGGGGACATGATGTAGGAGTACTGCCATCCCCCTTGGCCTTCAGAGGCCGGACTTGCCATGGCTCTTCTTGGTCGTGGCCTGCGGCACGGCACGGCGGGTTCCGTGACGGCAACGCTGACGGCAACGCTGACGGCAACGTCGGCCACCAAGCTCACACGAAGGGCACCGCGGACGGCCGGCTGACTCCACGTAGCGGTTGGGGAGCAGGGTGATTGCTACACCTGAAAAGCGGAAGGTCGGAAGTTCGACCCTGCCCCTGACCACCAGCTTTGAACAGCAAGAAAGCTTCGGAGTGAGCGCGGGATCTCTGCGGGCGAGGTCAGGCGGATCAATTCGGGGCCGTACGCAGATGAACAAGCGTTTGTCGTACGCGTGCACGTCACGTCAGATGATCCATCGGACGTCATTCGCCGTGCGAAGGAAGTCATGACACGCGTCGTTCACCGGCCTGAGCCGTGGCCTGCTGACGACACGTGGCCGGATCTGCTGCCCTCATGGTTCGTGGACCGGCGCGCGCACGTTGAGCGGTGGGAGAAGGTGAGCTTCGCATCAGGCGCGGCGGCCCGAGCGGGGAGGTGGCTTCGTTGACTGTCTGGTTGCGGAGCCGGAGGGGCCGGCAGGATGCCGTGGCCGGCAGGGCCGCTGCTGGGGAGGCGTACTGCGTTTTCGTGGGGTCTTCGGCTGGGGCGTTGAGCTGGCGCACGGGGCGGGGGATCAGGGGTGGAAGAGGGTGTTGAGTTCGGTGAAGTCCAGGGAGTTGGTCAGGGTTTCGTAGGTGCCGGTGGTGAGGAGTTCTTCGGCGGCTCTGCGGGCGGCGGTGTAGGCGGTCTGGGCGAGGGCGGTGCCCAGGCTGATCCGGCGTACGCCTGCCTGGGTGAGTTCGGCGACGGTGGGGCCGCCGGCGACGGCCATCGCGTTGACCGGGAGGGGGGACTCGGCGCAGAGGGTGGCCAGCGCGTCGAGGTCGAGGAGGCCGGGGACGAAGATGCCGTCGGCTCCTGCCTCGGCGTACGCCGCCGTCCGCTTGATCACTTCGTTCAGGCGGTCGGGGGCGGGGCCGATGGCGAAGAGGAAGACGTCGGTGCGGGCGTTGACGAAGAGTTCGGGGAGACCCGCTGTGGCTGCCGCTTCCCGGGCCGCGTGAAGTCTGGCGGTCTGGTCGGTGAGGTCGAACAGCGGGCCGCCGACGGCCTGGGAGTCCTCCAGGTTGACGCCTACCGCGCCGGCCTTCGCCACTGCCTGGATGGTTTGGGCGACGTCCTCGGGGGTGGGGCCGTAGCCGCCTTCGATGTCGACCGTCACGGGTAGGTCGACGGTGTTCACGATGCGTTGGACGGCTTGCAGCATCTCGTCCCGGGTGAGGTGCTGGCCGTCGCCGCGGCCGAGGGACCAGGAGACGCCGCCGCTGGTCGTGGCGATGGCCGAGGCGCCGGCCGCGGCGATCACGGCGGCGCTGGCGGCGTCCCAGGCGTTGGGGAGGAGCAGTACGGAGTCGGTGCTGAGCTTTCTGAACAGATCGGCCTTTTTCGTCGTCGTCGCATCGGTGGAGGGAGAGTTATCCACAGACATGTGCGTGACCGCCTTCGGGGTGTTCGGAGTCGGGCACCATGGCTCGGTGGGTGCCTGCTCGGGGATGTTGCCGGGCGGAGGAGTAGGCGTCCATTGATTAAGCTCTGACCGAATCGTGGAGCCTCTGGAGGCGGCATGAAGGCGCGGCTGGCCTTTTCGGTAGACGATCTGGCCGAGACTCGGTTCGCGGTCTCGTCCATGTGGGAAGTCGTCACGAGTTGCAGGGTGCTGGCCGGGGCTGTGGTGCCGGATCCTCATCGTGGGTGGGCCGAGCAGGTGCGTCCCCGGTTGGCGGCGGCGGGGCTCGATCGTGGGTGGCTGGCCGACATGGTCCGGTCCGGCGGCCATCTTCCGGACTTTCTCAATCCGACGACCGCGTCCCATGAGTTGCCCGACGAGTTGGCGGCCATCGAGGCCACCGGCCCCGAGCAGGTGCGGCGGGACCTTGACCTGTTGTCCGCCGAGAGGGACGGTCGGCTGTCGCCCCGGCTGCGGAACCTTCGTCGCGACCCTCGGGCGTACCTGCCCAAGGTCGTCGCGGAGATCGAGGCCTACTGGGAGCTCGCGATTGCGCCCTACTGGGCGCGCATCCGGTCGGTGCTGGAGGCGGACGTCTTCCATCGGGGGCGACAGGTGGCCGAACGCGGCACGGCCCGGACGCTCGACCGGCTTCACCCCACCGTGCGCTGGGACAGCGGGGGGCTCCAGCTGGTGGAGCGGCACTGTGCCATCACCAGGATCGAGACCGGGGCGGGGCTGCTCCTGGTGCCGTCGGTCTTCGCGTGGCCGCGGGTGCTGACGCGGTCCGTCGCGTCGGAGCCGCCTCAGCTCGCCTATCCGGCGCGTGGGATCGGCGTGCTGTGGGAGTCCCGGAGTCATGCGCCGATGGACGCCCTCGCCGCCGTGATCGGACGATCCCGGGCGTTGATCCTGGCGGAGCTGGATTCGCCCGCGTCCACTACCGAGCTTGCCGAGCGGTCGGGGCTTTCTGCTGCGGGCGTGTCGCAGCATCTCACCGCGCTGCGGGCCGCCGGGCTGACCAGCACCCATCGGGCGGGCCGCACGGTGTTCTACGCCCGTACGGGGCTCGCGGACGCTCTGCTCACGGCTCAGGTGTGAGCTTGGGGGCCTTCTGGGGGCCCTGGTGTGGTTGGAGCGGCTGTTCGCCGCATTGGCGGCGTTGCGGCTGATCGTTGGGCGGGTTGGGTGACAGGCCGGACGGGGGGCTGTTCGGGCCGTATGCTCGCTGCTGAGCTGTCGGGGCGGTTCTGGCCCTGTGAGGCTGCGGCTGGTCGGGCGCGCGTTTGCGCGGCCGGCGGTTGGACCTGGTCAGCCGGGGGTGCGGTGTGAGGCCGCGGGGGCGCTGATCTTTTTTGTCTCGATCATCCTGACTATTGTGATCCCCATTGTTCGGGGGGAAGGCGGGCGATGGACGCGGGTGGGGCCGAGGCGTTTCTGGGCAGCCGGTACGTGCTGCTCGACGAGATCGGCGCCGGGGCGATGGGAACCGTCTGGCGGGCGCGGCACCGGGAGACCGGCGAGACCGTGGCGGTCAAGATGCTGCGCAGCAACCTCGCAGGGGACCAGGACCTGGTGCTGCGGTTCGTGCAGGAACGCAACGTGTTGCGGACCCTTCGCCATCCCAACATCGTCACGATGCGCGACTTCGTCATCGAGGGGGAGCGGCTCGCCCTGGTGATGGACCTCGTCGAGGGTGGGGATCTGCGCGGCCTGCTCCAGCAGCACGGCACGCTGCCGCCGGCCACGGCCGCCGAGCTGATGGCTCAGGTCGCCGAGGCGCTGGGGGCGGCGCACGCGATGGGCGTGGTTCATCGGGACGTCAAGCCGGGGAACGTCCTGATCGACGGGCCTACGGGGCAGGTGCGGCTGACGGACTTCGGGGTTGCGCGGATCGTCCTCGGTCAGGGGCTGACGCAGACCACCTCGATCATCGGGACGCCCGCGTACCTGTCGCCCGAGGTGGCTGACGGTGGCGTGCCTACGGGGGCCGTGGACGTCTATGCGGTCGGGCTGATTCTCTACGAGCTGATGGCCGGGCGTCCGCCGTTCGTCGGTGATCATCCGATGGCTCTGCTCCGGCAGCATGCGATGGCCATGCCTCGGCGGTTGCCCGGGATGCCTGACGCCCTGTGGTCGGTGATCGTGGCGTGCACCGCGAAGGATCCGGCTGGGCGTCCGGCGGCGGGGCAGGTGGCGGTGGCGCTGCGGGAAGCGGTGCCGTCGGTGACCGGGCTGGCTGCCTTACCTCGGGTCGCCAGGGGGGAGGCGCCGTCCGCGACGTCCGAGCCGTTGGCGGTGCCGCCGTCCGGGGGTGCCGGCGCGGGGGGTGTCACCCACAACTCTGGGGCGCTGGGGGTGCCGTCTGGCGATGTGGCTGGGGGCGTTTCTCCGTTCGGGGCGGCTAGGGCTGCTGGGGCGGGTGGTGGTGGTGCTGCTGGGGTGGTTCGGCCGTCCGCGGCGGCTGGGGTGGGTGGCGGGGCGGGCGCGCCGTCGGCGATGTCCCGGGCGGATGGGGATGGCAGTGGGGTGGGCTCGCCCCTCGGGGTTTCCGGCGGGTCTGCTGGTGCTGGGGCGTTGTCGGGGCCGGTTGGCGGTGGGGTCTCGGGGGCGTCCTCAAGTGCCGGGGGCGGGGAGGGGACGGTTCCTTCCGTGGGACGGCCCTCTCCTGAGGTGGGGACGGCGGCTCCGCAGCGGCGGGGGTGGTCTCGTCGGCGGCTGATCGTCATCGCGAGCACCACTACGGTGGTGGTGCTCGCCGCGGCCGCGGTGGCCGTCATGGCGCCATGGCGTACGCCGGGCGCGGGGGCCGTGAACGACGCGGCCGGGCTTCCGGGGTCCAGGTCGGCCGAGGGGGCCGGGACGGTGACACCCGTTCCGTCCGGGACGGGGGAGAAGACGCCTGTCCCGCCCGGGACGGATGAGGAGACGTCCGGTACGGAGGAGGAACCGCTCAAGTCGTCGCCGAAGAAGACGCCGAAGGAGCCGGTTCGCACGCCGGGAACGGGCGACTCGGAACGGACGGCGGCGCCCAGCGCGACTACGGAACCCTCGACGAGCCGTACGGCCGATCCCCGCCGGTCACCGACGGGGCGTAAGACGGAGGCCGCGCACACCGTGGATCCCGGTACGGACGGGGACAGCGCTCCGCCGCGCAGCTCCCAGCCGGACTGGAAGTGCCGTTCGTGGGTTTCCACGGGCAACGGATCGGGTGTGGAGATGTCGCCCTGCATGGCCATGGTGGGCGATGTCTTCTATCTGATGGGACGAATCAGAGGGGCGAGTTCGGTTCGCTCGGATGTGCACGTCCAGCTCTACAACACCGATGCGGATCAGAACGTCTCTCAGCCGTTCGTCTGCTCCGGGGTGTCCCCGCGCAATGACGGGGAGGTCGTCACCTGCGGGCCGTTCACCACTACGGCGGCGCCGATCCGGGCCAAGCACGACGTACGGCAGCGGTGGCGGCGATCGGGGGCGGCGGCGTTCGGGGGCGGGGCCGAGAGTCCCTGGATGCTCTGGTGACGGCTGGCACGTCGGCCTGAACCCCGGAAGGGCCGTCCGGTGAGGAACGGCCCTTCGCGGCGCTCGCGACCCGCTCGTGCATCCGCGGTCACGCGTGGGGCGCGGGATGGGGGGCGCGCGTCTGCGGTCACGATCCGGCTCGCGGGTTGGGGGCGTACGTCTGTGCAGGGGTGCGGCTCGCGGGTTGGGGCGTGCGTCTGTGTAGGGGTGCGGCTTCTGTGTGGGGCTCATGGTCAGGTTCGGCGGGGTGGTCCAGGGGGCGGTTGAGGGCCCGGGGCGGCTTCCGTGGGGGCGGACCGCGCAGTGCGTGCGGGGTGGGAGGGGGTCAGGGGGTGGTGGCGCAAATGGTGCCGTTGAGGGTGAAGGTGGTGGGGAGGAGGTTCGGGCCGGTGTAGTTGCCGACGAATCCGATCGTGGTCGAGGCGCCTGTGGCCAGGGAGGCGTTGCCGGGTTCGCTGACGGCCTTGACGTTCGAGCCCGTCTCGGTCCAGGTGGCGCTCCAGCCGCTGCCCAAGCTCTGCCAGGGCCTCGGCCAGGTGAAGCTCAGGGTCCAGCCGTTGACCGGGGCGCCGTTGTTGGTGATCTCGATGGCGCCGACGTAGCCGCTGGCCCAGTCGGTCTGGTTGGTGAGGCGGACGGCACAGGCGCTGGTGGCGGGGGTGCCTGTGGTGAAGGTCAGGGGCGGGGAGGCCCAGGAGACGCCGCCGCCGCTGTCGCGGGCGATCACGTTGACCGTGTAGATGGTGCCGGGCCTGAGGTTGCCCACCGTGTAGGAGGTGCCGGCGGTCTCGCCGAGTTGCTCGCTGACGACGCCGTTCTGGCGGTGGAGTTCGTACTTGGCGATCGGACGGGCGCCGGGGGAGGCGGCGGGCCAGGAGATGGTGGCGGCTCTGTCGGTGACGTTCGAGGCCGTGGGACGGCCGGGCGCGCCGGGGAGGCCGGTCTGCGGCGCGGCGGGGTGCAGGACGACGGTGGTCAGGGAGAGCGGGGGCAGCGTCTGGCCGGTGGCGGTGCCGGTGGTCGCGGTGGTGATGGCGGTCGCGCCGTTCGTGTGGGTCAGTACGGTGGGCGCGCCCGCGGCCGGCGTGAAGCCCGCGTAGTCCACGGCGACGGGGTAGGACGTGTCCGGCGAGGTGTTGATCAGCATGACCGCGAGGTCGCCGTTGGGCCGCCGGACGGCGTGCGCGCTGACCTTCGGCTGGTCGGTCGCCGCCCTGACGAACTGGTCCCCGGTCCGGGCGAACCTGCTGACCATCTGCAGCGCGTGGTACGGCGCGAAGGGCGTGTTCAGCGGCGGCTCGCACACCCCGGACGAGTTGCAGACCCCGCTGGACAGCAGCCCGAAGTCACCGTAGTCGGTGTGCCCTTCGACCTCGGTGACGTTGCCGATGCCGTTGTGCACGTTCCACCAGTCGACGGTGAACACGCCGTTCGCCAGCAGGCTCGCGTAGGCGTCGGCGGCGGCCAGGGCGCCGGGCTGGGTGTTCGTGCCGTTGCTGCTGGAGCCGGTGTTGAACTCGGTCATCGCGATGCCGATCCGGTCCGAGCCGGGCCCGGCGTACGCGGCGATCTGTCGCCGGGTGAGCTGGATCATGTCCGGGACCTGGCCGGCCCGGTCGAGGGCGCCGGGGTACCAGTGCAGGATCACGAAGTCGATCTTCGGCCCGGCCAGGGACAGGACGACCTTGTTCCAGCTCCCGTCGTCGCCTTCGGCGGTGATGGCGTCGGGCCAGTTGGCGGGGGTGGTCAGCACCGCGCCGATCTTGATGGACGGGTCGGCCGCCTTCATGGCGTCGGCGTAGGCGACGACGTGGCGCGCGTACTCGGCGGGGCTCTTGTCGGTGTGGTCGTCGGCCTCCCAGGCGCTGCCGTAGTGGCCGTTGCCGTAGTTCTCGTTGCCGATCTCCCAGTACTTGACGCCGTAGCCCTTGGTGACGTTGGCGTGCCGGACCCAGGCGGCCGCCTCCTCGGCGGTGCCGGTGCCGTAGTTGGCGGTCACCATGGCCTGCGCGCCGGTACGCCGTACGCCGCGCATGAAGGTGTCGAAGTCGGTGTTCGGGGCGACGTACCCGCCGGGGGCGGTGTGGTCGGCCCAGTGGTAGATGTCGGAGTAGGAGCCGCCGGGGTAGCGCAGCAGCTTGACGCCCGCGTCCTTGAGGAGGTCGGCGGTCTGGTCGGTGCCCAGGTTCGCGTCCCAGATCGCATGGTTGGAACCGATGCCGGTCTCGGGGACGGTGGCCAGGGCGGCGCGGGCGTTGACGGTCACCGCGACGGGGGTGACGTCGTCGGCGTGCGCCGGGGGAGCGATCAGCGCGGTCAGGGTCAGGAGGGCCGCGGTCGCGGCCCTGGGCAGGGTCATGCCAGGCATCGGGGTACCTCGCCGTGGGAAGGAAGCCGTGGGAAGCCGTGGGAAGCCGTGGGTAGCGGTATGACTCGACGCCCCCTCCTGACCAGGAGGCAAGCATGATCATGCGGCGTGCGGTCCGGCCCGTCAATCGGCGCTGAAACTTTCACGGGTGACGCCGGTCAGGCGGGCTTGAGCAGGCCCCTGTCGTACGCCGCCGCGACGGCCGCCGCCCGGTCCTTGACCTCCAGCTTGGCGAAGACGTGCAGCAGGTGGGTCTTCACCGTGGCCTCCGTGACGAACAACCTCCTGGCCACCTCGCGGTTGGTCGCGCCGCGGGCGATGAGACCGAGCACTTCGAGCTCCCGCGGGCTCAGCGTGCGCTGCTCCGGCGCGTGCGCGCGCCGCGTGAGCACCCCGGCCACGGCCGGCGACAGCACGGTCTCGCCGCGGGCCGCCGCCAGCACGGCCTGCCGCAGCTCGGCGCGTGGCGTGTCCTTGAGCAGGTAGCCGGTGGCGCCCTCCTCGATCGCGGGCACCACGTCGGCGTCGTCGCCGAAGGTGGTCAGCACGAGCACGTGCGTGCCGGGGCACTGCCCGCGCAGCCGGCGGATGAGCTCGGCGCCGCTCGTCCCGGGCATGCGCAGGTCGAGGAGCACGACGTCGGGGCCGGTGCGCAGGGCCACCGCGAGCGCCTCGGCGCCGTCGGCGGCCTCGCCGACCACCTCGAAGCCGTCGGTCTCGAAGATTCCGCGCAGCCCGTCGCGGACCACGGGATGGTCGTCGACGATGATCAGGCGTACGGGCATGGCTCACGTTCCCGGGTCGGCGGGGATGGCCGGAACGGTAGCGGAAATGGCCGTGCCCTGGCCAGGGGCGCTCTCGACGGCGAGGCTGCCGGCCAGGCGGGTGACCCGCTGTCGCATGGCCACCAGCCCGAAGCCGCCGCCGGACCCGGGGGTGAAGCCGGTGCCGTGGGTGAAGCCGGACCCGTCGTCGCGGACGTCGAGCGCCACCACGTCCTCCATGTACGACAGCGTGATCCCCACCCGGGCGGCCCGCGCGTGCTTGCCCACGTTGGCCAGCGCCTCCTGGGCCACCCGCAGCAACGTGCTCTCCACCTCGGTGTGCAGCGGCCGGGCGTCGCCCGTGACCGACACCGGGGCCGGCACCCCTGAGGCCCGCGACCAGGCCGCCGCCACCTCCGACAGGGCGGTCCCGAGCTGCGCCGTCGCGGCCAGCGGCGCCGGGCGCAGGGCCTGGACCGAGCGGCGGGCCTCGGTCAGGCTCTCCCTGGCCAGCTCGCGTACGGTCGCCAGCCGCGCGCGCACCGCCGGCGCCTCTCCGACGGCCTCGTCGGCGGCCTCCAGCTGGGTGAGGATGCCGGTCAGCCCCTGGGCCACGGTGTCGTGGATCTCCCTGGCCAGCCGCTGCCGCTCGCCGAGCACGCCCGCCTCGCGGGCCTGGACCAGGAGCCGGGCCTGGAGATCGGCATTCTCCTCGGCGAGCGCGGCCAGCCGGGCGCTCTTCTCCTTGAGCTGCGCGTTCTGCTCGGAGACGGTCTGGAAGACCAGCCCGGTCATGGACGCCACCAGCACCCCGACCACGAAGGAGGCCAGCAGCTCGACCGGGGTGCGACCGGCCGGCGGACGGGCGGCGACCAGCGTCCCGACCGTCACCGCCACCCCCGCGTACGCCCACAACCCCGGCAGCAGCGCGAAGCACTGGACGAACACCCCCACCCCGGTCACGGTGAAGACCGTGTCGATCCGCACCAGCGCCACGACCACCGCCAGCAGCACCACGAAGTACCCGGCCACCACCCACGCCCGCGCGGTCCAGCCGGGACGGAAGGCCACCACGAACCAGTGCCAGGCCGCCGCGAACAGCGCCAGGGCCAGCACCTCCACCCGCCACGTCCGCAGCAGCGAGAACAGCGCGGGAAGCAGGACCAGCAGGTACGGCAGGGCCGCGGTCGCCCGCTCCCACCGGCTCACCACCGCAGGGCCTTCACCGCGACGCCGCCCGCGACCGCGCAGACCGCCACCATGATCCCGAGGGCGAGCGGCGGAAGCGCGCCGGTCGACCAGCCGTCGCGGACCGCCTGGACCGCGGGGGCCATGGGCGTCAGGTCCCCGATCGCCCGCATCGACCCCGACATGGTCTCGCGCGGGATCACCGCGCCGGACAGGAACACCATCGGGAAGAACAGGGCGAGCCCGATCACCGTCGCCGCCCGGCCGCTGGGGGCCAGCGCGCCCAGCAGCAGTCCGACGGCGCCGAGGCTGAGCGCGCCGAGCAGCCAGGCCACGAGCACACCGGGAATGCTCGCGGGCGCGCTCAGCCCGTAGCCGGCCACGCCCAGGACGACCAGCAGCACGCTCCCGAGGACGGCCAGCAGCATGTGCGCGGCCCACTGGGCGCCGCACAGCATGAACGGCGTGGCGGGGGTGGCCCGCAGCCGCTTGAGCACCTGCCGCTCCCGGTACTGGGCCAGCGTGGCGGGCAGGACGACCAGCGCGGCCAGCCCGACGACGAAGACGGTCAGCATCGGCACGGTGGCGTCGACGAGCCGCTCACCGCCGGGCAGCGGCCGGTCGCCGCCGCGCAGCTTGACCCAGAGCATGACCAGCGGGAAGGCCAGTGCGAAGTAGGCCGACATCGGGTCGCGCAACCCCAGCCTGAGCTCGACGGCGATGACTCTCGTGAGGCCTTTCATGCCTGGGCCCTCCCGGTCAGCGTGAAGTAGGCGTCCTCCAGGGAGGCGGCTCGCGCCTCGCCGATCAGCTCGCGCGGGCTGCCCTCGGCCACGACCCGGCCGCGGTCGATGACGGCGATCCGGTCGCACAGCGCCTCGGCCTCGTCCATGAAGTGGGTGACCAGGACGACGGTGATCCCGCGGTCGCGCATGGTCCTGATCAGGCCCCAGGTGGTGCGGCGGGCGTCGGGGTCGAGGCCGGTGGTCAGCTCGTCGAGCAGGACCACCTCGGGGTCGCCGACCAGGGCCAGCGCGATGAACAGGCGCTGCTTCCAGCCGCCGGACAGGCCGCCGAAGCGGGCGTCCTTCCTGTCGGTCAGGCCCCATTCGTCCATGATGGCCCGCCAGTCGGCCGGGTGGTCGTACAGGGAGGCGTAGAGCCGCAGGGCCTCGCCGACCTTGATGCCGTCGGGGAGGGCGGCCTCCTGTAACTGGGCGCCGACGCGCTGGAGCAGCGCGCGCCGGTCGCCCTGCGGGTCGAGGCCCAGCACGCGGACGCTGCCGCCGTCGGGACGCCGCAGCCCGGACACGCACTCCACGACCGTCGTCTTGCCCGCACCGTTGGGCCCGGCGAGCCCGAAGATCTCGCCGCGTTCCACGGTCAGGGAGACGCCGTCGAGCGCCCGGGTGGTTCGGTAGTTCTTGCGCAGGTCGTCGATCTCGATGACTGTCATGATCCGAGCATCACGGCAGAGCGGCGTCCCGCCCATCCACCGATCGGTGGATGGGCGGGACGCCGCCGCCGGTGCGTCACTTGGACAGGTAGAGGGTCTTCCAGGTGCCCGCGTACAGGCAGTTCAGGGACGGCTTGGAGCCCCTGCCCTCGGCGCAGACCTTCAGCTCGACCTGGTAGACGTCGCGGTACTCGAAGGAGAACCGCTTGGCCGAGCCGTAGGAGCAGTTCCGCACGCTGCGCTCCTTGAAGGGCAGGTTGCTCCCGTCGCGGTACGTGATCCGGAACACCGCCCAGCCGCAGGACGAGTCCTTGCGGGTCTGGTCGGTCAGCTTGCCGGAGATCCGCACCGCGTCGGCGGTCGGCAGGTCGGCGTGGTCCTCGCCGGTCGCGCTCAGCGAGCCGGTCGCCTTGGCGGCGTGCCCGGGGGCGTAGTAGGGCCCCCACTGAGCCGCCGAGGCGGCCTGGGCGGGGGAGGAGGCGAGCGCGACCAGGGTGGCGGCGGCGACACCGGTCAGTACGGCGGCGGTACGGGAGGTGGTCATCGAGGGGGTCCTTCCGCTCGGGGGATGACCACACGGTGCATTAGGCCGATTTCAACCGGCTTGCGGGCCCGCTTGCAAACTAGTTGTATTTGTACTGCCTCGTCGCGACCCGATGAGAGCCGTTGTGGACCGAGGCGCGGTACATGCTGATCGACTTGTCGCCGTGCTCGGCCTTGCCGCAGGTGTTGAGCCCGGCGAGCTGGTGGATCTCGTACCGGGCGGTCGGGTCGCCGGCCACGAAGTACTCGGCGCGCGCCTGGTACTCGTCGGCCCTGGTGTCGCAGGCGAAGACGTACGTGCCGCGCTCGTGGAAGCACACGCTCGCCCCGCCCTTGGTGGACGAGCACAACTCCGAACGGGCCCGCGCGGCGGCCGGG
Source organism: Nonomuraea sp. NPDC052265 (assembly GCF_044547985.1). NCBI lineage: Bacteria > Bacillati > Actinomycetota > Actinomycetes > Streptosporangiales > Streptosporangiaceae > Nonomuraea > Nonomuraea sp. NPDC052265. The sequence continues at coordinate 18,598 of NZ_JBIUBJ010000028.1, forward strand.
GTGACGCGGGTGTCGCGCTTGACCGGGTACTTGGTGAGGTTGCGGACCGTCTTCCAGCGGCCCACCTTGACGCGGTGGTTGCCCTCGTACACGGCGGCCCGGAACGTCACGGTCCTGCCGATCTCCCGGTTGCCCCGGATCTCGCCCTTGCCGCCCAGGTTGTGGATGACGTACTTGGTGCCGAGGTATTCGTTCAGGTGGTACTCGACGGCGGCGTGCAGCTTGTCGTTGCGCGTGTCCTCGACCCAGATGCCCGGCCGGTCGCTGCCGTCCGGGCCCACGCACACCTCGGCGCCCTTGACCCGCATGCAGGTGGGCTCGGCGGCGGTGTCAGGGGTGGTCAGAGCGGTGCTGGTCACGGGGGCCGGCTCCTGGGCGGCGGCCGGGCGGGCCTCGCCGTGGGCCACGGCCCCTTCCGTGGTGAGCAGGGCGGCCGTCATCACGACCATGGCTACGAGTTTGCGACCTAAGGCCACTTCGGTCTCTCCAGTCTCATGGGGTCACACACTGGGCGGTGCATGAGTGAGACGCGGAAGATGTCGAAGTAGTTCGGAAATATGCGATTGGGCCTTGTTAGGGTGGGCGAATGGCGGACGAGATGCGTGACGAGCGGCTGCGGGAGATCGCCGGAAGGCTGGCCGAGGTGCCCGGCGTGGTGGCCGTCGCGCTCGGCGGGAGCCGGGCTCGCGGCACCCACCGGCCCGACTCCGACATCGACCTCGGCCTGTACTACCGGGGGCGGCTCGCCGTCGGCGACCTGCGCGCACTGGCCCTGGAGATGACCGGCGAGCCGACCGACGTGACCGAGCCCGGCGGCTGGGGCCCGTGGGTCGACGGCGGCGGCTGGCTCACCCTCGACGGCTGGCGGGTCGACTGGATCTACCGCGACCTCGACCGCGTGCGCCGCGTCTGGCACGACTGCCGCGCCGGCCGGTACGAGCTCGGCGTCCAGCCGGGACACCCGCTGGGCTTCTACTCCCACGCCTACGCGGGCGAGGTGGCGCTGTGCAAGGTGCTCGCCGATCCGTCCGGCGAGCTGGCGGCCCTGCGCGCCGAGACGGCCGAATACCCGCCCGCGCTGCGCGAGGCGCTGGTCCAGGGGCTGTGGGAGGCCGACTTCTCGCTGACGATCGCCAAGTACGGCGCCGCCGGCCAGGACCCCGCGTACGCGGCCGGGGCGCTGTTCCGCGCGATCGGCGTCGCCTGTCACGCCCTGCACGCGGCCGACGGGGCCTGGCTGATCAACGAGAAGGGCATGGTCGCAGCCGCCGACCGGCTGCCCTCGGCGCCCGCCGGGTTCGGCGAGCGGGCCCAGGCGCTGTTCGCGTCCGTCGGCGGCACGCGGGAGGAGGTCACCCGTACGGTGGCCGCCGCCGAACGGCTCGTCGCCGACGTACGGGCCGCCTGCGGGGTGTGATCAGGCGTTCTCCTTGGCCCGGGCGGGGGCCAGGGTGGTCAGCAGCAACAGAAGCGCGCTCTGGGCGAGCATGCCGGGCGCGAGCGGCGGGGCCGGGCCGACGGACTTGGTCAGCGCGTACCACCATTGGGTGAGCGGCGAGAGGGTCTGCCAGGTGTCGGCGTATCGCGGGTCGAAGGCGCCCATGTCATGGTTGGCCGAGATGTGCGCGTACACGCCGTAGGCGGAGGCGAGCAGCACCACCAGCGCGACCCCGCGGACGACCTTGCGCGTGAGGGGCGAGGCGTCCAGGGCGAGCAGGACGAGCGCGGCCCCGAGCGCCAGCAGCGCCACCCAGGGGACGAACTGCTGCCAGGACTGCCAGTGGCGCTCGAAGGCCAGCTCCAGGGCGGCGCCCAGGATGCCCAGCGCGACCAGCCCGAAGAGCCCCAGACGTACCGTGACGGCGCCGAGCCGTGCGATCTGAGTTTGCGCGTTCGTTGGAGGCACGGGCACCACGCTGCGCTCCCGGTCTCAGAGACACCTCAGGAATATATGAACGTTCAATGAGAATCGCCGATGAGGGCGGATGGGCCGTCGTTTCCGGACAACTGCGACTTAAGGGATCATAGGGACGTGAGCGTAGTCGCGGTGTTCCTCCCGGTGCTCGCCATGGTCCTGAACGGGCTGATGGCGGGCGTGTTCTTCGCCTTCTCCACCTCGGTCGTGCCGGGCCTGGACGCCCTGGGGGAGGACGGCGCGGCGGAGGCCATGCGCAGCATGAACAGGAAGATCCTGAACCCGGCGTTCCTGTCGACGTTCACGCTCGCGCCCGTGGCCTCGCTGCTCGCCGGCGTGGTCCTGCTGATCGGCGGGGACGGCGGGCCGGCGGTCCTGGCCTTCGCGGCGGCCGCCGTCTGCTTCCTGGGCTCGATCGTCGTCACGGCCACGGTCAACGTGCCGATGAACAACGCCATCGAGGCGGGCGAGCTGGCGTGGAAGGCGTACGCGCCGCGCTGGACCCGGTGGAACACCTTGCGTGGATGGGCCTCGGCGCTGGCCGTGGCGCTGCTGGGCGTGGCCCTGTACGTCTGGAGCTGAACCGGCCGGATGCATCCCGATGGACGGGCACCGGGATGCGCATCCGCGCGACGGGATCACATGTTGATCATGTGGCCCGCGAGGCCGTGGATCGCCTCCTTGACCGCTTCGCCGAGCGTCGGGTGCGCGTGCACGTTGCGCGCGACCTCGTGCACGGTGAGGTCCCACTGCTGGGCCAGCGTGAGCTCGGGCAGCAGCTCGGTGACCTCGGGGCCGATCAGGTGGGCGCCGAGCAGCTCGCCGTGGGTGTTGTCACTGATGATCTTGACGAACCCGGCCGTGTCGCCGAGGCCGTGGGCCTTGCCGTTGGCCGTGAAGGGGAACTTGGCCACCTTGACGTCGTAGCCCAGGTCGCGGGCCTGCGCCTCGGTGTAGCCGAAGCTGGCCACCTGCGGCTGGCAGTACGTGGCCCGCGGGATCATCACGTAGTCGAGCTCCATGGTCTCGGCGTCGCCGATGGTCTCGGCGGCGATGATGCCCATCGACTCGGCGGCGTGGGCCAGCATGAGCTTGGCGGTGACGTCGCCGATGGCGAAGATGTGCGGCACGTTCGTGCGGCAGCGGCCGTCGACGGCGATCGCGCCGCGCTCGGTGAGCTGCACGCCGGTCTTCTCCAGGCCGTAGCCGTCGACGCGCGGCTGGAACCCGATGGCCTGCATGACCTTGTCGGCCTCCAGCACCTGGGTCTGGCCGTCGCGGGTGACGGTGACCTTGACCGAGGCGCCGGTGTCCTCGATGCCGTCGACGCGGGTCGAGGTCAGCACCTCGATGCCGAGCCGCTTGTAGCGCTTGGCCAGCTCGGCCGAGACCTCTTCGTCCTCCAGCGGCACGACCCGGTCGAGGAACTCCACGATCGTGACCTTGACGCCGTAGTTGTGCAGCACGTACGCGAACTCCACGCCGATCGCGCCCGCGCCCGCGATGATGATGCTGCGCGGCAGGTCCTCGGTGAGGATCTGCTCCTCGTACGTCACCACCCGCTGCGACAACTGCGTGCCCGGGATCAGCCTGGTGGTCGCCCCGGCCGCGATGATGCAGTGGTCGAACGTGATCGTCTCGTCGTTGACCCGCAGCGTGTTGGCGTCGAGGAAGGTGCCACGCCCGTCGTACTCGGTGATGGCGTTCTTCTTCATCAGGTAGTGAACGCCCTTGACCCGGCCGTCGGCCACCTTGCGGCTGCGCTGGAAGGCCGCGCCGTAGTCGAAGCTCACCTCGCCGCTGATGCCGAACGTCTTGGCCTCGTTGTGGAAGATGTGGGCCAGCTCGGCGTTGCGCAGCAGCGCCTTGGACGGGATGCAGCCCACGTTCAGGCAGACGCCACCCCAGTACTTCTCCTCGATGACCGCGGTACGCAGCCCGAGCTGGGCGGCGCGGACGGCGGCCGTGTATCCTCCCGGACCCGCGCCGAGAACGACGACGTCATAGTGAGTGCTCATGACTCGGACCATACCGCCCGCCCCAGGCCACCCTTGACGCTAGACCTCCACCTTGTACGACAGCGTCAGCTCGTCGGCCGGAACCCCCCGGATCCCCCAGTTCACCTTGGGCATCTCGATGATCGTGATCTCCACGTCCTCGGGGTCGAATCCTGACTTTTCGTAGATCGCCCGGATCAATGCCCGCTTGGCGTCGTCGCTGCGTCCCGTGAAGCACACGACCTCGATGATCAGGTAGTCAGCGCTTCGCTGAGGGCAGACGAAGTCGTCGGCGTCCAGCAGCAGGAACCGGTGGAACCGCTTCTCCTCGGGCACGCCCCACGCGCTCACCAGGCACGACTGCAGCAGATCGGAGATCTCCCGCTGCCGTCCGCCCCACACGTCACGCCGCCCGTAAACCTTCACTTGTGCCATGTCGGCAATATAGAGGGCGTGATCCGCGTACTTCTCGCCGACGACGAGGCCATGATCCGTGCCGGGGTCAGGGCGATCCTCGACTCCGACCCGTCCCTGGAGGTGGTCGCCGAGGCCGGCGACGGCAGACAGGCCGTCGACCTGGCCATCGGCCACCGTCCCGACGTCGCGCTGCTCGACATCCGCATGCCGCTGCTCGACGGCCTGGCCGCCGCGGCCGAGCTGCGCCGCGTCGCGCCCGACACGGCGGTGGTGATGTTGACCACGTTCGGCGAGGACGACTACATCGCCAGGGCGCTGGAGGTGGGGGCCGCCGGGTTCCTGCTCAAGTCCGGCGACCCACGCGAGCTGATCGCCGGGATCCACGCGGTCGCCGACGGCGCCGCGTACCTGTCGCCCAAGGTGGCCCAGCGCGTGATCGCCCAGCTCGCCGGCGGCAGGATGGCGCGCGAGGCCCAGGCGCGCGACCGCGTCGGCGGCCTCACCGACCGCGAGCGGGAGGTTCTCGCCCTGCTCGGCGCGGGCCTGTCGAACGCGGAGATCGCCAAGCGGCTGCACATCGTGGAGGGCACGGTGAAGGCGTACGTGAGCACGATCCTGACCCGGCTCGACGTGCGCAACCGCGTCCAGGCCGCGATCATCGCCCACGAGGCGGGATTGGTAGCCTGACCCGTGATGTATCGCCTCGTGTTCATGCAGGTCTTGCGGCGTTTCGACGCCGAGGCCGTGCACCGTCTCACCGTCAGGGGCCTGGCCGTGCTCGCCCGGCTGCCCCTGCTCAAGCGGCTGCTCCACCGAGCGTTCGCCCCGCACGACCCGGTCCTGCGGGTGACCGCGTTCGGCGTGCACTTCCCCGGTCCGTTCGGCCTGGCCGCCGGGTTCGACAAGGACGCGGCCTGCGCCGAGGCGATCGCCGCGCTCGGCTTCGGCCACGTCGAGGTGGGCACCATCACCGCCCACGCCCAGCCCGGCAACCCGCACCCGCGCCTGTTCCGCCTGGTGGGGGAGCGGGCGGTGATCAACAGGATGGGCTTCAACAACGCAGGCGCCCGCGCCGCCGCCCGGCGGCTGCGCCGTACGCGCGGGGTGCCCGTCGTGGTCGGGGTGAACATCGGCAAGACCAAGGTGGTGCCGGAGTCCGAGGCGGTGGCCGACTACGTGGCCGGCGCCAGGGAGCTGGCCCCGCTGGCCGACTACCTGGTGGTCAACGTCAGCTCGCCCAACACGCCCGGGTTGCGCAACCTCCAGGCGGTCGAGCTGCTGCGTCCGCTGCTGGTCGCGGTCAAGGAGGTCGCCGACGCGACGCCGCGCCGCACGCCGCTGCTGGTGAAGATCGCCCCCGACCTGGCCGACGAGGACATCGACGCGGTCGCCGACCTGGCCGTGGAGCTGGGCCTCGACGGCATCATCGCGACCAACACCACCATCAGGCACGGCGGCGAGACCGGCGGCCTGTCCGGGCGTCCGCTCAAGGGGCGCTCGCTGGAGGTGCTGCGCCGGCTGCGCGCCAAGGTCGACGATCGCCTCACCCTGATCTCCGTGGGCGGCGTCGAGGACGTCGACGACGTCTGGGAGCGCCTGCTGGCCGGTGCCACCCTGGTCCAGGGCTACACGGGCTGGATCTACGGCGGCCCGCTGTGGGCCGCGCGCATCCACCGGCAGCTCGCCCGCCGGGTCCGCCGCCACGGCCTGTCCTCCGTCACCGAGGCGATCGGCCGCACCGCCTAGGGCTCCCCTATCGTGGGATCGTGATCAATGCCGAGGTGAAGCTCACCGACGACGTCGTCATGCGCGCGATCGCCAGGTCCGACGCGGCGGCGCTGGCCGACGCCTACCGCCGCAACCGCGACTTCCTGCGCCCCTGGGAGCCTCGCAGGCCGGCCGACTTCTTCACGACCGCGGGCCAGGCCGCACGCCTCGAAAGACTGGCCGAGGACCGTGCGGCCGGGTTCGTGATGCCGTGGGTGCTCACGGACGGCGACCGCGTCGTGGGCAGGATGAACCTGAACAGCATCATCCGGGGCGCCGCCCAGAGCGCGTCATTGGGCTACTGGGTGGACGCCGCGTACAACGGGCGGGGGCTGGCCACCAGGGCGGTGCTGGAGGCGTGCCGGGCCGCCGACGAGGACCTGGGCCTGCACCGGGTGGAGGCGGGCACGCTCCTGCACAACAAGGCCTCCCAGACGGTCCTGCTCAAGGCGCGCTTCGAGGAGTACGGCATGGCGCCCCTAGCCGTCAGCATCGACGGCGAATGGCAGGACCACGTGCTGTTCCAGCGCATACTCAACGACCGCCCCGCGCCCATGTGACCGCCGGTCAGACGCTCGGCCTGGTCGACTCCGCGTCGTGCGTCATGGCGTCGATGCGCTCCATCACCTCGTTCACCCGCACGCCGCTCGGCCGGTGCGGACGCCGCCGCTGCCACGGGTGCGGGCCCGCCACCGGCCGGTACTCCACGCCGATCGCGTCGAGCCGCCCGAGGTGCTCCTCCAGCCGTCCGGCGAACCCGTCGCCGCCCGAGCCGGCCCAGGCCACCTCGGCCAGCGCGCACGACCGCGGCCAGAGCCGGTAGTCGACGGTCCTCGGGTCGGGCACGCGCTCGGTCCAGAGCTGGGCCTGCACGCCCATGACGCGCGCCCGCTCCTCGTCGGTCCAGTCGGCGGGGGCCGGGTCGAACGCGGCCACGTCGGCCACCGTGGTGGCGTCGCCGATGGCCATCGGCTCGTCGGCCGAGGCCGCCTCGGCGTAGTCGAAGTAGAGCGGGAACACCGGAGTGGCGACCACGTCGTGCCCCGCCGCGGCGGCGCGCCGCCCGACGCCCATGCCGCGCCACGGCATGACCACGGTGTCCTGGCGCAGCCCGCCGCTGACGAACGCCTCGTCCCACACCACCGTACGCGCGCCGCGCTCGGCCAGGGCGTCGGCCAGCACGCGCAGGAACCACGCCTGGAGGTCGTTGACCGTGGCCAGCCCCAGCGAGTCGCGGTAGGCCGCGATCTCCGCCGACTGCGCCCAGTGGTCGAGGACGACCTCGTCCCCGCCGATGTGGAAGAAGGGCACCTCGCCGAGCGCACCGATGATCTCGTCGAAGACCGTGGTCAGGAACTCGACCGTCGGCGGCAGCGGCGACAGGATCGCCGGTGAGATGCCCCACCGGTCGAGCACGTCGTGGCGCTCGCCGGTGGCGCCGAGCGAGGGGTAGGCGGCCAGGATCGCCGAGGCGTGCCCCGGCACGTCGATCTCGGGCACCACCGTGACGAACCTGGACCGCGCGTACGCGCCGATCTCGGCCAGGTCGGCCAGCGAGTAGTAGCCGCCGTGCGGGACGTCGTCGTACGACGCCGGCTCCCGGTGGTAGTTGCTGGCCGTACGCGGCCGGTGCGAGGCGACCTCGTGCAGCAGCGGGTACGCCCTGCTCTCCACCCGCCAGCCCTGGTCGTCGACCAGATGGAGGTGCAACCGGTTCAGCTTGTGCACGGCCATCAGGTCGATCAACCGGAGCACCTCCCGCTTGGTGGAGAAATGCCGGGCCACGTCGAGGTGCAGCCCCCGCCAGCCGAACCGCGGCGCGTCCTCGATGCGCACCCCGGGCACGGGCCACGACGCGCCCGCGGCGAACCGGTAGGAGGCGTCCGGCAGCAACTGGTGCAACGTCTGCGCCGCGTAGAACGCGCCCGCCTCCCCACCGGCGACGATCTCCACCCCGCGCGACCCGGTGGTCAGCCGGTAGGCCTCCTCGCCGAGCGCGGGATCCTGGCGTACCTCGATGTCGCCCGAGTCCCCAGGGCGCAGGTCGAGGAGGGGGAGCGCGCGACGTACCGCGTCCGCGAAGGGACCGGCGACGGTCGCGCCCGAGGTCAGCTCGAAGGAGCCGGAGAGGTCACTGAGCAGCTCTGGGCGAGGAATCATGCTTCGAGATAGTGCTGCAATCCGTTCGCGAGCGCCAATGCGATCCGCTGCCTGAACCTCGGGTTCTGGAACTTGGCCGCGTCGCCCGCGTTGCGCATGTTGCCGCACTCGACGAAGATCTTCGGCACCGTCGAGAGGTTGAGGCCGCCGAGGTCGTTGCGGAAGCTGAGCGCCTTGCTGCCGATGTAGGTGGAGTAGGGCAGGCCCGTGCCCCTGGCGAAGGCGTCGCGTACGTCCACCCCCAGCTTGGTGGAGGGCGCCACGACCTTGTCGACCGGCCCGTTGATCTTCTTGGGGATGATCACGTGGAAGCCGTGGCCCGCGGCGGCGGCGCCGTCGGCGTGCACCGAGATCGCGGCGTCGGCCTTGGCCTTGTTACCGATCGCGGCCCGCTGGGTGATGCACGGCCCGACGCTGTCGTTGTCGGACCTGGTCAGCTTGACGGTCGCGCCGCGGCCTTTGAGGATCTTGGCCATGCGGTTGGAGACGTCCCAGGTGAAGGCGGCCTCGGTGTAGCCGTTGTTGGTCTCGGTGCCGGTCGTGTCGCAGGGCTTCCACTGCGTCAGCACGTTGACCTTGCGGTTGATGGCCTTCGGGTCGCGGAAGTTGCCGCCGTTGTGCCCCGGGTCGATGACGATGACCTTGCCGTTGAGCGGCTTGGCGTCGGGCGGCGCCTGCTGCGCCGGCGTCCCCTGGTCGGGCCCGTCCTGGACGGGCGGCTGGGCCGGCGCCTCGGCGGAGGAGGCGGCCTGACCTGCCGCGGCGCCACCAGGCTCGGTGCCGCCGCACGCGGAGGCGATCAGGCCGCAGACGGCGAGGACGGTGGCTGGTAGAGCACGCATGAGCTCCAACTTACGTGAAGCCCCGCGTTCAGGCCCGTATCAACAGGAATCCTGCGAGTCGGTCTGCCGCCCCACCGAAGCGTCCGGCCGGGACCGCTGCGGCGGCCCGCCTGGCGGTTTCGCCGTCCGCGTCACCACACGTGCTCGCCAACCTCCTGCCGTTCGAGCAGGGCGGCCAGCTCCCGCGCGTCCTCGGCGTCGAGGCCGAGGACGACGCGGGGGCGGCCCCACGGATGGTCGAGGGAGTGGGCCACGTAGCTGGCGACGGACTCGGCGCCGACGTCGGTGCCCCGCCCCCTGCCGGCGCGCCAGTGCCCCCAGGCGCGTTCGAGCTCGGCCGCCGCGCGCTGGGCGCAGGACACCAGTTCTGGATCACGCATGACTGTCCCCCGGATCAGATCGTGACCGAACCAGATTCGGCCACAATTAGCATGACCCTGACGAGTAAACCGCCGTGCGGCGACGCTGCCGTACGGCTTGACCCAGGCTTTGGGCGGCCTTGCTGACGAGAGACCCGCTCATTGGCCTGCCGTGCCATTGCGGCGCCCGACGAAGGCCCGCAACGGCAGCGCAACCGGCAGATATCAGTCAGGCGGGTCCCGTGCTGCGGCGCACGATCAGCTCGGGTTGGATCTCGCGCAGCCGGGCGCCCTTGGCCGGCTCGCCTATCCTGTCGCTCAGCAGCGCGGCCGCCGACCTGCCCATGGCGCGGCGCGGCTGGTCGACCGAGGTGAGCGAGATGTGCCGCGAGGCCGACAGGTGGGTGTTGTCGTAGCCGACCACGGACAGGTCGTCCGGCACCCGCAGCCCCAGCTCGGCCGCGGCGGCCAGCACGCCGAGCGCCACCACGTCGTTGGCCGCGAACACGGCCGTCGGCCGCGGGTCGCGGGTCAGCAGGGCGATCGCCGCCTCCCGGCCGCCCTCCTCGGTGGCGTCCGCCGCCTCGACCATGATGTACGGGGCCAGCGAATGCCTGCGCATCGCCACGAGGTAGCCCTCGCAGCGCGAGGACCGGGGGCCCTCGATGTGCGCGATCCGCTTGTGCCCGAGGTTCACCAGGTGGTCGATGGCCAGACGGGCGCCGAGCTGGTCGTCGTCGACCACGATGTCGACGCCGTCGAGCTCGATGTCACGTTCCCCTACGACGACGGTCGGGGTGTAGGCGGTGGCCTCGATCAGCGTCTCGCTGGTCGGCGCGATGCCTAAGAGCACCAGCCCGTCGACCCGGAGTTCCAGGAAGGCCTCCACGGCCTCGTCCTCGAACGCCGGGTCCCACTGGCTGTTCCCGATCAGCATGCGCAGCCCGTCGCCGTGCAGGCTCTCCTGCAGGCCGTCGAGGAACTCGGCGTAGAACGGGTTGTGCAGGTCGGCGACGAGCGCCCCGACCAGATGTGTACGACCTTCCACCAGGCTGCGCGCGACCGCGTTCGGCCGGTAGCCGAGCTCGCGCGCCGCCTGGAGCACTGCCTGCCGCCGGTGCTCGCTCACGTGCGGGGATCCGCGCAGCACGAGTGAGACCAGCGACTTCGAGACGCCGGCTCGCTCGGCGACGTTGCGGATGGTGGGTCGTGGCCGAGGCAATGGCTCTACCTCGCGTAGCTCGGCGATGGTTGAAGTGTTGACGGGCGGTCCTGACATGTGTCTCCCCCGCGATGCGGATATGGGCACCTGTCTCACCAAACGATCGAGTAAGCCGCAGGGTACGGCTTCGGGTTAGGGAAGCCTGATATTGACCCATTCGCCACACGTCCGCTATTGGGCACGTCGTCGGATACTGTGCACGTGTGACACCCGGGAAGTCAGCCGAGACGGCACGCCCCGCACGCCGAAGGCTGAGTGTGGACCGCCGTCGCGAGGAGCTCATGGCGGCTGCGCTGGAGCTGTTCAGCACCCGTGACGCGGAGGACGTCTCGATCGACGACGTCGCCTCGGCGGCAGGCGCCTCGCGAGCGCTCGTCTACCACTACTTCGGCGGCAAGCAGGAGCTCTACGTGGCCGCGCTGAGGAGCGCGGCGGAGCAGCTGGAGTCGCGGCTGCGCCCGGCGGAGGGCGGCAGGCCGCTCGACGAGCTGGCCGCGGGCCTCGGGCGTTACTTCGACTTCGTCGAGGAGCACGCCGCCGGTTTCGCCGCGCTGCTGCGCGGGGGGCCCGCCAACCGGGCGGGCGAGGTGGGGGAGATCGTCGACGGCGTGCGCCGAAGGCTGTTCCGCCTCATCCAGAAGCAGATGCGCGTCGAGGAGCCGAGCCCGGTGCTGCGCACGACGCTGCGCTCGTGGATCGCCTCCGTGGAGACGGCCGGTCTCGACTGGCTGGAGCACCGCGACGTCGAGCGGCCCGTGCTGGAGAAGATGCTCGTCGATCACATGGTGGCCCTGCTGGGGGTCGCCGCCGCCTACGACGGCGAGGTCGGCCGGCTGCTCGAAGTGCTCACCGGCGAGCAGCTGGCGTAGCGGGGGAGTAGCGGGGGAAGAGTGGCGCCGGGCGGGCGACGCCAACTTCCCCGTGCGACGTCACGTCGGTGGACCGGGCAAGCGTACCTGGTCCACCCTCAACCCCCCTGAGGTTCGTGACGACCCTTGCGACTACTCGGAACGCTGCTGCGGAATGCCCGCCAGCAGTGCGCGAACCTCGGTCTCCCGGTAACGCCGATGACCTCCGAGGGTACGAATCGACGTCAACTTGCCCGCCTTGGCCCACCGCGTAACGGTCTTGGGGTCGACCCTGAACATGGTCGCGACCTCAGCGGGCGTGAGCAGTGGCTCGGCCTCGGGTGTACGAGCTGACATTTGTGCGGCCTCTCCTCCGTGTGGACCGGCTTAGCGATCCTGTGACTGCCTTTGCGCGTGTCACGGATGTCCCCCTATGGCGCAGAGCGTGCGGCTTTTCTGAGCCATATGCGGCATCACCCGATGTGACCATACCGCCACGCAGAGCGATTGGCGAGCCCTTCTTTGACCCAACTGCCCGCCCCCATGGCGATGTCACGCTCGGTGATTCTAGCGACACGGTTCGTGGTATCGCAGTGAAAACGGCAAACTACTCAGTTCGCAGAAGAGAGCAGCCGCGAGACGTGACCTACTCATGCAGGTCAGACGGTTGTTTTGGGGCTCAGTTGGCAGATTCCAGCTGTTGCATTGACTTCCACCGAAGGATGACGCGCTGGTACATGGCATAGGCAAGTTCTTCTTGACCCGTGTCCAGACCGGTCAAAGCGGCCGAAAGCTCAGCAACCGACTGGTCGGCCTGGAGCGCGTCGTCGTTCATCAGGTGGACCAGGCCGCCGTAGTCGAGCTCCACCAGGGAGTGGGGGTGGAACTCCTCCAGCCACCGCGCGATGTCCTCCACATCGAGGTTGGACGACGTGTCGCCAAGGTGCCGGCGCATCACGTTGAGGGCGCGGGCCGCCCGCCTCCTGGCCTGTGCCATGGAGGTGACGTAGATGAGGTTACGGCCCGTAGTCGTCGTCACGTCCTGTCCAGGGGTGGAGGAGCCGAGCACCAGCCAGCGTTCGTTCCCATCAAACGGTACGAACCACGATGGCGGCACATGCCACGCCGTGGTGCGAATGTGCGTACGCAAGGCGGACGAACCGGCCCGGCGCTTGAACCGGTCGAAGTCGTCGGCCGTCTGCTCGGCGATGGCCTTGGGCACGAGCCGGTCCATCAGCTTCACGGGAGTGGCGCCACGAAGCCGTGAGAAGGCCAGCCAGGACCGCAACCGGGTCTGCCAGGGGCACACGTACAACCGGTCCTCAACGCGCCGCAGATAGGCATTGGGGCTCTCCTGGGCGGGAACGGGCTGAGGGGGCATGCCGAGCAGGCGCATGACCGACTCGCCGTGCTCCGCATTGAGCGCGTTCGCCCGGCGCGGACGGTCGCGTGAGTCGGCGTAGTCGGCCCACAGCTTGCGCTCGGACTCGGCGAACGCGGTCAGTGGCTCATAGACGCGGAGGTAGGCGGCATAGGGCAGCACGGAGGCATCGTGTCACGAAGAGCACCTGCGTGCACCGTTGAGGCTTACTACTCTGAGAGTGATCCCCGCCGCGAAGGTGCGGCGGGCCGGACAGGGAGTCACTACCGTGACCGACGTCTTCGGCACGTCCCACAAGGACGTCCACGAGCAGGTCGTCTTCTGCGCCGACGAGCAGAGCGGCCTGCGTGCCATCATCGCCGTGCACAACACGGCCCTGGGTCCCGCGCTCGGGGGCACCAGGTTCTATCCGTACGAGAGCGAGCAGGCGGCCCTGGCCGACGTGCTCAACCTGGCCAGAGGCATGTCCTACAAGAACGCGCTCGCGGGTCTCGACCTCGGCGGCGGCAAGGCCGTCATCATCGGCGACCCGGCCAAGGACAAGAGCGAGGCGCTGCTGCGCGCCTACGGCAGATTCGTCGAGTCGCTCGGCGGGCGCTACATCACCGCCTGCGACGTCGGCACCTTCAGCGAGGACATGGACATCGTCGCCCGGGAGTCCCGCCACGTCACCGGCCGCACCCTGGCCCACGGCGGCGCCGGCGACTCCTCCGTCCTCACCTCGTTCGGCGTCTTCCAGGGCATGCGCGCCTCGGCCGAACGGGTCTTCGGCACGCCGTCCCTGCACGGCAGGAGGGTCGGCGTCGAAGGGGTCGGGAAGGTGGGCCACCGCCTGGTCGACCTCCTGCGCGAGGACGGCGCCGAGGTCGTGATCTGCGACGTCGACCCGCGGGCCGTCGAACGGGTGCGCCAGCGGCATCCCGAGGTGGAGGTGGTCGCCGACGCCCGGGCGCTCACGACGTCCGACATCGACGTCTTCGCGCCCTGTGCGCTGGGCGGCGCGCTCGACGACGCCACGGTGGCCGGACTGCGGGCGAAGATCGTCTGCGGCGCGGCCAACAACCAGCTCGCGCACCCCGGGGTCGAGAAACAGCTGGCCGACCGCGGGATCCTGTACGCGCCCGACTACGTGGTGAACTCCGGCGGCGTCATCCAGGTCGCCGACGAGATCGAGGGCTTCAGCATGGATCGGGCCAGGGCGAAGGCGGCCCAGATCTACGACACGACTCTGAAGATCTTCGGGATCGCGGCGGACGAGGGCGTTCCTCCGGCTGTGGCAGCGGATAGGCTAGCCGAGCGCAGAATGTCGGAAGTCGGGCGTATAAGGGCCATTTGGCTGGGCCACTGACGCCCCACGCCCATACGGCGTACCGAGCTGGGCACAAAACAGGTACGGTAATAGGCGAACGATAGGCTGACGTCCAAAGTCAGGCGGCGTCAGTGTGTGGTGCGTTAGCGACGAGGGGTCGGGGACGACCCCACACGAGGGGGTCGAGCCAATGGGGCGCGGCCGAGCAAAGGCCAAGCAGGTCAAGGTTGCTCGCCAGCTGAAGTACAACAGCGGTGGCACGGATCTTGACCGTCTTCGCGACGAACTCGGGGTCGGCGACTCCAGCAATGACGACGCCGACGACCTCAACGATGAGCTGGCGGATCGCTATGCCGATTACGCCGATGACTACGGCTCCGGGGACGACGAAGACGGCCGTCCTTCCGGTCGCCGATAGCCGTTCTTCAGAGTGACGTGGCCGAGGGTCCGGCGTGCTGCCGGATCCTCGTTCATGATCGTCGGGCCTCACGGGTAACCGTGAGGCTTTCGTTACGCTTGCGTGCGGTCGAGAAAGCCCGCGATCAGCGGCGCGATCTCGGGGAGCCTCTCCTCCAGCGCGAAGTGCCCGGTGTCGAGCACGTGCAGCTCGGCGTCCGGCAGGTCCCGCAGGTAGGCGTGCGCGCCCGGTTCCGGGAAGAAGGCGTCGTCGCGGCCCCACACGATCAGCGTGGGCGGCCGGTGGCGGCGCAGCCATGCCTGCCAGTCGGCGTAGAGCGCGAGGTTGGAGCGGTAGTCCAGCGCGAGCGCGAGCTGGGCCTCCCGGCGTCCGGGCAGGTCGAGGAAGTGCTGGTCTAGGGTCCATCCGTCGGGTGCGACGGCTGAGACGTCCGACGCGCCGCCCTCGTACTGGCCGCGGGTGACGGGGAGGGTGAACAGGTCGCCCAGGTTCTCCGCGGGCGCGTGGATCGTGGTGCGGGCCAGGTCCGACAGCCCTTCGTCGTAGGCGTTGGCGTTCTGGACGATCAGGCCGGCGATCCATTCGGGGTGCCGGGTGGCCAGGCGGAAGCCGACGGGACCGCCGAAGTCGAAGGCGTACCAGACGAAGCGCTCAAGCCCGATCCGCCGCACGAAACCCTCGACCACGTCCGCCAGGCGGTCGAAGGAGTAGACGAAGTCCTCGGGGGCCCTGGTGTGGCCGAAGCCGGGGTAGTCCGGGGCGATCAGGCGGTAGCGGGCGCCCAGGGCGTCCATCAGGCGCCTGTACTGGTGGGAGGCCGAGGGGAAGCCGTGCAGCAGGAGCACGGGGATGCCGTCGCGCGGGCCCGCCTCCCGGTAGAACACCTGCACGCCGTCCACGTCCACGAAACCGTGGCGGATCTGTGGGATCTCCATGCCTAATGCCTTTCTTGCTCAATGATGCGTTAGTTATAGCGAGCATGCTTCTAACGCGTCAAGGGGGAGATGTAGCATTAGATCTCATGGAGTTCCTGATCGGCGAGCCGCTCGCGCTGGACCTGGTGAACACCCGTGCCCGAGACTTCGACGTCCTCGACACGCCCGAGGGGTTCGGGAACTGGATCGATCGTCAGGCGGGCCGGCTGACCTCGGTCGGGGGGCCGTTCGCCGCGGCCGAGCTGGGCGCCGTCCGCGAGTTGCGGGCGCACGTGGAGGCGGCGGTCGAGGCCGTACGCCGGGGTGGGACGCCGCCCGGCGAGGCGGTCGGTGCGATCAACGACGCGATGCGCGCCGCGCCCGCGTACGGGCATCTGGACGTCACGGACGCCGGGCCGACCAAGGGCGCGCGCAGGGACGGCGACCGGCTCGCCCGCCTGCTCGCGCAGCTCGCCGAGGCCGCGGCCGACCTGCTCACCGATCCGGCGGCGAGCCGGATCCGGGCCTGCGAGGGCCCCCGGTGCCGCATGATCTTCCTGCCCGCCCATCCCCGGCGCCGCTGGTGCTCACCCGAGCTGTGCGGCAACCGGGTGCGCGTCGCCCGCCACTACCAGCGGCACAAGCCGGCCTGAGCGGGGGCCGGACCGGGCCCGGCCCCCATGAGGGTCAGCGGTAGCGGGCCTGGCCCGAGCCCTGGACGATCTCGCCCAGCACCCACGCGTCGAGACCGCGCCCGCCGAGCAGCCGGATCGCCTCGTCGGCAGAGCCGGGGGCCACCACGGCCGCCATGCCCACGCCGAGGTTGAACGTACGGTCCATGTCCTTCTGGGCGATCTGCCCGTGCCCGGCCAGCACGCCGAAGATCGCGGGCGGGGTCCAGGACGAGCGGTCGAGCAGCGCGTCGAGGTGGCCGGGAAGCGACCGCGACAGGTTGGCCTCCAGGCCGCCGCCCGTGATGTGCGCGAAGGCGTGCACCTCGGCCCCGCGGACCAGGTCGAGGCAGTCGAGCGAGTAGATGCGCGTGGGCTCCAGCAGCTCCTCGCCCAGCGGGCGGCCCAGCTCGGGCAGCACCGCGTCGAGCGAGAGCGACGCCTCGCGCAGCACGTGCCGGACCAGCGAGTAGCCGTTGGAGTGGATGCCGGAGGAGGCGAGCCCGAGGACCACGTCGCCCTCGCGGACCCGGTCGGGGCCCAGCATGGCGTCGGCCTCGACCACGCCGGTGCCGGCGCCGGCCAGGTCGTACTCGTCGGGGCCCATGGCGCCGGGGTGTTCGGCGGTCTCGCCGCCCACCAGCGCCGCGCCGGCCAGGCGGCAGCCCTCGGCCACGCCGCCGACGATCTCGGCGACGCGCTCGGGCACGACCTTGCCGACGGCGATGTAGTCGGTCATGAACAGCGGCTCGGCCCCGCAGACCACCAGGTCGTCGAGGACCATGCCGACCAGGTCGATGCCGATCGTGTCGTGCTTGCCGTAGCGCTGGGCGATCATGACCTTCGTGCCCACGCCGTCGGTGGACGAGGCGAGCAGCGGACGCCGGTAACGCAGCAGCGCCGAGGCGTCAAAGAGCCCGGCGAAGCCGCTGGCGTCGTCGACCACCTCCGGCCGGCGGGCCCGCGCCACCTTGTCCTTCATCAGGGTGACGGCGCGCTCGCCCGCCTCGATGTCGACGCCGGCGGCCTCGTAGGTACTCACGCTTTGCTCTCCAACACGAACTTGCCCACGTTGTCCTGGTCGATCGGGATCGGGTACGAGCCGTCGAAGCAGGCCCGGCAGAGCCGCTCGGCGGGGATGGTGGTGGCCTTGGTGAGGCCCTCCAGGGAGATGTACCCCAGCGAGTCGGCGCCGAGCGAGGCCCGGATCTCCTCGACCGACAGCGAGCCGGCGATCAGCTCGGCCCTGGTCGCGAAGTCGATGCCGTAGAAGCACGGCCAGGCCACGGGCGGCGAGGAGATGCGGACGTGCACCTCGCGCGCCCCCGCCTCGCGCAACATCTTCACGATGGCGCGCTGGGTGTTGCCGCGCACGATCGAGTCGTCGACGACCACCAGGCGCTTGCCCGCGACGACCTCGCGCAGCGGGTTGAGCTTGAGCCGGATGCCGAGCTGGCGGATGGTCTGCGAGGGCTGGATGAACGTGCGGCCCACGTAGGAGTTCTTCACCAGGCCCTGGCCGTAGGGGATGCCGCTCTCCTCGGCGTAGCCGACGGCGGCGGGGGTGCCGGACTCGGGCGTGGGGATGACCAGGTCGGCCTCGACCGGGTGCTCGCGGGCCAGCACGCGGCCGACCTCGACCCGGGTGACCTGCACGCCGCGGCCCGCGATCGTGGTGTCGGGGCGGGCGAGGTAGACGTACTCGAACAGGCAGCCCTTGGGGTCGGCCAGGGCGAAGCGGCGGGATCTGACGCCGTCCTCGTCGATGGTGAGCAGCTCGCCGGGCTCGATCTCGCGGACGAACGTGGCGCCCACGATGTCGAGGGCCGCCGTCTCCGAGGCCACCACCCAGCCCCGCTCCAGGCGGCCCAGGACCAGCGGGCGGATGCCCTGCGGGTCGCGGGCCGCGTAGAGGGTCTTCTCGTCCATGAACACGAGCGAGTACGCGCCCTTGACCTGCGGCAGCAGCTCGGCCGCCGAGTCTTCGATGGAACGCGAGCGGTCCTGCGCGAGCAGCGAGGCGAGGACCTCGGTGTCGGTGGTCGCCCTGGTGGAGCCGGGAGCCAGGCGCTCGGCCAGCTCCGGCGTGTTGATCAGGTTGCCGTTGTGCGCGAGCGCGAGCCCGCCGACCTCGGTGGAGCTGAGGGTCGGCTGGGCGTTCTCCCACACGCTGGAACCGGTGGTGGAGTAGCGGCAGTGGCCGATCGCCAGGTGGCCGCGGAGGGTGCCGAGCACCGACTCGTCGAAGACCTGGGCCACCAGGCCCATGTCCTTGTAGACGAGGATGCGGCTGCCCTCGCTGACCGCGATGCCCGCGGACTCCTGGCCGCGGTGCTGCAACGCGTACAGCCCGTAGTAGGTGAGTTTGGAAACTTCCTCGCCTGGTGCCCATACGCCGAAGACGCCACAGGCGTCTTTGGGTGCGCGGTCGTGGGGGTCCAGGTCATGGCCGAGCCGGCCGTCGCCCTTCAGCACATGCCTCAGTTTAGGTTGCGGGCTTCCGTGCTCGCACACCCGGGTGCTCCATCAGCCGGTGTGGGACGATCTGCCGGCGTTGGATCCGTCGCGGACGAACTCTCCGGTGACGTTGCGGTTGGCCGCCGAACCGAGGAAGTGGATCAGCGCCGCCATGTCGTCGGCGGTCGAGAGCCTGCGGCTCGGCGTACGGGCCGCGACGCGGTCGAGGGCCTCCTGGGTGACCGGGCGTTCGGCCTCGGTGATCGTGAGCCCGGCCACGGCCACGTTGACCAGGACGCCGTCCCCGCCGGCCTCCCACGCCAGGGCTCGGGCCATGCCGTGCAGGGCCATCTTGGCGGTGCCGTACGGGCCGGGGCCCGGCCGGCCCTCCTCGGCGGCGCCCGAGGAGACGAAGACGATCCGGCCGAAGCCGTTCCTCCTCATTCCGGACAGGACGGCCTGGACGAGCAGGGCGTTGCCGACGACGTTCGCGTGCAGGGCGGCTGGTGACCCGCGCGCCGGCCCTGGCGTAGGCGAGCGCGGTGGCGGCGCCGATGCCGGAGGAGCCGCCGGTGATGAACGCGTGCATGGATGCCTCTTTCTGATTAGCCGACTAATTAGCCAGCTAAGTCCGTTTCGAGGGCTTCCGGCAAGAGGGTTTCGCTCTTGGTGAAGGCGGTTATTGGGGGATGGCGCGTACGAGGCGGGCCAGGAGGTCGCGTTCGGCGTCGTTCAGGCCGTGCTGGAGTTGCTCGTCGCTCCTGGCCCAGATCGCCTCGACCGGCTCGCGCAGGGCCTTGCCCGCCTCCGTCAGGTGGACGCGGCCCACCCGGGGGCGGTCGGCGTCTGGGGAGCGGTAGACGAGGCCGGCTCGTTCCAGGCGCTGGAGGGTCTTGGTGACGGTCGGCGGCTCCACGCCCAGACGGGCGATCAGCTCGCTCTGGGTGAGGCCGTCCTGCCGCCACAGCTGGTTGAGCAGCAGTTCCTGGCCCACGTGCAGGCCCAGCGGCGCCAGGGCGGCGGCCAGCCGGTTGCGGTGGGTCTTCATGACCATGATCAGGGCGTACGTCAGGGTCTCGTCCAGCATGCACTCATCTTGCCCGCCGCCTGCCGCTTTGGCGCATGGTGACCCAAGGATGGCACCCGTCTTACCGTGTCGTGCGCTTTAGCCGATGCCCTCCGCGAAAGGGTGAAGTATCCGGCATGCAGACCCGTCGGGAGACGCAGACGTGACCACACCTGGGGACCCCAACGAGCCCCGCGAGGGGCAGGACCCGCAGCACCGCGAAGGCCACCCCCAAGAGGGCCGGCCCGAATCCGCTCCGCCGCAGCACACGCCCGAATGGTGGCGAGAGGGGACGGCCGAGGAGGATCGGCCGGGGCCCGAGGAGGAGCCGCCGGAGATCGGGCCTTACGAGGGCGGGCCGACGAGCAACGAGTGGCGGCCGAGCGAATGGGCCGTCGGCGGCCCGCCCGGCGCGGGCCCGACCGGCGGCGCGGGAACCCCCGAAGGCTGGACCGCCCTCGACCACGAGCACGGCCACGGCCACGAGCGTGCCCACGGTCACGAGCACGGTCACGAGCACGGTCACGGTCATGAGCGTCCCCCTGGCCAGGGGGACGTCCCTGGTCAGGCGAGCGCTCCCCAGGGCGCGGCCTCCGCCGCGGGCGCCGGTCCCGGAGAGGGAGACCGGCCTGACGGCGGGCGGCATGAGGGCGAAGGAGCTGGGGAGCGGCCCGGGGGTGAGCGGTGGGCGGACGAGTGGCCGTTCGAGGAGGAGCGGGAGGGCGAGGAGCCGATCGCGCCCGTGCCGCCCGTGGTGCCACCGCCGCCGCCCGACGTGCCGCCGTCGCACGAGCCCAGGCCCGCGGGCCCTCCCGGCCACCCCGACCTGCCCACCTCGCCCGAGACGCCGGGACCGGCCGAGAGCGACGCGGAGAAGACGCGGCAGACCGGCGGGGACGCGGAGAAGACAGGGTGGACCGGCGGGGACGCGGAGGAGACGCAGGTCTATCCGGTGCCCGGCGGGACCCCGGCCTATCCGGGCTGGGGCACGCAGCCGGACGAGGAACCGAGCCGGCCCGCGCCCTCCCGGTACGAATACGGCGACGTACCCACCTTCGAGCCCCCGGCCACCGGCACTCACGCGGCCCGAGGGCCGGGCGAGCCGGGCGCCCCTGAGGACGCTGAGGGGGCCGCGGGCGCGGGAGGCGTCACACCGGGCCCTGGCGGCGCGGGCGTGCCGCCAGGAGGACCTGGAGCGCCGTACGGAGGCGAGGGCGCCTACGGCCGCCCCGGGGCGCCGTACGGTGGAGAGGGCGCCTACGGGGGCCCCACAGCGTCCCGCGGCGGGGGCGAGGGCGCCTATGGCGGGCCGGCGGCGTCCGGTGGGGGCGAGAGGGTCCATGGGGGGCCGGCGGCGTCGGGCGTGCCCTACGAGGCGCCTCCGGGCTCGTACGAGACCGGCGGGCGGGACGCGTCCGTCCCCGGAACCACGCCCTCCAGCCCCTACGGCGGCCCGCCCGGCTACGGTCCGCCACCCGGAAGCCCGCCCTACGGCCAGTACGGCCCCTACGGCACCCAGCCGCCCGCGCCCCCCGGCAGCGGCCTGGCCACCGCCTCGCTGGTGCTGGGCGTGGCGAGCCCGTTCCTGGTGTTCGTCTGCTTCACCGGCGTGCTCACCGCCATCCTGTCGATCGTCTTCGGCTGCGTGGCGCTCGCCAAGCGCGCGGGCAAGGGCAGGGCCATCGCCGGGATCGTGATCAGCGTGCTCTCGCTGGTGCTGTTCGCGATCGTGGCGATCTGGTTCTGGAAGGTGGTCCAGGAGTGCGGGCAGCTTCCCGGTCAGCTCGCCGACCAGTGCTTCGAGAGCAAGTTCCCCTGGATGGGCAAGGGCAGCTAGAGCCAGCTAGAGCCAGCTAGAGCGGCAGGTGGGCTGACAGGTCGGCGCGGGAACCGCTCGCCGCGACCGAGCCTCTGGCCATGGCCTCGTCCCAGGTCAGCCGGCCGAGCGCCAGCTCCAGCCAGGTACGGGCGTCGGTCTCCACCACGTTCGGCGGCGTGCCGCGGGTGTGGCGGGGGCCGGGGACGGCCTGGACGGCCGCGTACGGAGGCACGCGCACCTCGACCGTGCGGCCGGGAGCCGCGGCGGCCAGCTTCTCCAGCAGGTGGCGCACCGCCTGCCTGGCCGCGTCGCGCTCGGGGGCGAGCCCGCGGTCGTAGGCGGTGAGCACCGCCGCGACCAGGGCGTCGGGCAGGGTCGAGGCGGGGCCGTCGTAGGGCGGTTCGTCGAGGGCAACGAGCTGGCCGTCGAGGGCCGCGCGCAGCTTCTCCGGGTCCATCTTGCGTGGTGGCACGGGCCCATTGTCTCGCGGGAAGCGTTCATCGGGACGGAGGCCGTCGTTCACCCCCGGTTTCGGTGACGACCGTAACGTCCCCGCCGTACAACCGCGCACATATCTGGAGGACCTGTGGCGAACCCTGAGGCGGGGCGGCTGCTGCCGCTGCTTTCCACCCCGCACAAAGGTGGCCGATCCGCTCTGACCTGTCAGTTCCGTTGCGGGAACGCGTGCGCGCACGACGTGGCCAACACGACGGGCAACGCCTACTTCGGCGACGTGGTGAAGGAGGCGCTGTCGCGCCGCGGCGTCCTGCGCGCGGGCGCGCTCGGCGCGCTGGTGGCGGGCGTCGGCGTGGCGGGCGCGGTTCCGGCGCTCGCCGACGAGCCGGAGGCCGAGGCCGAGGCCGCTGCCGCGCCGGCCGCGGAGAACCTGCGCGGCCGTGGTGGGATCGCTTTCACCTCCGTGCCGCCGAACAAGGACGACGCGCTGCGCATCCCCGACGGCTACAGCTCCTCCGTGGTCGTGCGCTGGGGCGACCCGGTGCTGCCGGACGCGCCGGCCTTCGACTTCGACAACCAGACGGCCGACGCCCAGGACAAGCAGTTCGGCTACAACTGCGACTACGTGACGTTCTTCCCGATGGGCCACAACCGCGGCCTGCTGTGGGTGAACCACGAGTACACCGACGAGAACCTGATGTTCCGCGGGTACACGGGCGGCGCGGCCGCGACCGAGGAGCAGATCAAAATCGCGCTGGCCGCGCACGGCGGCTCGGTCGTGGAGATCGAGCGGGCGCACGGCACCGGCGAGTGGAGGCTCACCACCAAGGGCCGCCGCCGCTACAACCGGCGCGTCACGGCGCGGACGCCGATGCGCTTCTCAGGCCCCGCCGCCGGTCACGCCCTGCTCAGGACGGCCGCCGACCCCAAGGGCCTGGCGCCGGTCGGCATGCTGAACAACTGCTCGGGCGGTTCCACCCCCTGGGGCACGGTCCTGACCGCCGAGGAGAACTTCGACCAGTACTTCGTCAACGGCGACAAGGTGCCCGAGGCGCAGCGGCCGTACATCTCGCGTTACACGATCACGACGGGAACCCCGGCGAGCAGCCGCCGGTTCGACCGGGTCGAGGAGCGCTTCGACCTGGCCAAGCACCCGAACGAGGCCAACAGGTTCGGGTGGATCGTGGAGATCGACCCGTTCGACCCGGACTCCACGCCGATCAAGCGCACCGCGCTCGGCAGGTTCAAGCACGAGGCCGCCAACACCACGCTGGCCAGGGACGGCCGCCTGGTCGTCTACATGGGTGACGACTCGCGCTTCGAGTACATCTACAAGTTCGTCTCGAAGAACCGGTACATCCCCGGCTTCGACCGGCACAACCGCGCGCTGCTGGACGAGGGCACCCTGTACGTCGCCAAGTTCACCGGCGACAGCCCGGCCGCCGAGATCGACGGGTCCGGCAGGCCGCCCTCCGACGGGCTGTTCGACGGCTCGGGCCAGTGGATCCCGCTGGTGTCGGGCGACAGGTCGTACGTGGACGGCATGACCGCCGCCGAGGTGCTGATCCACACCCGTACGGCGGCCGACAGGGTCGGCGCGACCAAGATGGACCGTCCCGAGGACATGGAGCGCAACCCGGTCACCGGCGGCGTCTACGTGGCCCTGACCAACAACTCCAACCGCACCGCCGCCCAGGTGGACGAGGCCAACCCGCGCGCGTCCAACAAGCACGGCCACATCCTGGAGATCGCCGAGCGGCGCGACGACGCCGGCGAGACCACCTTCGCCTGGTCGCTCCCGCTGATCTGCGGCGACCCGAACGACCCCGCGACGTACTTCGCCGGCTTCGACAAGACCAAGGTCTCGCCGATCTCGTGCCCGGACAACGTGACGTTCGACGCCGACGGCAACCTGTGGATCTCCACCGACGGCAACCAGCTCGGCAGCAACGACGGCCTGTTCGTCATGCCGGTACGCGGTTCCGACCGCGGCCACCTGCGCCAGTTCCTCACGGTCCCGCTGGGCGCGGAGACCTGCGGCCCGCTGGTCACCGCGGACCAGAAGAGCGTGTTCGTGGCCGTGCAGCACCCGGGCGAGCTGGACGGCGCGACCCCGGACAACCCGGCCAGCCGCTGGCCCGACGGCGACCAGCCGCGCCCGTCGGTCGCGGTGGTCTGGCACGCCGGGGGCAGGAGGATCGGCAGTTGACCTCAAGTTAACTTGAGGAAATAGTCTCCATGCCATGAGCATGGAAGTGACCGCCTGGCATCAGCTTTACTCGATGAACAACCGGCCGGAGCGTCGCCCTCTGAACAGGGCGACGCTCCGGCGTATCGGCGGGCTCGCCCGCCCCCACCGCCGCAGGATCGTGCTGTTCCTGGTGCTCAGCGTGGTGCTGGCGGGTCTGGCCGTGGTGTCGCCGCTGCTCGCGGGGCGGGTGGTCGACGCGATCTTCAACGGTGAGCCGCTCGGCGTGGTCGTCGCGGTCGCGCTGCTGATCGCGGGCCTGGCGCTCGCCGAGGCCGGGCTCGGCCTGCTGAACCGCTGGCAGTCGGCCACCATCGGCGAGGGGCTGATCCTCGACCTGCGCACGGCCGTCTTCGACCACGTGCAGCGGATGCCGGTCGCGTTCTTCATGCGGACCCGTACCGGGGCGCTGGTGAGCCGGTTGAACAACGACGTGATCGGGGCGCAGCGGGCCTTCACCGACACCTTGTCCAGCGTGGCGGGCAATGTGGTGCAGCTCCTGCTGACGCTCACCGTGATGATCGGCATCTCGTGGCAGATCACGCTGCTCGCGCTGTTGCTCCTGCCGGTGTTCGTGCTGCCCGCGCGCCGGATGGGCGTCAGGATCGCGCGGTTGCGGCGCGAGGCCGCCGACCACAACGCGGCCATGGGCACCCAGATGACCGAGCGGTTCTCCGCGCCGGGCGCGACGCTGGTGAAGCTGTTCGGCCGGCCGGCGCGCGAGTCGGCCGAGTTCGCCGCGCGGGCGCGGCGGGTGCGCGACATCGGCGTGCGCTCGGCCATGAACCAGTCGGTGTTCGTCACGGCCCTGACCCTGGTCTCGGCGCTCGCGCTGGCCCTCGTCTACGGCCTCGGCGGCTTCTACGCGCTGCGCGAGCAGCTCGAACCCGGCGCGGTCGTGTCGCTGGCCCTCCTGCTGACCCGCCTGTACGCGCCCCTGACCGCCCTGGCCAGCGCCCGCGTGGACGTGATGAGCGCCCTGGTCAGCTTCGAGCGGGTCTTCGAGGTGCTCGATCTGGAGCCGCTCATCCAGGAGCGTCCGGAGGCCCGGGAGGTCCCCGAGGGCCCGGTCTCGGTCGAGTTCGACGACGTGCGCTTCGCCTACCCCGCGGCCGACAAGGTGTCGCTGGCCTCGCTGGAGCAGGTCGCCACGCTGGACTCGCGGGGCGGCGAGGAGGTGCTGCACGGGATCTCGTTCACGGCCCTGCCGGGCCAGATGGTGGCGCTGGTGGGCTCGTCCGGGGCGGGCAAGTCCACGATCGCCCAGCTCCTCCCCAGGCTGTACGACGTCGACTCCGGCGCGGTCCGCCTCGGCGGCGTGGACGTACGGGACCTGACCTTCGACGCCATCCGCGACACCCTGGGCATGGTCACCCAGGACGGCCACCTCTTCCACGAGACGATCAGGGAGAACCTGCTGCTGGCCAGGCCCGCGGCGAGCGAGGAGGAGATCTGGGACGCCCTGACCAGGGCCCGGCTGCGGACACTGATCGAGTCGCTGCCCGACGGCCTGGACACGGTGGTCGGCGAGCGCGGCTACCGGCTGTCCGGCGGCGAGCGCCAGCGGCTCACCATCGCCCGGCTCCTGCTGGCCAGGCCGCGCGTGGTGATCCTGGACGAGGCCACCGCGGCCCTCGACTCCACCTCCGAGGCGGCCGTGCAGGCGGCCCTGGGGGAGGCGCTGGCGGGCCGGACCGCCGTGGTGATCGCGCACCGGCTGTCCACCGTGCGGGCGGCCGACCAGATCCTGGTGATCGAGGACGGCCGCGTGGCCGAACGCGGCACGCACGCCGAGCTGCTGGCCATGGGCGGCCGCTACGAGGAGCTGTACCGCACTCAGTTCGACGAGCCGACGGTGGCGGGGGCGGTGGCCTGAGGATCGTCCGCCTCGGGCAGGCGGCGGGCCGGGCGCAGGGCGTACAGGCTGAGCGGGACGGCGGCCAGCACGATCACCGCCGCGATGACCAGTGTGAACTGGTAGGCGTCGAGGAAGGCGGTCAGCGGCGGCAGGTCGCTGCCGCTCTGGCTGGAGCTGAGGATCGCCCCCAGCACGATGATGCCGAGCAGGCCGAACACCTCGCGCGAGACGTTCAGCACGCCTGAGGCCACGCCGGTCCTGTCCTTGGGCAGGCCGCCGAGGATCGCCGAGGTCAGCGGCACCAGCATGCCGCCGCCGAGGCCGTAGAGCAGGAACCAGGGCGCGACGTCGGCGTAGTCGCCGTCGGCGCCCACGCCGGAGATCATGAAGATCGCCGCGCCCATGAGCGCCATGCCGAGCGCCACCGTGCGGCCGGTGCCGAGCCGCTCCGACAGCCGCTGCGACAGGATGGCGA
The DNA here is from genome assembly GCF_044547985.1 of Nonomuraea sp. NPDC052265. Lineage (NCBI taxonomy): Bacteria > Bacillati > Actinomycetota > Actinomycetes > Streptosporangiales > Streptosporangiaceae > Nonomuraea > Nonomuraea sp. NPDC052265. Next base: position 45,197 of record NZ_JBIUBJ010000028.1, read on the forward strand.
CGACCGCCATGACCAGGGCCATCGGCACGAAGGCCAGGCCGGCCTGGGTGGGGGAGAAGCCGAGCACGTTCTGCAGCCACAGGGCGCTGAAGAAGTAGATGCCGAACACGCCGAACGACCAGATGCCCATGGTCAGCATGCCGCCGCTGAACACGCGGGCGCGGAAGAGCGACAGGTCGATCATCGGGCGCTCGGCCCGCGCCTCGACCAGCGCGAACGCCACTGCGGCCGCCGCCGCGAGGCCGAACGCGGCCAGGATCTCGGCCGACGTCCATCCGGCGCGGTCGCCCTCGATGAGCCCGTAGGTGAGGGAGACCAGCGCGAGCGCCGAGGTGGCCAGGCCGGGCAGGTCGAGCCGGTGCCGCCGGCGGGTGAAGGCGGGCCGGACCGCCCACAGGCCCAGGCCGAAGGTGACGATCCCGATCGGCACGTTGATCAGGTAGATCCAGCCCCAGTGCAGGTTCTCGCTGATGAAACCGCCGGCCGCCGGGCCGAGCGCCATGGACAGCGCCCCGGACGCGCTCCAGATGCCCACGGCCCTGCCGCGCTCGCCGGGGTCGGGGAAGATCTGGCTGATCAAGGTGAGCGACGTGGGTGTGAGCAGCGCCGCCCCCACGCCCTGGACGGCCCGTGCCATGATCAGTATGCCGCCCGAGGTGGCGATCCCGGCCCCCAGCGAGGCCACGGTGAAGACGGCGAGCCCGGCCAGGAACACCCTGCGCGCCCCGAACAGGTCCGCGAGCCGGCCGCCGACCAGCATGAGCCCGGCGAAGACCAGGATGTACGAGCTCACGATCCACTCCAGCCCGGAGATCGTCAGCCCGAGCTCCCGCTGGATCGTCGGCAACGCGACATTGCCCACGTTGTTGTCGAGATAGGTCATGAAGGTGCCCAGTGTCACGGCACCCAGCGCCCACCATCGCATGGCACAACCTCCTATACGCCGTACTTGTACGTCGTATAGTTGAACTTGTACGACGTATAGTTGTCAACCGTGATGGGAAAACTGACCGCGCGGGCCATCGCCGAGCGGGCGCTGGAGATCGGCGACACCGAGGGGCTCGACGCCGTGACGATCCGGCGGCTGGCGACCGACCTGGGCGTGACGCCGATGGCCCTGTACTGGCACTACAAGAACAAGGACCAGCTCCTGTTCGGCATGGCCGACCACCTGATCGGCGGTTTCGTGCTCGAACCGGCCGACGAGCGGCCCTGGCGGCAGCAGCTTCGCGACCTGATCCAGGGGCTCATCAGGACCCTGCGCGCCCATCCCTGCGCCAAGAACGTCATCGAGCAGATCGACCCGATCTCCGTCCCGAACTTCCTGGTCGTCTGGGACAAGGCCCTGGGCCTGGCCCGTACGGCGGGGTTCGGCGTCGAGGAGAGCTGCCTGATCACCAAATACCTGCTGCAGAGCGCCCTGTCGATCGCCGACGCGCCCGTCCACCTCAAGGCCGGCCGGACCGGCGAGGAGATCGCGGAGGTCGCCAGGGTCAAGCGGGTCGGCCTCCAGTCGTTGCCCCCCGAGAAGTACCCGTACCTGGTCGAGATGGCCTCACCGCTGGTCGCGGGGGCCGACCCGGCCTTCTACGACTCCTTCGGCGTCGAGCTCGTCCTGAGCGGCATCGAGGCGCTGGCCGCCGGACGTTAGGGTCGGGATCATGCCTTTCGAGCTGGTCTGCGAGATCGAACCTCCCACCAAGCCCGACCTGAAGCGCGTACGCCACCAGATCGGCACGCTCAGCCAGGTCGCCGATTCCTTCCTCATCCCCGACAACCACATCGGCCGGGCCACCGTGTCGAGCGTGGCCGTGGCGCACGAGGTCGAGGCGATGGGCGGGCGCAGCATCGCCTGCCTGAACTCCCGCGACCGCAACCTGCTCGGCTTCCACCGCGACCTGCTGACGGCCGCGGCGTACGGCGTCGACCAGTTCCTGTTCGTCCACGGCGACAAGCCCGCCAGTGGCAGCAGGACCAGCGACCTGACCGTCCGCTCGATGATCGAGGAGGCGAGGGGCTTCTCGCCGGCCATCCGCGTGGGCGCGGCGGCCGGGCTGCGTCCGCTGCCCGCCTGGAAGCGCGCGGCCGACTTCCTGTTCGCCCAGGTCGGCTTCTCGGTCGAGGCGCAGGTGCGCTGGCGCGAGGCCAACCAGCTCGACGTGCCGGTCTACGCGGGCGTCATGGTGCTGGCCAGCGAGCGCCACGCCCGTACGCTGGCCGCCGCCATCCCCGACATCGCCCTGCCCGCCGAGCTGGTCGAACGGGTGGCCGCCGACCGCATGGCGGGCGTCGAGGCGGCCTGTGAGCAGGTGCTCGCGCTGCGCGACTCGGGCGCGTTCGACGGCGTGCACCTCATCCCGGTCTCCCGCTACCGCGACGTGGAGTCGAGACTCGCCGGAGCCCTCTGAGACCTGGCGAGCGCGGCCAGCAGCGCGCCCGCCAGCGCCACGGCGAACAGCACCGCGTACGCGCGCTGGAAGCCGTCCATGAGCCGGCCGACGGCCACCGGCGAGAGCTGGGACAGCGTGCCCGCGTACACCTGGGCGCGCAGCGCCGGGCCCACGGAGCTGGTCACGACGCTGAGCGACAGGCCGACGCTGATCACGATGCCGACGTTCATGATCATGACGCGGAAGCCGTTGACCACGCCCAGGCTGCCGGTGGGCAGGGCGGCCATGACCTGGGTGGTGTTGCCGGTCAGGAACGTCCCGCTGCCGCACCCGGCCACGAACAGGGCGATCCCGGTCACCCAGTACGGCGTCGCCGGGTCGGCCGTGAGCATCAGCGTGCCGAGCCCGAGCGCGCTCATCGCCGCGCCGCCGATCGACAACCCGTACGGCGAGACCCGGGCCCCGAGCAGGCCGGCGATCGGCGAGGCCAGCCCGATGCCCACCGGCACGGGCAGCACGCTCAGCCCGGCCGAGAACGCGTCGAGCCCGCGCGCCGCCTGGAAGTAGAGCGCGACCACCAGGATCAGCGCGGACCGCGCGAGCGCGTTGCAGAAGGAGGCCAGGTTCGCGTACGCCAGCAACCGGCCGCCGAACAGCCGCAGGTCCAGCACCGGGTTCGGCGAGCGCCGCTCGGCCAGCACGATCAGCGGCAGCAGCAGCACGAACAGCGCCGCCCCGGTCAGGGCGACCGGGCTGGTCAGGCCGCCGGACCCGGCCTCGTTGACCGCCAGCAGCGCCGCCGACAGCGCCGCGAACACCAGCACGTTGCCGAGCGCGTCCACCGGCTGCTTCGGCCTCTTGGGCATCTTGCGCAGGATCACCGCGCCCCAGCCGAGCGCGACCAGCCCGGCGGGCACGTTCACCCAGAAGATCCACTGCCAGCCGGCGGTCTCGGCGATCAGGCCCCCCAGCGTCGGACCGGCGAGCTGGGCCACCGACAGCGTGCCGATGTAGACGCCCATGCCCTGGCTGAGCCGTTCGGGCGGGAACGCGTCGGTGATGATCACCGTGCCGTTGGCCAGGATCATCGCCGAGCCGATCGCCTGCACCACGCGCATGCCGACCAGGAACCAGACGTCCGGTGACAGCCCGGCCAGCAGCGAGGCCACGGTGAACAGGGCGAAGCCCGCCAGATACACCTCGCGCCTGCCGAGCAGGTCGGCGACCCGGCCGAAGAACACCAGGCTCGCGGTGTTGACCAGCAGGAACGCCAGCAGGATCCAGCCCGACTGCGTCGCGTCGGCGTGGAAGTGCCGCACCACGGTCGGCAGGGCGACGTTGAGCGTGCTGCCCGCGATGCCGATGAGGACGAGGCCCAGGCTGGTGACCGAGCACACGCGCCAGGCGTAACGCATGGAGGTGCCGGTTTCGGGGGTGACCGCGACCATGTCCCCCACTATGACGTACGTCGTACGTCCGTTTTGTACCAGGGGTCACCTGGCTCGCCTGCGTAACCCCTCGACGTCGTGGATGACCACCCGCAGCCTGCCCGTCTCGATGAGCCCGCGGTCGCGCAGGGAGCGCAGCGCCTTGCTGACCGCCTCGCGCGAGGAGCCGGTCCAGCCGGCCAGCTCGTCCTGGCTGAGCGGAAGGGCCACGCGCACGCCGGCGGCGGTCGGCTCGCCGTACCGGTCGGCCAGTTCGAGCAGCCGGGTCGCCACCCGGCCGGTGGTGTCGAACGCGCCGTACTCGACGCGCTTGCGGTCCGAGTCGCGCAGCCGGTCGACGACGAGCTGCAGGAGCAGGACGGCGATGCGGCCGTGCGCGGCCAGGAAGCCGCTGAAGTCGCGGATCACGATGCCCTGGACGGGCTCCAGCGCGGTCACGGTGGCCGAGCGCGGCGAGCCGTCCACGGCCGACATGTCGCCCAGCAGCGCCCCGGGGCCGCGGACCGCCAGGACCACCTCGGTGCCGCTGCTCGTGTGCGAGGACACCTTGACCCGGCCCTGTGTCAGCACGAGCACCCAGTCGGCCGTGTCGCCCTCGTTGATCACCGTCGTGCCGCGGTCCCACCGCCGCGGGCGCCCGGCGGCTCGCAGGGTTTCGATCTCCTCGGCGGTGAGCATGGAAAGGAACTCGCCGGGCTCAGGATCCATGCGCCGATTATGGACGTACGGCTATTGCCGTTCTATGGCAATCCAGTCAGAACGTACGCGGCCACGGGTTCTTCCTTGCCCTTCAGGCTGAGCCGTCCCAGGGCGTTCACCGAGACGTCGCGGCCGAGCTGCCTGAGCGTGGTCTCGCCGATCACCACCGTCCCCGGCTCGGCCAGGGCCTGCAGCCTGGCGGCCACGTTGACGCAGTCGCCCATCGCGTTGAAGCCGCGTAACTCGGGGCTGCCGATGTTGCCGACCAGCGCGGGGCCGGTGTTGACGCCCACCCGGAAGGTCGGCCACTCCACCTCGTCCACGCGCTTCCAGGCCATCTCCTCGGCCACCTCGGCCGCGGCCCGCTGCATCTCCAGCGCGGCCCGGCAGGCCGCCCTGGCATGGCCCTCCTGCGTGGCCGGCGCGTTGAACAGGGCCAGCATCGCGTCGCCGACGAACTGCACGATCGTGCCGCCGTTGTTCAGGACGCAGGGCACGGCGGCCGTGTGGTAGCGGTTGAGCATCTCGACGATCTCGCCGGGCGTGACCTGCTCGGAGAACGAGGTGAAGCCCTTGAGGTCGGCGAAGAGCGCGGTCAGCTCCTTCAGCTCGCCGCCGAGCGCCGCCCGCGCGGGGTCGGCGAGCAGGGCGTTTGCCACGTCGGGCGACATGTACTGGCGGAAGAGCGTGTCCAGCTCCTGGTAGAGGCGGGCGTTCTCCAGCGAGATGGACAACTGGCCGGCCAGGGTGGCGGCCAGCGCCTCGTCCTGGCCGGTGCGGCCCACCGGCACCTCCAGCACGCCGGCGAGGTGGCCCCTGACCGTGAGCGGGTAGGCCAGCCGGTGGTCGCGGCGGATCGGTCCGTCGCCGTCGAACTCGTACGCGCGGGAGCCGATCTGGGTCCTGCCCTCCGAGATCAGCGCGATCTTGACGTCCCCGTACGCCTGCCTGACCCGGTCGAGCGCGGTGGTCAGCAGTTCGCCCTCCGGCAGGCCCACGCGGGTCTGCGCGCTCACCGCCACCAGCGCGGCCAGCCGCTCCGACAACTCCCGCTCGTGGGCCAGCGCCTGCCCGGCCCGGTCGAGCACGGCGGCCTGGCTCTCGTTCAGCCGGAACTTGCCCGACAGCCGGGTCGCGGCCAGCGGCTCGCCCCGGCGCACGTGCTCGACCAGCTCCTCCAGGGCCCGGTCGTAGTCCTGCTGGAGGCGCGCGACGGTCGCCGCCAGCGTCACCGAGTCGAACAGGCCGGCGCTCGACCCCTCGCGCCTGAACTGCAGGTAGGCGCTGTAGGCCACGAACACGAAGGCGAGGGTGAGCAGCGCGTGCCACTCCCACCACGACAGGTGCCAGTTGAGCTGCGACATCCCGGCGACCATCGCCTCGGCCAGCAGCGCGTACGCGGTGATCAGGCTGACCAGCATGGCCGAGGGGCGGCGGCGGTGGAGCAGGAACATCATCACACCGGCCGCGCCGTACAGCAGGACGCCGGGGATCGAGGCCGGCCCGAGCCAGCTCACCGGCGCGACCGGCGGCGGCTCGCTGAGCGCGGTCAGCTCGGGCACCAGCGAGACCAGCCCCCACAGCAGCAGGAAGCCGAGCAGCATCGCCCGGACGAAGTGCTGCGCGCCCAGGACGCCCCTGGCGGCCCGCTCGCCCAGCGGCAGGGCCGAGGCGAACGCGAACATCGACGCGATCGTGAGCCCCACCTGCTGCCCCAGGTCGAACCCCAGCGAGCCGGTCGGCAGGATGATGCCCGGCGTGGCCAGGCCGTGCAGCAGGAAGAAGCCCGCGCTGCTGAGGAACACCATGGACACCAGGAACAGCCGGGCGTCCTGACGGCGGCGCGCGGCCTCGGTGATCAGCCCGCCGAGCGCCACGTTGACGCCGGCCACCGCGAGGATCATCCAGAAGTGGCCGGCGTTGTGCTGCCAGACGACGTTGAGGTGCTGCCGGGTGAGCAGCAACCAGAGCCCCAGCAGGGGAAGGGCGAGGTGGATGACCCAGACCACGCCTCGGACGGGCTGCGTGGCCGGCGGCAGGTAGGGGCTGGGCACAGACCCGATTATGCACGCGGGATCGCCGCCGCCAATGCGTCGTTTTACCCACTGGCTCCGCGACAGTCGGTCAATTCGGTCAGTAACCCTCCGTTTCGTGACATACACGTTATGTAGTTCTTGCCAACCATTGGAACGGTTGAAACGTGAATCTCATGCACAACATGAGCATCACTTGTTCCCTGGAAGGAAAGCCGTGGCTATCAAGGTTCGCGGTGGGCGCACGCTCACCCTCGCCACTGTCGGAGCGCTCGCCGCCTCGCTCCTCGCTGTCGGTGGCGTGGCCACCGCCTCGTCGGCTGCGAGCGAGGTGTACGCCTGCGTGCACAAGAAGACGCGGTACGTCCGCATCGTCAACCCGACCACGCCCTGCCGGAAGACCGAAGAGCGCATCGTGATCGGCGGCAGCACGACGCAGCTGAACGGCGGCACGTCCGGCCCCAAGGGCGACCAGGGTCCCCAGGGCAAGCAGGGACTCAAGGGCGACACCGGCGCGCAGGGCCCGCAGGGGCCGAAGGGCGAGACGGGCCCGGTGGGCCCCCAGGGCAAGCAGGGCCTCCCGGGCAAGGACGGCAAGGACGGCCTCCCCGGCAAGGACGGCCAGGACGGCAAGCAGGGCCTCCCGGGCAAGGACGGCCAGGACGGCCTCCCCGGCAAGAATGGCCAGGACGGCAAGAACGGCCTCCCCGGCAAGGACGGCGAGCGCGGCCCCGCGGGCCCGCAGGGTCCCCAGGGCCCCAAGGGTGAGCCCGGCAAGGACGGCGCCGGCGCCGCCTACACCACCTACACCAACGACGCGTCCATCAGCGGGCTCGGCTCGGCGACCGCCACCTGCGACAAGGGCGGCTCGCCCACCGGCGGCGGCTTCTCCTTCGGCACCCTGAAGAACGCCGTCGTCATGGGCAGCTACCCCGGCGCCGGCGGCTGGACGGTGACCGTCGCCAAGGACGACAACGGCGGCGGCAACAACCTCACCGCCGACACCCAGGCCCAGACCCAGAGCCACGGTGGCGGCAACAACGGCACCAGCGTCTCCGGCAAGGTCTACGTCATCTGCATCAAGAAGGTCTGACAACGCTGAAAAGGGCCGGTGCGGGGCGAACCCCGCACCGGCCCTTTCCCGTCGAACCGTCGAACCGTCGAACCTCAGCCGAACAGCGCGGGCAGCGTGGCCGAGTGGGTCTCGCGGATCTCCTCGATCCCCACCTCGAACACGCCCTCGACCACCAGCGACTCCCCGCCGGTGACCCCGAGCCCGTAGCAGGGCACCTCGTGCCGCCCGCACAGCGCCGCGAACTCCTCGAACGCCTCCGGCCGCACCACGACCAGGGCCCGCGCGGCCGACTCGCTGAACAGGTCGGTGAACGGCTCGCCGCTCAGCGCCACCGTGGCCCCGATGCCGCGCGCCATGCACGACTCGGCCAGCGCCACGGACAGCCCGCCGTCGGACAGGTCGTGCGACCCCTCCAGCAGCCCGCGCGCCGCCGCCTCGACCAGCACGGTCGCCAGCGCCTGCTCGGCCTCCAGGTCCGCGTGCGGCGGCAGGCCGCCCAGGTGGCGGTGGGCGACGTGCGCCCACTCCGAGCCGCCGAACTCCTCGGCGGTGTCGCCGAGCAGCACGACCCGCAGCCCTGCGGCGGTGAACCCGGACGGCACCCGCTTGGCCACGTCGTCGATGACGCCGAGCACGCCCACGACCGGCGTGGGGTTGATGGCCGTCGAGCCCGTCTGGTTGTAGAAGGAGACGTTCCCGCCGGTCACGGGCACGCCGAGGGTGCGGCAGGCGTCGGCGAGCCCGCGTACGGCCTCGGCGAACTGCCACATCACCTCGGGGTCCTCGGGCGAGCCGAAGTTGAGGCAGTTGGTGACGGCCAGCGGCTTGGCGCCGGTCACGGCCACGTTCCGGTACGCCTCGGCCAGCGCGAGCTGCGCCCCCGCGTAGGGGTCGAGCTTGGCGTACCGCCCGTTGCCGTCGGTGGACAGCGCGATGCCCCGGGTGGTCGGCTCGGCCCCGGCCATGACCTCGGAGATGCGCAGCATCCCGGCGTCGGCGGGCTGGGCCAGCACGGTGTTGGAGCGGACGTACCGGTCGTACTGGGAGGTCACCCACTCCTTGGAGGCCAGGTTGGGCGAGCCGAGGAGTTGCAGCAGGGTGGCCCGCAGGTCGTCGGGGCGCGCCAGCCGGTCGGGGGTGTCGGAGTTGAGCGCGCCCTGCCCGGACGGCTCGTGGTAGGGGCGCTCGTAGACCGGGCCGTCGTCGGCGGCGGTGCCCGGCGGGATGTCCACGATGACCTCGCCGTCCCAGGTCATGACCAGGCGGCCGGTGTCGGTGACCTCGCCGATGACGGTGGCCGGGACGTCCCACTTGGCGCAGATCGCCATGAACGCGGGGATGTCGTCGGGCCGGACCACGGCCATCATCCGCTCCTGGGACTCGCTCATCAGGATCTCCTCGGGCCTGAGCGAGGAGTCGCGGAGCGGGACCAGGTTGAGGTCGACCTTCATGCCGCCGGTGCCCTTGGCGGCCAGCTCGGTCGTGGCGCAGGAGACGCCGGCCGCGCCGAGGTCCTGGATGCCGACGACGACGTCGGCCGCGTAGAGCTCCAGGCAGCACTCGATGAGCAGCTTCTCCATGAACGGGTCGCCCACCTGCACGGCGGGCCGCTTGGCCTGCGACTCGTCCTCGAACGTCGCCGAGGCCAGCACGGACGCGCCGCCGATGCCGTCGGGGCCCGTGGACGCGCCGAACAGCACGACCTGGTTGCCCGGGCCGGGCGCGGTGGCCAGCTTGATCTGGTCCTTGCGGAGCAGGCCGACGCAGAGCGCGTTGACCAGCGGGTTGCCGATGTAGCAGGGGTCGAAGACGACCTCGCCGCCGATGTTGGGCAGACCCAGGCAGTTGCCGTAGTGGCTGATGCCCTCGACCACACCGGGCAGCACCCGCCGGGTGTCGACCGCGTCGGCGCCGCCGAAGCGCAGCGCGTCCATGACGGCGATCGGGCGGGCGCCCATCGACATGATGTCGCGCACGATCCCGCCGACGCCGGTGGCCGCGCCCTGGTGCGGCTCGACGTAGGACGGGTGGTTGTGCGACTCGATCTTGAACGTGGCCGCCCAGCCGTCGCCGATGTCGACGACGCCCGCGTTCTCGCCCATGCCCACGAGCAGCGCCTCGGACTTGGGCGCCTTGGTGGCGAACTGCCTCAGATGCACCTTGGACGACTTGTACGAGCAGTGCTCGGACCACATGACGCTGTAGATGGCCAGCTCGGAGCCGGTGGGACGGCGGCCCAGGATCTCTGTGACCCGGTCGTACTCGTCCTGCTTCATCCCCAGCTCGGCGAAGGGCATCGGCTCGTCGGGGGTCTCGGCGGCCCGCTTGACGTTGTCGGTGCTCATGCGTTCACCAGATTCTTCAGGATGGACGTGAAGAAGCCGAGCCCGTCGGTGCTCGGCGCGCCGACCAGCTCCTCCACGGCGTGCTCGGGGTGCGGCATGAGGCCGACCACGTTGCCCGCCTCGTTCCGGATGCCCGCGATGTCGTTGAGCGAGCCGTTGGGGTTGCCGCCGGCGTAGCGGACGACGACGTGGCCGCCGGACTCCAGCGCGGCCAGCGTCTCGTCGGAGGCGACGTAACGGCCCTCGCCGTGCTTGACCGGCAGCACGATCTCCTGGCCCCGCTCGAAGGAGCCGGTCCAGGCGGTGGCGGTCTGCTCGACCGTGAGCCGCTGGTCGCGGCAGACGTAGTGGAGCGAGGCGTTGCGGGTGAGCGCGCCGGGCAGCAGGTGGGCCTCGCAGAGGATCTGGAAGCCGTTGCAGGTGCCGATCACCGGCAGGCCGGCCCTGGCGGCCGGGATGAGCTCGTCCATCAGCGGGGCGAACTTGGAGATCGCGCCGCACCGCAGGTAGTCGCCGTAGGAGAAGCCGCCGGGCAGGAAGACGGCGTCGACTCCCTTCAGGTCGTGGTCGGCGTGCCACAGCGGGACCGCCTGCGCGCCCACGAGGCGCACGGCTCTGGCGGCGTCCTGGTCGTCGAGAGTTCCTGGAAACGTGACTACGCCCACACGGGCAGCGCTCATGACAGTCGTCCCCTCCGAGGAATGCGCACGCGCGTGCCACCGTCTCTTTGGGGGCGGACGGCGGTCTACGGCGGTGTACTCAGATTATCGGGTGCGCGGCTGTGTTCCGGGCAGCGGGTCGGACAGCGGTCAGACAGCGGCCAGCTCGCGGTGACGGGCGCCCTCGGCCTCGTCGTCCCAGGCGAGCATCTTGCGCAGGTGGACCGTCGTGCCGCGGCCGGGCGTGGTGCCGAAGGAGATCTCGTCCACCACGGACCGCATGATCAGCAGGCCGCGGCCGTTCTCGGTGTCGGGCGGAGGGAAGTGCAGCGGCATCGACGGAAGGCCGTCGCCGCTGTCGGCGACGCGCACGTCGCAGCGGCCGTAGCCGATCGACGCCGAGACCTCGTAACGATTGGCGGGGCCGCCGTGTCGCACCGCGTTGGAGCACGCCTCGGAGACGGCGAGCAGCATGTCGGCGATGCAGGTCTCGCTCACGTTGAGTGAACGCATCGCATCGCCCAGCACTCGCCTGACCATCGGTATGCCGATCGCATCCCGAGGCAGCGCCAACGAGAACTCAATATCCACCGGACTCCTCCGGGCTCCGGAATGTCACCTGGAGTAGGTTTCCCTGTGAAATCGGGGCTAACCGCAAAATCACGTTGTTGTTATTTAGTGTTGGCACGCCCGTGGCATTGTGGCATGGCCGAACGCGACTTTAACCCACCAGGGGTAAAACCAGGCATCAAATGTGCCTTCTACCCCTCAACCCGGACGCTGTAGTCCTCGATCACGGTGTTGGCCAACAGTGTCTCGGCCATCTTCCGTACCTCGTCGAGGGCCGCCTCGTCGGCCGGGCCTTCCAGCTCGACCTCGAACCGCTTGCCCTGACGGACGGCCGAGACGCCGGAGAAACCGAGCCTGGGCAGCGCCCTGGCGATGGCCTGGCCCTGCGGGTCAAGGATCTCGGGCTTCAGCATGACGTCTACGATGACGCGCGCCACTGCGTTCCTCCTGGGTGAGCGGGTGCTTGGGAAAGCAAGCCTACCGGCGTGCATGGCCGTCAACACAACGGGAACGGGGAGGACATGGGGCTTGCGCGGAGGGCTGTGACGTCTGCCACGATGTCCCCAAACGCGTATGAACCACCACCACATGGTTCGCACGCACACACGGCTGGCCTCAGGTGGCGACCCCATCGACACCGGCCCCGATCGCACAGGAGCGGCACGTGACAGTCGACGCCTCTCGTGGTGCCGAAGCACCCCCTGAGCTCGTGCAGTTGCTCACCCCCGAGGGAGTACGGGTCGAGCACCCCGACTACGACATAGACCTGACGCCCGAGGAGGTCAGGTCGCTCTACCGCGACCTGGTGCTCGTCCGGCGCATCGACCTGGAGGCCGTGGCGCTGCAGCGCCAGGGCGAGCTGGGCATCTGGGCCTCGCTGCTCGGTCAGGAGGCCGCCCAGATCGGCTCGGGCCGCGCGCTCACCGACTCCGACATGGCCTTCCCCACCTACCGCGAGCACGGCGTCGCCTGGTGCCGCGACGTCGACCCGGTGAAGCTGCTGGGCCTGTTCAGGGGCGTCAACCACGGGGGCTGGGACCCCGAGGAGCACAACTTCCACCTGTACACGATCGTGATCGGCAGCCAGACCCTGCACGCGGTCGGCTACGCGATGGGCATCCAGCGCGACGACGCCTCCGCCGCCACGATCGTCTACTTCGGCGACGGCGCCACCAGCCAGGGCGACGTGAACGAGTCGTTCATCTGGGCCAGCGTGTTCAACGCGCCGATCGTCTTCTTCTGCCAGAACAACCAGTGGGCCATCTCCGAGCCGCTGGAGAAGCAGAGCCGCATCCCGCTCTACCGCCGGGCCTCGGGCTTCGGCTTCCCGGGCATCAGGGTCGACGGCAACGACGTGTTCGCCTGCCTCGCGGTGACCAGGAAGGCGCTCGAAGCCGCCCGTACGGGCCAGGGGCCGACGCTGATCGAGGCGTTCACGTACCGGATGGGCGCCCACACCACGACCGACGACCCGACCCGCTACCGGGTGGCCAGCGAGCTGGAGGCGTGGAAGCTGAAGGACCCGATCGAGCGGGTCAAGTCGTACCTGTTCCGCAACGAGCTGGCCGACCAGGCCTTCTTCGACTCCGTGACCGCAGAGGCCGACCAGCTCGGCGCCGACCTGCGCAGACGGTGCCTGGCGATGCCCGACCCCGAGCCGCTCGATATCTTCGACCACGTCTATCGCGAGCCCCACGCGCTCATCGACGGGGAGCGCGCGCAGTTCGCCGCCTACTTGGAGGGCTTCGAGAAATGACGGTGTTGAGCCTGTCCAAGGCGCTTAACGAGGGCATGCGCCGGGCCATGGAGGACGACCCCAAGGTCCTCATCATGGGCGAGGACGTCGGCAAGCTCGGCGGCGTCTTCCGCGTCACCGACGGCCTGCAGAAGGACTTCGGCGAAGACCGCGTCATCGACACGCCGCTCGCCGAGTCCGGCATCATCGGCACCGCGATCGGCCTGGCGCTGCGCGGCTACCGACCGGTGTGCGAGATCCAGTTCGACGGGTTCGTCTTCCCGGCGGCCGACCAGATCATCACGCAGCTCGCCAAGATGCCGATGCGCTCGCTCGGCGCGATCAAGCTGCCCGTCGTCGTACGCATCCCGTGCGGCGGCGGCATCGGCGCGGTCGAGCACCACAGCGAGTCGCCCGAGGCGTACTTCACGCACACGGCCGGCCTGCGCGTGGTGGCCTGCTCCAACCCGGCCGACGCCTACACCATGATCCAGCAGGCCATCAGGAGCGACGACCCGGTCATCTTCTTCGAGCCCAAGCGCCGCTACTGGGAGAAGGACGACATCGACACGGCCTCGACCGACTGGTGGACGCCGTTCGACAAGGCCACAGTCGTCCGGCCGGGCACCGACGTCACGCTGCTGGCCTACGGCCCGATGGTCAAGACGTGCCTGGAGGCCGCCACGGCCGCCGAGGACGACGGCCGCTCGCTGGAGGTGATCGACCTGCGCTCGCTCAACCCGCTGGACGAGCCGCTGGTCATGGAGTCCGTACGCCGCACCGGACGGGCGGTCGTGGTCCACGAGGCCCCGGTCTACAGCGGGTTCGGCGCCGAGCTGGCGGCCCGGATCACCGAGCGGTGCTTCTACCACCTGGAGTCGCCCGTCCTGCGGGTCGGCGGCTTCTCCACCCCCTACCCGCCGTCGAAGCTCGAAGAGCACTACCTGCCCGACCTGGACAGGGTGCTCGACGCCGTCGACCGCGCCTTCGGGTTCTGAAAGGGGGACGTGCTTCCATGCGACGCGAGTTCAAGCTTCCCGACGTCGGGGAGGGCCTGACCGAGGCCGAGATCGTCCGCTGGCACGTGCGGCCGGGCGACGAGGTCAAGGTCAACCAGATCGTGGTGGAGATCGAGACCGCCAAGTCCATCGTCGAGCTGCCGATCCCCTGGGACGGCGTGGTCGCGGGCGTGCTGGTCGAGGAGGGCCGTACGGTCGACGTCGGCACGCCGATCGTCTCCGTGGACACCGGCGGCGAGGCGGCCGGCCCCGGCCCGGACATCAAGGCGCTGGCCGACGACATGGTCCCCAACCCGCCGGAGGAGGGGGCGGTCGAGCCCGGCGCCCACGGCAGCCCCGCGCCCAAGGAGGAGCGGCAGGCGGTCCTGGTGGGCTACGGCGTCAAGACCGGCGCCTCCAAGCGCCGGGCCCGCAAGCAGCCGCCGGAGCCCATCCCGGCCGCCCCGGTGGCCAACCCGTCCCGCGTGGAGGTGCCGGGCCCTGCGACGGCCCGTCCCGCCGAGGCGGCCCCCGCGCAGGCCGCCCAGCCCGCGCAGGCCGCCCCTTCCGGTGGCGCGGTCGCGGGTGCGGGCCGGGTGGCCGTCCTGGCCAAGCCCCCGGTCCGCAAGCTGGCCAAAGACCTGGGCGTCGACCTGACCACGCTCACCGGCACCGGCCCCCAGGGTTCCATCACCCGCGACGACGTGCACGCCGCCGCCGAGGGCGGCCTCCGGGCGGCGCCCGAGCCCGTCAGGCAGGCCCGACCTCAGCAGCAGCGGGAGGAGCGCGTCCCCGTCAAGGGGGTGCGCAGGATGACCGCCCAGGCCATGGTGGCCAGCGCGTTCACGGCCCCCCACGTCACAGAGTTCCTCCAGGTGGACGTGACGGAGACCATGGAGGCGGTCAGGCGCCTGCGTGCCCTGCCCGACTTCGCCGAGGTCAAGGTCTCCCCGCTCCTGCTGGTATGCCGGGCCCTGCTCACCGGGGTCAGGCGCCACCCGATGATCAACTCCTCGTGGGACGAGGCGGCCCAGGAGATCGTGGTCAAGCACTACGTGAACCTGGGCATCGCCGCCGCCACCCCGCGCGGCCTCGTGGTGCCCAACATCAAGGACGCCCACGCCCTCCCGCTCCCCGAGCTGGCCAGGCAACTGGGCGCGCTGGCGGAGACGGCCAGGGCGGGCCGCACCCAGCCGGCCGAGATGTCGGGCGGCACGATCACCATCACCAACGTGGGCGTGTTCGGCGTCGACGCCGGCACCCCCCTCCTCAACCCGGGCGAGTCGGCCATCCTGGCCTTCGGCCAGGTCAGGGACATGCCGTGGGTGGTGAACGGCGAGCTGGCCGTGCGCAAGGTGACCACCCTCGCGCTGAGCTTCGACCACCGGATCGTCGACGGCGAGCTGGGCTCGATGTTCCTGCGCGACGTCGGCGCCATGCTGGAGGACCCGCTCCGCATGCTGGCCTGGGGCTAGAGCCAGGCGGTGACCGCCGGGAGGACCCCTCTCCCCGGTGGTCACCGCAGGCTCGGCCAGGGCGCCTTCTTGTCCCGCGCGCGGGGGCCGTACGACTCCAGCCACACGGGCGCGCCCACGACATGAGAGACCGCGGCGGGCCAGTCTGATACACCCTCCTCGTAGACCGGGGCGGCCCGCAGCAGCCGGGCCGTACGGTCCGGCTCGGCGAACGTGACGGGCCGGTCGTAGCGCACGCACATGCGCGAGACGTCCGCGTCCAGGTGGGTGAGCGCGAGGCCGTCCACGCCGCCCGCCGCCTCGGCCGCGTACCGGTGGGCGACCGCGTCGAAGTGCCCGAGCCGGAAGGCGCCCTGCCACGGTCCGGTCGGGTTGTGCGGCTCGGGCAGCTCCAGCGTGGGGTCCTCGGTCACCAGCGGGCCAGGGCCGTGCCGGGTGGTGTACGTCCGCAGCACCCCGAGCCGTGCCGCCCCCGCCCCGTCCAGCAGCTCCAGCGCGTTGGCGAAGGTCGTCGTGCTCCACGTCGTGTACGGGTCGAACCCCCACCGCTCGTCCAGCAGCACGCCCTGCGCCCCCTCGAACACGAGCGGCCCCCGCCTGACCAGCCCGGCCGCGTACGAGGAGTCCACCAGCCGCACCCGCTCGGCGAACGCCCGGTAGACGGCCACGCAGTCGGCCACCGGCGGCCCCTCGACCCCCAGCGCCTCCCGCAGCACGGTCAGCTTGTACGTCAGCTCGCGCGGCGAGTCGCCCGCCCGGGGCGCGAGCGCGCCGTGCTCCAGCCGGTACGCCATCGCCTCCCCGACGCCCATCCCGCACGACCCGTGCCGCGCGGCCCCCCGCGCCAGCTCCCGCCGGCGCCCGGCCTCGACGTGGTACGGCGTCGCCAGCAGGCAGTCGCGGTCCACCGTGAGCAGCCCGAAGGGGTCGGGCACGCCGAGCCGCGCCAGATGTTCCGCCTCGGCCGACAACGCCAGCGGATCGACCACCACGAACCTCGACAGATGCGTACGAACCCCTCGGAACGTCCCCGCGCCGAACTGCGCGAACGTGTGGTGCCGCCCGTCGTCCAGGACGACGTTGTGCCCCGCCTGCGCGCCCCCGTTGAACCGGACCACGGCGTGGACGGGCAGCGTGGCGCACGCCCAGTCCACGACCGTGCCCTTGCCGGCGTCGCCGTACCCGAGGTCGACGACGACGAGGTGCTCGTTCACGGCAGGAGCCCGTCGAGCGGCTCGCCGGTGACCACCGCGCCGCGGTCGAGCCTGGCCAGGGCCCGCGACACGGACGCGCCGGCCGTCGAGCCCAGCTCGGCCAGGTCCTCAAGGCCCTCGTCCAGGCCGATCGCGTCCTCGCCGAGCCCGACGGTGAGCGCGATCGTCTCGGACACGGCGTCGAGGTCGTCCAGCTCCAGCACGTTCTGGCCGAGCAGGCCGCGCCAGGACTCCAGCACCTCGGGGTCGCCCGCGTAGCTGGCCCCCTGGGGGAGGATGAAGTAGACGTCGTACTTGCGGGTCAGCTCGGCGACGATGTCGGCCACCCCGACGGGCGCGGCCAGGCGGTCGCCGACGATGTCCTTGACCTGGTTCCTGGACACCCGCGGGTAGGGCATCTCGTCGCCGATGACGAACAGGTAGCCGCGCTTGCCGCGCTTGTCGTGGCAGTCGATGGAGGTGTGCCTGGCCATGAAGTACATGGCCAGCTCGTAGGACTCCCGCTTCTGGCCGCCGCCCCCGCCCTCCAGCAGGATCAGGCCGAGCTGGTCGTCCATGCGGTTGTCGGACTCGAACTGGCCGACCTGCAGCGGCGCCCGGTCGCAGGTGGCGTCGCCGATCGCGCCGAACATGATCTGCGGGTCGGTGGCGTACCCCTTGCGCAGCAGCAGCCCGAGCAGGTCGGGCAGGCGGGTCTGCAGCGTGCGGGGGACCGCGCGCATCGAGCCGGTCACGTCGAAGAGCACGGCGACGGCCAGCGAGTCGGGGTGCTCGGCCGAGTCGCGGCTCTCGCGCGTCACGCCGAAGGGGTCGAGGTCGGGGTGGACCTGCCGGGCTCCGCCGTCGCTGTAGGCGAAGGCGCTGGAGCCGGTGGCCGCGCGGTAGCGCGCGGCGGAGTCGTAGACGTTCGTGGACCAGATTCCGCTGCCCATGGCAGCCTCCCTCAAAGGTGGAGCGGACGGTACGTGCGAGGCCCGTACAGGTCGTCGAGCAGGTCGTCGAGCTCGCGCAGCAACTCCCACGCGTCGGACGGCGGGCGCAGCAGGCAGCCGCGGACGAAGGCGCGCATCCGGCGCGGGCACTCGCCCATCAGTCGCTGGACGCACCCGGTCAGGGCGGCGATGTCGGCGCGCTCGTCGAGCCGGTCGCCGTGACACCAGTCGACCAGCACGAGCCCGTGGTCAAGGGGATGGACGAGGACGTGGCGGGGGAGCACGGCGCCGTGCGCGACGCCGGCCCGGTGGGCGAGCCCGGCGGCCACGAGCAGGCGACGCCAGATCCAGGCCACGTCGCGCGGGTCGAGGCCGGTGCCGACGCGTTCGAGGGTGACGAACCCGCCGGGCGCCCGGCTGATCACGTTCGCCTGCCGGACGACCTCGCCGCCGCGGTAGCGGAAACTCGCGACGAGACGGGGGACGTACGGCCGGAGGCGCGGGTCGCCGTCCGCCGCGATCTTCCGCAGCGCGGCGGCCTCGCGAACCAGCAGCCGGTCGGCGGCCGGGTCGCGGGCCACCTTGAGCAGCGAGTCCCGCTCGGCGCCGCGCCCGGCCGGGTAGAGCACGGCGGTGCCGCCCTTGTGCAGCGGCGGCCCGACCAGGAAGTCCCCGACCCGCTGACCCCGGTGGTAGCTCTCCCAGAGCGCGACCAGCCGCTTGAACGCCTCCTCGCCGCCCGGCGCGAGATCGGGATGCAGCGCCCTGGCCAGCCGCCGGTAGACGTGGGCCGGAGACCCGCCCGCGAAGAGCTCCTGGGCCGATCGTGCCCCGGTGACGATCGCCGCCGCCTGCGCCGTGTTCATCGCACCTCCTCCTCCCGTGCGGGCCGCAGCAGCGCGGGGTGGAGCAGCCGGGCGTCGCCCGCGCGGTAGAGCTTGGCGCGCGGCCCGCCCCTGGGGCCGCCGGTCTCGGTGGTCTGGCCGGTGCTCTCGACGAACCCGGGGACGGACAGGATCTTGCGGTGGAAGTTGCCCGCGTGCAGCGGCGTGCCCCACACGGTCTCGTAGATCAGCCGCAGCTCCGAGACGGTGAACTCGGGGCCGGCGAAGGCCGTGGCCAGCGGCGTGTACTCCAGCTTCGACCGGGCCCGCTCGACGCCGTCGGCCAGGATGCGGGCGTGGTCGAAGGCGAGCGGCGGCACGTCGTCGACCGGGTGCCACACGGCGGCGGCGGCGTCCGTGCCGGCCTGGGGGTCGGGCAGGTCGGGGGCGAAGGCGAGGTAGGAGATCGACACCACCCGCATACGGGGGTCGCGGCCGGGGCCGCCGTAGCTGGCGAGCTGCTCGATGTGCGCCGGCCTGGTGGCCACGCCGGTCTCCTCGGCCAGCTCGCGCACCGCCGCCTCGGCCAGGTCCTCGTCCGGCCTGATGAAGCCGCCGGGCAGCGCCCAGCGGCCCGCGTACGGCTCCACGCCGCGCTCGACGATCAGGACGTGCAGCCGCCGGTCGCGGATGGTCAGCGCCACCACGTCGACGGTGACCGCGACCGGCGCGTACAGCCGGGGGTTGTAGCCGGCCAGGAACTCGTCCATCCCATGTCCTTCTCAATCTGAGTCAATCTCGTTTTGAGAATAACTCTGGAGAAGGGCGTCTGTCGATAGGGTTGGCCCATGATTCGTCACATTGTGCTGTTCACCTGGGCCGACGACGCCACCGACGAGCAGAAGGCCGCGGTCGCGACCGAGCTGCGCAAGCTGCCGGGCGAGATCCCGCAGCTACGGGCGTACACCGTGGGGCCCGACGCCGGCATCACCGCGGGCAACCACGAGTTCGCCGTGGTCGCCGACCTCGACAGCGTGGACGACTTCGTGATCTACCGCGACCATCCCCGGCACCAGGCCGTGATCGCGCAGTACATCAAGCCGATCCTGGCCACGCGCGCCGCCGTGCAGCTCAGCCTCTAGATCTCCGGCGGGTTGTTCTCGCGGTGCATCAGCCGGTTGTCGGAGGTGCGTCCGCGCCGGGGCGCGAGCACGATGCTGAGCACGACGCCGACGCCTCCGACGATCATGAAGATGACGCCGATGATGTCCATGTGCACGCTCTGGCCGAACACGTCCGGCTCGATGGCGAACCGCAGGATGGCGCCGAGCGTGAGGAAGAAGATGCTGACCCCGACACCCATGACGACCTCCAGGCAAAGGTGAAGTACGCCCACGGTCATACCCGGGTATCGATGATCACACCCTCGCCGCGTCAGGCGAGACAGGACAGTGGCCGCCCGCCGTTGTAGGCGATCATGTCCTGTACGGCCGCGCCGATGTCGATCGGCGCGCCGGGCGGGCGTCCGTCCAGCTCGGCGTAGGCCCGGTGGAGGTTGCCCACGACGCGTTCGGGGTCGAGCAGCCCGCCCCACTCGCCGAGGTCGGTCTCCAGCGCGGCCTCCAGCGGCGTCAGGCCCGCCTCCCGGCCGTGCCGGGCGGTCTCCCGCACGAACCGCAGGTAGCCCTCGATCCGGTCGTAGACCTCCGGCCCGCACACCTCGCCGTGCCCGGGGACGATCGTCTCCGCCCCCAGCCCCCTCAGCGTGTCCAGCGCCGCGATCGCCCCGGCCACCGAGCCCATCAGGACGAACGGCGTGCCGCCGTTGAAGACCAGGTCGCCGGAGAACAGCACCCGCCGCTCGGGGATCCAGACGATCGAGTCGCTGGTCGTGTGCGCGGCCGGCCCGACGTGCCGCACCTCGCAACGCAGGTCGTCGGAGTGGAGGGTGACCCCCTCGGTGTAGGTCAGGAACGGCGGCGCGACCTCCATCGCCCCCCACACCACCTCCGGCGACCAGGCCCTCCGGTAGGCCGGGACCCCGTCGGCCAGGATCTGGGCCCGTACGCCCTCGTGCCCGACGATCGTGGCCTCGGGGAACAGCCAGTTGCCGAAGGTGTGGTCGCCGTGGTGGTGGGTGTTGACCAGCGTGGTGATCGGCCTGCCGCTGACCTTGCCGACGGCCTCCCGCAGGTCGCGGGTACGGCGCTCGGTCGAGCAGGCGTCGACGCAGATCACGCCGCGCCGCCCGGCCAGGAAGCCGGTGTTGTTGATCCACCAGCTCCCGTCGGGCTGGACGTAGGCGTAGACGCCCTCGGAGACCTCTTCGACGCGCGGCGGCGGCAGGGGGTGGTCCTGGGATGTCGAGCTCATGCCCGGAACCTAACAGGGACGCCCGCCCCCGGAGCGGGAGCGGGCGTCACACGCGGTGGCTCAGAAGGCCTCTTCGGGGAGTTCCATGAGCTCCTGGCCGGTGGCGGCCAGGATGCGCCGCTCGGCCGTCAGCCTGGGCAGCACGGTCCCGGCGAAGAACGACGCCGCGGCCACCTTGCCCTGGTAGAACGGGTCCTCGCGCTCGGCCAGCCGGGCCAGGGCCACCTCGGCCTGGCGCAGCAGCAGCCAGCCGATCACCAGGTCGCCGAGGGAGAGCAGGAACCGGGTGCTGTTCAGCCCGACCTTGTAGACCTCCTCCGGCTTCTCCAGCGAGCCGAGCGCCCACCCGGCCATGGTGTCGCCCATGACCTTGACCTCGGCGGCGGCCTCGGCGAGCAGCTTGCGCTGCTCCTTGAGCCGGCCGTTGCCGGCCTCGGAGGCGGCGAACTCGTTGATCTCGGCGAGCAGCGCGCCCACCGCGGCGCCCTGGTTGCGCAGGATCTTCCTGAAGAACAGGTCGAGGCCCTGGATCGCGGTGGTGCCCTCGTACAGGGAGTCGATCTTGGCGTCGCGGATGTACTGCTCGATCGGGTAGTCCTGCAGATAGCCCGAGCCGCCGAGGGTCTGCAGCGAGCGGGCCAGCAGCTCGTACGAGCGCTCGGAGCCGACGCCCTTGACCAGGGGCAGCAGGAGGTCGTTCATGGCCTCCGCGTGCCGGTCCTCGGGGTCGATCAGGAGGGCGTCCTGGAAGGTGGCCGTGTAGAGGACCAGGGCGCGCATGCCCTCGGCGTACGCCTTCTGCAACATCAGCTCGCGGCGTACGTCCGGGTGGTGGGTGATGGTCACCCGGGGGGCGGACTTGTCGGCCATCTTGGTCAGGTCCGCGCCCTGGTAGCGGGACTTGGCGTAGTCGAGGGCGTTCAGGTAGCCGGTGGAGAGCGTCGCGATGGCCTTGGTGCCGACCATCATGCGGGCGTGCTCGATCACCATGAACATCTGCTTGATGCCCGCGTGCACGTCGCCGACCAGCCAGCCGATCGCCGGGTGCTTGTCGCCGAAGGTGAGCTCGCAGGTCGTGGAGACCTTCAGGCCCATCTTCTTCTCGACGTTGGTGACGTAGGCGCCGTTGCGCTCGCCCAGTTCGCCGGTCTCCAGGTCCACGTGGAACTTGGGCACCAGGAACATCGACAGGCCCTTGGTGCCGGGACCGTGGCCTTCGGGACGGGCCAGGACCAGGTGGAAGATGTTGTCGGCCATGTCGTGCTCGGCGCTGGTGATGAAGCGCTTGACGCCCTCGATGTGCCACGTGCCGTCGGGCTGCTGGACGGCCTTGGCCCGGCCGGCGCCGACGTCCGAGCCCGCGTCCGGCTCGGTGAGCACCATGGTGGCGCCCCAGTTGTGCTCGATGGCCAGCTCGGCGAAGCGCTTCTGCTCCGGCGTGCCCAGCTTCCACAGGGTGTAGGCGAAGTTGGGGCCGGCGGCGTACATGTACAGGGCTGGGTTGGAGCCGAGCACCATCTCGGCGGTCGCCCAGGCGAGGCTGCGCGGGATGCCGGGACCGCCCAGCTCGGCGGGCAGGTCGAGGTGCGCCCAGCCACCCTCCACCAGAGCCTTGTACGACTTCTTGACGCCCGCGGGGACGGTCACCGTGCTCGTGGCGGGGTCGAACACCGGCGGGGTGCGGTCGCCCTCCTCGAAGGAGTCGGCGAGCACGCCGGTCGCCAGCCTGTCGACCTCGTCCAGGATGCTCCGCGCGACGTCCTCGTCCACTTCGCCGAAGGGCCCGGTGCCGAGGATCTCGCGTCGACCGAACACCTCGAAGAGGTTGAATTCCAGGTCACGCACGTTGCTCTTGTAGTGGCCCATGGGTGCAGATCTCCTTGAACCGAGGTCTTCATGTACTGGCCAGTAACCTTACCTGCAATGCTACCCGCGGGTAACCCCGGCCATGCATGGCATGCTCGACTCCATGGACGCCGAAGAACTCGCCACCAGGTGGCGGGAGCGACTGGAATCCTGGGCCATCCCCGAGGAGATCCTGGCCAAGGCTCCGGCCGATCCGTGGAGCCATTCACCGGCCCGGTTCGCCACCCGGACCGACCGGGCGCTGGCCGAGCCCGACGACGGCCCGACCATGACCCGGCTCGCCGAGGCGCTGCCCGACAAGGGCACGCTCCTCGACGTCGGCTCGGGTCCCGGCGCCGCGTCGCTGCCGCTGCGCGAGCGCATCGGCCACCTCTACGCGGTGGACACGTCCGCGCCCATGCTGGAGGGCCTGAAGTCCAGGGCGATGAGCCTGGGCGTGCCGGCCACCGCCGTCGAGGGGCGCTGGCCCGACGTGGCCGGCCAGGTGCCGGTGGCCGACGTGTCCGTGGCCGCGCACGTGGTCTACAACGTGCCCGACCTGGCGGAGTTCCTGCGGGCGCTCGACAGCCGCACGCGCGGCCGGGTGGTGCTCGAACTCACGCACCGCCATCCCATGAGCTGGATGACGCCGCTCTGGCAGCACTTCCACGGCGTCGACCGCCCGGTCCGGCCCATCGCCGAAGACTGCGTGGCCCTGGCCGCGGCGCTGGGCTTCGCCGTGCGCGTGGAGGAGCGGGAGGCGCCCCTGGAACGTTTCACGACGGTCGAGGAGCTGGCCGAGAGCGCCTGCCGCCGGGTGTGCCTCGACCCGTCCAGGGTGGACGAGGTGGCCGAGACGGCCGTCGAGCTGGGGATGTGGCCGGTGCCGCGCGACCGCTGGGTCACCGTCTGGTGGGAATGATCCGCTTCTCGGGGTCGTTGACCCCATTGAGCCGACCGCTCCCGGACGAGACGCGCCGTACCCGGAAACGCCAAGACGACGCACGTACCCGTACGTCTCGTCCTCAGGAGTACTGATCATGGCGTGGATCCTCATCGTGCTGGCCGGCCTGTTCGAGGTGGCCATGGCACTGTCGCTCAAGCTCAGCAACGGGCTCAGCAACCTGTGGTGGACCCTGTCCTTCCTGGCCACGGCCGCCCTCAGCTTCGGGCTGCTCGCCTACGCGCTCAAGTCCCTGGAGGTCGGCACCGCGTACGCCGTGTGGACCGGCATCGGGGCCGTCGGCACCGCGATCCTCGGCATGGTCGCCATGGGCGACGACGTGTCGCCGCTGCGCCTGGCCTCGATCGCGCTCATCCTGGCCGGTGTCGTGGGGCTCAATCTGGCTGGTGGACACTAGTGCGATGATCGAGATCCATGCCATCACCGTCGACGCCGCCGATCCCTATGAGATCGCGACCTGGTGGAGCCGGGCCACCGGGTGGCCGTTGGGCGAGGGTGACAAGCCAGGGGCCGACGAGGTCATGCTGCGTACGCCGCAGGACCCGTTCCTGCTGTTCATCCGCGTGCCCGAGGCCAAGACCGGCAAGAACCGGGTGCACTTCGACGTCAACGGCACCGGCGGGCGTACCCGCGACGAGGAGGTCGAGCGGCTGCTCGGCCTCGGCGCGACCGTCTCCCAGGACCAGCGCAGGCCCGACGGCACGGGCTGGGTGACGATGCTCGACCCCGAGGGCAACGAGTTCTGCGTGTGCAGGAGCGAAGCCGAGCGGGCCTTGCCGGAATGATGTTCTGTCGGTGAAGCTGGCCCCATGAGTGTGAGGGCCGTCGTCTGCACCGAATACGGCAAGCCGGTCGAACTGGTCGGGCTGCCCGATCCGATCCCCGGTCCCGACCAGGTGGTCGTCGAGGTCGAGGCGGCCGGCGTCAACTTCGTGGACGGGCTGATGGTGCGCGGCGGCTACCAGATCAGGCCGCCGTTGCCCTTCACCCCCGGCTACGAGGTGGCCGGGCGGCTGCCCGACGGG
Source organism: Nonomuraea sp. NPDC052265 (assembly GCF_044547985.1). Lineage (NCBI taxonomy): Bacteria > Bacillati > Actinomycetota > Actinomycetes > Streptosporangiales > Streptosporangiaceae > Nonomuraea > Nonomuraea sp. NPDC052265. The sequence goes on from NZ_JBIUBJ010000028.1 coordinate 69,801, forward strand.
CGCAGGGTCGTGGCGATCACCGGGCTGGGCGGCTTCGCCACGCGGGTGCTGGTGCACCGGGCGCAGGCCGTACCGCTGCCCGAGGGTTTCGACGTGCTCGCGGCGGCGGCGTTCCCGCAGAGCTACTGCACCGCCATGTACGCGCTCAGAGAGCGCGGCCGGCTGCTTCCCGGCGAGCGGGTGCTCGTGCTCGGGGCGGGCGGCGGTGTGGGGCTGGCCGTGGTCCAGGTCGCCAAGGCGCTCGGGGCCGTCGTGCTGGCGGCGGCGTCCACCGGTGACAAGAGGGAGCGCGCCCGGCGGGCGGGAGCCGACGACGTGACCGGCTACGACGGTCTGAAGGACGCGGCCAGGGCGTGGGGCGTGGACGTGGCGGTCGACCCGGTCGGCGGCGAGCTGTCGGAACAGGCCCTTCGCGGGCTGCGCGAGGGCGGGCGGCTCCTGGTCGTCGGATTCGCCTCGGGCGGCATCGCGAGGCTGTCCGCCAACCAGGTGCTGCTGCGTAACCGGGCGGTGGTGGGCGTCGACTGGGGCGCGTGGTCGATGGGCCACGCGGTGGAGAACCGGGCCATGCTCGAAGGTCTGCTGGCGATGCCGGGCATCGTCCCGGCGGCGCCGGAGGTCAGGCCGCTGGCGGAGGCGGGCCGGGCCATGGACGACCTGCTGGAGCGACGGGTCACCGGGAAGATTGTGCTCGTCCCTTCATCGTGAGGGTCAGGATCGCGGCGATCAGGTAGACCAGCGCGCCGTGCCACATCGCCTGCACGGCCGAGCCGAACACGCCCTCGCCGTCGAGCACGAGCTGCACCGGGTAGTCGAGCACCGCCGTGATGGCGGCGGGCAGGAGCGCGAACTTCCACGGGTGCCGCAGCGACCAGAGCCGGGCCTGGCGGGTGACGCGGTCGCCCTCGTTCGGCTTGGCGACCGAGCCGATCGCGGCGATCAGCGCGAAGAGGCTGATGCCGAGCCCCAGGGCCCAGACCAGGTCGCCGTCGCCGGTGAGCGCGCCCATCCCGAAGCTGGCGGCCGACACCACGGTGCCGCCGATGGCGGCGGTCTTCCAAGGGGCGCCCCGCAGGGCCGCCGCGGACAGTGAGACTTCATCGCGTCTACTGATTTCGTTCATGTCCTCATAGTGCCGCCGTGGGGCCCCTGGGGGCATCGGGGACCGACCCTGACCTGTCCCTGACATGATTCCCATATGACGGAAATCGCCATTGTGCAGTTGGGGCCGGACGAAGGGGAGCGGCTGAAGGAGGTCCGGCTGCGGGCGCTCCAGGAGTCACCGGACGCGTTCGGCTCCTCGTACGCGCGGGAGGCCGGGTTCTCCGCCGACGACTGGACCGGACGGCTGAAGAACCCGCACTCGCGGTGGTGGGTGGCCGAGGACGACGGCCTGGGCGACGTGGGCCTGGTGTGCATGCTCCTGGAGGAGTCCGGCGCCCACCTGCTGTCCATGTGGGTAGCCCCCGAGGCCCGGGGACGCGGGCTCGCCTCCCGGCTGGTGGACCGGTCCGTCGAGTGGGCCCGTTCGTCCGGGGCCGAGCAGGTTCAGCTCTGGGCCGTCGACGGCAACCACGCCGCCCGCGCGCTCTACACGGCCAAGGGCTTCATCCGCAGCGGCAAGGTCATGGCCCTGCCCTCCGACCCGTCCCTCATGGAGTCCCACTACGTGTTGTCCCTGCTGTTCCGCCAGGCCCGCAAGGAGGACCTCCCGGCCATCGTGCGGATGCTGGCCGACGACCCGCTCGGCGCCGTCCGCGAGGGTGCCCCCGACGACACCCGCTACCTGATGGCCTTCGACCGCATCGAGGCCAACCCGTACGACGAGCTGATCGTGGCCGAGCAGGAGGGCGAGGTGGTGGGCACGATGCAGCTCACGTACCTGGCCGGGCTGTCGCGGCTGGGCTCGGAGCGCTGCCAGATCGAGGCCGTCAGGGTGGCCGCCTCGACGCGCGGCCAGGGGCTGGGCGGGAAGATGATCCAGTGGGCGATCGACCGGGCGCGGGCCAGGGGGTGCGCCGTCGTCCAGCTCACCTCCGACAAGTCGCGCGCCGACGCCCACCGCTTCTACGACGCGCTCGGCTTCACCGCCTCACACGAGGGCTACAAGCTCTCCCTGACCTGAACCGCCATCCCCCCGGTCACAGGCTGTCGCCGAGCTGGGTCAGCATCCAGCGGCACCACTCGGCCCGATGCCGCTCGTAGCTCAGCCCGCAGCGCAACGTCGCGTAGCCGCCGAACCGCGGGTCGCCGAAGGCCGGCGCGCCGCCGAACGACGCCTCCTGCCGCTCGTAGTCGGCCAGCCGCTCCTCGTGCGCGGCGAGCTGCTCGGCGAACAGCCGCCGCAGCAGCTCCGGCTCGGCCAGCCACGCCGCGTACGTCTTCAGCACCAGCTCGTCGCGCTCCGGCCGCTCGCGCGGCGGCTCGGTGACCCATATCCGCAGCGCCGCCAGGCCGTCGGGGGTCAGGTGGTAGACCTTCTTGGCCTGCGGTCCAGGCCCGTGCGCGCTCTCGAACCCGACCAGCCCGGCCGACCGCAGCTTCTGCAACTCGGCGTGGATCTGGCTGTGCCCGGCCGTCCAGAAGTAGCCGACCGGCCGCCGCATGGCCGCCGCGAGGTCGTATCCGGTGCGATCGCCGCGCGCCAGCACCGCCAGGATCGCGTATCCGAGCGTTGAGGTCATGGTGGGTCCAAGGATATGGTGCTTGCGGCACTATGTCAGTTCAGACATAGTCAGAAGAAGGGCGCGGCGGCCATGCGGAAGATCGTCGGATGGATGGCACTCCTCACACTGGGGCTGACCGGCTGCGGGGGCACGGTCGGCACCGGCGCGACCGCCGTCCGCACCACGGCCGCCGAGGCCCCTGCTTCTGACCCGACCCCCACCCCGAGCGCGCCGCCCACCGGCCCCAACGTCTCGGGCTGCTTCACCGAGCAGGACGGCAAGATCTTCACCCATGTCCGCGACCTGCCCGGCGTGATCACCGGCGACGGCCCGGTGGGCGTGGTGATCAGCTACGAGCGCCGCGGCACCGTGTGCTCCTGGCGCCCGCTGTCCGACCGCCTGGTCGCCGCCGGCTACCGCGTCCTGCTGTACGCCAGGGACGCCAACCTCCTGCCCGAGGACGGCGCCGTCGCCATGGGCAGGCGCCTGGCCAAGGAGAAGGGCGTCGAGCGGCTGTTCCTGGTCGGCGGCTCGATCGGCGCCACAGCCTCGGTCCCCGCGGCCGAGAAGCTGGGCGCCGAGGTGGCCGGCGTCGTCGCCCTGTCAGGCGAGATCGACAAGGGCGACGCCGCCGCGCTCACCGTGCCGCTGCTGCAGATCGGCTCCGAGCACGACTCCTACGGCGGCGCCCAGTCGATGCGCGAGGCCGAGGCCGCCGCGACCAAGGCCCCGGACAACCAGGTGCTGGTCATCCCCGGCGAGTCCTTGCACGCCTCGGCCCTGCTCGGCAGCCCTCACGCCACCAAGGTGCTCGACGCGGTCGTGGCGTTCATGGACCGGCACAAGGGCTGATCTCGACCAGGTTGTCGTGGAAGGCCGGCCCCTTGCCCATGTCGGCGTCCCGCTCGGCCACGACGGCGTTCGCGTTCGCGCCGCCCGGGGTCAGCTTCGGCCACCGGCCCTTGGGGGAGGCCACCACGCCGGGCGCGACGCGGTCGCTGATCTCCACGTCGGCCAGGAACTCGCCGCCGTCGTTGTGCACCCGTACGCGCTGCCCGGCCGTCAGCCCGCGGGCCGCCGCGTCGGCCGGGTTCACCAGCACCGCCGGTCCCTTGGCCCGCCGCCGCAGCTCCGGGTTGTTGGCGAAGATCGTGTTCAGGAACGTGTGCGAGGCCGGCGTGACCAGCGTCAGCGGGTACGCCGACCGCGCGGCGACCGCCGTGTGCGGCGGCACGTACGCCTTCCCGGCGGGCGGGAAGCGCAGCCGCCCGGAAGGCGTCGGGAAGCCCTCGGCGAACGGCGCGAACGGCTTGGGGTAGTTCATCCGCACCCACCCCTCCTTGCGCAGCCGGTCCAGCGTGACGCCTTCGAGCGACGGATGCCCGCTCGACAGCAGCGACTCGGCCAGCTCCAGGTCGGAGTCGTACAGGGACGGCTCGGTCAGGCCCATGTGCGCGGCCAGCCGGCGGAAGGTCTCGGTCGTGGACAGGCACTCGCCGGGCGGCGGCACGGCGGGCTCGTTCCACAGCAGGTACAGGTGGCCGTACCCGGCGTGCAGGTCCATGTGCTCGGTCTGCATGGTCGCGGGCAGCACGATGTCGGCGTAGTCCACGGTGTCGGTCGGGAACTGCTCCATGACGACCGTGAACAGGTCCTCGCGGGAGAGCTGTCGCCTGATCGCGTTGGCGTCGGGGGTCGAGCCGAGCGGGTTGGCGGCGTACACCCACAGGCACTTGACGTCGTCGAGCTGGGAGCCGAGCTTGGTCATGACCAGCGTGCGCACGGGCTTGGCCAGCAGGTCGTCGCGGGTGTCGAGGTTGACGCGCACGTGACCGCTCGTCGAGTACGCCACGCCGCCGCCCGGATGCCGCCAGTCGCCGGTCACGCCGGGGATCGCGGCGATCGTGCGCATGGCGGCGCCGCCGCCCGCGTGCCGCTGGATGCCCATGGTGGCGCGGATCGCGGTCGGCCGGGTGTGGGCCAGGCGCGTCCCCAGGCTGTGGACGTCCTCGGCGGGGATGCCGGTGATCTCCGCCACCCGCTCGACCGGGTACTCCAGGATCTCCTCGCGGAAGTCCTCCCAGCCCTCGGTGTGCTCGGCCAGGAACTCCTCGTCCTGCGCGTTCTCCGCGAGCACGACGTTGAGCAGCCCGAGCGCGAGCGCGGCGTCCGTGCCCGGCCTGATCGCCAGGTGCTGGTCGGCCTGGTCGGCCGTCCTGGTGCGGATGGGGTCGATGGCGACCACGTACGCGCCGTCCGCGCGGGCGTCCTGGATGAACTTCCACAGGTGGTGGCCGCTGGTCAGCGTGTTCGTGCCCCAGAGCAGGATCAGCCTGGCCTGGGCGAAGTTCTCCGGGTCCATGCCGCCCGCGGTGCCGTTGGCCCTCATCAGCCCGCTGCTGCCGGCCGCCGAGCAGATGTTCAGCCAGTGCTTGGACGCCCCCAGCACGTTCCAGAACCGGCGGCCGGCCACGCCCTCGCAGCCCTGGAGATACCCCAGCGACCCGGTGCCCAGGTACGGCCAGATCGCCTCGCCGCCGTGCTCGTCCACGATGGCGCGCAGCCGGGTCGAGATCTCGTCGAGCGCCTCGTCCCAGGTGATCCGCTCGAACTGCCCCGACCCCTTCGGCCCGGTACGCCGCATCGGGTACAGGATGCGGTCGTCCGCCTGCGTGTGCTCCAGGTACCGGTTGACCTTCACGCACAGCGCGCCGCGGGTGTAGGGGTGGTCGGGGTTGCCGCGCATCTTGACCGCCTGCCCGTCCCGCACGGTGACGACCCACGAGCAGGTGTCCGGGCAGTCAAGCGGACATGCCCCCAAAACCCTCAAATCACCCGACATGCGGCAAGCCTACGTCGAGGGCCGGGCGTAGCGGGCGACCACGTACGCCATCGCGTCCGAGGTCGCCTCCAGCGCAGCCCTGCCGACGTTCCCCAGGCCGTCGCAGGCCTTGTGGGAGCAGGGGTCCTTCGGGACGCCGGCGACGCCGCCGTACAGGGCGGCCTCGGCCGGCGTCTTCGCCTCTTCCCCGCCGGTGGACAGCCCGCCCGCCGCCCCCGCAAAACCGCCGGTCCGACCTCGTGAAAGAACTCAAAGGTGAACGGTTGGAGTTCCACCGTGTACCCTGCCTCGCGCAGCCTGGCCGCGACGTACTCGGCCGACACGTCGTGACCGGGCCGCCCGGCCGCGCGGTTTTCCCCGTGCGCGCCGGCGATGGAGTCGAAGGCCCGGAGATGGCCGAGCACGTGATCGACCGAGATCGTGTCCAGCAGCCGGGCGTCGGGGGCGATGAGGGCCGGCAGCAGCATCGCGAGAGTGAACATGCCATGAACGTCCCAGGGCTTCATGGCCTCCACTCGCGGGCAGGTCAATGCTGGTCGAGCCCTTACCCGGCGCGCTCGCCGGGACGACGAACGAGGACACTGGAGATCAGAGATCGTACGGTCCGGCCGGGAAGGTGCAGAATCACTGTCGGTGGCCGAAATCAGGGAACGAGATGATGACACGGAGGACCTCGCGGAGGGGGATCCAGCCGTGGCCGAGCCACGCGCCGACGGCGGCGTCTACGTAGTCGAGCCGCTCCTTCCCCAGCGGTTGCGGCGGCCGTCCGACCTGCTGCGCTTCTTCGCGACGCTGATGGTGCTCGGGGCGGTGATCCTGCTCGCCCTCGTCGCCAAGCAGACGCTCAACGGCCTGGAGCAGGACGTCAAGGTGGGCGCCGAGATGGTGCCGCTGCTCAGCCGGGTCGCGGCCTTCATCGGCAGCGCGGCCGTGCTGATCGTGCCCGCCGCGTTCGCCGTCGAGCGGGTCTTCCACCGCGACGGCCTGCGCGTCGCCGAGGGCCTGATCGCGGCCATCATCGGCATGGCCGGGTCGTTCCTGCTCGGGCAGTGGATCGAGGCGAGCAACCTGACCGACCTGCGCATCCTGCTCACCGGCGACCGCGAGATCGAGCCGCTGAACACACTGCTCACCTCGGTGATCGCCTACACCACCGCGGTCCGCATCGCCCGCCGCCCCACGTGGCGCATGCTCATGTGGACCTCGATCGCCCTCTACATCCTCACCTACTTCTCCGGCAGGCAGATCACCCTGCCCAGCGCCATCGTGACCGTCCTGGTCGGCATGGCCATCGGCTACGCCACCCTCTACGGCGTCGGCAGCCCCAACACCCGCCCGCCCGGCAGCGCCGTGGTCGCCGCGCTGCGCAAGCTGTCGTTCTCGCCCGTCTCCGCCCGCCGCATCGAGGACGACCACCAGGGCAGCCGCCGCTACGCCATCGGCCTCAAGGACGGCACCAGCCTCGACGTCACCGTCCTCGACCGCGACCGCCAGGTGGCCGGGCTGCCGTACCGGCTGTGGCGGCGCATCAGGCTCAACTCCGAGACCAGGCGCAGAGCCATCCGCTCGCTACGGGCCGAGCTGGAACGCGAGGCCCTGATGGCGTACGCGGCCCAGGCCGCCGGCGCCAGCACGCCGCGCCTGCTCGGCACCAGCGAGATCGGCACCGAGGCCGCCCTGCTCGCCTACGAGCACATCGAGACCCGCCCGCTCGACGAGGTGCCCGACGCCGAGATCGACGACGCCCTGCTCGCCCAGATCTGGGAGCAGGTCGAACTGCTGCAGATCCAGCGGCTCGCGCACCGGCGGCTCACCGGCGACAGCATCCACCTCGACCGCGCGGGCCGCGTCGTGCTGACCGACGCCCGCAGCGGCGAGATCGCCGCCGGCGACCTGCTGCTCCGGCTCGACATCGCCCAGCTCCTCACCTACCTGGCGCTGCGCGTCGGCGCCGAGCGCTCGGTCCGGGCCGCCGCCGCCGTGATGGGACCCGACGCCCTGGCCGCCGCCATGCCGCTGCTCCAGCGCATCGCCCTGACCAGGGAGACCCGCTCGGCCCTGTCCAAGGCCAAGAACGTGCTCACCAGCCTGCGCGACCACATCGTGGCGCTCAAGCCCCAGGGCAAGGTCGAAGAGGTGCGCCTGGAGCGATTCCGCCCGCGCACCCTGATCACGATCATCGCCAGCACGGTCGCCGCCTACGTCGTGCTGTCCCAGCTCAGCAAGATCGACCTCTACAAGGTGGCGACCACCGCCAACTGGGCCTGGTCCGGCCTGGCGCTGATCGCCTCCTTCACCAGCTTCGTCGCCGCCGCCCTCATGCTGCGCGGCTTCGTGCCGGAACGCCTGCCGCTCTGGCGTACCGTCCTGGTGCAGTTCGCGTCGTCGTTCGTCAAGCTGGTCGCGCCCGCCGCGGTCGGCGGGGTCGCGATCAACACCCGCTACCTGCAGAAACGCGGCATCGCGCCGGCGCTCGCGGTGGCCAGCGTGGGCGCCTCGCAGCTCATCATGCTGGTCTTCCACATCGCCCTGCTGCTGCTGTTCGCCTACATCACCGGCTCCGACGCCGCCACCTCCTTCACCCCCTCGCGCGGCCTGGTCGTGGCGATGCTCGCCATCGCGCTGCTGGTCGCGGTGGTGCTCGGCGTGCCGCCGCTGCGCAGGATGGTGACCGTGCGGATGCGCAGGCTGTTCTCGAACGTGCTGCCCCGCCTGCTCGACGTGCTCCAGTCGCCGGCCAAGATGATCGAGGCCGCCTTCGGCACGCTCATGATCACGATCGCGTTCGTGGCCTGCCTCGACGCCTGCGTCGCGGCGTTCGGCGGCCAGCTGAGCTTCACCGCCGTCGCCGTCGTCTACCTCACGGCCAACGCCATCGGCTCGGCCGCCCCCACACCGGGCGGCCTCGGCGCCGTCGAGTACGCCCTCACCCTCGGCCTGGTCGCGGCCGGCCTCCAGTGGGACCTGGCCGCCTCGGCCGTGCTGCTGCACCGGCTGCTCACGTTCTGGCTGCCGGTGCTGCCGGGCTGGGCCGCCTTCACCTACCTCCAGCGGCACGAGGCCCTGTAGACCGCCCTCGGGCGGCGCGGGGCCCCGTGCGCCACAGGTGATCAGCGGGCCGACGTGACCGGTTCGGTGATCTTGTCGATCGCCGCCAGCTCGTCCTCGGTGAAGACCGGGCCGTCCACGCACGCCACGTTGTCCTCAAGCTGCCCGACGCTGCTCGCCCCGATCAGCACGCTGGTCACCCGCGGGTCCCGCAGCGTCCACGACAGCGCCATCTGGGCCAGCGTCTGCCCCCGGCCCCTGGCGATCTCGTTGAGGTCGCGCGCCAGGTCCCGGTCGATCTGGTCGGCGCTCAGGAACCGGCTCGTCGCCGCCCGCGACCCCTCGGGCACGCCCTCCAGGTAGCGGTCGGTGAGCAGCCCCTGCGCCAGCGGCGAGTACACGATGCAGCCCATGCCCGCCTCCTCCAGCACGTCGAGCAGCCCGTCGTCCTCGATCCACCGGTTGATCATCGAGTACGACGGCTGGTGGATGAGCAGCGGCGTGCCCAGCTCGCGCATGATCCGCGCGGCCTGCGCGGTCTGCTCGGCCGAGTAGTTGGAGATGCCCGCATAGAGCGCCTTGCCCGAGCGCACCGCCCGGTCCAGCGCCCCCATCGTCTCCTCCAGCGGCGTGTCCGGGTCGGGACGGTGGCTGTAGAACACGTCCACGTACTCCAGGCCCATGCGGGTCAGCGACTGGTCGAGGCTGGCCAGCACGTACTTGCGCGACCCCCACTCCCCGTACGGCCCCGGCCACATGTCGTACCCGGCCTTGGTGGAGATGACCAGCTCGTCCCGGTACGCCGAGAAGTCCTCCCGGAGGATCCGCCCGAAGTTCCGCTCCGCCGACCCGTACGGCACGCCGTAGTTGTTGGCCAGGTCGAAATGCGTCACCCCGAGGTCGAACGCGCGCCGCAGCACCGCCCGCGAGTTCTCGATCGGCCGGTCGTCGCCGAAGTTGTGCCACAACCCCAGCGACACCGCCGGCAGCCTCAGCCCGCTGCGCCCGCTGCGGTTGTACGGCTGGCGCTCGTACCGCCGCTCGTCGGCCCGGAAGCTCACGCCGTCCCCCTCTCGATGATCCAGGACAGCGCGAACGCCTCCTCGCGCCAGGCGTCGTACCGCCCGCTGCGCCCGCCGTGCCCCGCGCCCATCTCCGTCTTGAGCAGGAACGGCCCCCCGGACGAGGTCGCGCGCAGCCGCGCGATCCACTTGGCCGGCTCGTGGTACAGCACCCGCGTGTCGTTCAGGCTGGTGATCGCCAGAATCGGCGGGTACGCCCTCCCGTCCACGTTCTCGTACGGCGAATAGCTCTTCATGTACGCGTAGACGTCCGGGTTGTGCAGCGGGTCGCCCCACTCGTCCCATTCGATCACCGTCAGCGGCAACGACGGGTCGAGGATCGTGTTGAGCGCGTCCACGAACGGCACCTCGGCCACCACCCCCGCGAACTGCTCGGGAGCCAGGTTCGTCACCGCGCCCATCAGCAGCCCGCCCGCCGAGCCGCCGCGCGCGACGACCCGCCCGCTCCAGCCGCTCGCCTTGAGGTGCTTCGCCACGGCCACGAAGTCGGTGAACGTGTTCCGCTTCCTGGTCAGCTTGCCGTCCTCGTACCAGTGGCGGCCCATCTCGCCGCCGCCCCTGACGTGCGCGATGGCGAAGACGAACCCGCGGTCGAGCAGCGACAGCCGGGGAACCGAGAAGCCCGGGTCGATCGAGGTCTCGTAGCTGCCGTAGCCGTAGAGCAGGGTCGGGGCCGGCGTCGTGGTGTCCTTGCGCTTGACGATCGAGATCGGCACGCGGGTGCCGTCCTCGGCCGTCGCCCACTCGCGGAACTGCTCGTAGTCGCCCGCGTCGTAGCCGCCGAGCACCGGACGCTGCTTGAGCAGGATCAGCTCGTGCGAGTCCAGCTCGTAGTCGTAGACGCTCGGCGGCGTCACCATGCTCGTGTACGCCAGCCTGAGCCGCGTGGTCGTGAACTCGGGGTTGCCCGCCGGGCCGACGTCGTACAGGGGCTCGGGGAAGTCGATCTCGTACGCGTTGCGCTCGGCCGCCTCGATCCGCTCGCGCCAACCCGCGCCGGCGGCGCTGTAGGGCAGCACCCGCAGGCCGGTCAGGCCGTCCCGGCGGAAGTGCACGACGGCGTGGTCGGAGAAGGCGTCGATCTCCAGCAGCCGGGTGTCCTCGCGGTGCCCGATCAGCGGGGTCCAGGTGCCGGGCTCGTCGATGGGGGCCGTGGCCAGCTCGAAGTTCTCGGCGTTCTCGTTGTGCAGGACGTAGAAGAAGTCGCCCGCGTGCTCGACGCCGTACTCCACGCCGGTCTTCCTGGGCCTGACGACCTGGAACTCGCCGGTGGGGTCGGCGGCGTCGAGGATGCGCACCTCGCTGGTGATCTTGCTGCCCGCGCCCAGCACGAGGTACCGCTCGCTGCGGGTCAGCCCGATGCCCACCCAGTAGCGCTCGTCGGTCTCCTCATAGACCAGGACGTCCTCTTCCGTCCCGAGGGTGTGGCGGTAGACCTGGTAAGGACGCCAGGCGTCGTCCACCCGCGTGTAGAAGAACGCCGACCCGTCGGCCGACCAGGCGCCGCCGTAGAAGATGTCCTCGATCTCGTCGGGCAGCACCTCGCCCGTCTCAAGATTCCTGAACCTCAGCGTGAAGCGCTCGGCGCCCTTGTAGTCGGTCGAGTAGGCCAGCATCGTCCCGTCGGGCGTGACGGCGCTGGTGCCGACGGAGAAGAACGCGCTGTCGCCGGCGAGCTCGTTGCCGTCGAGCACGACCTGCTCGCGCTCAAGGCGCTCGCCCGGGGTGATCTGCGGCGGCGCGTCACTGTCGGCCGGCACCCGGCAGGACACCGCGTACTGCTTGCCTTCCTCGGTACGCGTGAAGTACCACCACGCCCCCTTGCGGCTCGGCACCGACAGGTCGGTCTCCTGAGTGCGTCCCTTGATCTCCTGGAAGACCTGTTCCTGGAGCTCGGCGAGATGTGCGGTGTGCTCTTTGAGAAAGTCGTTCTCTGCCTCCAGGTACGCCGTTGTGTCCGGGTCGTCCTTGTTGCTTAGCCAGGCGTACTCGTCGATGAACGTGTCGCCGTGATGGATGCGCTCAGTCGGTACCTTCTTCGCCACTGGCGGCGTGTTGCTGCTCACGGGGGCGAGTCTATGTTCGGCCGTGATCGTTCTGTGGCCGGGAGAGATGACGAACGCGTCCCGAGTGGTCGGGAGCGCTGCTAATCTTTAGGAGCCGACGAGGTGCGGCGCAACCCACTCCCTTCACTCCGGTGATTTCGGTGCGTTGCGACGCCTACGACGGCAATCCCTTCTGGCTCGCGGGTTTGAAGATCGGTTCGCTAACCGAGCGACAGGCTGGTAAGTTAGAGGGGTTGTCCCGGAAGCGGGGCGCGACTTAATTACCGCAGGTCGAGCAAGTCGAGTCAATTTGACAGAGACTTGAACGGCTGAAAGAATTAAGACACAACGAAAGAACGCAAGACGAAATGAGCGCCTCCGAGCGGGGATCCGGGAACGGGTTCTGGTGAGGAAGTACGCGTCCGTTTCTTGAGAACTCAACAGTGTGTTAAAAG
>NZ_JBIUBJ010000029.1:0-81636 GCF_044547985.1 Nonomuraea sp. NPDC052265
TTGCTACGAAGGATCACGCGATGGCCGTACTCATTTCACGGCGCCACACCTGTTGACCAGGTCAAACTCGTACACCACTTCCGTGGACGCAACCAAGGAAGCCGCCCGAGAGGTACGGGACTTTGTCTGGTTCAGAGGCTCAAGCGTGCCTCGATGAGGGCTTGCGGGTCGAGTTCGTCGATCCGGGACGAAGCAGCATCTTGGCCGCTCGAGAGGAACCTCTGGGGTTTCTCAGGGTGACTGCTGTGGGCTCTCGTCGTGAGCTTGGGGCTGCATACGGCGCGGCGAGCGTTGCAGCGTTGATGGACCAGCTTCTCTGGTCGGTTTCCGGGATTTCAGGAGGAGCGTTGTGAGGGGGAGCCGGGGCGTCTGTGTGCTCCTTCCGATCTCGGTGGTTTGCGGTGTTGGCCGGTTCTTGGGCTGTGTTGCTTCTTGTGGGGGCGTCGGCGGCGTCGTAGGGCCGTGATGAGGAGGGCGACTCCAAGGAGAGTGCCCAGTCCGATTGCGGGGGCTGCGGGCATGGAAGCCGCATGTGCGAGGAGTTGGACGACGGGTTTGCGGGGTGTGGCCGGGCGTTCGGACGGGTCATGCCGCTGCTCGGGAGTTCTGACCGATTGGGTGCGGATGGGGAGGTTGCTGGAGCGTGTCTCGGGGGGAGAGGGGGTGGCTTCAGGGGTGGTGATCAGGGGCTTGGTATCCGGTATCGCGATGGGGGCAAGCGCCTGTAGGGCCGTGGGGTTGGGGGATGGGAGCGCATTCTGCGCTTTGAAGGGGGAGTCATGGTGCCCGAGAACTGTGAGCAGGGGCGGATGTAGGGGGATGAAGGGCTGGGGCAGGGGCGGGGACGCGCTGGTGGGCAGGTGCAGGGCTGGCGGAGCAGGCAGGTTCGGGCTTGTGAAGGCGGACGGGTTCGGGTGGTAGAGGGCGGCGGACAGGTTGGGTAGCGGGGGAGCGGTGAGTGGGGTTGTGGTGCTGGCTGCAGACCTTTCGGAGGGGGCGAAGGGGAGAGTAAGGGGCGCCTCGGAGAGCGCCTTGGGGGTGAGAGGCAGCAGGGGTGGGGTGATTGGGGGCGTGGTGGTTTCCGGCCAGATGGGGAGGAGGCGGATGGGGGCGTGGCCCAGTAGGAGCAGGGGGTCCAGGTAGCGGGAGTCTTCGATCAGGCCCCAGTGCAGGCATGACTCCTGGCAGTGGCCCTGTGTGGCTTGTACGACTCCCAGACGGGCGCCCATCGTGATCGGCTCGCCTTGCTTCACCGATGCGGTGATCGGCAGGTACGTCGTTCGGAGGCCGCCGGGGTGGTCGACGGTGACGACTCCTCTTCCCCCTACTGAGCCCGCGTAGTGGACGGTGCCTGTGCCCGCGGCCAGGACAGGGGTGTCGGCGGGGGCGGCCAGGTCTATGCCTCGGTGTCCGGCCAGCCATGGGGCGGAGGGTGGGGCGAAGCGGCGCAGGACGCGGGGGCTGCCGTCAAGGGGCCAGCGCCAGGCGGGTGGGGTGGCCCTCGCCAGAGGAACCGGGGTGGTGACGGCCGTGATGGTGATCACCGTTGTGAGCATGGCCAAGGAGGTCAGGGCCTGGCGTGCCTTGCTCTGGAGGCAGGGCCTCGGCGGTGGGGGTGCTGGGTGAGGGGACATGGCGAGGAGTCTTGCCGGGGGCGGCCTCCGAAGGTCGAGGCGAGCGGGGTTCTGTGGATGGAGGGGGCGGTGATGAGTCTCCTGTGGACGGCGGTAGGCGGCCAGTAAGGGTGGCGGCAAGGGAGGGGAGGGGCGAGGCGGAGGACGTTGTGGGGTTGGTGGGAGAGGGCGCACAGGTCGTGGCCCTGGGGCGAAGGCCGCAGGCCACGGGCCGTCAGGGCAGAGGGCACAAATCGCCAGGGGTGGGCCGTGAAGGAGGAGAGCCGCAGGCCGTCAGGGGCGGAGGGCTGTAGGGACGAAGGGCCGCGGGCAGCCAGGGCAGAGGGCCGTGGGAGGAAGGGGGCGGGCCGTCGTGGTGGGGTGTCGAGGCGTTTTGGGCCAGGGTGGGCGGAATGTAGGTCTTGTGTGGGCTGTGGGGGGAATCAGGGGGATCAGGGGCTAGATGAGGGAGTGGCGCTTGGATTCGATGAGGTGGGTCAGTGCGTGGGGGAGGGAGCTCTGAGCGGGCGGGGGCGGGGTGTGGTGGCGCTGCTTGTGAGGGGCGTTGGGGCGTAGGGGGGAGAGCCAGATCCACAGGGTGCTCAGAGCGATGCCCGCCGCGCTGATGAGGATGACCGGGCGCAGGCCGACGAATTCGGCCAGCAGGCCGCCGGTCAGGCCGCCGAGGGCCAGGACGCCCTGCACGGCGAAGGTCATGGTGGCGTTCACGCGGCCCCGGAGGGCGGTGGGAGTGTCGCGGAGGGTGATCACGCCCATGCAGGTGGAGAAGGCGACCACGATGACGCCGGTCAGGACGCCGGTCAGGCCGAGGACGGTGAGCTTCACCCAGAGGGGGCCGGTCACGAGGCCGACGGCGAGGATGTCCAGCGGGAAGAACAGGACCGCGACGAGCAGGATGCGGTTCTCGCCGTAGCGCTTGGCCAGGCGGGAGGTGAGCCAGGCGCCCAGGAGACCGCCCAGGCCGCTCAGGGCCGTGAGGAAGCCGATCAGTCCCTTGGGGATGCCGAGCGTGTTGACCATGTAGAGCATGTGGACGGCGATGTACGCCATGGCGAAGAAGTTGATCGTCACGCCGGCGCCAAGGACGGCTCGGAGCGTGGGGTTGGTGAGGCTGGTTCGCAGGCCCTCGACGATGTCGTGCCACATGCTGGACGAGCGGGTGGGCTCGTTGTGCTCCGGGGTGCGGATCGAGCGGAGCAGGAGGGCGGAGGCGAGGAAGGACAGCGCCTCCGCCAGTACGGCGAACGGCGCGGTGAGCGTCTGGACCAGGATGCCGGCCAGGCCGGGGCCGCTCACGGAGGCCACCGAGTACGAGGCTTGGAAGCCGGCCATCGCCTCGGTGCGCTGCGACGGGCCTACGACCGCGGCTATGTAGGGGAAGTTGGCGGATTTGAACATGACGCCGGCCGTCCCGATGACCAGGGCCATGATGACCAGCCAAGGCACGGTGAGGACGCCGAACAGCCAGGCCAGCGGGACGGTGGCGGCGGCGACGCAGGAGACGAGCTCACAGGCGATCATCAGCGGGCGGTGCCGGGCCAGGCGGTCGGAGATGGCGCCCGACTGGAGGCCGAACAGCAGGGCGGGCAGCGGCGCGGCGGCGGTGAGCAGCCCCATTTCGGCGGGGGAGGCGGTCAGCAGCGTGATGGCGGTCAGGGGGACGGCCAGCTTGGAGACCTCCGAGCCGGTGATCGAGATCGTGCGGGCGCTCCACAGCAGGCGGTAGTCGCGCTGCTTGCGAAGGGGGAGTGGGGCCGTCGTGTCCATGCTCAGGGTCTCCGGGGTGGCGAGTTCGGGCTGGGGGTGGGGTGCAGGCGGGGGTGGTGATGCGGCGACGGGAGCGGGGCCGTGGCGCGGGATGAGGCGGGTGCGGTCTGGGGTGAGGCGGGCCCTGGCGCGGGACGAGGCGGTGCGGTCCGGGGGCGAGGCGGCGGGTGCGGCTCTGCGGCGGGATGGCGACGGGGACGGGGACGAGGACCGGGGGGCGGGTAGATATGAAAGGAAGTCTTCATAAGTATGAAGGGATCCCTTCAGAGTTGTAAAGGGAATGCTTCATATCTCTCTGCGGGTACCTTTGGCGCATGACGCAGGACATGGAGGGGCTCAGCGACCCGAAGATGATGCGGGCGCTGGCTCACCCGGCGAGGCTGATGATCCTCAACCGGCTTGGCGTGGAGGGCAGTGCCACTGCGACCGAGGTGGCGGAGATCGCGGGGATCACACCCAGCGCCGCCAGCTATCACCTGCGCATGCTGGCCAAGTACGGGTTCGTCGAGGACGCCCCGCCCAGAGGTGACGGACGCGAACGGCTGTGGAGATCGACGCACAAGCCGTTCAGTGTGGGCGTGCTGCCGGACGACCAGCCGGAGGTCCGTGACGCCAAGACCTTGTTGATCAAGGCATTCCGCAAGGAGGCCGGCGACGAGGCCGACCGGGCCCTGGCCAGGATCGAGCACGAGACGGACGAGTGGCGCGACGCGACCCGCTTCAGCCGCACCCGCATCAGGGTCGATGCGAGCGAACTTGGACGGCTGAGCGAGGAGATCGAGAAGCTGCTGGAGCCGTACATCGCTCATCGGCGCAGCCCGGAGGACGCGCCGAGCGAGGCCAGGGTCGCCGAGGCGCAGATCAACCTCTTCCCGGTCGCCCCGAGGACGTGGCCGGGGTTGCCCACGGAGGATCACGATGCGGGGTGAGCCGTACCCGGAATGTCGGTTTGACCTCAGACGGTCAGCCTGGGGCGGTGTGGGAGGTAGACTTTTCGATGGCCTGTGGCAACAGGCCGACTTCGCATGCCCCGTTGCGGACCGCACCCTCGGTCCGGGCCCCGGCCCGGCTGGAGCGGTTTTGGGGCATCAGGGCGGTAGACAACGCGCTGCCGCGGCACAACCGAGAACTGCGCCCATCCGCAGGGCGCCCAGACCTGGAGGACCATCACATGGCCCCCGTCGTCACCATGCGACAGCTGCTCGAGAGCGGCGTTCACTTCGGCCACCAGACCCGCCGGTGGAACCCGAAGATGAAGCGCTTCATCTTCACCGAGCGCAACGGCATCTACATCATCGACTTGCAGAAGTCGCTGTCGTACATCGACCGTGCCTACGACTTCGTCAAGGAGACCGTCGCCCACGGCGGCACGATCCTGTTCATCGGCACCAAGAAGCAGGCTCAGGAGGCCATCTCCGAGCAGGCCGCGCGGGTCGGCATGCCGTACGTGAACCAGCGCTGGCTGGGCGGCATGCTCACCAACTTCTCCACCGTGCACAAGAGGCTTCAGCGTCTGAAGGAGCTCGAGGAGCTCGACTTCGACAACGTCGCCGGCTCGGGGCTCACCAAGAAGGAGCTCCTCATGCGCCGTCGCGAGAAGGACAAGCTCGAGCGCACGCTCGGCGGCATCCGTGACATGGGCCGCGTGCCCAGCGCGGTGTGGATCGTGGACACGAAGAAGGAACACATCGCGATCAGCGAGGCCAAGAAGCTTGGCATCCCGGTCGTCGCGATCCTCGACACCAACTGCGACCCCGACGAGGTCGACTACCCGATCCCGGGCAACGACGACGCCATCCGCGCCGTCGGCCTGCTCACCAGGGTCGTCGCCGACGGTGTCGCCGCCGGTCTGATGGCTCGCTCCGGCGCCGCCCGCGGCGACGAGAAGCCGGCCGCAGCCGAGCCGCTGGCCGAGTGGGAGCGCGAGCTCATCGAGCAGGGTCAGGGTCAGGCCGCCGCTGAGGAGGCCGCTCCTGAGGCCGAGGCCGCCGCCGAAGAGGCTCCCGCCGCTGAGGCCCCGGCCGCTGAGGCTCCGGCCGAGGAGGCCCCCGCTGCCGAGGCTCCGGCCGAGGCCGCTCCGGCCGCCGACGCGACCCCCGAGTCCGAGCCGCAGGCCTGAGACACGGCCACCGGGCCCGGGCGTGAGGCCGGGCACGGTACAGGCGCCGGCTCCGCGCCGCAGGTCGTCATCGACCGCGGTGCGGGGCGGGCACTTGGCTGAGCGAGGGTGAGCGGAACCAAGGTCCTGCGAGGGCTGGGGCTCTGAAAGGGCCTCGGGCCTGTGAGGGCTGAGGCTTGGAAGGCAAGGTACGCGTCTCGACTGGGCAAACGGCCGAGCCGGGACGGCAAGCCGGACAGGACGGCACCACGCCGAAGCGGTAGCCAAGGCAGGGTGGCCATCAGGCCGGGCGGTAAGCCAGGGCCGGGGTGGTCGTCGGGAACCGAGGCGGTAAGCCGAGGCGGGATGACCATCGGTCCGGAGCGATAAGCCGAGCCTCGCTGGGCAGTATGCAGCGAGGCGGAGCAGAGCTCCACCGGCGGAGCCCGTCCTGCTGAGCGGAGACCGGGCGGCAGCCAGGCAGACCGGGTGAAAGCCGGGCCGGCCAGGCGGAAGCC
The DNA here is from genome assembly GCF_044547985.1 of Nonomuraea sp. NPDC052265. NCBI lineage: Bacteria > Bacillati > Actinomycetota > Actinomycetes > Streptosporangiales > Streptosporangiaceae > Nonomuraea > Nonomuraea sp. NPDC052265. The sequence goes on from NZ_JBIUBJ010000029.1 coordinate 6,018, forward strand.
GGACCGATCGGGGCGGGTTGGGTGGGAGTTCGGCGCTTGGGCGCAACCCGGCACGACCGTCCGAGCGCAACCGGCATGACCGTCCGACCGTAACCGGGCAGCAACGTCCCAGACCGTAACCGAGCAGCACCGCCCGAGACCGCGCAAGACCGAGGCAGAACGCACCACCCGCGCACGACCCGTGCACGACAAGGCCCTGGTACGGCACGCGCCTGCCGTACCGACCAGGGGAGGGCGCCCCGGGCGTCCACCCCGATCCCACGACGACGACGAAATCCCACAAGGAATAAGAGCAATGGCTTCCGTGAACATGGCCGACGTCAAGCGGCTTCGCGAGATCACCGCTGCCGGCATGATGGACTGCAAGAAGGCGCTTGAGGAGTCCGATGGCGACTTCGACCGCGCCATCGAGCTCCTGCGCCTCAAGGGCGCCAAGGACGTGGGCAAGCGCGAGGCCCGTACGGCCTCCAACGGCCTCGTCGCGCTGCAGCAGGACGGTGACTCCTCCGCCGCCCTGCTCGAGCTCAACTGCGAGACCGACTTCGTGGCCAAGGGCGAGCGCTTCCAGGAGCTGGCCGCCGGTGTGGTCGCGCACATCCTGGAGAGCAAGCCCGCCGACGTGGCGACGCTGCTCGACTCCTCCTTCGACGGCAAGTCCGTCAAGGAGCACCTGGACGAGGCCAACGCCGCGCTGGGCGAGAAGATCGAGATCCGCCGCTTCGCCGTGCTCGAGGGCGGCTACATCGGCGCGTACATGCACAAGACCGACCCGGCGCTGCCGCCGGCGGTCGGTGTGCTCGTGCAGCTCGACAAGCCGAACGCCGAGGTCGCCAAGGACATCGCCCAGCACGCCGCGGCGATGGCCCCGCAGTACCTCAAGGCCGAGTCCGTCCCCGCCGAGGTCGTCGAGAAGGAGCGCAAGCTCTTCGAGGAGATGACCCGCGAGGAGGGCAAGCCCGAGGCCGCCATCGGCAAGATCGTCGAGGGTCGCGTCAACGGCTGGTACAAGGACTTCACCCTGGTCCAGCAGGCCTTCGTGAAGGACAACAAGAAGAGCGTGGGCAAGTACGCCGAGGAGAACGGCGTCGAGGTGCTCGCCTTCGTCCGATTCAAGGTCGGCCAGGCTTAGGCTTGAGCGAACTGCCTGCCCAGAGTTCCACCCAATGAAGGAGGCCGCCGCCGTGCAGGACCACCGGGAGTCAGCCCACGAATCCACACGGACGGCGGCTTCCTCATCACCCAGCCCGCAGAGTCCACTGAGGTGGAAGCGGGTGATGTTGAAGCTGTCAGGCGAGGCGTTCGCCGGAGACGACCCGCTGGGCATCGCCCCGGCCGTCGTCGACCACCTGGCCGACTCGATCACCGAGGCCGTGCGCGAAGGCGTGCAGGTCGCGGTCGTCGTCGGCGGGGGGAACATGTTCCGCGGCGCCACCCTGTCCCAGGGCGGCATCGACCGCGCCAGGGCCGACTACATGGGCATGCTCGGCACGGTGATCAACTGCCTGGCGTTGCAGGACTTCCTGGAGAGGCGGGGCGTCGAGACCCGCGTCCAGACCGCCATCACCATGCAGCAGGTCGCCGAGCCCTTCCTGCCGCGCCGTGCGATCAGGCACCTTGAGAAGGGGCGCGTGGTCATCTTCGGAGCGGGTCTCGGCTCGCCGTACTTCTCCACCGACACCGCGGCGTCCCAGCGGGCCCTGGAGATCGGCGCCGAGGCGCTGCTCAAGGGCACGCAGGTCGACGGGATCTACGACTCCGACCCGCGCAAGAACCCCGACGCGGTCCGGTTCGACCACCTTGACTACGGCGAGGTGCTGCTCCGCGACCTCGCGGTCATGGACGCGACCGCGATCAGCCTGTGCAAGGACAACGATCTGCCGATCGTGGTCTTCGACCTGATGGGCGAGGGCAACATCCTGCGAGCGGTACGCGGTGAGAAAATCGGCACGCTGGTGAGTCCCGCAGGCAAATGAGGGAGCTAGCCCGACACCGCCAGCTAGTAGACAGGGAGCCGCTGTGATCGACGAAACCCTCCTCGAAGCCGAGGAAAAGATGGACAAGGCCGTCTCGGTCGCGAAGGAAGACTTCGCGACCATCCGGACCGGCCGGGTCACCCCCGCGATGTTCAACAAGATCAATGCGGAGTACTACGGCACTCCGACACCGGTCCAGCAGTTGGCCTCGTTCCACCTGCCCGAGGCGCGCATGGTCATCATCCAGCCCTTCGACAAGAGCGCGATGGGCGCGATCGAGAAGGCCATCCGCGATTCCGACCTCGGCGTCAACCCGACCAACACCGGCGACGTGATCCGCGTGACGTTCCCGGAGCTGTCCGAGGAGCGCCGCAAGGAGTACATCAAGGTCGCCAAGAACAAGGGTGAGCACGCCAAGGTGTCGATCCGCAACATCCGTCGTACGGCCAAGGAGGCCCTCGACAAGATGATCAAGGACGGCGACGCGGGCGAGGACGAGGTCCGCCGCGCGGAGAAGGAACTCGACGACCTCACCCAGAAGCACGTCGCCAAGATCGACGAGCTGCTCAAGCACAAGGAAGCCGAGCTGCTCGAAGTCTGAGCGGCACGCCTCGCGGCCCTCGCCGGAAGGCGGGGGCCGTGGCTATGGAGAGTGTCTGTGGAAGAACGTACGGCCGGCACCGGTCCGAACGGCGGCAGCCGTACCGGAAGGAACCTGCCGGCCGCGATCGCGGTGGGTGTGGGGCTGGGGGCGCTGGTCCTCGGTACCCTCTACACGATCAAGGAGCTCTTCCTCCTGGTGATCGTGGTGTGCGTCGGCGTGGGCGTGCTGGAGCTGACCAAGGCGTTCGCCACGCGCGGGATCAAGGTCCCGGCCGTCCCGGTGCTCGCGGGCCTGGTGGCGATGCAGGCGGGGGCGTACTGGGGCGGCCCCTTCTGGCTGCTGGGGACGTTCGCGGTGTTCGCGTTCGTACTGCTGGTGTGGCGGATGTTCAGCGACGGCACCGACGGTTACGTGCGCGACGGCACGGCCTCGGTGTTCACGCTGTTCTACCCGGCGATGCTGGCGGCGTTCGCGGCGTTGCTGCTCGCGCCGCACGACGGCCGCGACCGGGTGCTGATCTTCATCGCGGTGACCGTGGCCAGCGACATCGGCGGCTACGTCGCGGGTGTGCTGTTCGGCAGGCACAAGATGACGGTCATCAGCCCGAAGAAGACCTGGGAGGGTTTCGCCGGGTCGATGATCGCCTGCACGCTGGTCGGCGGCTGGCTGGTGACCTGGCTGCTGGACGGCCCGCTCTGGCTGGGCGCGCTGATCGGGGCGCTGGCGGCGCTGCTGGCGACCGTGGGCGACCTCATCGAGTCGATGATCAAGCGGGACCTCGGCATCAAGGACCTCGGCACGATCCTGCCGGGGCACGGCGGCCTGATGGACCGCCTCGACTCGCTGGTGACCACGCTGGTGCCGGTCTGGCTGCTACTGACGCTGTTCCTCTAACGCCTCCGTCGTCACAGGGGTGAGCCACAACCACCGTACGGCCTCCCCACCGAACGCGAACCCCGACATGTCCGGCATGTCGGGAGGGTCGGCCCGCATGAGGACCCCCGAGTACCGCGACCCCAGCGGGAACGTCGACGGCTCGTGGTACCACTTGGCCGTGTGCCCGTGGCCGAGCCAGGTCACCGAGTGCCACGGGTACTGGGCCAGCCACACCAGCAGCAGCGCCGCGTCCCTGGGGTCGTCGCGGGTGGCCACGGCCAGTTCGATCCGGGCGTAGGCGTCGGGCCGGTCGATCCACTGCTCGACCGTGGGCATGCGCTGGCAGCTCATGCCCACCGTGGACAGCACGGTCAGCTCGCGGCCCTCGTGCGGGGGCCGTTCGGTGATGCCGACGGTCGGCAGGCGCTCGCCGCTGGCGTCCCAGTAGCGGCCCGCCGGGCCCAGCACCCGGTCGAGATGGCCCATGACGAACTGCTGGAACGACGGCCACGACCCCTCGCCGTGCCGCCAGCGCCAGTAGGACGTGGCGTTGGAGATGCGCGGCCGCAGCCCCTCCAACGCCTCCGACAGCGCCCACGCGAACGGCGACTCGCCCACGGCGTCGCGGGCGTACCCGGGCATGCCCCTGTTCATGTCGGCCCAGCCGGGGATGACGGCGAGCAGGTCGTCGTCCTCGTAGAGGGCGACGCCGTCGCCCTCCTCGAACCACAGGGCGGACAGCTGCCCGAGCGGCCTGCGCCCCTCGGGATGCGTCGTGTTGCCCCTGGGCATCAGCGGGGGCAGGCCGGAGTTGATCCGGGCCAGATCGACCACGGCCGGGGCCGGCCGGTGGTTGGCCAGCCAGACCGCTCCATGGACGGCGCCCTCGGGCGAGCACAGGTAAGCTACCGAGGAGTCCTCGTCCCGCTCGACCACGAGCGTGCGGCTGCCGTAGGGGTTACCGGCGGCGAGGACGACCTCGGTCCCACCCTCGCCAGAGGCCGACCGGAAAATCGCCATACGAGATGACTGTAGATCGGGCGGTGACCCTGACGCGAGCCGTACTGTGATCAGGAATTCCGCCCGCGCGGCCGGCGTTCACTAACCTGGCCGGTGAGAAGTCCCGGTAGTCCCCCGAGCAAAGGCAGAAACGTGTCCCAGCAGCCAGGCCAGCTCACCTTCGTCGCGCCGCGACGGGCCAAGCCCGCGCGGCACCTGGCGGACCTGTCGATGGCCGAGCGCCGGGCCGCGGTCACCGAGCTGGGGGAGAAGGCCTTCCGCGCCGACCAGCTCTCGCGCCACTACTTCGAGCGCCACACCACCGACGTCGCCGCGATGACCGACCTGTCCGCGGCGGCCCGCGACAAGCTGTCGGCGCTGCTGCCGACGCTGCTCACGCCGGTCAAGGAGCTGACCACCGACGGCGGCACGACCCGCAAGACACTGTGGCGGCTGTTCGACGGCGCGCTGGTCGAGTCGGTGCTCATGCGCTATCCCGAGCGGGTCACCATGTGCGTGTCCTCGCAGGCCGGCTGCGGCATGAACTGCCCGTTCTGCGCCACCGGCCAGGCGGGCCTGACCCGCAACATGTCCACCGCCGAGATCGTCGAGCAGGTGGTCGCCGGCGCCCGCGCGCTGGCGGCGGGCGAGGTGCCGGGCGGGCCCGGCCGGGTGAGCAACGTCGTCTTCATGGGCATGGGCGAGCCGCTGGCCAACTACAAGCAGGTGATCGGCGCCGTGCGCCGCATGGTCGAGCCCGCGCCGCACGGCCTCGGCATCTCCGCCCGCGGCGTCACGGTCTCGACCGTGGGGCTGGTGCCCGCCATCGGCAAGCTGGCCGAGGAGGGGCTGCCGGTCACGCTCGCGCTGTCCCTGCACGCGCCCGACGACGAGCTGCGTGACACGCTCGTGCCGATCAACACGCGCTGGAAGGTGGCCGAGGTCCTCGACGCGGCCTGGTCGTACGCGGCCAGGACCAAGCGCCGCATCTCCATCGAGTACGCCCTGATCAAGGACGTCAACGACCAGGAGTGGCGGGCCGACCTGCTCGGCAAGCTGGTCAGGAACAAGCTCGTGCACGTCAACCTGATCCCGCTCAACCCCACGCCGGGCTCCAAGTGGACGGCCTCCCGCCCGGAGGACGAGCGGGCGTTCGTGCGCCGGCTGGAGTTCCACGGGGTGCCGGTGACCGTGCGCGACACCCGGGGCCGCGAGATCGACGGCGCCTGCGGGCAGCTCGCCGCCGCCGAATAGAACCGCCCTGCCCGGCGGCCGATCGAGCAGGGCAGGGCGCCCGGCCTACGTCGCGGCGGTCGAGCGGGCCGCGAAGCTCTCGACCAGGTCGGCGATCATGGCGGCGCCCCGGCTGTTGAGGTGCACGGTGTCGGTGGTGAGCCGCAGGCCGCGGCTGGTGGAGATGGCGTCCAGGCTGCGGCCGAGCAGGAAGTGCTGCATCGCGGCGGTCCGCGCCTGATTGCTCTCCGGACGGTAGTGGGTGCGGGGCGAGGTGCCCTCCAGGGCGGCGGTCATGCGCTCGTTGAGCGGCAGGTAGGTCACGCCCTGCTCGGCGGCGACCGTCCTGACGATCTCGGCGAACTCCTGGGTGCGGCGTACCGGGACCGAGTCCAGGTCCTCGCCGATGACCGGTGGGGAGATCAGCGCCACGCGGGCCATGGTCTCGTTCTGCAGGCGGGCGGCGATGGCCGTCAGGTTGGCGGCGTACGCGGCGGGCGTGGGGGTTTCGGCGAGCTTCCAGCGCTTGCGCAGGGCCCTGGCCCGCTTCTCGCTCAGAGTGGCGTTGGCGTCGTTGGTGCCGATGAGCACGGTGACCACGTCCGGATCCTGCCGTACGACGTCGTCGAGACGTTTGAGCAGCTCGGACGACGGCTCGTAGTTGACCCCCGCGTTGATCACCGTCTCGCCGGGCAGCCGGTCCCGCAGCATGGCCACATAGTCGACGCTCACCTGTCCGCGAGTGATGCTGTCACCCAGGCAGATCACCTTCACCGTTGCCTCCTCAGGGGTGAGTGAACGCTTACTAACCTACCCTACGGCGCCTCCAGGCATACAGGGCGAGTCCCGCCAGGCACCACATCAGGGAGATCACCGACAGTTGGGGCAGCCGGTCGAGCAGTTCGCCGGCGGCGGCCGTCCGCATCCAGACCACCAGCGGAACCGTCAGCCAGTACGCCGGGGACGCGCTGAGCAGCAGCATCACCAGGTAGCCGAGCACCAGCGACATGATCGAGACCGCGGGGGAGCGCAGCACGGCCCGGCTGGTCAGCGCCCCGAGCCCGGTCCCGGCGAGCACGGCCAGGACGTGCAGGACGACGGCCGCGCCGAGCACGTCCCCGCCCGGGCGCTCGCTCAGGCCGAGCAGGACGGCCCAGCCGAGCGCGATCGCGGCCAGTCCGGCGCAGGCGGCCAGGCTCGCCACGAGCCCCGCCGCCACCTCCCTGCCGCGCCCGCCCACGGTGATCGCCGACAGCTCGCGCTGCCGGTCGGGCTCGGTGTCCAGGAGGCTTCGCGTGGCCCAGGCCAGGATGGGGATGATCAGCACGGCGCCGTCGGCCAGCACGGCCGCCTCCGTGCCCCTGGGCGCCCGGCTGCCGTAGACGATCGCGAGCATGGCGAGGGTGAGCAGCAGCGCCTGGTGGACGCGGTGCGAACGCACGTACGCGGCCAGGCGGAAGACGGCCAGAGCGATCACCGGGGCTCCTCGGCGGGGTGGGGGAGGGCTTGGGCGTCCTCGATCTCGCGGGTCCGGTAGCCCTTGTCGCGCATCCTGGTGAGGAAGAGCGGCAGCTCGTCGGCGGGCAGGGTGACCGCCACGGTGGCCCGCGGGCGTCGCGGGTCGCGCTCGTGGCCGGTGGCCGCGGGGGCGCCCTCCTTGAGGCGGCCGTCCACGACCGACCAGGAGCGCAGCCCGGGAAGGCCGCGCAGGCCGCCCTGGTGGTCGCTGGCGATGACGATGCCCCCGCGCCCGGCGACCTCGGTGGCGATGGCGGGCAGCGTCTCGCGGGCGTCGGCGTCCAGGCCGGCGAAGGGCTCGTCCAGGATCAGCAGGCCGGGGTCCGGCATCAGGGCCTGGACCAGGCCGACTTTGTGCGCACTGCCCTTCGACAGCTCGCCGAGCGGCAGGCCGAGGAGGTGGCCCATGCCGAGGCGTTCGGCCCAGGGCCGCCACCGCGCGCCGCCGCGTACGGAGGCCATGTGGTTCAGGTAGGCGGTGACCGTGAACGGCTGGGCCGTCGGGAAGCGGTCGGGGGCGAAGCCCACGACGCCGGGACGATCGGTGATGCGGCCCCGCGTCGGCCGGGTGAGCCCCGAGAGGAGCCGCAGCAGGGTGGACTTGCCCGCTCCGTTGACCCCGGTCAGCTCGATCACGTCGCCCGGCGCGAGCTGCGCGTCGGCCTCTTCGAGGACGAAAGGCTGACGTCTTCGGTAGCGGAAAGAGACCTGTAACAGTCGCATGGTGCTGTAACGGTATATGTCAGGGCGCAGGGTGGTGATAAAGGCCCTCACAATGGAGATACCCCCGGCACATCTCAGGAGGAGTGGGCTTGAACCGCTTTCCGCGCGTCATGGGTATGCGTTCAGGCTATGACCCCGTGGAAGTCGACGCCCTGATCGCGCGCATCGAGTCGACGCTGGGCAGGGGCCCGCACACGGTCGAGCCCGTCACCGCGGACGAGGTCCGCGCCGCGACCTTCCGCGCCAAGCGCGGCGGCTACCACGAGACCGCGGTGGACTTCGCGCTGGAGGCGTTCGTCGTGGCGCTGGAGACCCAGGCCAAGCGCCCGGTACGGCTCGCCATGGCCGAGCCGACCGGGGAACTGCTGCGCGAGGAGTGGTTCGAGACCCAGGCCGCCCGCGTCGAACGTGTGGCCTTCCGCCCCGGCCGCATGGGCACCGGCTACAACGAGGACGAGGTCGACGCCTTCCTCGACCGCATCGTCGCCACCCTGCGCGGCACGACCGAGTTCGCGGTGACCGCCAAGGAGGTGCGCGAGGCCCGGTTCTCGACCGTGCTCCTCCGCGCCGGCTACCTGATCGCCGACGTCGACTCCTTCCTCGAAGGCGTCGCCGAGGTCCTGGACAAACCCCGCTAGGCGCGTTCGACGGCGGCGAGCAGGCCGCGGAGGTCGGGCAGGACCACCCGGACGACCTCCGGGTCGGCGGGCCGCTCGCCGTGCCGGTTGATCCACACCCGGCGGATGCCGAGGCGCTGGGCCGGGACCATGTCGTGGAAGTGGCTCTGCGCCACGTGCACCCACTCCGCCGGCTCGTACGTCCGCCTGAAGTGCTCGAAGTGCGCCTCGTCCGGCTTGTAGGCCCCGACGTCCTCGGCGGTCACCACCGCGTCGAACGGCACGGGCAGCCGCCGCAGCGTCTGGGCGATCAGGTCGCGGTCGCAGTTGGTCAGCAGCGCCAGCCGCCGGCCCGCCGCGCGCAGGGCCGACAGCTCCGCCCCGACCTCGCCGAACACCGGCCAGTAGGGCAGTGTGGCGGCCAGCACCCAGGCGTCGTCGTCGTTCGGCGGGACCTCGGCGCCGGCGCAGGCGCGGCGCAGTGCCTCGGCCATGACGTCGCGGTAGCGCGCCCGCGGCGTCTCGGTCTCGACCGCGCTCTCGTGCCGCAGGTACGCCTCCAGCAGTTCCTCCCCCCTGCCGGGCGCGATCAGCTCAAGGCTGGTGCCGATGCCGTGCCGCCAGTCGACGAGGGTGCCGAAACAGTCGAACGTGATCCATCGCATGACTCACCATATGACGGTCATGCGCCGGAGCCGAGCACCTGGGCGAGCACCCGGCCGACCTCGCCCTCGACCGCCGGTCCGCCGGTCCGCCAGGCCACGTAGCCGTCCGGGCGGACGAGGACGGCGGTGGCGTCGCCGTAGCGCCCGGCCCAGGCGTCCTCGACGTCGAGCACGTCACCGCCCACCTGGTGGACCCGTACGCCGGGTCCCGCGGCGCGTGCCCAGTCCGCGCCGTCCGGGCCGCACAGCAGGACGAAGGCGTCGTGGAACAGGTCGTGGACGCCGATGCGCACGCCGTCCCGGTCGAGCCAGAGGTGCGGGGCGCGGGTGCCGGGACGGGCGCCCTGGGCCACCGAGTCGCCGAACACCGTCTCGTGCACGGCCCCGACCATGGCCGACGACCGGTAGCGCTGCCCGAGGATCGCCAGGACGTGGTCCAGCGGGTCGTCGTCGGGGTCAGGGCCGAACCTGGCCGCCTGGCTGCGTACGGTCAGGTCGGCCAGCTCCAGGGCCACCGGGCGGCGTTCGGCCTCGTAGGTGTCGAGCAGCGCGTCGGAGGCCCGGCCGTCGAGCACGGCGGCCAGCTTCCAGGCCAGGTTGTGCGTGTCCTGGACGGCCGAGTTGGCGCCCAGCCCACCGGCCGGCGGCCAGACGTGCGCCGCGTCGCCGACCAGGAAGACCCGCCCCTCGCGGTAGCGCGTGGCGACGCCCACCGCCTCCTCCCACCCGGCCCTGCTGACGATCTCCACGGGCAGGTCGCGGCCGATCAGCTCCTTGGCCGAGGCGATCAGCCGCTCGTCGGTGAAGTCGGCCGGCGACTCGGAGGCGGGGTCGTACGTCAGGGCCATGCCCCAATGGCCGGGCAGCGCGTGGGAGACCATCGCGCCCGAGGCCGTCCCGCCGGGCGCGCCGAGGATCCAGAACAGCGCCCGCTTGGTCACCAGCTCCGACAGGTCGGCCCTGAAGACGAAGGACAGGTAGCTGCGCAGGACGCCGAGCCCTTCGCGGGCGATGCCCAGGTGCTCCCTGATCATGCCGCGGTAGCCGTCGGCGGCGATCAGGTAGCGGGCGCGCAGGGTCCGGCGCTCGCCGGTGCGGGCGTCCTCGGTCACCACCGTGACGCCCTCCGCGTCGGGCTCGATCGACCTGCACGTGGTGTCGAAGCGCAGGTCGGCGCCCCGCGCGCGGGCGGCCTCGGCGAGGATCGGCTCGACCGTGCTCTGGTCGGCCATGCCGTACTCGGCCGCGGTCAGCTCGGGCATCGCCCGGGAGGAGCCGGCCTCGAAGATCCACTGCCATTCGTCGGCCAGCGTCGCGCAGCGGGCCACGCCCCCCTCCTCGTCGAAGGGCCGCCCGGCCTCCTTGACGGCCTGCTCCAGGCCGAGCGGCCGGTAGATCTCCATCGTGCGCGGGGTGATGCCGCGCGCCCTGCCCAGGAGCGACACGCCGGGGTGGCGGTCGACGAGCACGCAGGGCACCCCGTGGTGCGACAGGAACAGGGCGGAGGTGAGCCCGGCGTAGCCGCCGCCGACGATCAGCACGGGAATCTCGGTCATGACGCCCACTGGGCGGTCTGCTGTGGTCATGGGCTCAATAGTTGCATTGCAACTAGTCTCAAGTCAACTAGTTGTCGTGAGGGTACGATGAGGGCCATGGCTCTCGACCGCGGCTCGCCGCTCGCCCTGACCGTGCTGGCCCTGCTGCGGTCCCGGCCCCTGCACGCGTACGGCATGCAGCGCCTGCTCAAGCAGTGGGGCAAGGATCAGGTGGTCAACGTGGGCCAGCGGGCCGGGCTCTACCGCACGATCGACCGGCTGGGCGAGGCCGGGCTGCTCAGGGTCCGGGAGACCGAGCGCGACCAGCAGTACCCGGAGCGCACGGTCTACGAGCTCACCGACGCCGGCCGCGAACGGCTGGTCGAATGGCTGGACGACATGCTCAGCCGTCCCAAGCAGGAGTTCCCCCAGTTCCCCGCCGCGCTGTCCAACGCGATGCTGCTCCCGCCCGGCGTGCTGGCCGACGCGCTGGAACGGCGGGCGGCGGCCGTGGAGCGCACGCTCGCCGAGCTGGAGTCGAGCCTGTCGGCCGAGGAGGACCTGCCGCGCATCACGATGCTGGAGTCCGAATACCTGCGCGAGGTCACGGCGGCCGAGGCCCGCTGGCTCCGCGCCGTCATCGCCGACCTGCGGGACGGCCGGATCGAGTGGTCGCGCGAACAGCTCGAGGAGGTCAGCGCGGCCCGGGAGTGATCAGATGGGCCGTGGGCCGCCGCAGCAGCGCGACGAGCACCGAGGTCACCGGGGCCGCCAGGAACGCCCCGGTGATGCCCGCGATCACGCTGCCCACCGTGATCGCGACCAGGATGACCGCCCCCGGCAGGTCGAGCGCCTTGCCGTAGATCTGCGGCGCCAGCACGTGCCCTTCGAGCTGCTGCACCGCCACGGTCACCGCGACCACGATCAGCGCCACCAGCCACCCCTTGGCCACGAGCGCCACCACCGCCGCCAGCAGCCCGGCCATGAACGCCCCCACCACCGGCAGGAACGCCCCCACGAACGTCAGCACGGCCAGCGGCAGCGCGATGGGCACGCCGAGGATCCACAGTGCGAGCCCGATGAAGAACCCGTCGACCACGCCCACGATCGCCACCCCGCGGATGTAGCGCCCGATCACGCTGAAGATCAGCACGCCGGTGTCGCGGCAGCGCGCCTTGGCCCCGTCGGGCACGAGATCGACGATCCAGGCGAACAGCCGCTCGCCGCCGTGCACGAAGTACACCGACAGGATGACCGCGAGCACCGCGCCGACGACGATCTCGCCGGCCGTCCTGACCCCGGCGAGGGCGCCGCTGGTGATCTGTTTGCCCTGCTTGGACACGTAGTCCCTGGCCTGGGCGAGGAGCCGCTGGTCGTCGAGCCCGAACCGGGCGGCCAGGCCGTGCAGGTCGTCGAGCGCCTTGCCCAGGCTGGTGCGCATCTCGCTCAGGCTGTCGACCGTGGGCGGCACCAGCAGCGCGATCAGCGCGCCGGCCAGCACCAGGCCGCCGACGAAGACGACCGTGGTGGCCAGCGCCGGGCCGAGCCCGCGGGAGGTGAGCCAGCGGGCCGGCGGGTGCAGCAGCGCCGTGAGGAAGACGCCGATGATGACGGACATGACCACCGTGCGCAGGTGATAGAGGCAGAACAAGGCCACCGCGATGATCGCGATCCACCCCAGCGCCCGCCACGGCCTCATGCCCAACCCCCGATCGTGCCTGGTCAGAGCCTTTCCCGGAGGTGATCGAGGGCAACCCTGGTCAGGACGGCGGGCTCAGGTGCGGACGTTGCGACCGCTTGGCCTCCTCGTACGCCGCCCGCTCGGCCGCCGCGCCCACCGCGGCCACGGGCACGTCCCACCACGCCTGCGAGGAGGGGGCGTCGTCGGCCATGGGGTCGGTGCGCACGTACACGACGGTCGTCTCGGTGGACGAGCGGGCCGCCTCCAGGGCCTTGCGCAGGTCGGCCGGCGACTCCGGACGCAGCACGGCCGCGCCCAGGCTGGCGGCGTTGGCGGCCAGGTCGACCGGCAGCGGGCCGCCCGTACGGGAGCGGTAGGACGTGCCCAGTCGGCGCGCGCCGACGCTCTCCGACAGCCGCCCGATGGAGGCGAAGCCCGAGTTGTCCACCAGGACGACGACCAGCTTCACGCCCTCGGCGACCGCGGTCACCAGCTCCTGCGCCATCATCAGGTACGACCCGTCGCCCACCAGGACGAACACCTCGCGCTCCGGCGCGGCCATCTTGACCCCCACGCCACCCGCGATCTCGTAGCCCATGCAGGAGTTGCCGTACTCGACGTGGTAGCCGCCGGGGCCGCTCGGCCGCCACAGCTTGTGCAGGTCGCCCGGCATGGACCCGGCCGCGCACACCACGACGCCGTCCGCGCCCGCCGCCGCGTTCACCGCGCCGATGATCGCCGCCTGCGACAGCGGGGAGCTGTCCAGCGCGTACGCGCGGTCCACGCTCGCGTCCCAGTCGCGGGACAGCTCGGCGGCCCTGGCCCTGTAGGCGTCGTCGGAGCGGCGTCCGGCGCAGGCCGCGGCCAGGTCGGTCAGGCACTCCCGGGCGTCGGCGACCAGGTGCAGCCCCGACAGCTTGGCGGCGTCGAAGGCGGTGATGTTGACGTTCACGAATTTGGCGTCCGCCGCGAAGAGCGATCTGGAGGCCGTGGTGAAGTCGCTGTAGCGGGTGCCGATCCCGATGATCACGTCGGCCTCGCGGGCCAGCGCGTTGGCGGCGGTGGTGCCGGTCGCGCCCACCGCGCCCATCGCCAGCGGATGGCCGTGCGGCAGCGACCCCTTGCCCGCCTGGGTCTCGGCGACCGGGATGCCGTGCGCCTCGGCGAAGGCGGCCAGCTCGGCGGTGGCCTCGCTGTAGATCGTCCCACCGCCCGCGATGATCAGCGGGCGCGCCGCCGACCTGATCAGCTCGGCCGCCCTGGCCAGCGCCGCGCGTTCCGGCCTCGGGCGTGGCACGTGCCACACCCGGCGGGCGAACAGCTCCTCGGGCCAGTCGTACGCCTCGGCCTGCACGTCCTGCGGCAGCGCCAGCGTCACCGCGCCGGTCTCCACCGGGTCCGTGAGCACCCGCACGGCCGCCGTCAGCGCGGACGGAAGCTGTTCAGGACGGTTGATCCGGTCCCAGTACCGGGAGACCGGCCTGAAGCAGTCGTTGACCGAGACGTCGTACGAACGCGGGTCCTCCAGCTCCTGGAGCACCGGGTTGGCGGCGCGGGTGGAGAAGACGTCGCCGGGCAGCAGCAGCACGGGCAGCCGGTTGACGGTCGCGCCGGCCGCTCCCGTGATCATGTTCGTCGCGCCGGGGCCGATCGAGGTCGTGCAGGCCAGCGTGGCCAGCCGGTTGGCGGTACGGGCGTAGGCGGCGGCGGTGTGCACCATGGCCTGTTCGTTGCGGGCCAGGTAGTAGGGCAGGTCGTCGCCGCCGGTGGCCAGCGCCTGGCCGAGCCCGGCGACGTTGCCGTGGCCGAAGATGCCGAAGCAGCCGCCGAAGAAGCGGCGCTCCACGCCGTCCCGCTCGCTCCACTGGGCGGCCAGGAAGCGTACGACGGCCTGCGCGACGGTCAACCGGGTCATGCCCGCCCCCCGAACGGCAGTCTCGGGTCGATGTCCTGGCCCGTCCAGGACGAGCGGATCCAGGCGTGGCGGGGATCGTCGCAGAACGCCATCGAACGCTCCTCCGCCGGGCCCGCCAGCACGTTGAGGTAGTACAGGTCGTAGCCGGGGGCGGCCATGGAGGGCCCGTGGTAGCCGTAGGGGACCAGGACGACGTCGCCGGAGGAGACCTCGGCCAGCGTGTCGACGTGCCCCCGCTCGGAGGAGTAGACGCGCTGGTAGCCGGGTCCGTCGCCGGCGACCTCGAAGTAGTAGACCTCCTCCAGCACGGCCTCGCCGGGGTTGGGGGTGTCGTGCTTGTGCGGGGGATAGGACGACCAGTTGCCGCCCGGCGTCAGCACCTCGACGGCCATGAGCTTGTCGCAGTCGAACACGCCGGGCGCGCAGAAGTTGTTCACCTGCCGGCTGGCCTGCCCCGCGCCCCTGATCTCCACCGGCACCCGGGAGGCGGGCACGTGGCGCGGCGGCAGCGCCCTGGTCGCGCGGGCCGACGGCAGCGCGACGCGTCCCGCGCCGCTCAACGTGGCCCGGACGCCGATCGGCAGGTACGCGAAGTCGCTCGGCCCCTCGAACACCGATCCGCGCCCGGCCAGCACGAACGTCTCCCCGGCGACCTCGACCGTGCACGACCCCGCCAGCGGGAGGACGATCATCTCCTCCGCGCCGGTGTCGAACGCCAGCGGCGGGCCGGTCAGGTCCACCACACGCAGCCCGGAGTAGGTCCAGCCGGCCAGCGACGGGGTGATCTCCACCGACCAGGGGCCGCTCGCGGCCTTGCCGTAGGGCAGATACGTCATGCGTGTGCCTCTCGTACCAGGGCGGCGGCGCCGTCCACCGCCGTCGCCACGTCGTCGTCCGATGGGTAGAGCAGGGCGCGGCCGACGACCAGGCCGCGCACGCCGGGCAGGGCCAGCGCGCGGTGCCAGTCGGCGTAGGCCGTGCCGATGTCGGGCGGGTCACCGCCGAGGAGCAGGGTGGGCAGCGTGGTCGCGGCCATCACCCGGTCCATCTCGGCCACCACGGGGATCTTCAGCCAGGTGTGGGCCGAGGTGGCGCCGAGCGCCTGGGCGACGCTGATCGAGCGGATCACGGCGTCGGGGGACAGGTCGTTGCGCAGCACGCCGGACTCCGAGCGGGCCGCCCAGAACGGCTCCACCATGGCCACCAGCCGCCTGCGGGCCAGCCCGGTCACCGCGTGCGCGCACGACTCCAGGGTGGCGGCCGTCGCGTGGTCGCCGGGGTCGATGCGGCACAACATCTTGCCGCCGTCGAGGCGCATCGCCTCGACGGCCTCGGGGTCGAAGCCGGTGAAGCGGTCGTCCAGCTCGAACACCGAGCCCTGCAGGCCGCCCCGGTTCATCGAGCCGAAGGCCAGCCTGCCCTCCAGCGCGCCCAGCAGGAGCAGGTCCTCCAGGACGTCGGGGGAGGCGAGGATGCCGTCCACCCCCGGCCGGGCCAGGGCCGTCTGGAGCCGGTCGAGCAGGTCGTGGCGGCTGCCCATGGCCATCGGGCGGTCGCGCACGGCCAGGGCGCCCCTGGCCGGATGGTCGGCGGCGATGATCAGCAGCCGCTCGTCCGCCTCGGGCATCCTGCGGCGCCGCCGGCGGGCGGCGGCCTCGGCGATCTCCTCGGGACGGGTCGCGCGGATCCGCGTCAGCCATTCGTAGCGGGTGGTCCTGGGCAGCGTGAGGTCGCTCACGTGGGCACCTCGTTCAGCAGTTCGTGCACCTCGTCGGTGGTGGGCATGGCGTCGGCGCAGGCCAGGCGGGCGGCCACGAAGGCCCCGGCGGCGCCCGCGAAGCGGATCGTGCGCTCCAGCGGCCAGCCACGCAGCAGCCCGAGGCAGACCGCGCCGCCGAACGCGTCCCCGGCCCCGATGCCGTTGACCACCTTCACCTCGACCGGCTCGGCCACGACGGTCTCGGTGGCCGTGCGGGCGAAGACCCCGGCCGGGCCCATCTTGACGATCGCCACCTCGACCCCGGCGTCGAGCAGCGCCCGCGCCGCCGCCTCGGGGTCGCGCACGCCCACCGCGGTCTCCACCTCGTCCAGGTTGCCGACCGCCACGTTCGCGTGCGGCAGCGCCTCGCGCACCGCCGCGCGGGCGGCCTCGCGCGACTCCCACAGCGCCGGCCGGTAGTCGAGGTCGAACACGGTCCAGCCGGCGGTGCGGGCCGACAGGGCGGCGGCGTGCGCGGCTCGGCTCGGCTCCTTGCTCAGGCCGGTGAGCGAGAACCAGAACAGGCCGGTCGCGCGGATGGCGTCGAGGTCGAGGTGGCCGGGGGTGAGGCGCAGGTCGGGCGGGTGCTCGCCGCGGTAGAAGTAGATGGGGAAGTGGTCGGGCGGGAAGATCTCGCAGAACGTGACCGGGGTGGCCGGGCCCTCGATGACGCTGACGTGGGCGTCGTCCACGCCGAAGTCGCGGATGGCCCGTCGTACGTACGCGCCGAAGGGGTCGGCGCCCACCGCGGTGATCACCGCGGAGCGCAGCCCGTGGCGTGCCGCCGCGACGGCGACGTTGGTCGGGCTGCCGCCGAGGAACTTGCCGAAGGTCTCGACGTCGGCCAGCCCGACGCCGGTCTGCAGCGGATAGACGTCGACGCCGCAGCGGCCGATCGTGATCAGGTCGTACAACGCACCTCCAGAGGACGCACCTTACCTCGACACTATGGCATATTGTCATGACATAAGGATGTCCGCTATGTTGTTGATGATCGTTCAGACCGAGCCCCCGTCACCTCACTTCTGTAGTGTCGGACGGTGAGGAGGTTCGCTCATGTTCGTCCCCAACGGCGTCCACCACGAACAGCACACCACCAAGCTCTCCTTCCGCCCCGCCTCAGGCAAGGGCGGACCGGCGTGAAAGGCCACTGGAGCCTCGACGACCGGCTGGAACGGACGTTGCGCGAGCTGCCCTTCGAGGTGCCCGCCGGGTCCGAGGCGGTCACCGTGCGGCTCGACCACGACCGCTCCCAGGGCGTGCTCGACCTCGGCTGCGGCTCGCCCGGCGGCTTCCGCGGCTGGTCGGGAGGGGCGCGCACCGAGTTCACGATCACCCGTGAATGGGCCACCCCCGGCTACCTGCCCGGCGCCCCCGAGCCGGGCACCTGGCACGTGTGGCTCGGGCTGCACCGCGTGCCGCCGCAGGGGCTCGACTTCACGCTGGAGGTCTCGGCCCTGCGCACGGCCCCGCCCGAGCCGGTCGTCGCCGAGCCGCCACCCGGCGAACGGCCGCCGCGCAGGGACGTGCCCGACGTCGGCGGGCTGCGCTGGTTCGCCGGTGACTTCCACGCGCACACCGTCCACAGCGACGGCGCGCTCACCGTCGCCGGGCTGGCCGAGCTGGCCCGCGGCCGGGGCCTGGACTTCCTGGCCGTCACCGACCACAACACCGTCAGCCACCACCCCTGGCTGCGCGCGACCGACCGCGGCGTCACGCTCATCCCCGGCCAGGAGGTCACCACCGACCGCGGCCACGCCAACGTGTTCGGCGAGGTCGGCTGGGTGGACTTCCGGCGGCCCGCCGACTTCTGGGCCGAGCACGCCGCGCGCGCGGGCGGCCTGATCTCGATCAACCATCCGCTGGGCGGCGACTGCGCCTGGCTGCTGCCGGTCGCCGAACGCCCGAGGGTGGCCGAGGTGTGGAGCTCCGGATGGTGGGACCGCCGCTGGGGCGCGCCGCTGGCCTGGGCCGAGGCCTGGCGCGACGACGTGGTGGCGATCGGCGGCAGCGACTTCCACCGCCACGGCAGCGACGGGCTCCCGGGCGCGCCGACCACGTGGGTGCTGGCCGAGGAGCCGGGCGCGGTGCTCGACGGCGTACGCGCCGGGCGCACCGCGGTCTCGGCCGGGCCGGACGCGCCGCTGCTGCTCCGGCTGGGCGACGAACTGCTCGCGCTCGACGCCGACGGCCTGGTGCTGGTCCGCCCCGGCGGCGCCCGCCAGGCCGTCCGCGGCCAGCGGGTGCTGCTGCCGGCCGCCGAGGGGCGCCACCGCCTGGAGACCTACGAGAACGAGGTGATCGCCCTATGCGAGTGAGGAGAGTCGCGAACGCGCCGGTGAGCTTCGGCGTGTTCGAGCTCAGCGACGCGCCGCCGCCCCTGGGCCCGGACGAGATGGTCCGCGCGCTGGCGGAGGCCGGTTACGAGGGCATCGACTCCGGGCCCATCGGCTTTCTCGGCACCGGCCCCGACCTGGCCGCCCGGCTGGCGGCGCACGACATGCTGCTCGCCGGCGGCTGGGTGGACCTGCGTTACGGCGACGCCGAGGCGTACCGGCGGGGGCTGCCCGCGCTGGAGGCCGCGCTCGACGTGTTCGCCGCCGCGCCCGAGGCGCCCGCGCTCTTCGCGCCCCGGCCCACGCTGGCCTGCTCGGGCTCGCCCGAGAGGTTCGCCAGGCCGGGCGGGAGCGTCCCCGGGCTGCCGGCCTCCGACTGGCCCGGGTACGCCGCCCGCGTCCAGGAGGCCGCCGACCGCTGCCGCGAACGCGGCCTGGAACCCGCCTTCCACCACCACCTCGGCACCTACGTCGAGACCCCCGGCGACGTCGAGCGCCTCCTGGAGCTGACCGACGTCCAGCTCTGCCTGGACACCGGGCACCTGCTGCTGGCCGGCGGGGACCCGGTGGCGGCGCTGCGCGCCTGGGCCGGCCGGATCGGGCACGTGCACGTCAAGGACGGCGACACCGAGATCCTCGCCCAGGCTCTCGACGACGGCGCCGACCTGCGCGAGCTGATGGGCAGGGGCGGCTTCACCCGCCTGGGCGCGGGCGGGCTCGACCTGCCCGCGGTCGTGGCGGCGCTCGACGCCATCGGCTACGAGGGCTGGATCGTGGTCGAGCAGGACACGATGCCGGGCCGCCGTCCGGTCGGGCGGAACGTCGCCGACCAGGCGGCCAACCGCGAGCGGCTGAGGGAGCTGGGCCTGTGAGGATCGCGCTGGTCGGGTGCGGGGCCGTCACCCAGGCGGTCTACGTGCCGCTGCTGTCCAGGCGGCGGGACCTGTTCGAGGTGAGCGCCGTCTGCGACCTGTCGCGCACGCTGGCCGGCGTCGTCGGCGACCGGCTGGGCGTGGCCCGGCGGCACACCGACCTGGCGGAGATGTTGTCCGGCGGCGGTTTCGAGGCCGTGGTCGTGCTGGCCTCCGGCTCCCACGGCGAGACCGTGCGCCGGGCGCTGGCCGCCGGGTACGCCGTGCTGTGCGAGAAGCCGCTCGCGCTGACCAGGGCCGAGGTGGCGGCGCTGCCCGAGGGGCGGCTGATGGTCGGCTACATGAAGCAGTACGACCCGGCCGTACGCCGGGCCGTCGCGCTGCTGGACGAGCTGGGCGGGCCGGCGGCCGTCCGGTCGGTCGAGGTGACCGTGCTGCATCCGAGCGGGGAGTCGCAGCTCGCGTTCGCGAACCTGACGCGGGCCGGCGACGTCGATCCCGGCGTGCTGGGCTCGTTGCGCGATGCCGAGGACGCGCTCGTCTCGCGGGCGCTGGGCCAGGCCGCCCCGGAGTCGCTGCGCAACGTGTACGCGGTCTCCCTGGGGTCGATCTGCCACGACCTGTCGCTGCTCAGGTGCTTCACCGGGTCGCCCGAGGAGATCTCGTACGTGGAGAGCTGGGGGCCGGCGCCCGGTTCCGTGGAGATCTCCGGGCCGCTGCCCGTGGCGGGCCGGTTCCACATCCGCTGGCACTACCTGGACGGCTACCCCGCCTACCGCGAGACCGTCGCGATCCACCACGACGGGGGCACTCTGGAGCTGGTCTTCCCCACGCCCTACCTGATGAACGCGCCCACCACCCTCGCCGTGGTCTCCGGGGCCGAGACCCGCGCCGAACACCGTCAGGTGACCGAGGCGTTCGAGGTACAACTGACGGCCTTCCATGCTTATGTGAACGATGGCAGCCCGCCGATCACCGACGCGGGCGGCGCACTGGAGGACATCGTGACGGCTCAGCGGATCGCCGCCCGCTACGCCGTCCAGCATCGGCTGCCCATCGGAGGGGAGGCGGCGGCATGGACATAGTGGTCGTTCCGCACACGCACTGGGACAGAGAGTGGTACGAGCCCTTCCAGCGCTTCAGGCTGCGGCTGGTGGACCTGCTCGACGAGGTGCTCGACACCATGGAGAGCGAGCCCGCCTACCACTTCACCCTCGACGGCCAGCTCGCCTGCGTGGACGACTACCTGGAGGTCCGCCCGGAGAACCGGGACCGCGTCGCCGCGCTCGTCGCGTCCGGGCGGCTGGCGGTGGGGCCGTGGCAGATCCTGCTGGACGAGTTCCTGTGCTCGGGCGAGAACATCGTCCGCAACCTCGAACTCGGGCTGGCCGGGGCGGACGAGCTCGGCGGCGCGATGCGGGTGGGCTACCTGCCGGACATGTTCGGTCATACCGCCCAGATGCCGCAGATCCTGCGGCGGGCCGGGCTGGAGCACGCCTGCGTCTACCGCGGGGTGCCGTCGTCGGTGACGACCGACGCCTTCGCCTGGGTGGCCCCCGACGGCACGGCGATCCGCACCCAGTACCTGCCCGAGGGCGGCTACGGCAACGGCGCCCACATGTTCGCCGACGTCAAGGGGCTGGAGGAGCGGGCGGCGGAGTTCGTCGCGTCGATGCGGGCCTGGCACGGCCCCGAGGGCGAGCTGCTGGCCATGTACGGCACCGACCATTCGGCCCCCGTGCGCGGGCTGCCGGAGATGGTGGCGGCCATCGGCGCCCGCATGGACACCTTGTCCGGCTATATCGGGAAATTCTCGGGTGACACCGCGGGGCTGCCCCGGGTCACCGGCGAGCTGCGCTCGCACGCCCGCGCCAACATCCTGCCCGGCGTCATCTCCGTCCGGGCCGCCGTCAAGCAGGCCATGGGCCGGGCCGAGCGCATGGTCGAGCGCTACGCCGAGCCCCTGGCCACGCTCTGGGGCGGCCCGTGGCCCGGCCGGTTCCTCGACATGGCCTGGCGGCGGCTGGTGGAGGCCAGTGGCCACGACTCGGTCACCGGCTGCGGCGTGGACGAGACCGCCCAGCAGGTCGCCGCCCGCATCGCCGAGGCCGAGCAGCTCGGGCAGGCCGTCCGCGACATGGTGACCGCCCGGCTGGCGGCGGCGGTGCCGGCCGACGGCGTGCTCGTCGTCAACCCGACGCCGACCGCCCGCGGCGGCGTGGTGATCGTCGACGTGCCCGGCCTGGAGGTGCTGGTGGACCCCTCCGGCCTCCCGGTGCCCGCCCACACCATGCGGTACGCGCCGACGCTCCTGCTGGACGAGAAGATCGACCCGGCCACCGTGCTGACCTACGTGCACGGCACCGAGCTGTACGGCCAGCACATCGTCGCCTGGCAGGTCCAGGACGACACGCTCGTCCTCACCGTGGCCCGCGAGCCGCGCGGTCCGTTCGACCAGGCCGAGCTGCGCGGCGTGCTCGACGGCGTGTGCTACGTCCGCGTCGAGGCCGAGCCCCGGCGCACGGTCGCGGCCTTCGTCGAGGTGCCCGCCCTGGGCCATACGAACCTGCGGTCCGGCCCGGTCGGCGCCACGTACCCCTCTCCGCCGGTGAAATTCCGCAAGGCCCTCCGACACCAGGACTGCTGGTTCTGCTCCGACACCGGGGTCCTGCCCGTCAAGGCCGACACCAAAGTGCTGGACAACGGGCTGCTGCGGGTCGAGATCGAGCCGGACGGCACCATCGGCATGTTCGGCAAGGACGGCCGGACGATCACCGGCGTGGGCCGCATCGAGGACGGCGGCGACGCCGGCGACACCTACAACCACGCGCCCCCCGCGGACGACCTGGTCGTGTCCGAGCCGATCTCGATCGACACGGAGCTCATCAGCACGGGCCCGCTCGTGGGCATCGTGGAGGTGACCCGGCTCTACCTGTGGCCGGCGACAGGGGAGAACGTCGCGCACACGCCGGAGCTCCCGCCGCCCGCGCGTACCGGCACGACCGAGGACGTCATGGTCACCATGCGGGTCGAGCTGCGGGCGGGCGAGCCGTTCGTACGGCTGCGGGTGTCGTTCGACAACCGGTGCGAGGACCATCGGGTGCGGCTGCACGTGCCGCTGCCGAGGCAGGCCGACCATTCGCTGGCCGAGGGGCAGTTCGCGGTGGTGAGACGGGGGCTGGAGAGCGAGGGCGGCTGCGGCGAGACCCCGCTGCCGACCTTCCCCGCCTCCGGCTGGGTGGCCGCCGGCGGCGTGGCCGCGCTGCTGGAGCACGTCACCGAGTACGAGCTGCTGGACGACGGCTACGAGCTGGCGCTCACGCTGCTCCGCTCGGTCGGCTACCTGTCGCGCAACCACAACGCGTTGCGCCCCGAGCCGGCCGGTCCGCAGCTCCCGACCCCGGCCGCGCAGTCACGCGGGCCGTACACCGTGTCGCTGGCGCTGATGCCGTACATGGACTGGCGGGAGGTGCCGCCGGAGGCGGAGAGGTTCCGGCACGACCTGCTGGTCGTGCCCGGCACGGGTGATCGCGACCTGCCGCAGCCCCCGGCGGAGGCCGGGCTGTCGGTGTCCGGCCAGGGCGTGACGATGACCTCGCTGCGCCGCCGCGACGACTGGCACGAGCTGCGCCTGGTGGCGCTCACCGCGTCGGACACCGAGGCCGTGGTGCGGGGTGCCTTCACCAGGGCCAGGCGGGCCGGGCTGACCGGCAGCCCCGGCGAGCCGCTGGAGACGGAGGAGGGCACGCTCAGGCTGCCGCTGAAGGCATGGGAGATCGCCACCGTCCAGCTCCGCTGAACCGGGGGCTCAGCACAGGCCGAGCCGGCGGGCGGCCCGCACGGCCAGCCAGACCTCAGCGAACGCCGCGCTGGACGACATCTCGCTGCCGCTGGGCCTCGCGGTCGCCGCCGTGCTGTACCTGACGCTGCTCGCGCTCTTCCCCGAACCGCGCGAGGTGTACGGCCCGCGGGGCCCGCGCCTGGTGCGCTCGGCCGACACGCCGATCCTGCCCATCGTGGACGCGGCAGAATCGATGGCGTGATGGAACTCGTCGACCTGTCGGTGCCCGTCGAGACCGGGATGCCCGTCTACCCGGGCGATCCCGAGGTCTCGGCCGCCCCCGCGCTCACCGTCGCCCGCGACGGCGTCAACGTGCTGGGCCTGCACCTCGGCTCACAGTCGGGCACCCACGTCGACGCGCCCTTCCACATCGACGACGCGCTGCCGGCGCTCGGCGAGCTGCCGCTGTCCCGCTTCGCCGGGCCCGCCGTGGTGGCGGACGCCAGGGGGCTCGCGCCCCGGTCCCCGATCGGGGCCGGGCTCCTCGACGGCCTGGCCTGGCCCCCCGGCGGGGACGCGCCGATCGTGCTGGTCGCCACCGGCTGGTCGGCCCACTGGGGCAGCGAGTCCTACCTGGGCCACCCCTACCTCACCGAGGAGGCCGCCGCGCTGCTGGCCGGGCGGGGCGTGCGCACGGTCGGCATCGACGCGCTGAGCGTCGACCCGACGCCGGCCGACGACTTCCCCGCCCACCGCGTCCTGTGCGGGGCGCACGCCGTGATCGCGGAGAACCTGACCGGCCTCGACCGGCTGCTCGACGCCCAGGCCGGGGGAAGGCCGATCGAGGTCTGGATGATGCCGCTGCGCCTCGACGGCGCCGACGGCGCGCCCGTACGGGCCGTGGCGCGGATCGGTTAGCGCGTGCCCCAGGAGTACGACTGCTTGCGCAGCTTCAGGTACACGAACGACTCCGTGGCCCGGACGGCGGGGATGGCGCGGATCTTGCTGAGGATCTCCAGCAGGTGCCCGTCGCCCTCGCAGACCACCTCGACGATCACATCGAAGGAGCCCGCCGTGAGCACCACGTAGTCGATCTCCTCGATGGCCGACAGCTCGTCGGCCACCGACTCCAGGTCGCCCTCGCAGTTGACGCCGATCATCGCCTGGCGGGGGAACCCGAGGGTGAGGGGGTCGGTGACCGCGACGATCTGCATCACCCCGGCGTCCTGCAACCGCTGGACGCGCTGACGGACCGCGGCCTCGGAGAGCCCGACGGCCTTGCCGATCGCGGCGTACGGCATGCGCCCGTCGGACTGGAGCTGCTCGATGATCTGCTTGGAGAGATCGTCGAGCACGACGGGCCCGGAACTGGCGTTGTTTCGTCGTACGCGGGGCGGCGTCGTCATGTCAGAGGAATCCTCCTAGCGGTCCGGCGTTACGGGGGCGTTCCCGCTCGATTGCCGTCCTGGTGCGACATGTTGTCAGTTCTTGGCGGTGTGTCAAGCGAATTCGTAGCAATTTGATATCTTCACCACGAAATCCCTTGTCCAGATGCATCTGCTCTGTAAGAGTCGCGGCATCTCAGCCACCTCAACGAGGAGGTCGTGCATTGACCACCCGTCTGCAGAACTTCATCAACGGTGAGTTCGTGGACGCCCAGAGCGGCCGGTTCTCCGACATCATCGACCCGTGCACGGGAGAGGCCTACCTCCAGGCCCCTGTCTCCGGCGTCGAGGACGTCGACGCGGCGTACGCCGCGGCGGCCGCCGCGTTCGAGTCCTGGGGTCGGACCACCCCCGGTGAGCGGGCGAACCTGCTGCTCAAGGTCGCCGACGCGATCGACGCGCGGGCCGACGAGATCAACGAGGCCGAGTGCCTCAACACCGGCAAGCCGCGCGCCCGCATGGCCGAGGACGAGACTCCGGTCGCCTCGGACCACTTCCGCTTCTTCGCCGGCGCCGCGCGCACGCTGGAGGGGCCCACGGCCGGGGAGTTCCTCGCCGAGCACACCAGCGTCATCAGGCACGAGCCCATCGGCGTCGTCGGCCAGGTCACCCCCTGGAACTACCCGATGATGATGGCCGTGTGGAAGATCGCCCCGGCGCTGGCCGCCGGGAACACGATCGTGCTCAAGCCGTCGGACACCACCCCGGCCTCCACGCTCAAGCTGGCCGAGATCGTCGGCTCGGTGCTGCCGCCCGGCGTCTTCAACGTCGTCACCGGCGACCGCGAGACCGGCGCCCTCGTCGTGGGCCACCCGACCGCCGCCATGGTGGCGATCACCGGGTCGGTCGGCGCGGGCATGGCGGTGGCCAAGAGCGCCGCCGACGACCTCAAGCGGGTGCACCTGGAGCTCGGCGGCAAGGCGCCGGTCGTGGTCTTCGAGGACGTCAAGGACCTCGCCAAGGCCGCCGCCGACATCGCCACCGCCGGTCTCTACAACGCCGGCCAGGACTGCACCGCGGCCTGCCGCGTGCTCGTCCAGGAGAGCGTGCACGACGAGTTCGTGGCCGCGCTGAGCGAGGCCGCCGCCGCCACCGTGACCGGCGACCTGGCCAACGAGGAAGCGCTCTACGGCCCGCTCAACAACGAGAACCAGCTCGCCAGGGTCCAGGGCTTCATGGACCGGGTCCCCGGCCACGCCAAGGTGCTCACCGGCGGTCACCGTGTCGGCGACAAGGGGTACTTCTTCGCCCCGACCGTCGTGGACGGCCTGCGCCAGGACGACGAGATGGTGCAGAACGAGGTCTTCGGCCCCGTCATCACCGTCCAGACGTTCACCGACGAGGCCGACGCGCTGGCCAAGGCCAACGACGTCAGATACGGCCTGTCCAGCTCGGTGTGGACCTCCGACCACGGCCGCGCCATGCGCATGTCGAACCGCCTCGACTTCGGCGTGGTCTGGGTCAACACGCACATCCCGTTCGTCTCGGAGATGCCGCACGGCGGCTTCAAGCACTCCGGGTACGGCAAGGACCTGTCGGTGTTCGGTCTGCACGACTACACCAGGGTCAAGCACGTCATGCACTACATCGGCGAATAAGGACGAGCCCTGGACATGACCGAGCTATCCGCGATTCAGCTTGAGGACGTCGTCAAGGAGTACCTCTCGCACGGCGAGGTCGTCCAGGCGGTCAAAGGTGTGTCGCTGGACATCGCCGAGGGGGAGTTCTTCTCCCTCCTCGGCCCGTCCGGATGCGGCAAGACCACGACCATGAGGATGATCGCCGGCTTCGAGGAGCCCACCAAAGGGCTCGTGAGGCTGCACGGCAAGGACGTCACGAACGTCCCGCCGAACAAGCGCGACGTCAACATGGTCTTCCAGTCCTACGCCCTGTTCCCGCACATGAGCGTGTGGGACAACGTGGCGTTCGGCCTGAAGCAGCGCAAGACGCCGCAGGAGGAGATCCGGCGCCGGGTCGGCGAGATGCTGGAGATCGTCGACCTGGCGGGCCGGGAGAAGCGCCGGCCGCGGGAGATGTCCGGCGGCCAGCAGCAGCGGGTGGCGCTGGCCCGCGCGCTGGTCAACCGGCCGCGGGCGCTCCTGCTCGACGAGCCGCTGGGCGCGCTCGACCTCAAGCTGCGCCAGGCCATGCAGATCGAGCTCAAGCGCATCCAGCGCGAGGTCGGCATCACGTTCGTGTACGTGACGCACGACCAGAACGAGGCGCTGACCATGAGCGACAGGATCGCCGTGATGAACGACGGGCTGGTCGAGCAGCTCGCGAGCCCGCGGGAGATCTACGAACGGCCGGGCACCGCGTTCGTGGCGGGGTTCATCGGCACCTCCAACCTGATCACCGGGACGGTGACCGGCGGGGTGCTGGAGATCGGCGGCGGCCGGGTGCTGGTGCCGGGACGCGAGGGCGACGTGACGGTGACCGTCCGCCCCGAGAAGATCACGATCTGCGCGGACGAGCCGGGGCGCGGGCTGAGCGCCGTCCCCGGGACCGTCACGGAGATGGTCTACCTGGGCACCTCCAACAGCTACGCGGTGCAGCTCGCCGACGGGGCCGAGATGACCGTATTTGAGCAGAACGCGCATGACGCGACGGCGACCGCGGAGCGGGGCGACTCCGTGTGGCTGTCGTGGGAGGCGCAGCACTCTTACGTGATTGGAAGTTGATAGCACCCCATGAACCCCCCCCAGATCACCCCCGCCCTCCTCAGGGGCATGACCCAGCCCCGCACCCGCCGAGACTTCTTCCGCGTCACCGGCCTGTCCGCCGCCGGCCTCGCGCTCGCCGCCTGTGGCGTCCAGGGCAAGAAGGCCGCCCCTCCGAAGGCCGACGCCGTCCAGGACTACTGGTCCAAGCAGAGCAAGCACGGCAAGCTCGTCTTCGCCAACTGGCCCGAGTACATGCCCGAGGACCAGGCCCCGCTGAAGAAGTTCACCCAGACCACCGGGATCTCCGTGGAGTACAAGGAGGTCATCCAGGAGAACGCGGAGTTCTTCGGCAAGGCCGACCCCGTGCTCCGCGCCGGCCAGCCGCTCGGTTACGACATCATCGTGATGACCAACGGCGTCCAGCTCCAGCACATGGTCGAGCTCGGCTACATCGTCCCGCTCGACCACAGCCGGATGCCGAACTTCCTGGCCAACGCCGGTGACAAGTACAAGGAACGCGCCTACGACCAGGGCAACCAGTACACGATGCCCTACTCCTCGGGCGTGACCGGCATCGCGTACAACACCAAGTACGTCAAGGACGACATCACCAGCATCGAGGCCCTGTTCGACCCCAAGTACAAGGGGCGGGTCGGGATGATGGCCGACGCGCAGGAGATCGGCAACTTCGGCATGTTCGCGCTGGGCGTCGATCCGGAGAAGTCGACCGAGGCCGACTGGAAGAAGGCCGGGGAGAAGCTCAAGCAGCAGCGCGACGCGGGAATCGTCCGGAAATATTACGACCAGAGCTACATCGACGCGGTCTCCAAGGGCGACGTGTGGCTGACCATGGCGTGGTCGGGCGACATCTTCCAGCGGCAGCTCGCCGGCGAGCCGGTCAAGTTCGTGGTGCCCGAGGAGGGTGGCACGATCTGGACCGACAACATGCTCATCCCCAAGGGCGCGGCCAACCCCGTGGACGCCCTCACGCTCATGGACTACCTGTACCAGCCCGCGGTGGCCGCCGAACTGGATGAGTTCATCCAGTTCGTCACCCCGGTCCCGGCCGTCCAGGACCTGCTGCGCGAGAAGGCCGCGACGGCCAAGGGCGAGGACAAGAAGGCCCTGGAGGACATGGTGGACAGCCCGCTCATGTTCCCCTCGGCGGCCGACTACGCCAAGCTGCGCACGTACACCACCCTGACCACGCAGCAGGAGCAGGTGTTCAACTCCATCTTCCAGTCGATCACCCAGGCATAGCCATGAAACGGCTCACCCCCTACCTGCTCGCCCTGCCGAGCTGGCTGTGGCTGGCGATCTTCCTGGTCGTGCCCATGGTGGCGATGGCGTCGGTCTCGCTCCAGACGGGCAATGCCATCGACGGCTATGCGATGACGTTCAGCTTCTCCAACTACGGCGACGCGCTCGGCAGGTACAGCGACCAGTTGCTGCGCTCGCTCCTGTACGGCGGCCTGGCCACCGTGGCGATGCTGGTGATCGGCTACCCGGTGGCGTACTGGATCGCCTTCAGAGGCGGCAGCCGCAAGTCGGTGTACCTCTTCCTGCTGCTGCTGCCCTTCTTCGTGTCGTTCGTGCTGCGGACGATCTCGTGGAACTTCCTGCTCGCCGACAACGGCATCCTGTTCGGGACGCTGAAGGGCTGGGGGGTGCTGCCCGAGGGCTTCCACGTGCTGGCCACGACCGTGGCCGTGGTGGGCGGGCTCACGTACAACTTCCTGCCGTTCATGATCCTGCCGATCTACGTGGCCCTGGAACGGGTCGATCCGCGGGTGGTCGAGGCGGCCCAGGACCTGTACGCCACCCGCGCCGGGGCCTTCCGCCGGGTGGTGCTGCCGCTGTCGCTGCCGGGCGTCTTCGCCGGGGTGCTGATGACGTTCGTGCCCGCGACGGCCGACCCGGTCAACGCGCAGATCCTCGGCGGCACGGCCAACACCATGATCGGCAACATCATCCAGACCGAGTACCTGACCAACCTCGACTACCCGACCGCCTCGGCGCTGTCGTTCACGCTGATGGCGATCCTGCTGGTGGGCATCTTCATCTACGCCCGCGCGCTCGGCACCGAGAACGTCCTTGAGGCGGCGGCCCGATGAGCAGCGGTGAGCGAGCGATGAACAGGGGCGCGCGGGGCAGGTTCGGCGACCGCCTGCTGCACGTCTACACCTGGCTCGTCATCCTGTGGCTGTCGTCGCCGATCGCCGTCATGATCCTGTTCGGCTTCAACGACAAGAAGAGCAAGTCGAACACGAGCTGGCAGGGCTTCACCCTCAAGTGGTACGGCGAGCTCTTCGAGATCTCCGACCTGACCACGGCGCTGCGCAACTCGATCGTGATCGCGCTGGTCAGCACCGTGATCACGGTAGTCATCGGGACGATGCTGGGCCTGGCCGTCGGCCGCCACCGCTTCCGCGGCCTCGGCGCCACGAACTTCCTGGTCTTCGCCGCCATCTCCACGCCGGAGCTGGTGATGGGGGCCTCGCTGCTGTCGCTGTTCGTCTCGGGCAACGTGCCGCGCGACGGCAACACGATCATCGTCGCGCACGTGCTGTTCTCGCTCTCCTTCGTGGTGGTGACGGTCAGGGCGCGGGTCATCACGCTCGACCCGTCGCTGGAGGAGGCGGCCAAGGACCTCGGCGCGACCGCCTGGGGCACGTTCCGGCAGGTGACCCTGCCCTCGATCATGCCGGGCGTGCTCGCGGGCGCGATGCTCTCCTTCGCGCTGTCGATCGACGACTACGTGGTGACGAGCTTCGTCAACGGCTCGACCGTCACGTTCCCGCTGTGGATCGTGGGCGCGGTGAAGACCGGCATTCCGCCGCAGGTCAACGTGATGGGTACGCTCATCTTCGGGATCGGTGTCCTGATCGCCGTGGCGAACGCGGTGGCCGCCAGACGCCGCGCCTAGGATCTGCTCCAACAGGCTCTCCCCCCGCGATCCGGCGGGGGGATCGGTGTATTCCGACCAAGAACAGGGAGGCGAGATCGGATTTCGGCGGGGGGAACCCGCGCGTGATCACATCATGCTTTTGGATCCCGCAATCATCAAAGAACATCTAAGACTTTCGTAGGGAAGTGGGATTTGTGGATCCGCTGAAGGCGCTGGCTGACGCGGAGCGCAAGCCGTACTGGCTGGACAGCCCGGCCAGACCCGAGCCGCGCGCGCGGCTCATCGGAAACACCGACGCCGACCTGGTCGTCGTCGGCGGAGGCTTCTCGGGGCTGTGGACGGCCCTGATGGCCAAGGAACGTGACCCTTCGCTGGACGTGGTCCTGCTCGAAGGGCGCAGGATCGGCTGGGCGGCGACCGGCCGCAACGGCGGGTTCTGCATGGCGACGCTCACCCATGGCCTGGCCAACGGCCTGGAACGGTGGCCGGAGGACATCGGCCGCCTCGAACGCATGGGCGTGGACAACCTCGACGAGATCGAGCGCACGCTGGAGCGGCACGGCATCGACTGCTCCTTCGAGCGCACCGGCGAGCTGCACGTGGCCACCGAGCCGTGGCAGCTCGACTCGCTGAGCGAACACCTGGACCTGATCTCCGAACTTGGGCTCGACTACGTGCCGATGGACGAGCGGCAGGTGCGGGCCGAGGTCAACTCGCCGACCTACCTGGGCGGCCTCTGGGAACGCAGCGGCTGCGCCATGCTGGACCCGGCGCGGCTGGCCTGGGGGTTGCGCGAGGCGTGCCTGCGGCTCGGCGTACGGGTCTTCGAGCGCAGCCCGGTGCGTTCGCTGCGCGACGACGGCACGACGATCACCCTGCGGACCCCGTACGGGTCGGTGACGGGGCGCCGGGTGGCGCTGGGCACGGGGGTCTTCCCGCCCCTGCTGCGCAGGCTCAAGCACTTCGTCGTCCCGGTGTACGACTACGCCCTGATGACCGAGCCGCTGACCGCGGCCCAGCTCGCCGAGGTGGGCTGGCACAACCGGCAGGGCGTCGGCGACTCGGGCAACCAGTTCCACTACTACCGGCTGACGGACGACAACCGCATCCTGTGGGGCGGCTACGACGCGGTCTACTACAACGGCGGCCTGGTCAAGCCGGAGTACGAGCAGCGCGACGAGACCTTCGTCAAGCTCGCCGAGCACTTCGCCACCACCTTCCCGCAGCTCTCCCAGGTGCGCTTCACGCACCGCTGGGGCGGCGTGATCGACACCTGCAGCCGCTTCAGCGCCTTCTACGGCACGGCGCACGGCGGCCGGCTGGCCTACGCCGTGGGCTACACCGGCATGGGCGTCGGGGCCACCAGGTTCGGCGCGAACGTGATGCTGGACCTGCTGTCGGGAGAGGCCACCGAGCGGACCGAGCTGCGGATGGTCAAGGAGAAGCCGATGCCGTTCCCGCCCGAGCCGGTCCGGTCGGGGGTGATCCAGTTCACCCGGTGGTCGATCGCGCAGGCCGACCAGCATCAGGGCAGGCGCAACCTGTGGCTGCGCACGCTCGACAGGATGGGCCTCGGGTTCGACTCCTGATCCGGTGTTCCGAGGGGCGCCGGGCCCGCCTGCCGCGGGCCTGGCGCACACTTGTGACCATGAGGATCGAGTTCGCCGCCGACGGCGTTCCCCTGGCCGGTGACCTGCGGCTGCCCGAGGGCACGGGCCCCTGGCCGGGGCTGGTGCTCACCGGGCCGTTCACCGGGGTGCGCGACCAGGTCACGGGCCTGTACGCCGAGCGCCTGACCCGGCGCGGCTACGTGACGCTGGCCTTCGACCACCGCAACTGGGGCGAGTCCGGCGGCGAGCCGCGCGGCCACGAGGATCCGCAGGCCAAGCTGCACGACCTGCGGGCGGCGGTGTCGCTGCTGCGCACGCGCCCCGAGGTGGACGGCGACCTGATCGGGGCGGTCGGCATCTGCCTGGGCGCCGGGTACGCGTTGAGGTTCGCCGCCTTCGACCCGCGCGTACGGGTGTTCGCGGGCATCGCCGGGGCGTACAACAACCCGTACACGATGCGGTCGGGCATGGACTACCAGGAGGCGCTGGCCGGGTTCGCCGCCGTGCTGGAACGGCAGGACCGCGGCGGCCCGGTCGAATACCTGCCCGCCGTGGCCGAGGACGGCGAGGCCGCGATGCCGGGCGACGAGCCGTACGCCTACTACGGCACCGAGCGCGGGGCCGCCTCCTCCTGGCGGAACGCGGTGACCCGGGCGGGGCTGCGCGAGCTGATCACCATGGACAACATGATGGGCGCCGACTTCCTGTCGCCGAAGCCCGCCCTGATCGTGCACGGCGTGATCGACCGGTTCTGCCCGCCGGAAGGGGCCGAGGAGGCGTTCAAGCGGCTCGACCAGCCCAAGAAGCTCGTCTGGGTGGACGCCAAGCAGCACATCGACCTCTACGACCGCGAGCCGTACGTGTCGCAGGCCGTGGACGCGGCCGCGGACTTCCTCGCCGAGCACCTCCGGCCGGGCGGCCCCGGCGCCTGACGTTACGCTGGGTGGTATCGCAGGGAATGGGGGAATTCATGCGTGCCATCCAGTTCGCCCGCTACGGCGGGCCCGAGGTGCTCGAAGAGGCCGAGGTGCCCGACCCGGTCGTGGGGCCGGGCCAGGTGCTGGTCGACGTCGAGGCGTCGGGGCTGAACTTCGCCGACGTGCGGCAGATCTCCGGCCACTACTCCACCCCGGACCGCCTGCCGCACATCCCCGGCAGCGAGGTCGTCGGGCGCGACCCCCGGGGGCGGCGGGTGATGGGCTTCACCGCCAACGGCTACGCCTCCAAGGCCGTCCTGGACGAGGGCGACGTCGTGGTCGTGCCCGACTCGCTGCGGGCCGGTGAGGCGCTGGCGCTGCTCGTCCAGGGGCTCACCGCCTGGCACCTGCTGCGCTCGTCGGCGCGGCTCAGGGAGGGCGAGAGCGTGGTCGTCCACTCCGGCGCGGGCGGCGTGGGCAGCCTGGCCGTGCAGCTCGCCAAGGTGTTCGGCGCCGGACGCGTGATCGCCACCGCCTCCAGCCAGGACAAGCGGTCGCTCGCCCTCGACCTGGGCGCGGACGCCGCCGTGGACGGCGCGGCCGACGGCTACGCCGAGCGCGTCATCGAGGCCAACGGCGACCGGCCGGTGGACGTCGTGCTCGACGCCGTCGGCGGGGCGGTCTTCGACGCGGCGCTGACCGTCCTGGCCCCCTTCGGGCGGCTGGTGAGCTACGGGTCGTCGTCGGGCGAGCAGCCCCGGCCGGTCGATCCCGGACGGCTGACCGCGGGCAACCTCGCCGTCCTCGGGTTCTGGCTGCGTCCGCTGCGGGGGCGGCGGGAGATGGTCGGGCCCCCGCTGGGCGAGCTGCTCGCGCTGACCGCGGCCGGCCGCCTCCGGCCGCTGGTGGGTGGCGAGTACCCGCTGGCGGAGGCGGGCCGGGCGGTGGCCGACCTGGCCGGACGGCGAACTGTCGGAAAAGTGGTGCTCCTGCCCTGACGGGCAGGGTGTGACCAATGCCGCCGCTGGGCAGAAGGTGATCAAAACCCCAGAGACGTGACGATCACAGGGGTTTGGCACGTGTGGTGAGGATGCCGAGGTTGGCGGCCTTGCCACCCACCAGCGCGAGCATCGAGCCGTCGATGTCAGGAAATTTCAGGATCGCCCACATGTCACTGCCTCCAGGCTTCCGACGGTAAATCTCAACGCCGTTGAAGTCAACGACAAATGAATTAAGTCGCCTGATTCCTGCAATAGGATCGGCTCTCGTCGCGTTTGACTGATGTGAACTGATTGACCGCTCGGCGGCCGGCGCACGCCGGTATCTACCCCGGTCGAAGCCCACCTCCGACGGTGTGCTCCCCCGGGGGAGGGCTCCGTCATGATCTGGACGGAGACCCTTGAAGTCCTATCTCGACGTGCTGGCCACCCCCGGAGCCTGGCGGTTCCTGGTGCCCGCGCTGCTGGCCCGCGTGCCGTTCGCGATGACCCAGATGGGCATCCTGCTGCTGGTCCAGTGGTCCACCGGCTCCTACGGCGCGGCCGGGATCGCCTCGGCCGCCGCCGCCGTCCTCCAGGCCCTCATCGGCCCCCAGACGGGCCGCCTGGCCGACCGGTACGGCCAGGCCCGGGTGCTTCTGCCGCAGGTGGCGCTGCACGCCCTGGCCATGGGCGGCCTGCTGGCCCTGGCCGCCGCGCACGCCCACCTCGCGCTGCTGGTCGCCGTGGCGGCCGCCGTCGGCGCGTCCGGACCGCAGGTCGGCTCGATGGTCCGGGCCCGCTGGGCGCACCGGCTGGGCGGCACCGGCAGGCTGAACACGGCGTTCGCGGTCGAGTCGATCACCGACGAGCTGACGTTCACGCTGGCCCCGGTGCTGCTGGTGGGGCTGTCCACGGCGTACTCGCCGGTGGTCGCGCTGCTCGGCGGGCTCGTGCTGATCCTGGTCGGCACGGTGGTCTTCGCCGCCGTCCGGACGGGCGCGCCCGAGCCGGTGCCGGTCAGGATCGCCGCCTCCAAGGGCGTGCTGCGGGGGCGCGGCGTGGCGCTGCTCGCGACCGCCTTCCTGGCCATGGGGTCGGTCTTCGGCAGCCTCCAGGTCGGCGTCACCTCGCTCACCAGCGCCCTGCACGCGCCCGCGTCCGCCGGTCCCGTCTACGGCGTCTTCTCCGCCGCCAGCATGCTCGGCGGCCTGCTGTACGGCGCGGTCCGCTGGCGGCTGCCGGCCCGCGTCCGGCTGGTCGCCGGGCTGGCCCTGCTCGCGGTCGCGACCAGCGCGTTCACGCTCGCCGGCGCGGTCCCCCACCTGTACGTCGCCGCCGCCCTGGCCGGCCTGGTGATCGCCCCCGTGGTGATCACCGGCTACACCCTGGTCGAGGGCCTGGTCGCGGCGGAGGTCCGCACCGAGGCGTTCACCTGGCTGAACGGCGGCATCGCCCTCGGCATCGCGGCCGGGTCGTCGGTCGCCGGACAGCTCGTGGACCACTTCGGCGCCTCCCTGGCGTTCGTGGTCGCGCCGGTGGCCACCGGGGTGGCCGCGCTGCTCGTGCTGGCCCGGGCCGGCAGCCTGCGCCCGCTTCCCGGCGGGCCCGCGGCGGAAGTCCCCGCGCTCAGTGAGGGACCGGCGACTCTTCCTGGATGACCTTCGGCACACCGCGCAGCCCGGTCAACGCGAGCACCGCGACCACGGCCAGCAGGACCGCCGTGACCAGCGTCGTCACCTGCATCCCGGCCACGAACGCCGTCCGCGCCGCGCGCATCAGTTCCCCGGCCGCCTGCGGGGGGAGGGCCGCGGCCGTGGCGGTGGCCCCGGCGATCGACTCCCGCGCCGCCTCGCCGGGCACCCCGGCGGGCAACAGCAGGTTCGCGCGGTAGACGCTGTTGAGCACGGTGCCGAGGACCGCGATGCCCAGCGCGCCGCCCAGCTCGAACGCCGTCTCCGACACCGCGGCCGCCGCCCCCGCCCGCTCCTTGGGGGCCGTGGCCAGGATGTTGTCGTTGTTCACGGTGAACGTGAGCCCGACCCCCAGCCCGCCGATCATCATCACGGGCAGCAGGGTGAGATAGTCCACCTCGGTGCCGAGCATGCCGTACCGGACGAACGCGCCGGCGTTCAGCGCCAGGCCGAGCGCGACCACGCCGTTCCTGCCGAGCCGGCCGATCAGGCGGGCCGCGAGCACCCCGCCCACCGCGCCGCTCAGCCCGCCGGGGATCTGCGCCAGCCCGGCCTGCAGCGGTGACCAGCCCAGGACGAGCTGCAGGTACCAGGCGAACAGCAGGCTCATGGCCGACAACGCGAAGATGGCCAGCAGGTTCGTGCCCACGGACGCGCTGAACGCCCGACGCCGGAACAGTCGTACGTCGATCAGCGGCGTGGTCAGCGTCTTCTGCCGCCGTACGAACAGCACCAGGCACACCGCGCCCGCCACGGCCGCCCCCAGGACGTCGGCGTGCGCCAGGCCCTGGTGGGCGGCCTCCTTGACCGCGTAGACGGCCGTCACGACACCGGCGAACGACAGCGCCACGCTGAGCCCGTCGATCCGTCCGGCGGCGGGGTTGCGCGACTCCGGCAGCAGCAGGAAGCCGCAGACCAGCACCAGCACCATGATCGGCACGTTGAGCAGGAACACCGACCCCCACCAGAAGTGGTCCAGCAGCACGCCCCCGACGACCGGCCCCAGCGCGAACCCGGCCGCGCTCATCCCGCTCCAGATCCCGATGGCCGCGGTCCGCTCGCGCGGGTCGGCGAAGACGTTCCTGACGATCGAGAGCGTGGACGGCATGATCATCGCGCCCGCCACGCCCAGCAGCGTCCTGGCGGCGATCAGCAGCTCGGGGTTCGGGGCGTAGGCGGTCACCATCGAGGCCGCGCCGAACCCGGCCACGCCGATCAGCAGCAGCCGCTTGCGGCCCACGCGGTCGCCGAGGTTGCCCATGGTGACGAGGAGGCCGGCCAGGGCGAAGCCGTAGATGTCGCCGATCCAGAGCAGTTGCGTCGAGCTCGCGCCGAGGTCGGCGACCAGCCGGGGGAGCGCCAGGTGCAGCACGGTGAGATCGACCGAGAGCAGCAGTGTCGCCAGGCAGGCTATGGCCAGGCAGGCCCATTTGCGCGTCATGCCGTCCACGGTGGCCGGGGCGGCTGACGGCCCGCCTACCGTCCGCTGACCGCCCTGTCGAGGGCGGCGTCGATGCGGTTGCGGATCTCCTCGGTGCTGTACCAGTCGTCGGGGCACTCCGCGCGGGCCTGGGCCAGCAGGGACAGCGCGAGGCCACGCTCGCCGGCGGACAGCGCCACCTCGGCCAGCCCGAGGTCCGCCCAGGCCAGCACGTCCATGGAACCCACCCGGCGGGCCAGCTCGGCCGCCTCCTCGTAGTCGGCCCGCCCGCCCAGCGGCTCGCCCATGCCGAGCAGCGCGTCGCCGCGCCGGCACAGGGCCTCGGCCATCTCCGCCCGCGCGTCGAGCTCGCGGGCCAGCGTCAGCGCCTCGTCCGACAGCGCGTACGAGGCCGCGTAGTCCCCCTGCTCGGAGGCCAGCGCGCCGAGCCCCGACAGCACCAGGACCGTCCCCCAGCGCTCGCCGATAGCGCGGAAGGCGGCCAGGGCGCGCCGGAAGGCGGCCAGCGACTCCTCGGCCCGGCCCAGGATCTGTAGCACGAACCCCGAGCCGCTGAACGACAACGCCCGCTGCCAGGGCGGCAGGCCCTCGGTGAAGGCCAGCAGTTCGTGGTAGATCTCCTCGACGTCGCCCGGCGGCCCGGTGAACATCGACCGCATCATCATCAGGAACTCCACCCGCTCCGGCAGGTGGGTGATCGGCAGCAGCTCGCGCACCTCGGCCAGCCGCTCGCGCAGGTCGTCGTCGGCCACGCCCGTCCAGGCCGTGACGAGCACGCACATGACGTACTCCTCCTCCATGCCGGCGGGGCGGGCGTCGCCGATCGCGGCCAGCAGCCCGGCGGCCAGCCCGGCGATGGCGCCGCGGTGGCCGCGCATCCACCAGTAGCAGGCGCTGTGCGCCAGCAGCCGCAGGCCGGTCTCCAGCTGTCCGGACTCGGTCGCCCAGCGCACGGCGGCTTCGAGGTCGTCGCCCTCCTCGTCCAGGCGGGCCAGCCAGTCGAGCTGGTCGGCGGTGCGCAGCAGCGGGTCGGCGGTCAGGACCAGGTCGAGGTAGTAGGCGGTGTGGGCGTCCCTGATCGCGGCGGTCTCGCCGGACTCGGCCAGGCGTTCGGCGCAGAACGCCCTGATCGTGTCGAGCATGCGGTAACGGCCGCCGACGTAGGCCACCAGCGACTTCTCCGCCAGCGAGAACAGCACCTCCTCCGGCAGCCCGCACACCCGCTCGGCGGCCTCGGGCGTGGCGCCGCCCACGAACACGCTCAGGCGGCCGGCCAGGCGCTGTTCGGCGTCGTCCAGCAGGTCCCAGCTCCAC
This sequence comes from Nonomuraea sp. NPDC052265, assembly GCF_044547985.1. Classification (NCBI taxonomy): domain Bacteria; kingdom Bacillati; phylum Actinomycetota; class Actinomycetes; order Streptosporangiales; family Streptosporangiaceae; genus Nonomuraea; species Nonomuraea sp. NPDC052265. The sequence continues at coordinate 44,074 of NZ_JBIUBJ010000029.1, forward strand.
GCGACGACCGCGCGGAGCGTCTGGTGCCGGGGCAGCGCCGTACGGCTGCCGCGGGTCAGCAGCCGGAACCGGTCGTCCAGGCGGGCCGCCACGTCGGCGACCGGCAGCGTGCGGAGGCGGGCCGCGGCCAGCTCGATGGCCAGCGGCAGCCCGTCGAGCGCCCGGCAGATGCGCACCACGTCCGCGGCGTTGCCGGCGTCCACGGCGAACCCGGGGCGCACGGCGGCGGCGCGGTCGGCGAACAGCCGGACGGCGGCGTACTCCAGCGGGTCGTCCGGCTCGGGCGGCGGCAGGCGCAGGGGGGACACCGGCACGATCGACTCCCCGGTGATGCCCAGAGCCTCGCGGCTGGTGGTCAGCACCCGCAGCCCGGGGCAGGAGGCCAGCAGCCCGTCGGCGAGCTCGGCCACGGCGGCGACCAGATGCTCGCAGTTGTCCAGGACGAGCAGCAGGTCGCGCTCGGCCAGCGCGGTGATCAGCCGGGTGACGGGGTCGAGCGCGGGACGCTGGGGCGTGTGCAGCAGGGCGTCGCGGATGTCGAGCGCGACCAGCACCGCGCCGGGCACGCCGGTCGCGCCGGCCACGTGGGCGAGGGGCACGAAGCACACGTCGCCCGGCTCCTGGGCGGACGCCTCCTGGGCGAGCCTGGTCTTGCCCGCGCCGCCGGGGCCGATCAGCGTGACCAGCCTGTTGTCCCGCAGCCGCGCGCCCACCTGCGCCAGCTCCTCCGCCCGCCCCACGAAACTGGTGAGCTGCGCCCGCAACCCCCGCTTGAGCCCGCCGGCCGGCGTCGCGGACGCGCCGTCCCCGCCGGAGGCCGCCGGGCCGGTCCGGCCGACGGGCGGGACCGCGGGGGCGAGGGACGGGTCGGCGCGGAGGACGGCCAGATGGGCGGCGGTCAGGTCGGCGCCCGGCTCGATGCCCAGCTCCCGGTCGAGCAGCAGCCGCGCCTCGTCGTAGACGGCCAGCGCCTCGGCCTGGCGGCCGCTGCCGTACAGGGCGCGCATGAGCTGGGCGCGCAGGCGCTCGCGCAGCGGATGGGCGGCGGTGAGCCGGCGCAGCTCGGCGACCAGGTCCCGGTGCCGCCCGAGCTCCAGGTCGGCCTGGAGGCGGTCCTCGGTGGCCGCCAGCCGCAGCTCCTCCAGCCCGGCCGCGGCCGACACGGCGTGCGGCGCGTCGGCGAGCGGCACGCCCCGCCACAACTCCAGCGCCTCGCTCAGCAGCGCCGCCGCCCGCCGGGCGTCCCCGGCCGCCAGTGCCCGCCGCCCGTCCCCGGCCAGGAGCTCGAAGCGGCGCGCGTCCACGTCCTGGGGGTCGGCGACCAGCCGGTAGCCCGCCGGGTGGAACTCGACCAGGTCCCGGCCGAGCGCCCGGCGCAGCCTGGACACCTGGGACTGCAGCGCGTTGGCCACGCCGTCCGGCGGGCGGGGGCCGTACAGGCCGTCCACGAGCTGGCCGGCGCCGACGACGCGGCCGGCGTTGAGCGCCAGCAGGGTGAGCAGGGCGCGCACCCGCGGCCCGCCGAGCGCCACAGGCGCGCCGTCCTCGTCCAGCACGCTGGTGGGTCCGAGGATCTCGAAGCGCATGCCCCGATTATCGGGTCTTCGGGAGGAGCGCGGCGATTTCTCCGTACGTCGGCAGCGCCGGGGCGTCCTTGCCCTGCGCCCCCAGCACGGCGGCGAGAGCGCCCTGGAGCGCGGCCCGGTAGAGCAGCGAGCCGGTGCTCACCCGCGCCACCCCCGCCTCGGCGAGCCGGTCGAGCGTGGGCCCGCCCGGCTGGTAGAGCACGTTGAGCGGCAGCCGCGTACGCGCGACGACCTCGGCGATCTCCGCCAGGTCGGACAGTCCGGGGACGAAGATGCCGTCGGCGTGCTCGTAGGCGTCCACCCGCTCGCGCCAGTCGCCGGTGCCGAGCCAGTGGGTGTCGGTACGGGCGTTGACGAACACGCCGTGGCCCTTGGCGGCCTCGATGATCCGCCGGTGCAGCTCGACCGGGCGCAGTGTGCCGTCGGGACGGCCGTCCTCCAGGTTCACGCCCGCCACCCCGAGCGCGGCCAGGCTCGCGACCAGGGCCGACACCTCGTCCGGGTCGTCGCTGAACCCGCCCTCGATGTCCACCGTGACCAGCACGCCCAGATCCTTGACCGTCTCGGCCAGCTCGATCGTCTCGGCCCTGGTCGCGCCGGCGGCGTCCGGCTTGCCGTGCACGGCGGACACGCCGAGGCTGGTCGTGCCGATCGCGGGGAAGCCGTGCGCGGCGAGGATCGCGGCCGAGCCGTAGTCCCACGCGTTGGGCAGCAGCAGCGGGTCGCCCGGCCGGTGCAGGTCGTGGAAGTTCATCGGGCGGTCCCTTCGAGGAGCGCGTCGAGCACGCCGGCGGCCAGCGCGAGGGCGTGGGCGGGAGCGGGGCACGGGCGCAGGCCGTCCCCGAACGTCAGGTGGGGGGCGGGGCCCCGGGAGGCGTCGAAACGGCCGGGGTCGGCGAACACCTCGGGATCGCGGTTGGCCGCGACCAGGTCGATCGTGACCTCCTCGCCGGTGCGGGTGTCGAGCCGGCGGCTCGCCTTCAGCGGCGGGTCCTGCCTGAGCGTCTCGTGCAGCACCGCCTCGGGGTCGTCGCCCGGCGCGGCGTGGGTGAGGGCGTTCTCGATGAGCGCCTCGGTGGCGGCGTGGCCCTGGAGCAGCAGGGTGACGGCCGGCAGGCCGGCCAGTCCGAGCAGTTCGGCGACGGCGGCGTCGGCCCGCGGGCTTCCCTCGCCCGACAGGTAACCGCTCGCGGCCGCGGGCACGGCCGAGGTGTCCGGGACGCCGAGCGCGGCCCCCAGCACGGCCGTCGGCACGCCGCGCCAGTCGCCGCCGCGTTCCTCGGTCGCGGCCCTGGCAGCCGTCCTCAGCGCGGCCGGGTCCAGGGCGGACAGGCGCTCGACGACCAGACGGCGGCGTCCGGCGTGCGTCTCGCCGGTGCTGAAGCGCGACACGTGGGCCCGCAGCCAGGCGAGCGTCCCCGGCTCGCCGTCCTGCGGGACGGGCGGTGGCACGTACCGGCTGTCGGAGAGCACCGCACGGGCTTCGGCGTGGTGGGTGATGAGCATGGATTCACGCTAGGGCGCGGATCGTTCGACGGGGGACGAAGTGTGGTCGTGTCCCCGGTCACGCCGCCAGCCGCTGCCGGCTCTCGGGCTGCGCGGGCGCCCCGGTGGCCCGCGCCCCCTCGGCCCGTACGGCCGCGCGCCCCGGTGCGCAGGCCAGCGCCATGGCCAGGACGAGCACGATCTCGGCCAGCACCACACCCCGTTCGAGCAGCCCGTAGTAGGCGCCGCCGCCGATCAGCGAGGAGGTGAAGGCGGCCGGGTGCGCCGCCAGGTACGCGCCCAGCGTCAGCCCCGAGGTCACGCTCAGGGCCTTGACCGCGCTCCAGCGCACGGCCGCCGCCCGCCCCCTGGCCAGCGACCAGCCGGCGACCGGCAGCGCGGTGAAGACGACGGCCGCCGACCAGCGGTGGATCTCGCCGGTGAGGGTGCTGATGTCCGACATTCCGGGATCGGTGGGGAAGATCGCGCTCAGCATCAGCCCGGCCGTTCCCGCCAGCAGCAGCACGCGGGTGGCGGCGGTCCGCCCGGGCTCCCGGGCGGCCAGCCCGTACGCCAGCGACAGGCACGCCGCGGCCAGCGCGAGCGTCCCGACCAGCACGGGCAGCATGCCACCTGGGACGAGCGCGTAGTCGCTGATCAACGGCTGTGCGGGCAGGGCGGCCTGGGCGTAGCCGAGTGCGGCCACCGCCGTCACGGCCCCGGCCACGGGAGCGAGCACGGTGCGCCAGGTCATCGGGTCACCTCGTCGTAGATCTGCTCGAAGCGGGCCAGCGACGTCTGGTCGTCGTGGGTGAGCGCCAGCGCCCGGCTGGCGTTGCCCAGGCGGGCGCGCAGGTCGTCGTCGGTGAGGACGGCGGTCAGGTGCCTGGCCAGCGAGACCACGTCGCCCGGCTGGTAGAGGTAGCCGTTGCCGTTCACCAGGTGCGGCAGCGCCATCGCGTCGGCGGCCACGACGGGCAGGCCGGACGCCATGGCCTCCAGCGTGGCGATGCTCTGCAACTCGGCGACGCCCGGCATGCCGAACACGTCGGCGGCGGCGAACGCCTGCGGCATGCTCTCGTCGGGCACGAACCCGACGAAGAACACCCGGTCGCCCACCCCGATGCGCTTGGCCAGCTTCTCCAGCTCCATCCGCTGGTTGCCGCGGCCCACGAACGCCACCTGCGCGTCGGTCTCGTTGAGCACGAGGGGCAGCGCGCGGATCAGCTCGTCGAGGTGCTTCTCCTCGTCCAGGCGGCCCACGAACAGGACGGTCGGCCGGTCGGGCAGCGCGAACCGCCGGCGCGCCCACGACTTGGGCTCGGCGTGCGGGTGGAACCTGGCCAGGTCGATGCCGCAGGAGACGGCCTCGACGTCGCGGGAGAAGCCCTGGTCGGCCAGGAGCTCGGCGGCCAGCGGGGTCGGCGTGGTGATGTGGTCGGCCCGCTTGAAGATCCGGCTGAAGTCGCGCCAGGCCAGCCGGCCCGCCCTGGTCCGCAGCGCCTCGGGGATGTGCCCGAACTGGAAGAGGTTGTCGGGCATGAAGTGGTTCGTGGCCACGACCGGCACGCCGCGGCGGCGGGCGGCGGCGATGGCGGCCCGGCCGACCACGAAGTGGCCCTGGGTGTGCAGCACGTCCGGGTCGATGTCGGCGACCAGCCGGTCGAGCCTGGTCGGCACGGTGACCCGCATGGTCGGGTGCACCAGCAGCGGGGCCGAGCGCAGCCGGTGGACGACCACGCTGTCCACCACGTCGGCGCTGGCCGGGCCGGCCTCCGACTGGCACACCACGTGCACCTCGTTGCCGCGCGCGGCCAGGCCGGTGGCCAGGCGGTGGGTGAAGTAGGCGGCGCCGTTCACGTCGGGGGGATAGGTGTCGGTCGAGATCAGGACGCGGCGGGGGCGTTCGGGGGCGGGGGCGAGCTGGGCGTGGTCGGTGACGTTGTGCAGGGGCATGGCCATGACGGTGACTCCGCTTTCACAAGGGGGGACGGCTGGGGGAGGGCCGAAGGACGAACAGGGGGTATCGGTCAGGGGAGGGGGTCAGGCGACGTCGTTGCGCGCCTCCAGCGGAGTCGTCCGGGCCAGGGCCACCGTGCCGGCCGCGGTCAGGGCGGCGGCCGCGATCGGCGCGAGGCCGGACGGCAGAGGCTCGCCGAGCAGCAGCGCCCCGAACGCCACCGCCGTGAGCGGGTCGGCGATCTGCAGCGAGGCGAAGGAGACGCCGAAGTGCCCGACGGCGTAGGCGCGTTGCAGCATCATGAGGGCCAGCAGCAGCGGGACCGGCAGGGCCAGCAGGTACCACCAGTTCCAGCCGCCGTCCACGAGCACGCGCATGAGGGTGGCGGTGGCGCCATACAGGACGCCGGAGCCCGTGGCGAGCAGCGCGGCGCGGCCGGCGGGGGAGGCCGCCTTCGAGCCCGCCCACAGCAGCACCGCGGCGACGCCGGCCACGGCGAGCAGGGTGAGCACGCCCGCGGGCGCCAGGTACGTCGGCCCGTCGGACTCGGGCACCAGCAGCACCAGGCCGATCAGCCCGGCCGCGACCACGCCCGCCGCGGCCAGTTCCTTGCCGGACGGCTTGCGCCCGTGCAGCGCGGCGGCGATGGGCAGCGCGAACAGCAGGCTGGCCACCCCCATCGGCTGCACCACGGTCAGCGGGCCGAGGCCGAGCGCGACGATGTGCAGGCCGCCGCCCGTCACGATGGAGACGCCGCCGAGCAGCCAGCGCGGCCTGCGCAGCAGGGTCAGCAGAGCGGGCTTCGCCGAGCCCGCCGCCTCGAACTGCTGCAGCGCGGCCCCGAGCGCGAAGAACAGCGAACCGACCAGCGCGATCGCCGCGGCCAGCACACTCATGCTCACTCCTTTCAGACGGATGGTTGCCGGACAGGGTCAAACGGACGTGTCCACCGGAAGACGTTCCGGGGAAGGCTGGGTGGCGCGCCGCTTCCTGGCCCACCGCACCAGCTCGACGAGCCCGGTGATCGACAGCGCGATCCCGAGGCCCAGCAGCAGGCCCTTGATCGGGTCGTTCTCGAAGGCCATGCCGCCGAAGAAGCCGATCAGCCCGGAGTACACCGCCCACGAGCAGGCCGCGATGGCGTCGAAGAACGTGAACGAGCGCAGCGGATGCCCCACGGCGCCCATGGTCAGCGTCGTCGCGGTCCGCCCGCCGGGGATGTACCTGGCCACGATCAGCACCGTTCCGCCCCGCTCGGCCAGCGCGCCGCGCGCCCAGACGAACGCCTTCTTGTCCCGCAGCCGCCTGGCCGACTTGTTGCCGATCAGGTACGACACGTGGTCGCCCACGAACGCGCCGAGCGCCGCGACCAGGATCACCAGGGCCAGGTTGGTCTGCCCGGAGGCGGCGAACACCGCCGCGGTGATGACCGACGTCTCGGCGGGCACGACGGGGAAGAAGCCGTCGAGCAGCGCGAGGGCGAACAGCGCCACGTACAGCCATGGCGATGACATCACCTGCTGGACGAGGTCGAGAATGGCGTGCGACATATGCGTGGACTCCGATCGTCAGGGCACTCACAAAGCCTGTCGGTGTGAGCGGACCGGGAACATCGGGGATGCCCCCGGTCGAACGCGGGCCCTTCCCCTAGGAGGGTCAGGGCCGCCTACCCCATGAAGGTAGAAATTCCGCAGGTCGTGGCACATCGGACCATCGGCACGCCTCACCCCCTACTTTCGTCAGGGGCGGCCCTGCGACTTCCGCGTGACACCCACGATCAAACCGGTTGCACGCTCCGGAAACAGGAGAGGAGGTATCCGCCTTTCAGGTGGAGCTAGCCCCACCGCGACCGGTGCACCAGGCCCCACCCTGACTTTCGTCAGGGATGCCGCATGACCTTCGGGCGGGACGGGCCCCGCCCGGCGGCGGATACCGTCGGTGCGTGAACCGTCTGCGCCGCGAGAACCGCCGTCAGGTCGTCTACGATCTGCTGCTCTGGGTCGTGCTGAGCATCTTCGTGACCGCCATGGGCCCCGACCCGTTCGTCGAGCCGGCCGCGTTCGCGATGGTGACGCTGCCCAGGGTGGGGCTCGCCGCGCTGGCCGTGCTCGTGGGCCGGCCCTGGCCGCTGGCGGCGCTGGTGCTGCTGCTGCCGCTCGGCCCGTGGCGCTTCACCGACGGTTTCGCGACCGTGGACCTGACGTGGCTGCTGCCCCGGCGCGACGTGAAGATCCTCCCGCTGCTCGCGACCTCGCCGTTCATCATCTGGTACGCCTACCTCACCGGCCGGCGCCTGACCCGGCTGTGGCCCGCGGGGGCCGTGTTCTGCCTGATCACGGCCGTCGGGTGCGGGGTCGTGTCGGCCCAGGGCGGCGACCTGGCGCTGTGGGTGTCGATGGGCACCGCGCTCGTCGGCACGTACGCGGTGCCGTACCTGCTGGGGCTGCTCCGGCGCGGCCTGCTCCAGCAGCGGCGGCAGGCCCGGCTGTCGGTCGAGGCGCAGGCGCGGCTGCGCGAGCGGGCCAGGATCGCCCGCGAGATGCACGACTCGCTCGGCCACGACCTGGCGCTGATCGCGGTCCGCGCCGGCGGGCTCGAAGTCGCCCCCGGCCTCGGCCCGGCCCAGGTCAAGGCGGCCGGCGAGCTGCGCGTGGCGGCGGCCGACGCGACCGAGCGGTTGCGCCAGATCATCGGCCTGCTGCGCGAGGAGGCCGAGGCGGCCCCGCTGTCCCCGGTGGACGAGGACGTCGCCGACCTGGTCGGCCGGGCCAGGGACTCCGGCATGTCGATCACCCTCGACCTGGCGCCCGGGGCGCCGTCCGAGCTGGCGCACGCCGTCGTCCAGGAAGGGCTCACGAACGCGGCCAAGCACGCGCCCGGGGCGGCGGTCGCCGTGTCGGTCGCGCCGCACCGGGTCGTGGTGCGCAACGGCCCGCCGAGCTCGCGTCCCAGCGCCCGGCCCGGCGGGCTGGGCCTGGCGGGGCTGCGCGAGCGCGTCCGGCTGGCCGGCGCCACGCTGACCGCGGGCCCCGACGGCGACGGCTTCCGCCTGGCCGTCGAACTCCCCCGCGAGGGGGAGGCGGATCCCCGCCGCTCGGGAGGGGACGGGCCCGCCTGAGCAGCACGATCGGAGCATGACAGAACAGCGAGCGGGCATCGGCCGGCTCACCGCGGCCATCGTGGCGGTCGCCGCCACCCTGCCCTATCTCACGATCAAGACGCTCTGGCTGACCGGCGCCCCCGTCGGCGTCTCCGACCCCGCGCTCATGGCCAGCGGGCAGATGCTGGGGATGAACGCGCTGACCTTCGCCATGGAGGCCGCCGGCCTGCTGCTGGCGGTGGCCTTCACCATGCGCTGGGGCATGCGGCTGCCCGCCTGGCTGGTGCTGCTGCCGCTCTGGGTGGGCACCGGCCTGCTGTCGGTGCTGGTTGTCACGACCCCGCTGATCGTGCTGGTCGGCGGCCTGGAGATCTTCAGCGGCGGCCCGATCCAGACCTGGGTCTACCTGGTCGTCTACGGCGGCTTCATCACCCTCGGCGTCGCCCTCATGACGGCCTTCGTCCTCTACGCCCGCGACCGCTGGCCGGCCGTCTTCGCCACCCCGGCCCGGCTGCCCTTCCCGAGCGCGACCCGGTCGTTCCAGGAGGTGGTGGCGTGGGGGGCGCTCCTGGTGGCGGCCGCCGTCGCGGTGCTGCGCGTCGTCCTGGCGTTGGACGGGACCGTCCAGGCGGTCCAGAACGGGCTGAAGGCCGTGCTCGCGGTCGGCGGGGCCGCCGCGCTCGTGACCCTGGTCAGGCGGCGCGGGAACGGTCCGTTCTGGAAGCTGCTGGTGCCGGCCTGGCTGGGGTCGGGCTCGCTGTTCGGCTGGGGGCTGTTCTCGATGATCGTCAGGGCCACGGGCGGCCCGCTGGCCTACGGCGGAACGGGCGTCGCGGACTTCGCCGAGCTGTTCGGCATGCTGACCGGGCTGGTCATGGGGATGTGCGGCGCGTTCCTGCTGGCCGAACGGTCAGGCGTGGGCCACGTGCAGCCGGGCCAGGACGCGCTTGAAGGCGAGGATCGAGAACGTGATCGCCAGGCCGCTGATCACGGCAACCGCTGAGGTGCGCAGCACCATGAACGCGCCCAGCGAGCCTTCCAGCTTCTCGTAGACGGCCAGGAAGATGCTCAGCGTCGAGTTGGCCAGCAGCACGAACGCCCACAGCAGCGTGATCCTGGCGAAGAACCTGCGCACCCGCTCGTGCTTGAGCACGGCCGACGGCAGATGGATGTAGTCGAGGGTGAGCTTCTGCACCAGCGGCCGGTTGAGCCGGACGGAGGCCAGGAACACCATGCTGATGCAGATCGTGCCCAGCTCCGGCTGGATGAAGAACCACATCCAGGTGCCCGTCCAGAACGACACCAGGGCCCGTACCGTGATCGCGAACGCGGCCAGGAACATGGTGGCGGGCACCTTGACCCCTCTGACCAGCCGCCAGGCCACACCGAGGTACACCCAGGAGACCGTGGCCACCAGGGCCCACTTGAAGCCCAGCACGACCATGGCGAGATAGAACACCAGCAGGGGGGCGACCACGCCTTCGAGCAGGCGGGGGGCCGCCTGACGGGCGAGCGCGGTCAGACGGGGGAGTGCGACCGGGTGGGGGTTCAAGGCTGCTCCGCAGATAGGCCGACGATCAGCGTCTACCCGGGCTTCGGGGGTCCAGGCTTTCCGGATGGACCAGTCGTCGTCACCGTCGAGTGCGACTCCGAAGGCCGGTGGCCTACCGTACCGGAGCCCGGCGAGTGGGACTGCCGCTTTTGACGCGTTCCATCTGTTCCATACGAAACCAGCCCACCCTTGAACCCGGCTTTCAGCCGAGTGACGCGGTGGCGAGCTTGGCGCCGAATCCGAGGAACAGCGCGCCGACGCCCGAGGTCAGGCCCGCGCTGAGCTTCTTGTGCCGGCGGAACTGGCCGGCCAGGAACGTTCCGGAGAAGATCAGCGTGGTGAGGTAGAGCACGCTGAAGACCTGGATCACCGCGCCCAGGATGAGGAACGACAACCAGGGGGCGCTGTACCCGGGGTCCACGAACGGGATGAAGAACGACAGGAAGAACAGGATCGCCTTCGGGTTCAGCAGGCTGATCGTCAGGGCCTTGCGGAACGGCCGCGCCTGCCGTACGGGGGCCGCCACGGCGTCGGCCGCCGCCGCCGGACCGGCCCGCCAGGCCCGTACCGCGCCGCGGATCATCTGGAAGCCGAGCCAGGCCAGGTAGGCGGCGCCCGCGTACTTGACGACGGTGAACAGCACGGGCGTCGCGCGCAGCAGGGACGCGGCCCCGGCGGCGGCGAGCACCATCAGGACGGTGTCGCCGAGGAACACGCCCGTCGCGGCCCGGTAACCCTGCCGGACGCCGTGCTGGGCGGCGAAGCTGAGGACGTACAGGGAGTTCGGGCCGGGGAGCAGCACGATGAAGAAGGCGCCGACGACGTAGGTCCAGAAGTCCGTGATACCGAAGAACACGCTTAACGGTATCGCGTGATATATGCCGATTCAGTCGGTCGGTGGTTGCGCATTGCGGCGTCGATGCCTATTGACCGAGTAGGGATACCCGTGAATATCTGGAGTCATGGCTCTCTGGACCCCCGACCCCACGTTCTACCCCTCCCCGCGCGACGCCGTCGAGGCCCCCGTGGAGAAGCTGGCCTACGTCGCCGCCTTCGACAGGTCGGCCCAGCGTCCGGACGCGCTGGCCGTGCTCGACACCGACCCCGCCTCCCCGGCCTACGGCACGGTCATCGGCTGGACCGACCTGCCCGGCACCGGCGACGAGCTGCACCACTTCGGCTGGAACGCCTGCAGCAGCGCCCTGTGCCCGAACGCGCCGCACCCGCACGTCGAGCGGCGCTACCTGGTCGTCCCCGGCCTGCGCTCCTCGCGCATCCACATCTACGACACCAAGGACCGGGTCAGCCCCGAGCTGGTCAAAGTGATCGACGCCGAGTCGCTGGCCAGGCGGGCGGGCTACTCCCGCCCGCACACCGTCCACTGCGGCCCCGAGGGCCTGTACGTCTCGGCGCTCGGCGGCGCGGACGGCGCCGAGGGCCCCGGCGGGATCGCCGTGCTCGACCACACCTCCTTCGAGGTCCTCGGCCGGTGGGAGCTGGACCGGGGGCCGCAGTACCTGGCCTACGACTTCTGGTGGCACATCAACCACGACGTGCTGATCACCTCCGAGTGGGGCACGCCGTCCATGATCGAGGACGGCGTCGTCGGGGAGCTGCTGCTCGGCCGCAAGTACGGCCACAAACTGCACTTCTGGGACCTGCGCAAGCGCAAGCACGTCCAGGAGGTCGACCTGGGCGACCAGTACCAGATGCCGCTGGAGCTGCGCCCCGCCCACGACCCCACCCGCCTGTACGGCTTCGTCGGCGTGGTCACCAGCGTGGAGGACCTGTCGGCCTCCGTCTGGCTGTGGTTCCACGAGGACGGCCGCTGGCAGGCGCGGCAGGTCATCACCATCCCCGCCGAGCCGGCCGACCCCGCCCTGCTGCCGCCGGTCCTCCAGCCGTTCGCCGCCGTGCCGCCGCTGGTCACCGACATCGCCCTGTCCGTGGACGACCAGCGCCTCTACGTCTCGTGCTGGGGCACCGGGGAGCTGAAGCAGTACGACGTGTCGGACCCGTACAAGCCGGTCGAGCTGGGGTCGTTGCGCATCGGCGGCATCACCCGGCGCACCCCGCACCCCGCCGAGCCCGGCCTGCCGCTGCGCGGCGGCCCGCAGATGGTCGAGGTGAGCCGCGACGGCCGCCGCGTCTACCTCACCAACTCCCTGTACGGCTCCTGGGACGACCAGTTCTACCCCGAGGGCGTCGGCGCCTGGCTCGCCAAGGTGGACGCCGACTCCTTCACCTTCGACACCCGCTTCTTCCCCCACGGCGACGCCTTCCGCGGCCTGCGCCCCCACCAGGTACGCCTCCAGGGCGGCGACGCCTCCTCCGACTCCTACTGCTACCCCTGACGCCCGCCCCCGCCTGAGGTGAGGTTCTGCCGTCCGTGACCCTGCCCACCATGAGCACCGCCACCGTCCTGCTGCTCGGGGCCTTCCACGGCCTGAACCCGGCCATGGGCTGGCTCTTCGCGGTGGCCCGCGGCCTGCAGGAGCGCAGCCGCGACCTGCTGCTGCAGTCGATCCCCGTGATCGCCCTGGGCCACCTGGCGTCGGTGGCCCTGGTCGCCCTGGTGGTGGCCGCCACCGGCTCCGTGGTGACGGGCGCGGCGCTGCCGGTGATCGGCGGGCTGGCGCTGGTGGCGTTCGGGTTGTGGCGGCTGCTGTCCGACCGCCACTTCCGGTGGGTGGGCATGCGCCTGTCGCTCGGCCAGCTCGCCGGGTGGTCGTTCCTGATGTCGTCGGCCCATGGCGCGGGCCTGATGCTGCTGCCCGTCCTCACCGGGCTGCACGCGGTGGGCCACGCGGCCCACGCCGTCTCAGGCGGACTGGCGGTGGCGGCCCTCCATACGCTGGCCATGTTCGTGGTGGCCGGCGTCGTGGCCGTGGTGGTCTACGAGGTGCTCGGCCTGACCATCCTGCGCCGGGCCTGGTTCAACGTGGACCGCATGTGGGCCGTCGCCCTGATCGGCGCCGGCGTGCTCACCCTGCTTCAGGCCTGACCGGACTGTCGTCCTCGAACACGTCGGAGAGGCTGTCGGCGTTGACGGCCCGGTCGAACCAGGTTTCGATCAGTGTGATGTCGGTGCAGGATGTGACACGCTCCCGCACGTCATCGGGAACGTCCACACCACGCCGGTCGAGGAGCCACAGCACCTTGTCGGCCCTGGTTCTGGTCATGGCTTCGGCCATGGTTCTCGCCATGGCCGCCGCTCTCCCTTCGGCGCGGAGCATCTCGGCGTACTCGGATCGATAGCGGTAGGTCATGGCCGCCCTCAGCCCTGTTCCTGCTGCTCGTCGTCCACGCCGAAGATGTCGGAGAGGCTGGTCGCGTGGATGGCCCGCTTGAACCAGGTTTCGAGGATGGTGGTGTCGGTGCAGGAGGTGATGCGCCGGCGCACCGCGTCGGGCACCACGACTCCACGGCCGTCGAGCATCAACAGCAGGGTCTTGGCTTCGCCTTCGGCGCGGAGCATCTGGGCGTACTCGGACTGGTAGCGGTAGGTCTTGGTCGCCATCAGATCTCTCCAGATTCGTCGGGCGTCGGTGTTTCCGAGGCCTACTTCGGTTTGTTCGGCGATGTGTCCGGCGCTGGTGGTGTCGGTGGTGTCCAAGGCGTCTGCCAGGACTTCCAGTATGGCAGCGACCTCCTCGGAACGGGCGTGGGTGAGCGCCGAGAACATGGTGAGCACCAGGTCGTTCACCGCCTCGGCGAGGTCGTCGATCACAGGGATGTTGTGCGGCCCCACGACGACCGCGCGGACAGACAGGGTCGGCCAGTCCGGCAGGCCGATCGTCTTGGGGGCGGCGGCCCAGTGGGCGGTCGCCTCGTCCTGGCAGATCACCAGCAGCGTCACCGGGCAGCCGAACTTGACGTGGGCGTGCGCTTGGCGGTGGAAAGAGCTCATCCCTGGAGGGGCGGCGGGAGAAGAACCTCTACCTGAGCATGTGGGCAGGCAGGGCAGGATGTGGTGCGTGCGGATATCCATCCTGGGGCCGTTGGAGGTCGAGGGCGACGGGGGGCCGGTCGCGGTCGGCGGGCTCCGGCTGCGGGCGCTGCTGGCCGTGCTGGCGCTCGAAGCGGGCCGTACGGTCACGGCCGAGCGGCTGATCGACGTGCTCTGGCCGCAGGAGCCGCCCGCCAACGCGGCCAACGCGCTGCAGACGCTGGTCAGGCGGCTGCGGGCGGCGTTCAGGCCGGACGAGGTGATCGACAGCCGTCCCGGCGGGTACGCCCTCGCGCTGCCCGCCGATCAGGTGGACGCGCTGTCGTTCCGGCGGCTGGCGGGCGAGGACGCCGAACGGGCGCTGGCGTTGTGGCGGGGGGCGGCGCTGGCGGATCTCACGTCGGTCCCCTACCTGGCGGACGTGGCGACCGCGCTGGAGCAGGAGCGGCTGGCGGCGGTCGAGGCGAGGGCCGAGCGGCTGCTGGCGGCCGGGCGGCAGGTCGAGCTCACCGCCGAGGTGGCGGCGCATCCGTTGCGCGAGCGGCTGGTCGGGCTGGCCATGCGCGGGCTGGCCGCGTCGGGACGGCAGGCCGAGGCGCTGGAGATGTTCGAGCGCACCCGCCACCGGCTGGCCGACGAGCTGGGCGTCGATCCCGGCGCCGAGCTGCGGGCCGCGCACCTGGCCGTGCTGTCGGCCGAGCCGCCTCCGGTGGCGTGGCCCAGGAGCCGGCCCAAGGGGAACGTGCGGGAGCCGCGCACCAGCTTCATCGGCCGGGAGGCCGAGCTCGGCCGGCTCACCGGCCTGGTCCGGCGGGACCGGCTGGTGACGCTCGTCGGCCCCGGCGGCGCGGGCAAGACCAGGCTGGCGACCGAGGCGGCCCTCCGGCTCGCCGCCGAGCCCCGCGGGCAACAGACGGCCGGGCGACAGACGGCCGGGCGACAGACGGCCGGGGAATCCGGCGCGCGGTGGGTGGCAGGGGCGTGGATGGTGGAGCTGGGGTCCGTCGGTGATCCAGCTGGTGTGGCCGGGGCCGTGCTCGACGCGCTCGGCCTGCGCGACGACCGTCCCGGCTATCGGCCCCCCGAGGAGGCCCGCGACGTGGTCGAGCAGGTCGCCGAGGCGCTGGGCGAACGGCCCGTGCTGATCGTGCTGGACAACTGCGAGCACGTGGTCGTGGCCGCGGCCGTGCTGGTGGAGCGGCTGCTCGACGAGTGCCCGGCGCTGCGGGTGCTGGCCACCAGCAGGGAGCCGCTCAACGTGCCGGGCGAGCGGCTGGTGCCCGTACCGCCGCTCGAACCGCCGCCGGTGGGGGCCGGGCCCGCCGAGGCGGCGGCGTACCCGTCGGTGCGGCTGCTGGTCGAGCGGGCGGCGGCGGCCCGGCCCTCGTTCGCCGTGGACGAGGAGAACGCGGCGGCCGTGGTCGCGCTCTGCCGCAGGCTCGACGGCATGCCGCTGGCGATCGAACTGGCCGCGGCCCGGCTGCGGACGATGACGCCGCGCCAGCTCGCCGACCGGCTGGACGACAGGTTCAGGCTGCTGGACGGCGGAAGCCGTACCGCGCTGCCGCGCCAGCAGACGCTGAGGGCGGTCGTGGAGTGGAGCTGGGACCTGCTCGACGAGCGGGAACGCGTGCTGGCCAGGCGGCTCGGCGTGTTCGCCGACGGCGCGACGCTGGAGGCCGTCGAGGAGGTGTGCGGCGGCACGGCCGACGTGCTCGGCGCGCTGGCCGACAAGTCCCTGGTACGCCTGTCGCCCGAAGGCCGCTACTCGATGCTGGAGACCATCCGCGCCTACGCTCTGGAACGCCTGGCCGAGGCAGGCGAGACCGCCGAGTACCGCGACCGGCACGCCCTCCACCTGCTCGACCTGGCCGAACGCGCGGTGCCCGAACTGCGTACCGCCACGCAGGTGGAGTGGATCGAACGGTTGTCGGCCGAGCGCGACGACTTCGCGGCGGCGCTGCGCCGGCTGATCGATCGCCGGGACGTCGGGCCCGCCCTGCGGCTGTGCGCGGCGCTCAACTGGTACTGGTGGATGTGCGGCTACCGGCGGGAGAGCGCGGCGTGGGCCAGGCAGGCGCTCGACCTGGCCGGGGACACGCCGCCCCCGGGGCTCGCGGCGGCGTACACGGCCTGCATGTTCGCCTACGGCGTCGACGTGTTCGGGACGATCAGCAACGACCGCGCGGCCTTGCAGGAGCTGTCGGCCCGGATGGACGGGCTGGTCGAGCGGGCGATCGAAGAGGGCCCCGTGCACCCGCTGCTGCTGATCAGCAGGGTCGTCATGGCCGCGGCGGCCGGGCGGGACGAGCGGGCGGCGGCCCTGCTCGGCGAGTACGTCGACAGCGACGACCCGTGGCTGTCGTCCGCGGCCCTCATGATCGGCGGCCGGATGCGTTCGGAGAGGGAGCGGGAACGGGAGCTGGAACAGGCGGTCGAGGGGTTCAGGCGGCTCGGCGACCGGTGGGGGCTGAGCGAGGCGCTGCTGGGGCTGGCCGACCTGCGGGCCGAGCGCGGCGCCCCGACCGACGACCTGATCGCCGAGACCTGGTCACTGACCAACGAGTGGGTCAGCGACGACGAGTCGATCTCCACCCTCATCCGGCTCGCCCAGGTCCGCCTACGGGTGAACGACCTCGACGGCGCGGGCGCCGACCTCGCCATGGCCAGGACCAAGGTGGGGGAGGAGACGTCGCCGTGGACGCTGGTGCTGCTGGGCCTGGGGGAGGCCGCGTACGAGGCGCAACGCGGCGACCTGGACAGGAGCCTGGCGATCTACCGGGACATGAGCGACGTCGTGGCGGCGGCGCCGCAGGTGCCGCAGCTCACGGCGGTGTACCTGACCTCCTACGGCAGGGCGCTGATCCGCGCCGGCGACCTGGAGGCCGCGCTCGCCCGGCACCGCCTGGCGCTCGACGTGCTCGGGGACGTCCGTCCGGACCGGCCGTTGTTGTCGGTGACGCTGGCCGGGTTCGCGCTGGCGGCGCAGGCCGCGGGTGACCAGGAACGGGCGGCGGTGCTGTTCGGCGGCGCGTCGGCGTCCGTCCCCCAGGACACCTCGCCCGAGACCACGCAGG
The DNA here is from genome assembly GCF_044547985.1 of Nonomuraea sp. NPDC052265. NCBI lineage: Bacteria > Bacillati > Actinomycetota > Actinomycetes > Streptosporangiales > Streptosporangiaceae > Nonomuraea > Nonomuraea sp. NPDC052265. The sequence continues at coordinate 60,783 of NZ_JBIUBJ010000029.1, forward strand.
GACGCGCGGCGGCCAGGGAGGCACTCGGCGAGCAGCTCTTCGAGCGCCGCTTCGCCGAGGGCGCGGGGTCGTCGCTGGACGAGCTCCACGCGATGGTCGGCGGCACCACGTAGGAGGGCGTGCGCAGCGTGGTCGTGCCCTTGTCCGGGTTCCTGGCGAAACGCGGGAAGTTGGAGCCGGCCACGTCGATCCTGATCCGGTGTCCCGGCCGGAAGAGGTTCGAGATCCAGCCCAGGGGCACCCTGACCTCCGTTGCCGTCGGACCAGGGACGGGTGGCCGCCCAGCGGACCGCGTCGTGGCCGTCGGCGGCCTCGCCCCGCATGAAGAGGAACTCGCCCTGGGAGGAGCCGGTGCCGCGGACGTCCTGGAGGCACACGGCGTAGCCGGCCGCCACCAGGCGCTCGACGTCGAGGTGGAATCCGGCGCCCCGCACGGCCCTGCCGTAGGGGGTGCGGCTCAGCAGGACAGGCCGGGGCGCGTCGCCCCCGGGACGCCAGAGCGTCGCCACGAGCCCGACGCCGTCGCGGGTCGTCATGGTCTCGGTGGTCTCGATCACCGCACCTTCCTGTTGTAGGCGCGCAGGGCGAAGGGGGCGAAGAGGGCGAGCAGCGCGGCGGCCCAGCCGAGCGTGATCCACACGTCGGAGGCCGCCAGGCCGCCCACCATGAGCCCGCGCAGGGCTCCGGCCAGGTGCGAGACGGGGTTGACGCCCATCCACCAGGTCAGCCAGCCCGGCAGGCCGGTGGCGGGGATGAAGGCGCTGCTGCCGAACGTGAGCGGCAGCAGCACGGCCGTGGCGATGCCCTGCATCGAGGCGACCGACTTGGCCACCAGCCCGATCCAGGCCGACCCCCAGCTCAGGGCCGTCACCATGAGCAGCACCAGGCCGACCCCGGCCAGCGCGCTGAGCGGATCGGTCCGTACGCGGAAGCCGACGACGTACCCCACGGCCAGCGACATGGCGATGGTGATCAGCAGGGTCAGCAGGTCGGCCATGATCCGCCCGGCCAGCGGCGCCGACCTGGCGATCGGCATGGTCCTGAACCGGTCGAACACGCCGTTGCCGATGTCGGCGGCCAGGTTCATGCCCGTCGTGATCGTCGCCATCAGCGCGACCTGGACGAGCACGCCGGGCAGCATGTACGACACCGCCCCGGCCCGGTCGCCCCCGGCCGCGCCGCCGAACAGGTAGACGAAGATGACGATCATGAAAACGGGCTGGAGCAGCAGCCCGGCGAGCTGGCCGGGGTTGTTCCTCAGCGGGATCAGGCTGCGCCAGGCGAGCGTCAGCCCTTGGGAGAGCGCGGTGGTCATGAGCTTGCTCCGGTGAGTGTGCGGAAGACGTCGTCGAGGGAGGGCAGGCGCAGGGCATGCTCGGCCAGCACGATCCCGGCGTCGTCCAGCCGCCTGAGCAGGTCGGGCGGCGCGGCCAGGTCGTGCACGGGGACGCTGAGCAGCCCGTCCACGGCCGTCGTGCCGAGGATCGAGCCGGCCTTCTCCAGGTCGCCGGGGTGCAGCGGCCGGACGTCCAGCCGGTGGCCGCCGGCCAGCGCCTTGAGCTCGGCGGGCGTGCCGCTCGCCGCCACCCGGCCGCGGTCGACGACCAGCAGGTCGTCGGCGAGCTGGTCGGCCTCCTCCAGGTACTGGGTGGTCAGCAGGACCGTCACCCCGTCCGCGACCAGCTCCCTGACCACGTCCCACAGGTCGCCGCGGGCCCGCGGGTCGAGGCCGGTGGTCGGCTCGTCGAGGAACAGGATCCGGGGCCGGCTGACCAGGCTGACCGCCAGGTCGAGCCGGCGGCGCATGCCGCCCGAGTACTCGCCCGCCGTCCGGCCCGCCGCCTCCTCCAGCCCGAACCCGGCCAGCAGCTCGGCGGCCCTGGCCCTGGCGGCCGGCCTGGACAGGCCGAGCAGGCGGCCGACCAGCACCAGGTTCTGGGTGCCGGTCAGCTTCTCGTCGATGGAGGCGTACTGGCCGGTCAGGCCGATCAGCTCGCGGACCCGGCGGGGCTGGGTGACGACGTCGTACCCGCCGACCGTGGCGTGGCCGGCGTCGGGGGCGGCGAGGGTGGCCAGGATGCGTACGGCGGTGGTCTTGCCCGCGCCGTTGGGGCCGAGCACGCCGAGCACGGTGCCGGTCCTGACACGCAGGCCGACGCCGTCCAGCGCGGTCTTGTCGCCGTACCGCTTGACGAGCCCTTCCGCTTCGATCGCGTATGTCATGCCCCTACGGTCGCGGGGCACGCTGGCAGCGCCCTGGCAGCTACCTGTCAGCCGCCGCCAGCGGCTGCACCCGGTGCGCGACCACGGTCGACAGCGCGATGACGGTGGTGCTCCTGCGCACGCCGGGGATCGTCAGCATCTGGTCGATGACCCGCTGGATGTGCTCGTTGTCGCGGCCCGCGATGCGGCACCAGACGTCGCCAGGGCCGGTCACGATGCACGCTTCGAGCAGCTCGGGTATGGACTCCAGGGTCCTGGAGATGTGCTCGCGGTCGGCCTGCTCGACCTCCAGCGTGGTGAACGCCTGCACCGGGTGGCCGAGGGCGGCGGGGGACAGGTTCGGGCCGTAGTCGGTGATCACGCCGTCCGCGGCCATCCGGTCCAGTCTGGCCTGTACGGTCCCGCGCGCCACCCCGAGCAGCCGGGCGATCTCCAGCAGCCCGCTGCGCGGCCGGTCGGCGACCAGGCGGAGGACGCGCAGGTCCAGATCGTCGAGCCCGCGGCGACGTGCCGGCATATTCGCCTCCCCAAAGCCGATTTGGCTGTCAGATCGGCAGCATACGGCGACCGGTGTTGTCAGAGCGGCCGGTCGTGCGGAGACTGCGGATCTTATGGAGCACCAGTATCCGTTCGTCCCCTACCGGCCCGAACGCTACGACGCCGACGAGATGATCAAGCGCGGGGAGGAGTTCCACGCGCTGGCCGACCGGCGGCGCAGCGTGCGCTTCTTCAGCGACGAGCCGGTGCCGTACCGGTGCGTCGAGCTGGCCGTACGGGCGGCCAACACCGCGCCGTCGGGGGCGCACCAGCAGCCGTGGAAGTTCGTGGCGATCGGCGACCACGAGACCAAGCGGCGCATCCGCGAGGCCGCCGAGCAGGAGGAGCGCCAGAACTACGAGGGCGGCAGGCTGCCGCAGGAGTGGCGCGAGGCGCTGGCGCCGCTGGAGACCACCTCCGACAAGGCCTACCTGGAGGTCGTGCCGTGGCTGGTGGTGTGCTTCGCCGAGAAGTACGGCGTGCGCCCCGGCGGCCGCAAGGTCAAGCACTACTACGTCAACGAGAGCGTGGGCATCGCCTGCGGCCTGTTCATCACCGCCCTGCACGCCATGGGCCTGTCCACGCTCACCCACACCCCCAACCCGATGGCCTTCCTCACCGGGATCTGCGGGCGCCCGGCCAACGAGCGGCCCTACATCCTGTTCCCCGTCGGGTACGCCGCCCCCGACGCCGAAGTACCCGATCTTTCCAGGAAGCCGCTGGAAGAGGCCCTGATCCGGTTCGACGGAAAATTGGGCCTTTCCTAGGGCACCCAACGTCTTCACTCTCAGTTCAGGCGCGGGTCAAACCCCCCAGTCCCGCGCGGGCGAGGAGGACGAGGTGAAACGCCGATTACTCATCCTGCTGGCGGTCCTGAGCATGGTCAGCATGACCGGCATGACCGGCGCCGGGGCCGGCGCGGAGCCACCGGCGAACAAGCAGTACCGGGTCTCGGGCCCGGCCGACGCGCGGCAGCGCAGTGCGGTGGCGGCCACGGGCGCCGCCATCGAGGAGGTGAAGGCGGACTCGGTGCTGGTCACGGCCACGCCGGCGGAGATCGCGGCCATCAGGCGGCTCGGCTACCGGGTGGCGGAGGTCCCGCGCCCGGCACCCCCGTCCGCCGTCGGGGCGTTCGACTTCCCGCCGTCGGACTCCGGCTACCACAACTACGCGGAGATGACGGCCGAGATCGACACCCTGGTCGCGGCCCATCCGGGGATCATGAGCCAGAGCACGTTCGGCACCTCGTACGAGGGCCGGCCGATGCGCCTGGTCAAGATCAGCGACAACGTGGGCACGGACGAGGCCGAGCCCGAGGTGCTGTTCACCGCCCACCAGCACGCCCGTGAGCACCTCACGGTCGAGATGGCGCTGTACATCATGCACCTGCTGGCCGACAACTACGGCACCGACTCCAGGATCACGAACCTGGTCAACACCCGTGAGATCTGGATCATGCCGGACCTCAACCCGGACGGCGGCGAGTACGACATCGCCGGCGGCACCTACCGTTCCTGGCGCAAGAACCGGCAGCCGAACTCCGGATCCTCGGCCGTCGGCACCGACCTCAACCGCAACTGGGCCTACCAGTGGGGCTGCTGCGGCGGCTCCTCGGGCTCGACCTCCAGCGAGACCTACCGCGGCGCGAGCGGCGAGTCGGCCCCCGAGGTCAAGGCGGCGGCCGACTGGGTGCGCAGCCGGGTCGTCGGCGGCGTGCAGCAGATCAGGACGAACCTCGACTGGCACACCTACAGCGAGCTGGTCCTGTGGCCCTACGGCTACACCTACAACGACACCGCCCCCGGCCTGACCCAGGACGACCGGGACGCCCACGCCACGCTCGGCCAGAACATGGCCGCCACCAACGGCTACACGCCCGAGCAGTCCAGCGACCTCTACATCACCGACGGGACGATCGACGACTGGATGTGGGGCCAGTACAAGATCTTCAGCTTCACGTTCGAGATGTATCCGGTCGGCGCGAGCCCCGGCTTCTACCCGCCGGACGAGCAGATCGTCCCGCAGACCACGCGGAACAAGGAGGCGGTGCTGCGCTTCCTGGAGTACTCCGACTGCGTCTACCGGATCATCGGCAAGGAGGCTCAGTACTGCGGCACCGGCACGCCGCCGGTGACGGTCTGGTCCGACACGTTCGAGACGGCGACCGGCTGGACGGTGAACCCGTCCGGGACCGACACCGCCACCACGGGCGCGTGGGAGCGCGGCGACCCCGAGGCGACCACCTCCTCGGGCGCCAAGCAGCTCGGCACCACGGTCAGCGGCACGAACGACCTGGTGACCGGCCGCCTGGCGGGCTCGGCAGCCGGTGACTACGACCTGGACGGCGGCGTCAGCTCGATCCAGTCGCCGCCCGTCACACTGCCCTCGACGGGCACCCTGAGCCTGTCGCTGTCGTGGTACCTGGCGCACGGCTCGAACGCCTCCAGCGCCGACTACCTCCGGGTCCGGGTGGTCGGCGGCACCACGTCCACCGTGCTCCAGCAGGCCGGCGCGGCCTCCAACCGCAACGGCGCCTGGGCGGTCGCGACGGCCGACCTCACCCCGTACGCCGGCCAGACGGTCCGCATCCTCATCGACGCGGCCGACGCCTCCGGGGCCTCCCTGGTGGAGGCCGGCGTGGACGACGTCAAGATCACCCAGCAACCCTGACCGAACCTCACGCGCCCCCCTCGCTCCGGACCCCGGTTCCGGGCGAGGGGGCGCCGTCGTCCGGTCCGGCACCCCGCGTTTCGGCACGTCACGGGCCGTCACGTGATTGGGTCTTGTAAGCATTGGGTGTCAAGGCTACGATCGCGACAACTCTTAGGAAACTTTCCTAAAAGAAATCATGGATCGGATGGCCCATGACTCGCTCGCCGCCCGCATGACTCGTTTCTGAGCTGCGGAGACATCCCCCCGAACGACCCCTTTCTCCCACGCCCCCGGCGCTGCGGGCGTGGCCACCCCCCCACTCTTTCCGGCCGCGGGAGCGGCGATGCGGCCCGGTCCGCAGGCACCGGCTCTGACCGCCGCTGCAAGCTCCGCGCGCCCGTTCCACGGCCCGCGCCGAACACCCCCCGAAAGGGCCCGTGTCTCACCTCCACGGGTCCGTGCCGTACGGCTTGCGCTCTCACCCCCCGGTGCAAGCCGTACGGCACGCCAGAAGAACGGAAATCGACAGTGAGATTTCGCGCGATCCTCTTAGCGCTCGCGACCCTCGCACTGAGTCTCCTGGCCCTGCCCGCCCAAGCCGCCGCCTCCGCCACCGCGACCTTCGTCAAGGTCTCCGACTGGGGGTCCGGCTTCGAGGGCAAGGTCACCGTCGTCAACGGCACCACCGCCCCCCTGACCTGGAACGTGCAGTTCGACGTGCCCGCCGGGTTCTCCGTCCCGTCCGCCTGGGACGCGGTCATGACCAGGAGCGGCCAGCACTACACGTTCACCGCGCCGAGCTGGGCGGGGCCGCTGGCGGCCGGGGCGAGCACGAGCTTCGGCTTCAACGGCGCCCCGGGGAACTTCCCCGGCATCACCGGCTGCACGCTGAACGGCTCCTCGTGCGGCGGCTCGACCGTCGAGGTCCCCGGCAAGCCCGGCACGGCCACCGCGACCAGCACGGACACCGGCATCGCCCTCTCCTGGGGCGCCTCCTCCGGCACGGTGACCGGCTACCGCGTCTACGAAGGCGGCGCCGTCAAGGCCACCGTCACCGGCACCACGGCGACGATCTCCGGGCTCGGGACGTGCGAGAGCCACACGTACACGGTCAAGGCGTACAACTCGGCGGGCGAGTCGGCCGCCGGTGACGCCGTGACCGCGACCACCACGGGCTGCGGCACCGGCGTGCCCGGCAAGGCCGGACCGATCACCGTGACCGGCACGTCCCAGACCGGCGCCACGCTCACCTGGCCGGCGGTCGCCGGGGCCACCGGTTACAAGGTCCGCCTCAACGGCTCCCAGGTCGCCACCGTCACCGGCACCTCCCACACCCTCGCCGGCCTGACCGCCTGCACCCCGTACTCGCTGACGGTCACCGCGTCGAACGCGGCCGGCGACGGCCCGCCCAGCGACGCCGCGACCTTCACCACCCCGGGCTGCCCCAGCGACCCGCTGCCCAAGCACTTCCTCACCGGCTACTGGCACAACTTCGTCAACGCCGCCACCGAGCTGAAGCTGTCGGCCGTGCCCAACGAGTACGACGTCGTCGCCGTCGCCTTCGGCGAGGCCACCTCCACCGCCGGAGAGGTCGTCTTCTCGGTCGACCCGGGCCTTTCCACCGCGCTCGGCGGCTACACCGACGCCCAGTTCAAGGCCGACGTGCAGGCCCTGCACCAGCGCGGCAAGAAGGTCATCCTGTCGGTCGGCGGCGAAGCCGGCCGCGTCCAGGTCTCCAGCGGCACGGCCGCGACGAAGTTCGCCGACACGGTGTACGCGCTGATGCAGAGCTACGGCTTCGACGGCGTGGACATCGACCTGGAGAACGGCCTCAACGCCACCTACATGGGCCAGGCCCTGCGGTCGCTGCGCTCGAAGGCGGGCAGCGGCCTGATCATCATGATGGCCCCGCAGACCATCGACATGCAGTCGACCGGGATGGAGTACTTCAAGCTCGCCCTGACCATCAAGGACATCCTCACGGTCGTCAACATGCAGTACTACAACTCGGGCTCCATGCTCGGCTGCGACCAGGCCGCGGCGTACTCGCAGGGGACGGTCAACTTCATGACCGCCCTGGCCTGCATCCAGCTGGAGAACGGCCTGCGCCCCGACCAGGTGGCGCTGGGCCTGCCGGCCGGGCCCGGCGCCGCGGGTGGCGGCGTCGTCTCGCCCTCCCTCGTCAACCAGGCGCTCGACTGCCTGGCCAAGCGCACCGGTTGCGGGTCCTTCGTGCCGCCGCGCGCCTACCCGGACATCCGGGGCGCGATGACCTGGTCCATCAACTGGGACGCCAGCAACAACTGGTCCTTCTCCAAGACCGTCAAGCCGCACCTTCAGGGAATGCCATGAGATTACGCAGCAGGATGATCGCCTCGATGGCCGGCCTGGCCATCGCCCTCACCGGGGCGGGCCTGGCCACGGGCGTCCCCACCGCCTACAGCGCCGCCGCCCAGCAGCAACTGGCCGCCGCCTGGGCGCCGTGGACCGCCTACGCCACGGGCGCCGCCGTCAGCTACAACGGCGTCGACTACGTGGCCCTCCAGGGCCACACCTCCCAGCCCGGCTGGGAGCCGCCGAACGTGCCCGCGCTGTGGAAGCAGGGCAGCGGCGGGGGCGACCCCACGCCGCCCTCGGTGCCCGGCAACCTCCGCTCGACCGCCGTCACCGCCACCAGCGCCGCGCTGACCTGGGACGCCTCCACCGACAACGTCGGCGTGACCGGCTACAACGTCTACCGCGGCGGCACGCAGGTCGGCACCGCGACCGGCACGACGTACACCGACAACGGGCTGACGGCATCGACCACCTACAGCTACACCGTCCGGGCCCGCGACGCCGCGGGGAACCTGTCCGGCGTCAGCAACGCGCTCAGCGTCACCACCCCCGGCGGCAACGGCGCGCCCGGCCAGCCCGGGACGGTCACGACGACCGTGACCGACATCAGCATCGCGCTGTCCTGGGGCGCCTCCTCCGGCACGGTGACCGGCTACCGCGTCTACGAGGGCGCCACCCAGAAGGCCGACGTCACCGGGACCAGCACGACGATCTCCGGGCTGACCGCGTGCCAGAGCCACACGTACACGGTCAAGGCGTACAACTCGGTGGGCGAGTCGGCCGGGCGTGACGTCTCGGCGACCACGACCGGCTGCCCGACCGGCGGCAAGATGCCCGGCGCCCCCTACCTCTACACCGGCTGGGGCGACCCGCCCTCTCCCACCACGGTGATGAGCGCGACCGGCATCAAGTCCTTCACGATGGCGTTCATCCTGGCCAGCAACGGCTGCAACCCGGCCTGGGACGGGCAGCGCCCGCTGACCGGCGGCCAGGACGCGCAGGCCATCTCGGCCATCAAGGCGGCCGGCGGCAGCGTGCAGGTCTCCTTCGGCGGCTGGCAGGGCAACAAGCTCGGCCCCAACTGCTCCACGCCCGAGGCGTTCGCCGGCGCGGTGCAGAAGGTCATCAACGCCGTCGGACCGGCCGTCGTGGACTTCGACATCGAGAACACCGACGAGTTCGAGAACCTGACCGTCCAGGACCGCATCCTGAACGCCCTCAAGATCGTCAAGTCGGGCAACCCGAACGTCAAGATCGCCGTTACCTTCGGCACCGCGACCACCGGCCCGACCTACTACGGCACCCGCCTGATCAACCGCGCCAAGGAGCTGGCGGTGCCGATCGACAACTACACGATCATGCCGTTCGACTTCGGCGGCGGCGCCAACATGTACCAGAACACCGTCAACGCGGCCGAAGGTCTCAAGAACGCCCTGAAGACCGCCCAGGGCTGGACCGACGCCCAGGCGTACGCGCACATGGGCATCTCCGGCATGAACGGCCTGTCGGACCAGCAGGAGCTCACCAACCAGAGCACCTGGACCCAGATCCGCGACTACGCCAACTCCCACGGCCTGACCAGGCTCGCGTTCTGGTCGGTCAACCGCGACCGTCCCTGCCCGGGCGGCGGCGTCGCGGAGAACTGCAGCGGCATCGCCCAGGACAACTGGGAGTTCACCAAGATCACCGCTGGTTTCTGACCCGCTGAGGCGGTCCGCCACCCCCGGTGGCGGGCCGCACCGGCGCGCGGTCCGCACCCCCGAAAGGACCCGCATGAGACCCCCCACGAGACTGCGAGGACCGGCGGTCACGGCCCTGGCCGCACTGGGACTCACCGCCCTGCACGCCACCCCGGCCGCCGCCGCGAACATCCTGTCCAACCCCGGCTTCGAGTCCGGCCTGAACGGCTGGACGTGCCCCGCCGGCGCGCGGGGCGCCCCCGACAACTTCGTCGGCTTCTGGTCCGCCGCCCGCGACAACGGCGGCTGCCCCAACGGCCAGGTCTCCCCGACCTGCAGCGGGATCTCCCAGTCCAGCTACGAGTTCACGAACATCTTCAAGGGGTTCACCGGATGAGCGGCATCTTCGGGTGGCGCACCGCCGTGGCGGCGGTCGCGCTCGCCCTCGGCACGGCGGGCCTCACCGCCACCCCCGCCCTGGCGGCCAACATCGCCGTCAATCCCGGCTTCGAGGACGGGCTGACCGGCTGGACCTGCGGCGCCTCCTCCGGCGCCGCCGCCGTCACCTCGCCCGTCCACGGCGGGACGAAGGCCCTGCGGGCCACCCCGGCGGGCGCCGACCTCGCCCGCTGCCAGCAGCAGATCAAGGTGCAGCCGTCGTCGTCGTACACGCTGTCGGCCTGGGTGCAGGGCAGCTACGTCTTCCTCGGCGCGACCGGCACCGGCGGCACCGACCCCCAGACCTGGGGCTCGCCCGGCTCGGCCTGGACGCAGCTGCGCACCACGTTCACCACCGGCGCGACCACCACGTCCGTGACCATCCACCTCAACGGCTGGTACGGCCAGACCGCCTACGTCGCCGACGACGTCGTCCTGGACGGCGCCCCCGGCGGCGGAGGCGGCGGCGACACCCAGCCGCCCACCGTCCCCGGCAACCTGACCGTGGGCGGCGCGACGAGCAGCACGCTCACCGCGACCTGGTCGGCCTCCACCGACAACGTCGGCGTGGCCAGGTACGAGGTCTCCCGCGACGGCGGCTCCCCGGTGACCGTGACCGGCACCAGCCACACCGCCACCGGCCTCGGCGCCTCCACCGCCTACCGCTTCAAGGTCCGGGCCTGCGACGCGGCCGGCAACTGCTCGCCCTACACCGCCGAGGTCACCGGCACCACCACGGCCGGCGGCGGGGGAGGCGGCGGCCTGCCCAAGCGCGTCCTGGTCGGCTACCTGCACGCCTCCTTCGCCAACGGCTCCGGCTACATCCGCATGGCCGACGTGCCCGCCGAATGGGACGTCATCAACCTGGCCTTCGGCGAGCCCACCTCGGTGACCTCCGGCGACATCCGCTTCCGCCAGTGCCCGGTCGCCGAGTGCCCGAACGTCGAGCCCGAGGCGGACTTCGTCGCCGCCATCAAGGCCAAGCAGGCCCAGGGCAAGAAGGTGCTCATCTCCATCGGCGGCCAGAACGGCCAGGTGCAGCTCACCACCACGGCCGCCAGGGACAAGTTCGTCGAGTCCGTCTCGGCCATCATCGACAGGTACGGCCTGGACGGCCTGGACGTGGACTTCGAGGGCCACTCCCTCTACCTCAACCAGGGCGACACCAACCTGGCCAACCCCACCACGCCCGTCGTCGTCAACCTGATCTCCGCGCTGCGCGCGCTCAAGAGCCGCTACGGCGCCACGTTCGTGCTCACCATGGCGCCCGAGACGTTCTTCGTGCAGCTCGGCTACCAGTTCTACGGCCCCGGCCCGAACGGCTCGGCCGACAGCAGGGCCGCCTCCTACCTGCCGGTCATCCACGCCCTGCGCGACGACCTGACCCTGCTGCACGTGCAGGACTACAACTCCGGCCCGATCACCGGCCTGGACAACCAGTACCACACGATGGGCGGCCACGACTTCCACGTCGCCATGACGGACATGCTGCTGGCCGGCTTCCCGATCATGGGCAACCCGAACAACGTGTTCCCGCCGCTGCGCCAGGACCAGGTGGCCATCGGCCTGCCCGCCTCGCCCAACGCGGGCAACGGGTTCACCACCGTCGCCGAGGTCCAGAAGGCGTTCGACTGCCTGGCCAAGGGGAGCAACTGCGGCACCTACCGGCCACGCGGGGTCTACCCGAACCTGCGCGGCCTGATGACCTGGTCGATCAACTGGGACAGGTACAACGCCTTCGAGTTCTCAAGGAGCCACCGGGCCTATCTCAACGGCCTGTGAACGGCCGGACGAGCTGGGTGGGCTTGAGCTGCACCCCCAGCCCCGGCGGACGGTAGGTCGGCAGCGCCTCGCCGTACTCGTGCATCCAGGCGTGGTCGACCATCAGGCGCATGCGCCCGTCCGCCGGTGTGCCGTCCGGGTCCGCCCGGGACGTCCGCCCGGCCAGCCGGGCCACCGCCTCGGCCACCAGGCCCGCGTCCGGCGGGGCGAGGTCGCACTGCTCGTCGGGGCCGATGAGCAGGTCCACCTCCGGCGGCAGCGGGTAGATCGGCCGGGGGATGGCCAGCACGCGCGGCGAGGGGGCCATCGGCCACCCGTCGCGCACCGCCTCCAGCAGCACCGAACGCGACGTGCGGCGCGCGAACAGGCCCTCGCACAGGGCCCAGCTCAGCGCGCCCACGTCGGCGCGGTCCTCGCCGCAGGCGTGCAGGCACAGGTACGGCACCAGCGGGATCCCCGCACCGCCCGCCGGCTGCGCCCACCCGCTGCCGCACCCGGTCAGCACCAGCAGCGCCAGCATCGCCCGGTAGGCGGTGTCGGCATGCGGCGTCTCCAGCCGACCCGGCACGATCATGCACCGCCCGCCGGTCTTCTCCGCCGTCACGCCCAGCTCCCGCGCCGTCTTCACGGTCCGCGACGCGGCCACCCCGGTGTAGATCTCCTGCCAGCCCGGCGTGTACGGCTCCCGGTCCCCGTACTGCTGCGGCCACACCCCGGGCAGCCCCTCCCGGGCCACGCCGTAGGTGGCCAGCAGCAGGTCGAACACCGTGGTCACCAGCTCGCCGCCGTCCCTGACGACCGGCACGCCGCGCCGCAGCACGCCCGGCCCGAAGTCGAAGCGCGGCAGCAGCACCTGCACCGCCTCGCCGCCGTACAGGCTGAGCCGGTCGCAGGTCCGGCCGAGCAGCCCGCCCGGCACGTACGCGTCCTCGCGCTCGCGCAGCCGCACCAGGAACGGCAGGTCCGTCCGCTCCATCGCGTGGGCGGCGAACGGCGGCCGGTCCAGGAAGAACTCCTTCAGCAGCACGTGCCCCATCGCCATCGCCAGCGCGCCGTCCGTGCCCGGCCGCACGACCAGCGTCTCGTCCGACAGCCGGGTCGGATGGGTGCCGATCGCCACCACCTTCTGGCCCTTGTACCGCCCGGCGATCACCCAGGGCGTGTCCGCCGTACGGGCCAGCCGGTTGTTCTCGCCCCACAGCAGCACGTACGCCGCCCGCGCCCAGTCCTCGGCCCCCGGCCCCGTGAACCGCGGCCCGAGCACCTGCTCCGACGCGCACGGATGCTCGGTCAGCAGCGCGCCGCCCAGCCCGCCCACCACCCCGGCCAGCGGCGACGTGGCCAGGGCCGCCACCCGGTCCGCCCCGTACTCGGACGCGGTGTGCACGATCGCCGCCGCCGCCAGCTCGGCCGCCGTGGCGTCGTCCAGCGGGACGCGCCGCTCACCCCGCCGGGCGCGGTAGACCTGAGAGTTCCCTGTGAGTTTCGCCCAGGCCGCGACCGGGTCACGGACCCCGTCCCTCACCTCGAAATAGAGCCTGACCAGTGCCTGGTTGACCTGCGATCCCCCCATGGAAAAAGTTCAACACAGACAGTCATGTTCTATCGCCTTACGTGTCCGCATGTCGGGGATAAGAATTGGAAGCCCAGGTGGCGGCACTCAGATTGTTACGGCAGGCTAGGGGCCGCCATGGATTACGCAGTTCTCACGGGGATAGTCCTCGTCGCCGGTGTCGTGCTCGCCCTCGTCGCACAGTGGCGCGACTGGAGGCCACCCCTCTACGTCGCCGTCCTCGTCGGCATCGCCGTCCGCGTGCTGATCATGTACGCCTCCGCGATCGACTCATGGCAACCCGTCGACTTCATGGAGAGCTTCAAGCCCGCCGGCGAGGCGGTGCTCCAGGGCAAGGACCCGGTCCTGGCCAGCGAGGGCGGCTGGCACTTCCTGCCGACCATCCCCTACGTCTACGGCATCCTGCTGTGGCTCGGCATCCCCTGGGAATACGCCGGCCGCCTGGTCACCGTGGTCGCCGACATCGTGCTGATCCCGCTGGTCGGCAAGCTGGCCGGCGGCCCCAAGGCGTCCCTGCGCGCCCTCCAGTACGCGTTCAACCCGCTGGCCCTGCTCATCGCCAGCGTCCACGGCCAGGTCGAGCCGGTCGCGCTCGTGTTCGGCGTGGCCGCCTTCGTGGTCGCCCGCGGCCCCGGCACGCCCGACCGTCCCGGCGTCACCGTCGACGCCGCCGGCCTCCGCGCCGTGGCGCGCCGCCCTGTCGCCATGCTGCGCCGCGCCCTCATGCCCGGCTCCGGCGACCGGGCCGACCTGCGGCGCGGCGTGCTGGCCGGGCTGCTCATGGGCCTCGCGCTGTGCGCCAAGAGCTGGCCGATCTGGCTGATCCCCGGCATGCTGCTGCTCCTGCCCCACCTGCGGGCCAGGATCGCCGCGCTCGTCCTCACGGGCCTCGTCCCGGTGTTCTTCCTGGTCACCTCGCCGATCTTCGCGGGCACCACGCTCGACGAGATCCCCGCCGTCATCCGTACCATCCAGGACATCCGTCCGATCGTCGGCGAATGGGGCTACACGCCGTGGTTCACCGGCGGCGACTGGGCCCTGATGCCGGGGCTGGCCTCGTTCGGCACGAAGCTCATCTACCTCAGCGTCATCGTCGTCCTGCTGCTGTGGCGGCGGGCCGACCCGATCGACCTGACCACGGCCATCCTGCTGGTCTTCATGGTCATGACGCCCCGCCTCGGCGCCCAGTACCTGCTGTGGTTCATGCCGTTCCTGGTGGCCAGGCCGACCAGGTGGGCCTGGCCGGCCATCATCGGCGCCTCCTTCTGGGCCGCCTACGGCTACCTGTACATGACGCAGTTCAGCGTCAACGACTGGTGGTACCTCCACCGCGACTGGTCACGGGCCTCCATCGTGCTGCTACCGGTCCTGCTGCTGGCCATGCCCTGGAACCGTCGCGTGTCGACGGCCCAGGACATAGTCGCCGCCGTCCCGCCGAAGGTCACCTCAACGGCGCTCTAGCCGCCGCCACAGGCTCACCCACTGGTCCGGGTGCACGTGGCCCACGACGGCGTCGCGGGCCACGCCCGCCTCGCCGAGCGCCGCGTCCACCCCTAGGTAGCGCGTACGCAGGGAGGCGCGCACCGAGCCGCCGACCCCGCCGAAGCCCAGCTCCACCAGCTCCAGGTAGCCCGCGCGATCGGTCACCAGCGGTTCGGGCCGCCGTCGCACGCGCAGGATGGCCGAGTCCACCGACGGCACGGGACGGAAGCTCTCCCTGCCGACCGTGTCGCCGAGCCGCCAGTCGAACCACGGCCACGACGACACCGTGACCAGGCTCCACCGGCCGTAGTCGCCCGTGCGCTTGCGCGCGTACTCCCGCTGCGTGAGCAGCGTCGCCGAGGTCAGCTCCCGCGCCCGCAGGCACCAGTCGACGATCCGCGACGTGATCGAGTACGGGATGTTGCCCACGACCGCGAACGGCTCAAGCGGCGCCCGCGCGGCCGTGAAGTCACCCCTGACCACCTCGATCCGGGGATCATCGCGCGTACGCGAGGCCAGCCGTCCGGCGAGCCGGGGATCGAGCTCGTAGCCGATCACCCGCGCCCCGGCCTCGGCCAGCGCCAGCGTGAGCACGCCCGGCCCCGAGCCGGGTTCGAGCACCAGCCCCTCCGGCGCCGCCGCCTTGATCATCAGCTCCACGGCATGCCGGTCGGCCAGGAAGTTCTGCGAGAGCTCACGCCTGAGCCGGTCGGTGGGCGTGCGACCGCCGCCGCCGCCGTTCCTGACGCTCTTCTGGGTGTGTGAATGGTTTCCGTGCGCGAAGTTCTGCGCCACAGCACTGCCCTTTCGGGTCCTCGAGATGAACGGGTCTCGAAGGGCCCTGGGCGCGCCGGCGGACGCGCGGTGTCAGCCGTCCGCTAGCGGGCCAGAGCCCGGCCGCGGCGGATGCGGATGAACACGGTGCAGAACATGGAACACATGGCGGCGACACTAGGCGGGCCCGCGCCACCAGGGCAAACGATTAAATGTGATGCGCCGGCGCGCCCGGTTCGTCACCCTGGGACGCATGCAGGCAACGGTCACGGTCACCCCGGCGCAGCTCCCGGAGGTACTGCTGCACGTCGCCGTGGTCCGCCCGGTCTTCCTCTGGGGCGCCCCCGGCATCGGCAAGAGCTCGCTGGTGCGCGAGTTCGCCGGCTCGCTCGGCCTGGAGTGCGTGACCCTGCTCGGCACCCAGCTCGCCCCCGAGGACCTGATCGGCGTGCCCGAGCTGGTCGGCGGGCGCAGCCGGTTCGCCCCTCCGGAGTCCATCGCCCGCGACGAGCCCTACTGCCTGTTCCTCGACGAGCTCAACGCCTCCGCGCCCGAGGTGCAGAAGGCGTTCTACGCGCTGATCCTCGACCGCCGCATCGGCACGTACGAGCTGCCCGCCGGCTCGGTCGTGATCGGCGCCGGCAACCGGGCCACCGACAACGCGCTGGCCCGCCCGATGGCCTCGGCCCTGATCAACCGCCTGGTCCACGGAGCCCGCCGCCCAAGACCGAGGAGCCGTTCTCCTCGCCGCGCGCCTGGCACATGCTCTCCGACGTGCTCACCTCCTACGGCGACGACGTCGGCGACGAGACGATCGCGATGCTCGCCTTCGGCACCCTCACCACCGCCCACGCCTCGGCCTTCCGCGCCTACGTCAAGACCGTCCGGCACGCCTACGACCTCGACGCCGTGCTCAAGGGCGAGGCGCCCTGGCCGCGCCGCCCCGAGGAGCGCGACCTGCTCTACTTCCTGGCCGAGGCCTTCCGCGCCCGCCTGATCAAGGAGCTGCCCGCCGACAAGCGCGGCGCCTCCGCCCGCGGCCGCGACCTGGGGTTCCGCGCCAAGACGCTGCCCGACGAGCTGCCCGAGGAGGACGAGGTGACGCTGTCCGAACGGTGGCGCAGGATCGGCGTCCCGCCCCGGTTCCAGCCGCTCGGCCCGGCCGACTTCCACGTCGGCACCGAGGAGGACGCCGAGCACTTCGACTTCCAGCGCGGGTTCGCGATCGGCATCGCCTGGTCGGCCACGTCCGCGCTCGACCGGGCGGGCGCGCCGCGCACCCCCGTCGAAGGCCATGTCAAGGGCCCCTGGGACGGCGCGCTGCGCTGGTTCATGTCGTCGTACCCGCTGCTCGGCACGCTGGCCGCGGGCATGAAGATCGTCGCGGACGCCGAGCTGGCCAGGGCCTGGGACATCGCGATCGCCGCGGTCAGCGCCGAGGCGGGCGAGATCTACGTCAACCCGCTGGCCGTGCACACCGAGCACGAATGGCGTTTCGTGCTGGCCCACGAGATGCTGCACGCCGCCCTGCGACACGGCGAACGGGTCGGCATGCGCGAGCCGTACCTGTGGAACGTCGCCTGCGACTACGTGATCAACGGCTGGCTGGTCGAGATGGGCGTCGGCGAGATGCCCGAAGGGCTGCTGTTCGACCAGTCGCTCAGCGCGATGTCCGCCGAAGCCGTCTACGACCAGATCACCGGCGACCTGCGGCGCGCGCGCAAGCTGGCCACCCTGCGCGGCCGGGGCGCCGGCGACGTGCTCGACCGCCCGCCCCGCCAGGCCCGCGGCTACGTCGACCTCGACGACTACTACCGCAACGCCCTGTGCACCGGCCTGGCCTACCACCAGTCCAGCGGACGCGGCCTGCTGCCCGCCGGGCTCGAACAGGAGATCCGCGCGCTCGACCAGCCGCCCCTGCCCTGGGACGCCCAGCTCGCCCGCTGGTTCGACGAGCACTTCCAGCCCGAGGAGGTCGTCCGCAGGAAGACGTTCGGCGTCGTGCTCGACACCTCCGGCTCCATGGACGTCAAGCCGCTCGGCAAGGCGCTGGGCGCCATCGCCTCCTACGCCGCCGCCCGCGACGTGCCGAGGGCCAGGGTCGTCTTCTGCGACGCCATGGCCTACGACGCCGGCTACCTGCCGGTCGAGGAGATCGCCGGCCGGGTCCGGGTGCGCGGCCGGGGCGGCACGATCCTCCAGCCCGGCGTCAAGCTGCTCGAACGCGCCGACGACTTCCCGCCCGACGGCCCGATCCTGCTGATCACCGACGGTCAGTGCGACGTGCTGCGCATCCGCCGCGAGCACGCCTTCCTCGTGCCGCAGGGCGCGCCGCTGCCCTTCCGGCCGCGCGGCCCGGTCTTCTTCATGAAGTGACCCCCGACGTGTCCGATTCCTACAAGAGCCCGTCCCGCCCCGACTGGTAGCTTCGCCGGAACAGGCGCCCATCGACGGAAGAAGACATGGACACACTTGACCGGGCAGCACGGTTCCTGCGACTTCACGGCAGGCTGATCGACAGGCTGCGATTCGAGGCCCTGTTCGCGGACGGCCCCCGCGACCGCGTGCTCGACGTCCTGCGCTGCTACCAGAACGCCGACGGCGGCTTCGGCAACGCCCTTGAGCCCGACCTGCGCGGCGCCGGGAGCCAGCCGCAGCCGGTCGAGGTCGCCTTCTGGATCCTCGACGAGATCGACGCCTTCGACTCCCCGATGGTCGCCGCCGCCTGCGACTACCTGGTGGGCATCACGGCCGCCGGGGGAGGGGTGCCGTTCGTGCTGCCGTCCGTCCGCGACATGCCGCGCGCGCCCTGGTGGCAGACCGACGACGACCCGCCCGGCGACCTCAACCCCACCGCCGCGCTCGCCGGGCTCCTGCACAAGCACGGCGCCACCCACCCCTGGCTCGGGCCCGCGACCGATTTCTGCTGGTCGCGCGTCGCCGCGCTCACGGAGACCACCTCGTACGAGGCCCGCGCCCTCCTGGTGTTCCTCGAACACGTCCCCGACCGGGAACGCGCGCTGGCCGAGTTCGCCCGCCTGCGCGACGCCGTCCTGGCCACGGTAACCCTGGACACCCACGCAGAAGGCGCGGTGCACTATCCGCTCGACTTCGCGCCCACCCCGTCGCCCCTGCCCCTCTTCGACGCCGCCACCCTCGACGCCCACCTGGACGCCATGGCCGCCGACCAGACCGAGGAAGGCGGCTGGCACCCGAACTGGGCGATCTGGACCCCGCTCGCGGCGCACGAATGGGCGGGCCACCTGACCCTCCAGCGCCTGAAGACTCTCCGCGCGTACGGCCACCTGCCAGCCTGAGCCGGTTCTGTCGGCGGGGTCGCATACGTTGGAGGCATGTACGCGGAACGACACCCGGGCGACGACCTCGCCGGCCGTGTCGCGTGCGTGTGGCACCAGGTCAGCGAGGGCGACACCACACAGCTCGTGGTGCCCGACGCGTGCGTCGACCTCATCTGGGGCCCCGGCGGCCTCTTCGTGGCCGGCCCCGACACCGGCCCGATGCCGACCCCGGTGGCGGCGGGCGACACCTTCGTCGGCATCCGCTTCAGGCCGGGCGCGGTGGGGGCCGTCTTCGGCGTCCCGATCCACGAGCTCCTCGACCGCCGCGTCCCCCTGACCGATCTCCTCACCCTCACCCTCCCCACCGCCCGTACCGGTCCGCCCGACATGGCGGCGCGCTTGGCGGCCATGCGCGCCGCCGTCCTGACCCGCCTGCGCGAGGCCCCCGACACCGACCCGGCCGCGCCCGTCATCGCCAGGGCGCTGCGCCTGGGCCGCAGCGTGCGCGACGTCGCCTGGACCCTCGGCCTCAGCGAACGTCAGCTCCGCCGCCGCAGCGTCGCCGCCTTCGGCTACTCGCCCAAGACCCTCCAGCGCATCGCCCGCTTCCAGCGCGCGCTCACCCTGGCCCGCGCGGGCGTCCCGCCGGCGGAGGTGGCGGCCCGCGCCGGCTACGCCGACCAGGCCCACCTGTCCCACGACGTGAGACGGCTGAGCGGCGTCCCGCTGGGCCGCCTCGTCTCATCCGTCCGGCATCTTCCCTGACACCAGCGCCTGCGCCCACTTCGCGCTCGGATCGCTGTCGATCAGCAACGCCCGCGTCAGCAGGCTGAGCGGGATCGCCAGGATCGCGCCGAGCGGCCCCAGCATGAACGTCCACACGATCAGCGACAGGAAGGTCATCGTCGTCGAGAGCCCGACAGCGTCGCCCAGGAACTTCGGCATGATGAACGACTGCGTGACCACGTTGATGACGATGTAGGCCACGATGACCAGCACCATCGTCTTCACGCCGCCGTGCAGGAGCGCCAGTACGGCGGGCGGCAGCAGCCCGATGACGAACCCGATGTTCGGGATGTAGTTGGCGATCAACGCCAGCACCCCCCACAACAGGGGCAACGGCACGTCCAGCAACGACAGCACGATGACGTCGAGAACGGCGTCGATCAGCCCGAAGACGGTCGAGACGATGAGATACCGCCGCGTCTTGTGCGCGAACGTCGCCAGCGCCGTCACCAGTTGCGGCCTGTTCCCCTCCCCGGTGGTGAGGATCCGCGCCGTCGCCGGCGCGTCGAGGCACATCGCCAGTAGCAGCACCACGATGAGGAACAGGCTCGACAACACGCCGATCAGGCTCCCGAGCAGGCTCTGCGCCAGCCCCAGCATCCTGCCGGGATCGAACGCCTGCACCGCCTTGCCCAGCACGTCGTTGCCCAGACCGTGGGTGCTGGCCCAGTGCTCCGCCGCGGCCAGCAGCTGCTCGAACTGCTTGGCGTACGTCGGCAGCAGCGAGGCGAGCTGGGTGGCGGAGATCGTCAGGATCCCCACCATGCCGAGCAGCACCAGCACCACGATCAGGAACGGCACGGCGACCTGCACCCAGACGGGCGTCCGCCGGGCCGCCAGCCAACTGCGGACCGGGGCCACGGCGATGACCAGAACGAGCGCCAGCACGACGGGCCCGACGATGGAATTGATCTCGCGAAGTCCGAAAAGGGCGATCACCGCGCCGGCGATGCCCACCAGGAGGATGAGTGCTCTCGGCACGGGTTGATCCAGCACGCCGGAATACCTACCCACGATGCCTTGCCGGCGAGGGGCGGCCCGCCGATTTGACGGTTCTGGTAGCCGTACATAGAGTTCACCAGTCCCACGAGGACGGCGTTGATCGCCGGCCTCACTCGGGGGCCACCTCCAGACACTGCCAATCCGGCGGACGTCCGCGTCCACGGAAGGTCGATTCGACAAGAGTCGGGCTTGGGAGTAAGTTAGAGGGGTTGTCCCGGAAGCGGGGCGCGACTTAATTACCGCAGGTCGAGCAAGTCCGGTCAATTTGACAGAGACTTGAACGGCTGAAA
>NZ_JBIUBJ010000030.1:0-79377 GCF_044547985.1 Nonomuraea sp. NPDC052265
CCCCACCAGCACCCTGCTGTGGGATATGTGGTGGGGCGGCACCCAGGGCCTCACGCTGTGGTAGACCGCCCCCCCGCCGGTGGGGGGGGGCGGGCCCCGCGGGGGGGGGGGGCCGGGCCCCCGCCCGCCGCCGCTCTATGCGGTGGAGCACGATGGATGAACTAATCAAGTACCTGCCCAACCTCGCGATGGGCTTCTGGGGGAACATCAGGATCGCGCTCGTGGCCGCGGTCGTCTCGCTCATCCTGGGGACGGTCCTGGCCGGGATGCGCGTCTCCCCGACGCCCGTGCTGCGCGCGGTGGGCACGGTCTATGTGAACGTAGTGCGCAACACCCCCCTGACCCTGGTGCTGGCGTTCTCGGCACTGGGCCTGAGCGACAAGCTCGGCCTGGTCTTCTCCGGCGAGCCGCGGACGAACTCCTTCTGGATCGTCTCGATGGGCCTGTCGATCTACACGTCGGCGTTCGTCTGCGAGGCGGTGCGCTCGGGCATCAACACGGTCCCGATGGGACAGGCGGAGGCGGCCCGGGCGATCGGGCTGAGCTTCATGCAGACACTGCGGCTGATCATTCTGCCGCAGGCGTTCCGCACGGTCATCGCGCCGCTGGCCAGCGTGATGATCGCCATGATCAAGAACACGACGGTGGCGGTCGCCGGCGGGTACGCCGCCGACGTGGCAGCCGAGATGAAGCTCACGTTCGACACCACGGGAGCCTCGATCCCGATCTTCCTCGGGGTGGTCGTGGCCTTCATGATCGTGACCATGCCGATCGGCTTCTTCTCCGGCTGGCTGGCCCGGCGTCTGGCGGTGGCACGATGAGCGCGTCCGTTCTGTTCGACGCCCCCGGACCGCGGGCCCGGCTGCGCAACCACCTGCTGACGGCGATCAGTGTCCTGGCGGTCCTGGCCGTCGCGTACTTCGTCTACCGGGGCTTCGACGCCAAGGGCCAGTGGGACGGCAAGATCTGGCAGCCGTTCCTGACGGCCGAGGTGTGGCGGGAGTTCATCCTGCCGGGCCTGCTCGGCACGCTGAGGGCGGCGGCCACCGCGGCGGTGCTCGCGCTGGTCTTCGGCGCGGTCTTCGGCCTGGCCAGGCTCTCCGACCACGCCTGGATCAGGGTCCCGGCGGCCACGGTGGTGGAGGTCTTCAGGTCCATCCCGCTGCTGCTGCTGATCTTCTTCATCTTCTACCTGGCGCCCGCCATCGCCGGTGGCGGCGACTACGCCTTCATCGCGGTGGTGCTGGGCCTGATGCTGTACAACGGCTCGGTGCTGGCGGAGATCGTGCGCGCGGGCGTGCACGCCATCCCCAAGGGCCAGGCCGAGGCCGCCTACGCGGTGGGCATGCGCAAGAACCAGGTGCTGCGCATGGTCCTGCTGCCGCAGGCGGTCACGACGATGATGCCGGCGATCGTCAGCCAGCTCGTGGTGCTGCTGAAGGACACCGCGCTCGGCTACATCATCGCCTACGTCGACCTGCTCAACACCGGGTTCAAGGTCCTGCCGGCCGCGTACTTCGGCTCGCTGATCCCGGCGGCGATCGTCGTCGGCGTCATCTACGTGGCGCTCAACATGACGCTGAGCTACCTGGCCACCTTGCTGGAGCGGCGCAGCAGGCGCAGCAGGAAGACCTCGGCGCGGCCGATCGCCACCCCCGGCGCGGCCGCCGTCGGAGTGGGCACCGGCCAGGGCACCGAGGGCGGCGGCCTGGCGCCCGACATCCCTGTGGAGTGACCGGCGGGTACGGCGGCGGGCTCGCGGGCCCGCCGCCGTACCTCCGGGGACGGCTCCGGAGCTCCCGGCCGCCGCCGTCTCGTAAAGAAAAGCCCAGATCTTCGCCGATGCGGCACGCAGAGCGGCTCTCCGGGGCCGTCCAGCCCACAGACTCCTGTGCGTGCGGATGCGTGGAGTCGTGGTGGCGCTGGCCGGCACGGTCGCGGTCGCCGTACCGGTCGCGTGCGGTGGCGGAGGCGCCTACTCCAGCGTCGTGGGCAAGATCAGGGGCACCGGCCAGGTCATCGTGGGCACCAAGTGGGACCAGCCGGGCCTGGGCCTGAAGAGCGGCCCCGGCGACCCGGTGGGCTTCGACGTGGACGTCGCCCGGTACGTCGTCGCCAAGCTGGCCGAGGGCCGGCCCGTGCGCATCACCTGGTGGGAGGCGCCCGCCGCGGGCCGTGAGGCGCTGCTCCAGAACGGCACCGTGGACATGGTGTTCGCCACCTACTCCATCACCGAGTCCCGCAGGCCCAAGGTGACCTTCGCCGGCCCGTACGCGGTCGTGCACCAGGACACGATGGTCCGGGCCGACGATCCCACCATCCGTAAGGTCGGCGACCTGCGGGGCAAGCGCGTGTGCCAGGTGGCCGGCTCCAACTCCTTCAAGCGGGTCGCCGACCCGCCGCCGGACGGCAAGCTCGACCTGCCCGTCGTGGCCGTGCCCGCGGCCAACTACTCCGACTGCGTGCGCAAGCTCTCCGACAACGAGCTCGACGCCGTCTCCACCGAGGACCTGACCCTGGCCGGCTTCGCCCAGGAGGCCCCCGGCCTGTTCCGGCTGCTCAACGACCCCTTCACCGACGAGCGGTACGGCATCGGGCTGAAGAAGGGCGACATCGAGACCTGCGAGGCCGCCGACCGGGCCGTGGCCGAGATGTGGCGGGACGGGACGGCCACGCGGCTGCTGCACAAATGGTTCGGCGACACCGGGCTCAAGCTGCCCTCGTCGATGCCGCCGCAGGAGAGATGTTCTTGATCGCGCCCCACGGCCTCGGATCTTCGGGCAGGATGCGGGTATGCCTTTCTGGCCGTCCCCCATCTCCGCCCGCGACGTCGCCGCCGCCGGTCTGCGTCCCGGCTGGCCCGTCGCGCGGGGCGGCCGGGTGTGGTGGACCGAAGACCGTCCGGGTGAGGGCGGCCGCACCGCGATCGTGTGCCGCGAGGCCGACGGCACCTGCCGCGACCTGCTGCCCGCGCCCTGGAGCGCCCGCACCCGCGTCCACGAGTACGGCGGCCGCCCTTATGCCGTGACGCCCGGCGGCGACGTGGTCTTCGCGGAGCTGGCCGATCAGCGCCTGTACATTGTCGGGCAAAACGGCCAGCCGAAACCTCTCACCGCCGAGGGCTCCCGCTACGCCGACCTGACCGTCCACGACGGCGAGATCTGGGCGGTGCGCGAACGCCACGGCGAGCACGGCAAGATCAGCCGTTCCGTCGTGTCGATCCCGCTGGCGGGCGGCGAGCCCCGCGAGCGGGCGTCGGGCCACGACTTCTACGCCTCGCCCGTGCTCTCCCCCGACGGCGCCCACCTGGCCTACGTCTGCTGGAACCACCCCCGCATGCCCTGGGACGGCACCGAGCTGCGCGTCGTCCGGCTGCGCGACGGGCAGACCCGCACGGTGCTGGGCGGCGAGGCGGAGTCCGTCCTGTCGCCCGCCTGGAAGGACGACGCCACCCTCTACCTGGTCTCCGACCGCTCCGGCTGGTGGAACCTCTACGAGTGCGGTCTCGACGGCGGGGCGCCGCGGGCGTTGTGCCCGGCGGAGGAGGAGTTCACGCAGCCGCCGTGGCAGCTCGGCGGGGCGCCGTACACCGTGCTGGGCGACGGGCGGCTCGCGGTCCTGCACGGGCGCGGCGACCTGCGGCTGGGCGTGCTCGACCCGGCCACGGGAGCGCTCCACGACCTCGACCTGCCCTACACGGGATGGCAGGCCGTGCTCGCGGCCGACGGCATGTCCGTGACGGGTGTCGGGCACGCGGCCAGGCTGCCGCGGTCGGTCGTGCGGGTCGACGTCGCCGCCGGCCGGGCCGAGCCGCTGGCGCGCGCCGCCGAGCAGTTGCCCGACCTGTCCGGGCTGCCCGATCCGCGGCCGGTGGTCGTGCCGGGCGAGCGGCCCGTGCACGCGTTCCTTCACCAGGTCGGCGAGGAGCCCACGCCGTACGTCGTCTTCGTGCACGGCGGCCCGACCGCCCACTCCGACACGGCGCTCGACCTGGAGAAGGCGTTCCTGACCTCGCGCGGCATCGGCGTGCTCGACGTGAACTACGGCGGCTCCACCGGCTACGGCCGCGCCTACCGGGAGCGGCTGCGGGGCCAGTGGGGGCTGGTCGACGTCGCCGACACGGTCGCCGCCGCCCAGTGGCTGGCCGACTCCGGGCTGGCCGATCCGGCCCGGATCGCGGTGCGCGGCGGCAGCGCGGGCGGCTGGACGGTGATGGCCGCCTGCTGCCGCTCCGGCGTGTTCGCGGGCGGGGTGTCCTACTACGGCGTCAGCGCGCTCGCGCCGCTCGCCGCGCACACCCACGACTTCGAGTCCCGTTACGTGGAGTGGCTGGTCGGCGACGACCCGGCCGTCTACGCCTCCAGGGAGCCGCTCGGCCTGGTCGAGGGGGTGTCCTGCCCGATGCTGCTGCTTCAGGGGCTCGACGATCCGGTGGTGCCGCCCGAGCAGTCGACGGCCTTCGCCGACGCGTTGTCCGAGCGCGGAGTCCCCTGCACCTATCTCGCTTTCGACGGCGAATCCCACGGATTTCGCCGGTTGGAGACGCGCGTCGCGGCACTGGCCGCCGAGCTGGCGTTCTACCAGCAGCTATTCAGTTAATGTCGCGATCTCCAGACAAATCCCGTACTGAACCAGCATTACCGACCAGTCGCTAGTCGCAAACAGTTACGTAACCAACCTCGACAGTCTTCCTCCGGCATGGGTTGCTCGTTTCAGTAAACGTGGGGCGCGCGTCGCGGCCACGACACGCGCCCCAGCTGTGCCAGCCAAGAACACCCCCATCTCGGCACGAGGGAGGCCAGATGGCCAGCTTGCGCCATCTCAGCATCATCACGGTGGCGGCGGCAACTCTGCTCGCCACCTCTTGCGCGACGCAGAACGGAACCAGCAACTCCGCTCCGCCCACCGCGGCGAGCCAGAGCTCCGGCAGCCCCGTCTCGGGCGGCACGCTCAGGCTCGTGGGCTCGGGCGACGTCGACCATCTCGACCCGACCAGCATCTACTACGTCGTCACCATCGGGATCATGCGCGGCTACTCGCGCCAGCTCTACGCCCTCCAGGGCGTCGCGCCGGGAGCCGACACCACCAAGGGCTACGAGGTGCTGCCCGACATAGCGGCCGAGCTGCCCACCGAGGCGAATGGCGGTCTCAGCGCCGACAAGCTCACGTACACGATCAAGTTGCGCGACGGCGTGCAGTGGGACACCCAGCCGCCGCGGCCGGTGACGGCGGGCGACTTCGTGCGCGGGTTCAAGCGCATCTGCAACCCGGTGGCGGGCTCCGGCGCGCCCGGCTACTACACCAGCACGATCAAGGGCATGGCCGACTACTGCGACGCCTACATCAAGGCGTTCGAGAAGGCCAAGCCCACCGCCAAGGCCCTGGCCGACTTCCAGAACGGCCACGACATCGCCGGCGTGCAGGCCAAGGACGACAAGACGATCGTCTTCACCCTGACCCAGCCGGCCGGTGACTTCCTCAACATCCTGGCCCTGAACTTCGCCTCGGCCGCGCCGCAGGAGTACGACCAGTACGTCCCCGACGACGCCACCTTCCGCCAGCACGTGATCTCCAACGGCCCCTACAAGATCACCTCGTACGTGGCCACCAAGTCGATCAGGCTGGAGAAGAACCCGTCCTGGAAGCAGGAGTCCGACCCGATCAGGCACCAGTACGTCAACGCCATCGACGTCAAGATGGGTGTCGGCGAGCCGGACGCCGTCCAGCAGCAGATCGAGGCCGGCAGCGCCGACCTGTCCTGGGACCTGCCGGTGCCGACCTCGCAGATCCCGCAGCTCAAGAGCAACGACCCCAACTTCACGATCTTCCCCGGCGCGGTGACGAACCCGTACGTGGTGTTCAACCTGCAGAGCAAGAACGCGGGTGGGGCGATGGGCAAGCTCAAGGTGCGCCAGGCCATCGAGTACGCGATCAACAAGACCGCCATCGCCAAGATCTACGGCGGCGCCGACGTCGCGACCGCGCTGCACACGGTCATCCCGCCCGGCAACATCGGCTACCAGGAGTACAACCCGTACCCGACGCAGGGCGACCAGGGCGACCCGGCCAAGTGCAAGCAGCTGCTGAGCGAGGCCGGCTACCCCGACGGGCTGACCCTCATCGGCGCCTTCCGCAACGCGGGCAACCACCCGGCCAACTTCCAGTCGTACGCGGCCGACCTGAAGCAGTGCGGGATCACCGTCAAGGGCCTGCCGCTGCGCCAGGGCGACTACTACACCTACCTGCAGACGCCCTCGCACGCCAAGAACAGCGAGTGGGACCTGTCGGCCCCCGGCTGGATCCCCGACTGGTACGGCAACAACGGCCGCGCGGTCATGCAGCCGCTGTTCCAGACCAACTGCAACGCCGGCACCAGCAACTACGGCTGCTACAGCAACCCCAAGGTGGACGACCTGATCAAGCGGGCGCTCGCCGAGACCGACCAGGCCAAGGCCGCGGCGCTGTGGCACGAGGCCGACCAGACGGTGCTGGCCGACGCGGTGATCGTGCCGCTGAACAACCAGAACACGCCGCTCTACAAGAACAAGCGGGTGCAGAACGCCCTGTATCTGCCGTCGTACCAGATCTTCGACGTCACCAACCTCTGGCTGAACCCCAACACGCCTTGACGACCGGTGTCCCGCGGGCTCGCCGGCAGGCGGGCCCGCGGGACAACCGCGAGGGAGACATATGAGCCTGCTTGAGGTGACCGACCTCCAGGTGGCCTTCCCCACATCCGACGGCGTGGTCCAGGCGGTGCGGGGGCTGTCGTTCACCGTCGATCGCGGTCAGACCCTGGCGATCGTCGGCGAGTCCGGCAGCGGCAAGACCGTGAGCACCCAGGCGATACTCGGGCTGACCCCCGACGCCGACATCTCGGGTACGGCCCTGTTCGAGGGCATCGACCTGCTCGGACTCGACAACGAGCAGCTCCGCCGGATCCGCGGCGCGGAGATCAGCGTGGTCTTCCAGGACCCGCTGACCAGCCTCCACCCGCTCTACAAGGTCGGCTGGCAGATCGAGGAGCTGATCCGCGTCCACACTCCCGGCACCCGCCGCGCCGAGGCCAGGAAACGGGCCGTCGAGCTGCTGGGCCTGGTGGGCATCCCGCGCCCCGACCGCCGGGTGGACGACTATCCCCACCAGTTCTCCGGCGGCATGCGGCAGCGGGCGATGATCGCCATGTCGCTCGCGCTCAACCCCAAGCTCATCGTCGCCGACGAGCCCACGACCGCGCTGGACGCGACCGTCCAGGCGCAGATCCTTGAGCTGATCGGGCGGGTGCAGGCCGAGTTCGACATCGCGCTCATCCTCATCACGCACGACCTCGGCGTCGTGGCCGGCATGGCCGACGAGGTCCTGGTCATGTACGCCGGGCTCGTCGTCGAACGGGCCGACCGGCGCACGCTCTACTACCACCCGCACCACCCGTACACCAAGGGCCTGCTGGAGTCGATCCCGGGCAGCACCGGCGACCGGGGCGGACGGCTGCGGCCCATCCCCGGCTCGCCGCCCAGCCTGATCGCGATCCCGTCCGGGTGCGCCTTCCATCCGCGCTGCCCGTACGTGATGCCGGTCTGTCCCGCCGAACGGCCGCCGCTTGCCTCCATCGCGGGCGCGCGCGGGCACGCCTCGGCGTGCTGGCTGCCGCACGAGGCGATCGGGCTCGGTACGGAGGCCGAGGCGCTGCGCAAGCGGGCGGCGCGGGTCACGGCGGAGGAGGCGTGATGCTGCTCGAAGTCGAGAACCTGGTCAAACACTTCCCCATCACCAGCGGCATGCTGATCAAGCAGACGATCGGGCAGGTCAGAGCCGTGGACGGCGTCAGCCTGTCGCTGTCGCCCGGCGAGACGCTCGGCCTGGTCGGCGAGACCGGCTGCGGCAAGTCCACGCTGGCCCGGTGCATCGCGGGCCTGCATCCCATCACCTCCGGCAGCGTGCGCTTCGACGGCGCGGACATCACCAACCTGCCGCGACGCCAGATGAGGCCCTACCGGCGCGACATCCAGATGATCTTCCAGGATCCGTACGGCTCGCTGAACCCGCGCCGGCGGGTCGGGTCGATCATCGCCGACCCGCTCGTCATCCACCGGGTGCAGAGCGGGCAGGAGCTGCGGCGCACCGTCCAGGAGCTGATGGAACGGGTCGGGCTCAACCCCGAGCACTACAACCGCTTCCCCGCCGAGTTCTCCGGCGGTCAGCGGCAGCGCATCGGGGTCGCGCGGGCGCTCGCGCTGCGGCCCCGGCTGATCATCTGCGACGAGCCGGTGTCCGCGCTCGACGTGTCCATCCAGGCCCAGATCCTCAACCTGCTCAAAGATCTGCAGGACGACTTCGGGCTGACGTACCTGTTCATCGCGCACGACCTGTCGGTGGTGCGGCACGTCAGCGACCGGATCGCGGTCATGTACCTGGGCAAGGTGGCCGAACTGGCCACCGCGGAGGAGCTGCACACGGTGCCGCGCCATCCGTACACGAACGCGCTGCTGTCGGCGACCGCCGTGGCCGACCCCGACGAGGCCGAACGGCGGCACCGCATCATCCTCACCGGCGACGTGCCCTCGCCGATCGACCCGCCCTCCGGCTGCCGGTTCCATCCCCGGTGCCCGAAGGCGCGCGAACGCTGCTCGGCCGAGGAGCCGCTGCTGGTGCCGCAGGAGCACCTGGTGGCCTGTCACTACCCCGTCGAGGCGGGCGAGGACCTGACCACCGGGAGGACCGCATGACTCTCACGGAGATCCGCCCGGACCTCGTCGCCGACCGCACGATCGCCGGACGCAGCCCCTGGCAGCTCGCCTGGGCCCGGATCAGGTCCGACCGGGTGGCCCTGATCTCGGGCATCGTCGTCGTGCTGCTGTGCCTGCTCGCCCTGGCCGCGCCGCTCATCTCGGCCTGGAGCGGCCACGACCCCGACGAGCAGTTCCGCGACACCGGCATCACCGACCAGGGCCTGCCCGTCGGGCCCAACGGCGAGTTCTGGTTCGGTACCGACCGCCTCGGCCGCGACCTGTTCATCAGGGTCCTGTACGGCGCGCGCGTCTCTTTGCTCGTCGGCGTGGTCGCGACCGGCGTGGCGGCGCTGGTCGGGGTGGTCGTCGGGCTGCTGGCCGGGTACTACGGCGGCGTCATCGACACCATCCTGTCCCGGCTCATGGACGTGGTGTTGTCGTTCCCGTACCTGATCTTCGCGATCGCGGTGGTGTCCATCGCCGGGCCCTCGCTGACCGCGACGATCGGGGTGATCTCGTTCTATTCCTGGGCGGCGATCGCCCGCGTGGTACGAGGTCAGACCTTGTCGCTCAAGGAACGCGAGTACGTGGAGGCGGCCCGGTCCCTGGGAGCCGGCGACGCGCGGATCATGTTCGTGGACATCCTGCCGAACCTGCTGGCGCCCGTCATCGTGCTCACCACGCTGCTGGTGCCGGCCGCGATCGTGTTCGAGTCCACCTTGTCCTATCTGGGGCTGGGGATCGTTCCGCCGACCCCGTCGTGGGGGAACCTGCTGAGCGAGGCCCAGGGGTTCTACCGGGTGGCGTACTGGTACCTGGGGTTCCCCGCGGCGTCCCTGCTGATCACGACGCTGGCGTTCAACCTGGTGGGCGACGGGATCAGGGACGCCATCGATCCCCGGATGGAACGGCTGTTCAGCCGGCGACGGCGCAAGCGCCGCTCCCCACCGGCTCCGGCGTCCGCGCCCGTCGCCGGGAGGTCCGATGCCGCGACTTCATGATCCCGCCCGGCTTCGCATCCTCGGTACGGTTCGCGCGCCCGCTTCAGTTCGCGCGCCCGCTACGGTTCGCGCGCTCGGGAGATCTTGTGGGTTCCGCGGCGGGATGCCGGGACTTCGTCAGGAGGTGGAGGGCTGATGCTGCGACGGTTCCTGCTGCGGCGGACGCTGCTCGGGCTGCTCGTGTTGTGGCTGGTCTCCCTGGGCACGTTCTTCCTGTTCTTCGTCGCCCCCGGCGACCCTGCCCGCACGCTGGCCGGCCGCCAGGCCACCCCCGAGCAGGTCGACCTGATCCGCCACAACCTCGGCCTCGACCGTCCCACCATCGTCCAGTACTTCGACTACCTGGGCCGGCTCCTGCACGGCGACCTGGGCCAGTCGTACTTCTCGGGCGAATCGGTGGGCAAGCTGCTCGCCCAGGACTTCCCGCCGACGTTCTCGCTGGTGCTCGGCGGGGCCGTCCTGTGGCTCTGCCTCGGCGTCGGCGCCGGCGTGCTCAGCGCCACCCGCGTCCGCTCGTTCCTGGACCGCGCGCTGACCACGCTGGCCCTGGCCGGGGTCTCGATGCCGACGTTCGTGGTCGGCCTGCTCCTGCTGTACTTCTTCTTCTTCCAGCTCACCATGGCGGGCGCCCCGATCCTGCCACCCGACTCGTACGTGCCCTTCTCCGAGAACCCCGGCGAATGGGCCCGGCACCTGATCCTGCCGTGGATCACGCTGGCCATGGTCCAGGCGGCCTCGTACGCCCGGCTCACCCGGGGCTCCATGCTGGACGTCCTCGGCGAGGACTACATCCGTACGGCCCGCGCCAAGGGCGTGCCCGAGGGCCGCGTCATCTACCGGCACGGCCTGCGCGCCGCGCTCACCCCCGTGGTGACCCAGCTCGGCGTGGACATCGGCACGCTGATCGGCGGTCTGGTGGTGACGGAGTCGGTCTTCGGGCTCGGCGGCATCGGGCAGGCGGTGGTGCAGGCGTTCATCAGCGGGGACCTGCCGGTGATCATGGGCGTCGTCGTCCTGGCCACCACCGCCGTAGTGGTGGCCAACCTGATCGTGGACATCGCCTACGGCCTCCTGGACCCCCGGATCCGCCTGGCCTGACACAGAAAGAGACACTTCTCCCGGCGGGCGCGCCCACCCCGCGCCCGCCCTTGGCCCCTTACCCCTTGAGCCTTGCCCCTTGAAGCTCAGTGGCACAGCGGGTTTCCTGGGAAGAAGCAGCGGGATCAGCGAGCGAACTCGGTCGCGCGGGACTCGCGCACCACCGTGATCCGGATCTGCCCCGGGTACGTCAGCTCCTCCTCCACCTGCTTGGCCACGTCCCGGGCGATCACCTGCGCCTGGATGTCGTCGATCGCGTCCGGCTTGACCATGACCCGGATCTCCCGCCCGGCCTGCATGGCGAACACCTTCTCCACGCCCTCGTACGACTGCGCGATCTCCTCCAGCCGCTCCAACCGCTTGACGTACGCCTCCAGCGACTCCCTGCGCGCCCCCGGACGGCTGCCGCTGACGGCGTCGGCCGCCTGGGTGAGCACCGCCTCGACCGTACGGACCTCGACCTCGTTGTGGTGCGCCTCGATGGCGTGCACCACGTCCTCCTGCTCGCCGTACCGGCGGGCGATCTCGGCGCCGATCAGCGCGTGGCTGCCCTCGACCTCGTGCGTGAGGGCCTTGCCGATGTCGTGCAGCAGCGCGCACCGCTTCATGAGCTGCTGGTTCAGCTTCAGCTCGGCGGCCATGATCCCGGCGATGTGCGCCGACTCGATCAGGTGCTTGAGCACGTTCTGACCGTAGGACGTGCGGTAGCGAAGCTGCCCGAGCAGCAGCGTCAGCTCGGGATGCATGTCCGTGATGCCCAGCTCGACGAGCGCGTCCTCGCCGGCCCGCGCGCAGAGGTCCTGCACCTCCTGGCGGCTGCGGTCGTGGGCCTCCTCGATCCGCTGCGGATGGATGCGTCCGTCGAGCACCAGCTTCTCCAGCGTGAGCCGCGCCGTCTCCCTGCGAACCGGGTCGAAACACGACAACAACACCGCCTCGGGCGTGTCGTCGATGATCAGGTTCACGCCCGTGGTGGACTCGAACGCCCGGATGTTGCGCCCCTCGCGCCCGATGATCCGGCCCTTCATCTCGTCACCGGGCAGGTGCAGCACGCTGACGACCGACTCTGCCGTCTGCTCGGCCGCCACCCGCTGAACCGCCAGCGTCACGATCTTGGTGGCGCGCTTCTCGCCCTCCTTGCGGGCCTCGCCCTCGATCTCCCGGATGATCAGCGCCGCCTCGCGCTTGGCCTGGTTCTCGATCTCCTTGACCAGCTCGGACTTGGCCTGCTCCCCGGTCAGCCCGGCGACCCGTTCCAGGATCACCCGCCGCTCGTCCTCGACCTGGAGCAGTTCCTCGCGCCGGTCGGCCAGCTCGACCTCGGTCTCGACCAGCTTCCTGTCCCGCTCGGCCTGCCGTCTGGCCTCCTCGTCGAGCCGCTGCTCGCGCTCGGCCAGCCTGGCCTCCCTGCGTTCGAGATCGGTCCGGAGCTCCTTGAGCTCGGACTTCAGGATCCGGCTCTCCTCCTCGACCTCCCGCCGCATCTGCACGGCGCTCTCGGTGGCGCTCTCCGACCTGCGCAGAATCTCCTCGGCGTCGCTCTCCGCCTTGGTGCGGATCTCCTTGGCCCGTTCCCGCGCCTCCTCAAGCTCCGCGTGTACGGCCTCCACCTGCTCCGGGCTCGGCTGGGCCTTACGGGGCAGACCGCCAGAGGTCCGGCGTATGACGACGAGCAGCGCCACGATCATCCCGAACGCGAGCACGAGCACCGCCACCATCAGCACCACGACAAGCGGCTGCATGTGCGCCCCGCCCTCCTCGCGTCGTCAACACCTCAGAACGCGGACCCAAAACGGAGGGGTCACGTGCGCGCCACGGAAAGCCCGGTCGGCGTCGTCTCCAGGACAGATGTCAGGCCAAGGCGGACCGGGCATCGGCCCCCATAGCCGACACCTCGCCTGCCTCGATCAACCGAGCTCGTTCGTCCGTCGTTCACCGGTATGGCAATCCGCGCTGCGCGGAGTAACTCCTCACTGCCGTCGAGGTTATGCGTCGAACAGGTCACGAG
Source organism: Nonomuraea sp. NPDC052265 (assembly GCF_044547985.1). NCBI lineage: Bacteria > Bacillati > Actinomycetota > Actinomycetes > Streptosporangiales > Streptosporangiaceae > Nonomuraea > Nonomuraea sp. NPDC052265. The sequence continues at coordinate 12,837 of NZ_JBIUBJ010000030.1, forward strand.
CAAGCAAACGCGTCCTCAAGCGTGTCTTACGGGCCCGCATCTCCCCAATCAACCACATAACCCACGATCACCCCCATTTGTCCCCCACCCTCACCTCTCCAACCCCCAAAAGCCCAGCCAAAGCCAATCGACACCCTCACCCATGAAACCTTGGAGCCTGAAGGAGACACACCCGTGCAGCCCTCAGCCGACTCCGGAGCCCCGCCACCCCAGCAGCCGTCCCCAGGCCCACCGCCGCAACCGCAGCCCGCCTTCAGGCCGCAGGCCGTCCATACTCCCCCCGACCTTGGCACACGCCCCCTCACACCACCCCGGACAGCAGGAGCAGACGTTGAGCAGCACCATCGACAAGATCGCCTGGATCCACCTGGACAACGGCAAGATCCTCAGCACCCGCTCGCGAGGCAAGAACGCCTACTACATCCCCGGCGGCAAACGCGAACCCGGCGAAACCGACCTCGAACCCAGCCCGGCCCGACCATCCCGATCGGCCCCCGGCCTGCGGCAGCCCGATGGCCCCAGCCGACGACAGCCCGGTAACCCCTCGATCCCCTCGCCCCCTGGGGCACAGGGCGTTGACCCGGATGCCGTGCCCGCCGAGCTCGGCGGCCATGGTCTTGGTCCGCAGCAGCACGCAGGCCCGGGTGCGGGGCAGCCTCGACTCGCCTGAGGTGGCCGCCGGTCTCGGACGCCTGCCGGGACCGCCGATCGAGGTGCTGGTCGAGGTGGACATCGGCCAGCACCGGCTGGGGCCGTCCGCCGGGGCGTGAGCTCGGGCATGAGCGGGGTCCGGGCCTGAACCAGGTCAGGCGGCCTCAGGGATCAGGAGAAGTCGTCCTCCAGGTCGATGCCCTCCTGTTCAAGAGCCTCCCGGATCACCCGGTACGCGAGCCCCGACGAGTACCCCTTGCGCGCCAGCATGCCGGCCAGACGCCGCGTACGGGTCTGCGGGTCGAGGGACCGGGTGGAGGCGAGCTTACGGTCCACCAGTCGCCGGGCCGTCTCGGCCTCCTGGTCGGAATCCAGGCGCTCCACGGCGTCCTGCACGGTCTCGGAGTCCACACCCCGATGGCGCAACTCGGCCGCGAGCGCACGTTTCGCCAGGCCACGACCGTGATGCCGGGAGTCGACCCATGCCTCCGCGAACGCCTCGTCATTGATCAGCCCGAGCTCGACGAACCGATCAAGCACCTTTCCTGCAGCCTCATCAGGCACGTCCCGCTTGCGAAGGGCCTCGGCGAGCTGCGCCCGGGTCTTCGGAGCCATGGTGAGCAACCGAAGGCAGATGGCCCGTGCCACGGACTCCGGGTCAGCCTCGGGTGCCGCCGCAGCGGGACTGTCGGCGTCCGGCCCGTCAGGCAGCGGCCCGCCACTGTCTGACGTACCTCTCCCGAAGCGTCCGCTCCCCCTGCCCCACCCGGTTCCCCGGCCGCCTGTACGGCGTCCTTTGCTCGAACGCTTCTTCCCACCCGCGCCCTGCTCGTCGCCGGACCAACTGCTTCCGGCCAGCACGTCTGAATGCCACTCATCGGCGCCATGCTTCTTCGCGGGGGAAGCCACACCCTCCGGCGTCTCCTCGACTCCGTCGGGCTCATGCGGATCTTCCCGCTCCGGTAGGCGCTCCTCAGGGACGTCGCCGTCCTGACCACTCAGCCCAGCCGACCTCCTGCCGGCGAAACCCTCACCATCCTGAGCCCTCCGCCTGCTCGTACGCCGCCCGACAGGCTCCTCGCCGTCATGGCCCTTCAGCTCGTCCGCGGGGCTTCCGGAGAAATCCTCATCGACCTGGGTCTTCCTCTTACGTCGTCCAGAACCGCTCTCGCGGGCGCGTCCCGTGCGGGCGTTTTCGGAAGGGGCGCTCGCAACGGTGTCACTGTCGGCAGAAGGCTTGCGCTCGCCCGGCCAGACGAAGATCGGAGCGTCGGCACTCTCCTCCGAGCGCCCCCGGGACGCCCGCCCCCCGGCCTGACCAGCACCCCGTCCCCTGGCTCGACCACGACCGCCTGAGCGGAGGTCATCGGGGGCTGCTTCTTCGTCCGGAGTGGGATGATCGGCCGGGTGACGCCGGCCGGGAGCGGGCCGGTCCGACGGGTCGTCACCCTCAACGACCCACCACGCCTTGACCGCTTCCCCACCCGTCCCAACGCCGGCCTCATCGCCCGGCCCAGCACCAGCCTCAGCACTGAGCCCAACGCCTGTCTCCTCGCGCAGCCCAGCACTGAGCCCGCCGTCGGTCACATCGTTCAGGCTCGCGTCGGCCGCACCGACTGAACCTGTGGCACTTTCGTCGGCCTGGGTGCGCTGGTCGCCCGGCCAGTGGAAGGTCGGCGCGGCCATCTCCCGTCCTGGCCCCCATGCCGGGGGCACAGCGCTGGTCCGCCCACCCGTACGCCAGCCGGGCGTGCCCTCGTCATCCACCCGAGCATGGACGATCACATCGTCCTCCTCATGGTGAACGCCCGCGTCGTCCAGGACGGCTGCGTCGTCCGCTTCAGAGTGGACGTCCGTGCCATCGGCCCTGGCGGGATCGGTCGCGTCGTCCAGCCCGTCGCGGGCAGCCGTGTCATCCGCCCCTGTGTCGAGGGCCGCGGAGTGGGCGGTGGTGGTCGGGAGGTGGTCGTCGTCCGGGGTGGGGGTCTGGGACGCGGCGGCTCGGAGGCGGGCGCGTTGTTCGTGCCATTCGTCTACCGATGGCCAGCCGTCTGCGGCCGATCGGGCCAGGTCGGCGCCACGCGAGCCCCCACCGGAGGCCCGGCGACCGGTCGCCCGGGTCACCGGCTCGGTGGCGGCGGCCGTGGTGGTCACCGACTCGGGACTGGCGGCCACCGGTTCAGAGGTGGTTGCCCAGGCCGTCGGCTCCGGGGTGGTGGTCCGGGGGCCGCGGGGTCCGCGCTTCTTGCGCTCCCCCGAGGCGGGGAGGTCGGGCCGTGCGCCCCAGTCCTGGGAACGGGGCGCCTGCGACGGATCCCTGTCACTCATGCGCCGACCGATCAGACGTCACCCGGCTTGGGGGTGGACTTCGAGCCACGACCCGAGGGCGCGGCGGCGGGAGCCGGGACGGCGGCGGCGGCGGGTTCGGCGGGCGCGTCGAGCTTCGGACCGACCCCCAGCTTGTCCTTGATCTTCTTCTCGATCTCGTTGGCCATGTCGGGGTGGCTCTTCAGGAAGTTACGCGCGTTCTCCTTGCCCTGGCCCAGCTGGTCGCCCTCGTACGTGTACCAGGCACCCGACTTGCGGACGAAGCCGTGCTCGACGCCCATGTCGATGAGGCCGCCCTCGCGGGAGATGCCCACACCGTAGAGGATGTCGAAGTCGGCGACGCGGAAGGGCGGGGCCATCTTGTTCTTGACGACCTTGATCCTGGTGCGGTTGCCGACCGCCTCCGTGCCGTCCTTCAGGGTCTCGATGCGGCGGATGTCCATGCGGACCGAGGCGTAGAACTTGAGCGCCTTACCACCGGTCGTGGTCTCGGGGCTGCCGAACATGACGCCGATCTTCTCGCGGAGCTGGTTGATGAAGATCGCGGTGGTGCCGGTGCTGTTGAGCGCGCCGGCGACCTTGCGCAGGGCCTGGGACATCAGGCGGGCCTGGAGGCCGACGTGGCTGTCGCCCATCTCGCCCTCGATCTCGGCCTTGGGCACCAGGGCGGCCACCGAGTCGATGACGATGATGTCGACCGCGCCGGACCTGATCAGCATGTCGGCGATCTCCAGCGCCTGCTCACCGGTGTCGGGCTGGGAGACCAGCAGGGCGTCGGTGTCGACGCCCAGCTTCTTGGCGTATTCGGGGTCGAGGGCGTGTTCGGCGTCGATGAACGCCGCGATGCCGCCGGCCCGCTGGGCGTTGGCCACCGCGTGCAGGGCGATCGTGGTCTTGCCCGAGGACTCGGGGCCGTAGATCTCGACGATGCGCCCGCGCGGGAGACCGCCGATGCCGAGGGCCACGTCAAGGGAGATCGACCCGGTGGGGATCACCTCGATGGGGGCTCGGGCGTCGTCGCCCAGTCGCATGACGGAGCCCTTGCCGAACTGCCGCTCGATCTGAGCGAGCGCGGTCTCGAGGGCCTTCTCGCGGTCGTTGATAGCCATGGGAGCTCCCTCTGGAGGGTCGTGGTCCGATCAGTCGAGTGAAAGCTACGGCCTGCCACCGACATTTTCTGAGACGGTCGGGGAAGACGTGGCCGGGTTCGGCAAGGTTCATCGTAGCCGAACGGCTGTTCGATCACATCACGAACACGCTGCTGGGATGCATGCGGCGTGTTCATGGGGAGGGCGAGGCCGGTGCTCGGACGCCGCTCGCGTTCATGGTGGTCGCCGGCGGATCGGCCGTGGGGTCTGCCCTGGGGATCGTGGCCGTGGAACCGGGCACGACGGGCGGACGTGACGGGGTGCGCCCGGATGCGCGGTGGCACGGACCCGGCCCGGACGGACGCCTGTCCCCTGCCGACGGTCGACATGTTACCCAGGGGATCGCCGCGCGGGGAGACGTCACGGACGTTCTCCCCACCGGTACGGAGAGGCCGCCCATGGGGCCGAAGTGACGGGCGGGACACGGGAAGCGGAACGTTCCCGATCTCTCGCGCGGGTTGCCGCCGACGTGTTGTCATACGCCGTGAGCTGGGGAGACTCACTTGCAGGGTACTGGCTTGGAGGCGGCGAAGTGGCGAGTGGCTACACCGGGGAACGACGCACCCTTCTGGAGGCGCTCGCCGAGTTGCTGCCCCATCGGGGGCTGGTCAGCCGCATGGTCGGCGGCGACGAGCCGGTGTTGTGGGTGTGGCATCCGCGCACACGCCGCCAGACGATCGTCTTCGCCACCCCTTCCAGCGGGGGCTGGACGTTGTTGTGGTCGCCGGGCGGACAGGGCGGCGCGGACGACCTGGAGGGCACGGCGGACGCGCTCCGCCGCACGCTCGACTCAGCGCAGTCCGGCTGAGACGTCCTCCACCTGGCACACGGCCCGCCACACGGTCTTGGCGCTCTCGCCGTCGGCCAGCGCCTGCGTCACGGTACGGCCGCCCAGCGGGGCGATCACGTAGTCGCGGGCCCACGACTCGGCATAGGTCTCGCCGAAATGGGCGTTCATCCTTCTCCAGAACTCGGTCAGGCGCATGCACCAAGTATGGAATCGCGTCAGGTGTGGGTAAGACATCCGCATGCCAAAGACCCCCAAGTCTTCACCCCCGAAGACCGCCAGGACCAAGGCCAACAGGGCGCGGCGCCGCCGGCTGTTACTCGCGATGCGGCAGGCCGTACAGAAGGAGAAGGGACAGCGATCGGAGCTGCACGCGGGAATCAGGCGGGAGCCGCGCGCGGGCAGGCCGCGTACGCGCAGGGCGTCACGGCGCTGAGCCGGGACGCACGGTCACAACACTCGCGTACCGTACATCTCACCGAGATGGTCGGCGAGCAGCTCCAGGCGGGCGCCGTCGGGGTCCTTGAAGTAGATGGAGGCGCCGCTCTCGATCTGGTGCGGCACGCCGGCCATCTCCAGCTTGCCGCGCAACCGCTCCCAGGTGGCGGGGTCGACGGAGATCGCCACGTGGTGCAACCCGCCGAGCACCTCCTGGTACGGGCCGAGATCGAGCCCCGGGAAGTCGAAGAAGGCGAGCAGGTTGCCGTTGCCGATGTCGAAGAAGAAGTGGCTCGAACCCTTGTAGTCGCGGTTCTCGATGATCTCCGTCAGCGGGAACTCCAGAAGTTCCTGGTAGAACTTGATGGTCCGCTCCACATCGGACGACAACATCGCCACGTGGTGCAGGCCACGGGCGCTGCTCGACGGCCGGTGCGGTAAGGCGTATTGGCGTCGCAACTGTGCGCGTCGGCTCTCGACGGCGGCATAATCAATGGTCACGGTCGCTGTATGTCCGCCTTGACCCCCACTCAATCGCCCGGCGCCGCTCCAATGCGTTTTCTGTCGGTGACGCGAGGCAGTATGTGCTGGTGAGCTCGCTAGACCACTTCACCCAGGTGACCAGGCAATGGTTCGCCGGCGCCTTCCAGGCGCCCACGGCGGCCCAGGAGGGCGCGTGGGAGTCGATCGCGCGCGGCGACAACACGCTGGTCGTGGCCCCTACGGGGTCGGGCAAGACGTTGGCGGCCTTCCTGTGGTCGCTCGACAGGCTCGCGGCGCGGGCTGCCGGGCAGCCCTCCGGCGAGACGACGGCGAAAGCCCCCAAACCGGGCACCCGCGTGCTCTACGTGTCGCCGCTCAAGGCGCTGGCCGTCGACGTCGAGCGCAACCTGCGCGCGCCGCTGGCCGGGCTCAGGCAGACGGCGCGCCGGCTCGGGCTGCCCGTGCCGGAGATCTCGGTGGCGATCCGCTCCGGCGACACCCCGGCCGAGGAGCGCAGGCGGTTCGCGGCCAAGCCGTCCGACATCCTGATCACCACCCCCGAGTCGCTGTTCCTGCTGCTCACCAGCCAGGCGCGCGACGCGCTGCGCGACGTCGAGACGGTGATCGTCGACGAGGTGCACGCGGTCGCGGCCACCAAGCGCGGCGCCCATCTGGCGCTCAGCCTGGAGCGGCTCGACGCGCTGCTGGAGCGTCCGGCGCAGCGGGTGGGGCTGTCGGCGACCGTGCGGCCGGTGAGCGAGGTGGCGGCCTTCCTCGGCGGCACGCGTCCGGCCACGGTGGTGCAGCCGCCGTCCGACAAGCGCATCGAGATCGAGGTCGTCGTCCCGGTCGAGGACATGACGGAGATGGAGGGGGCGCCCGATCCCGAGCAGGCCGAGCCGTCCTCCGGCCGGTCGATCTGGCCCCATGTGGAGGACCGCCTGTTCGACCTCATCGAGGCCCACAGCTCGACGATCGTGTTCGCCAACTCCAGGCGACTGGCCGAGCGGCTGTGCACCCGGCTCAACGAGCTGGCCTACGCGCGGCGGCAGGGGCTGGAGGCGATCGACCTGTCGATCTGGGAGACGCCGGTGGAGAGTCCGGAGGCGCCGCCGGACCGCCGGGAGCCCCCGGCGCCGCCCAGGCGCATGCCCGCCGAGACGATGGCGCAGGCGGGGGCGAGCAAGGGGGTGGTGACGGAGATCGTCCGGGCCCACCACGGCTCGGTGTCGAAGGAGGAGCGGGCCCAGATCGAGGAGGCGCTCAAGTCGGGGCGGCTGCCCGCCGTGGTCGCCACCTCCAGCCTGGAGCTGGGCATCGACATGGGCGCGGTCGATCTGGTGGCGTGCGTGGAGGCCCCGCCGAGCGTGGCCAGCGGGCTGCAGCGCATCGGCCGGGCCGGCCACCAGGTGGGCGCGGTGTCCCGCGGGGTGATCTTCCCCAAGTACCGGGGCGACCTCGTCCAGACGGCCGTGGTGGCCGAGCGCATGCGCGGCGGGCAGATCGAGGAGCTGCGCTACCCGCGTAACCCGCTCGACGTGCTGGCCCAGCAGATCGTGGCCATGACCGCGCTCGACGAGTGGACCGTCGACGAGCTGGAGACCGTGGTCAAGCGGGCCGCCCCCTACGCCACCCTGCCGCGCAGCGCGCTGGAGGCGACCCTCGACATGCTGGCGGGGCGCTACCCGAGCGAGGAGTTCGCCGAGCTGCGGCCGCGCATCGTCTGGGACCGCGTCTCCGGCACGCTCCAGGGGCGGCCCGGCGCGCAACGGCTGGCCGTGACCAACGGCGGCACGATCCCCGACCGGGGCCTGTTCGGCGTGTTCCTCGTGGGTGAGAAGGCGTCCCGGGTGGGCGAGCTGGACGAGGAGATGGTCTACGAGTCGCGCGTCGGCGACGTGTTCGTGCTGGGCGCGACGTCGTGGCGGATCGAGGACATCACGGCCGACCGGGTGCTGGTCTCCCCCGCTCCCGGCCAGCCGGGCAAGCTGCCGTTCTGGCACGGCGACGCGGCCGGGCGGCCGGCCGAGCTGGGCCGGGCGATCGGGCAGTTCCTGCGGGAGCAGGCCAAGCACGGTTCCACCGACCGCATGCGGGAGGCGGGGCTCGACGAGTTCGCCGCGGGCAACCTGCTGGCCTACCTCAACGAGCAGCGCGAGGCCACCGGCTACGTGCCCGACGACCGTACTCTGCTGGTCGAGCGCTTCCACGACGAGCTGGGCGACTGGCGGGTGGTGATCCACTCCCCCTACGGCGCGCGGGTGCACGCCCCCTGGGCGCTGGCGATCAACCGGCGGCTGCGCGAGCGTTACGGCATCGACGTGCAGGCCGTGCACTCCGACGACGGCATCGTGCTGCGCATTCCCGACACGCTGGCCGAGCCGCCCACCGACGTGGCGGCGTTCGACGCCGAGGAGATCGAGCAGATCGTCACCGAGGAACTGGGCGGTTCGGCCATGTTCGCCTCCCGGTTCAGGGAGTGCGCCGGGCGGGCGCTGCTGCTGCCGCGCCGGGTGCCGGGCCGGCGCAGCCCGCTGTGGCAGCAGCGCCAGCGGGCCGCCCACCTGCTGGGCGTGGCCTCCCAGTACGCCTCGTTCCCGATCGTGCTGGAGACGATGCGCGAGTGCCTCCAGGACGTGTTCGACGTGCCGGGGCTGGTCCAGCTCATGCGCGACATCGCGGCGCGCCGGATCCGGGTCGTGGAGGTGGAGACCTCGCAGGCCTCGCCGTTCGCCGCGTCGCTGCTGTTCCACTACGTCGGCGCGTTCATGTACGAGGGCGACGCGCCGCTGGCCGAACGCCGCGCGCAGGCCCTGGCGCTGGACACCACGCTGCTGGCCGAGCTGCTCGGCCAGGCCGACCTGCGCGAGCTGCTCGACCCCGACGTGATCGTGAGCAGCGAGCGCGAGCTGGCCCGGCTCGACCGGCCGCTGCGCGACGCCGAAGACCTGGCCGACCTGCTGCGCTCGCACGGGCCGCTGCTGACGCCCGACGTGAGCGTGCGCGGCGGCGACCCGTCCTGGCTGGAGGAGCTCGAACGCGCGCGCCGGGCCATCCGCCTGCGCGTCGCGGGCGAGGAGCAGTGGGCGGCCGTCGAGGACGCCGCCCGGCTGCGCGACGCGCTGGGCGTGCCGCTGCCCGTGGGGGTGCCGCACGTGTTCCTGGAGCCGGTGCCCGACCCGCTGGCCGACCTGGTGGCCCGGCACGCCCGTACCCGAGGCCCCTTCCACGCCGGCACCGCCGCCGCCAGGTTCGGGCTCGGCGCGGCCGTGGTCACCGACACGCTGCGGCGGCTGGCCGCCTCGGGGCGGGTCGTCAACGGGGAGTTCCGTCCGGGCGGCCGGGGCGAGGAGTGGTGCGACGCCGGGGTGCTGCGGATGTTGCGCCGCAGGTCGCTGGCCCGGCTGCGCAAGGAGGTCGAGCCGGTCGCGCCCGAGACGCTGGCCCGTTTCCTGCCCGCCTGGCACGGCATCACCGGTTCGGGCTCGCCCGACGGCTCGCGTGCCGGGGCGGCCCGGGCCATGGACGCGCTGGTGCGTTCCGTCGAGCAGCTCCAGGGGGCGGCGGTGCCGGCGTCGGCGCTGGAGACGCTGGTGCTGCCCTCGCGGGTGCCCGGCTACCATCCGGCGCTGCTCGACGAGCTGACCTCGTCGGGCGAGGTGATGTGGGTGGGGCAGGGGTCGTTGCCCGGCGGCGACGGCTGGGTGTCGCTCTACTTCGCCGACACCGCGCCGTTGCTGCTGCCCGAGCCCGCCGAGATCACGATGACGCCGCTGCACGAGCGCGTGCTCGACCTGCTGGGCGGCGGGGGCGCGCTGTTCTTCCGGGGCATCTCCGACCAGCTCGGGGCCCAGGGCGGGGCGCTCGACGACGCGGCGCTGGTCTCCGCGCTGTGGGATCTGGTGTGGTCGGGCCGGGTCTCCGGCGACACGCTCGCGCCGCTGCGGGCCACGCTGGGCACCGGGCGTCCCGCTCACAGGCCCGCCACGACGCGGCGGCGCCGGGCCGTGCTGCCGTCGAGGAGCGGGCCGCCGACCGTGGCCGGGCGGTGGTGGCTGCTGCCCGGGCCCGCCGACGACGCGACGCAGCGGGCGCACGCCCAGGCCGAGGCGCTGCTCGAACGGCACGGGGTGGTGACGCGGGGGGCGGTGACCTCCGAACGGCTGCCTGGCGGGTTCACGCCTGTCTACCAGGTGCTTCGCGCCTACGAGGAGAGCGGGCGGTGCCGCCGCGGCTACTTCGTCGAGGGGCTGGGGGGTGCGCAGTTCGCGCTGCCGGGCGCGGTCGACCGCATGCGCGCCATGGCCCCGAGCATCGCGCCGACGGGGGGCGGGCCGGATGAGGGCTCCGGTCCCGCGTCCGGGGCCCCCGCTTGGGAGCGGCGGGTGACGCCGGGGCGGCGGGCCGTGGTGCTGGCCGCGGCCGATCCGGCCAGCCCGTACGGGGCCGCGCTCCCCTGGCCGCAGCGCCCTGGAGACGTCGGGCACAAGCCGGGCAGGAAGGCGGGCTCGCTGGTCGTGCTCGTGGACGGCTACCTCGTCCTCTATGTGGAGCGGGGCGGCAAGACGTTGTTGTCGTTCGCCGACGACGAGCGGCTGCGGCCGGCCGTCGACGCCCTGGCCCTGGCCGTCCGCGACGGGGCGCTCGGGAAGCTGACCGTGGAGCGGGCCGACGGCGCGTCCATCGTGGAGTCGCCGCTGGCCGCGGCCCTGGAGGCGGCCGGGTTCCATCCGACCCCGAGGGGGCTGCGCCTGCGCGCCTGACGAGCGTGGCGGCCGGAAAGGCTGGAGGATGGGGGCATGCCGCCTCTGCGACGCTTACGTTCCGACCTCGGCTCCGGCAAGAACCTGGAGATCTACGTCACGACGGTCATCGCGCTCGTGGTGGGCGTGCTCGGCGTCGTCGGCGTGGTCAAGGGCGAGATCCTGGCGGCGGCGACGCTGGCCACGCTCGCCCTGCTGGCGGTGTCCGCGCTCGGCCCCAAGCACCAGGTGGCCGACCTGGAGGCCCGCGTGGCCGAGCTCAACGCCCTCGTACGCGACCGCCTGGCCGGGGAGACGTTCCTGACCACCCGCAAGGAGGGCCTGGAGCAGCGGGTCGCCCGCACCGGCGACCTGCGTCTCGCCGGGGTGACGCTGAGCCGCACGATCCGCGCCCACGTCGCCGACCTGCACAAGGCGCTGGAACGCGGCGCGTCGCTCAAGGTCCTGGTGATCGACCCGGCGGGCACCGCGCCCGAGGAGGCGGCCAGGCGGAGCACGATCCCGGAGCAGACCGACGTCTTCACCCATCGCGTGAAGTCCACCCTCTACCTGCTGCGCGACCTGCCCCGCCGGGACCGCGTCGAGGTGCGCTTCCTGCCGTTCGTGCCCGCGTTCGGGCTGGTCCTGCTCGATCCCGGCGACGACGACGGCATCATCCACGTGGAGCTGGGCACGCACAGCACCGCGGGCCGCGATCCGGTCTTCACGCTGACCCCGCGCCGCGACCACTTCTGGTACGGGCACTTCATGGCCGAGTTCGACCGCATGTGGGAGGTGGCCAGACCCGCCACCGCCGCGGACGGCCTCGGCGACTGACCGAGTCTGTATACGATGGGCCGTCATATGGCTGAACTGACGTCGGGCGCGGCCCGCACCTCCCTGCGGGTCGAGGTCACCGAAGACCTGCGCCGCCGCATACTCTCCGGCGAGCTGGCCCAGGGCGAGCGGCTGGTCGAGGACCGGCTGGCCGCGCTGCTCGGCGTGTCGCGCAACCCCGTGCGCGAGTCCATCCGGGTGCTGGCGACCGAGGGGTTCGTCGAGGTCGTCCCGCGGATCGGCGCGACGGTCGCGCGGCTGTCGGCCGAGGAGGGCGAGGAGCTCTTCGACGTGCGCATGGCGGTCGAGGGCCTGGCCGCCCGGCTGGCGGCACGCAAGCGCCGCCCCGAGGCCGTCGAGCGGCTGCGCCGGGTGCTCGACGCGGCCAGGGAAGCCGTCGAGGCCGGGCGGCCGGCGGAGGTGGCCGAGCTCAACACCGCCTTCCACCTGGCCGTGGGCGAGGCGGCGGGCAACTCCTACCTCAACCTGATGATGAAGCCGATGGTGCAGCGGGCGCAGTGGGTCTTCAGCCAGACCGCCGCCGTCCGGGCGCCGCACTCCTGGACGGAGCACCTGAGCCTGTGCGAGGCCATCGCGGCGGGCGACGAGGACGAGGCCCAGGCCAGGGCGGTCGCGCACGTCGCCGCCGCGCGCCGGTCGTTCCTCGCGGCCGTGGCCCGTACGACGGACCGCCCGGACGGGGACGCCCAGGTGACAACCGACCCCCCGCAGGACGGTTGAGACGCGGGGATTGTATACAGTCTCCTGAACCGTCCCCCGGAGGAGAGACCGTTGTTCACCACCAGGCCCGAACTGACGGGCGACTTCGGCATGGTCGCCAGCACCCACTGGCTGGCCTCGGCGGCCGGAATGGGCGTCCTGGAACGCGGCGGCAACGCCTTCGACGCGGCGGTGACGGCCGGGTTCGTGCTCCAGGTCGCCGAACCGCACCTGAACGGCCCCGGCGGCGAGGTGCCGATCCTGCTATGGAGCGAGCAGGAGCAGAAGGTGTCGGCGGTGTGCGGCCAGGGCGTGGCCCCGGCCGCCGCGACCGTCGAGCGCTTCACCGCGATGGGCCTGGACGTCGTCCCCGGCACGGGCCTGCTGGCGGCGACGGTGCCGGGCGCGTTCGGCGGCTGGATGCTGCTGCTGAAGCGCTGGGGCACCTGGTCGCCGGCCGAGGTGCTGGCCCCGGCGATCCACTACGCCGAGCACGGCGTGCCGGTGCTCGACCGGATCGCCGCCACGATCGGCACGGTCGAGGAGCTGTTCACCCGCGACTGGCCCACGTCGGCGGCCACCTGGCTGCCGGACGGCCGGGTGCCGGCGCCGGGGTCGAGGCTGGCCAATCCGGTGCTCGCGGCGACCTACCGCAGGCTGGTCGCCGAGGCCGAGGCCGCGTCGGGTACCCGCGAAGGGCAGCTCGCCGCCGCCAGACATGCCTGGTACGAGGGTTTCGTCGCCGAGGCCGTCGCCGGCTTCAGCTCCGGCACCGCCTGGCGGGACAGCTCGGGCGAGGTCCACGGCGGCCTGCTCACCGGGGACGACCTGGCCCGCTGGTCGGCCTCGGTCGAGGAACCGGTGAGCTTCGACTACCGCGGGCACACCGTGTACAAGACGGGACCTTGGGGGCAGGGGCCGGTCTTCCTGCAGCAGCTCGCGTTGTTGGCCGGGTTCGACCTCGAGCGCAGATGTTCTGGCTCCAGGAGGGGCTGCCCGCCTCGCTGCGGCCCGGCGCGCGCCCGCGCACGACGTTGTCGCCGTCGTTCGCCACCAGGGACGGCAGCCCGTGGCTGGCGTTCGGCACCCCGGGCGGCGACCAGCAGGACCAGTGGAGCGTGAACTTCTTCCTGGCCGTCGTGCACGGGCGGCTGAACCTCCAGGAGGCGATCGAGGCCCCCATGTTCCACTCGGCGCACTTCCCCAGCTCGTTCTTCCCGCGGGGTTCGCGTCTCGGGGTGCTGCACGTCGAGGAGCGGCTCGACCCTGGTGTGGTGGCCGAGCTGCGGCGGCGCGGGCACGAGGTCGAGGTCGAGGGGCCGTGGTCGCTCGGCAGGCTGAGCGCGGTGGCCCGCGACGGCGGCTTCCTGAAGGCCGCGGCCAACCCTCGCGGCGCCCAGGGCTACGCGGCGGGCCGATGACGCCCCCGCCCTCGCGTCCCTCTCAGGGAGCGGGCCGATGACGACCGCCGGCCACGGGTCCCGGCCGGGGGTGGGGTGGTGACGGTCGGGGAGCTTGCGTTTCTGGCCGGGGTCGGACTGGTGGCCGGGGTGGTGAACGCCCTGGCCGGGGGCGGCACGCTGGTCTCCTTCCCGGCGCTGGTGGCCTTCGGCTATCCGGGCGTCACGGCGTCGGTGACCAACGCGGTGGCCCTGTGGCCCGGCTATCTGGGCGGCGTCCTCGGCTACCGCGCCGAGCTGCGCGGACAGCGGCGCGGGGTGGCGGGGCTGTCGGCCACGACCGTGGCGGGCGCGGTGGCGGGCAGCTCGCTGCTGCTGCTCACGCCGGGCCGGCTGTTCGACTCGCTGGTGCCGTGGCTGGTGGCCTTCGCCAGCCTCGCGCTGCTGGCCCAGCCGTGGTTGCGGGCCCGCTTCGGCGGCGCGGCCGGACAGGATCCGAGCAGGCTGGTGTACGCCGGGGTGTTCCTGGGCGGCTGCTACGGCGCCTACTTCAACGGCGGGATGGGCGTGCTGCTGCTGGCCGTGCTCGGCATGTTCCTGCACGACGACCTGCACCGGGTCAACGCCGTGCGGGCCGCGTTGGCGCTGGTCGTCAGCACGGTCTCGGTGGTGGCGTTCTCGCTGTTCGGGCCGGTGGAGTGGCAGGCCGTGGCGGTGGTGGCGCCGTCCAGCCTGGCGGGTGGCTTCCTCGGCACCCGCGTGGCCCGGCTCATGCCGCCGAACGTGCTGCGCGGCGTCGTCGTGACCTTCGGCCTCGGCGTGGCGGCGGTGCTCGCGCTGCGTTGAACGGGCGGTTCAGGCGACGGTGGCCTCGATCAGATCGTCCACCACGTCGGTCAGGTCGTTGCCCCGGGCGTGCACGCGCCGCTGGCGCACCGCACCGGAGCCCTTGCTCAGCAGCCGTTCCAGACCCTCTTCGATGAAGGTCAGGTCGCCGGCCTCGGCCAGCGCGGCGCGTACGTGGCCGAACAGGCGGCGGGCCATCACCGTGGCGGGCACGAGCGTTCCGTGCCGCACGTCGAGGCTGTCGCCTACCAGGCCGTCCCGGGCCGCCCGCCAGTAGGCGGCCCGCAGCACCTCCGACGGGATCGGCAGCCCGCGGTCGCCGCGCGCCACCTCCCGCAACGCGGTCACGACCAGGGCCCGGATCAGGCCGATGATCGTCAGGCTGTCGCTCACGTCGAGCGGCACGTCGGCCACCCTGATCTCGACCGTCGGCAGCCGTGGCGACGGGCGGGTGTCCCAGAAGACCGTCTTGGGGTCCATCAGCGCGCCCGACTCCGACAGCGCGCGCAGCGCCTGCTCGTAGTCGCCGAACGTCGGGAAGTACGGCGGCGCGCCGGACACCGGCCACCGCCCCCAGCTGATCACCCGCCAGGACGCGTAGCCGGTGTCCCGGCCCACGAAGAACGGCGAGTTGGCGGCCAGCGCGATCAGCGTCGGCAGCCAGGGTCTGAGATGGTTGCCGACGTAGACGGCGATCTCCTCGTCCGGTACGTCGACGTGCACGTGCAGCGCGCAGATGCTGATCTCGTCCTGCAACGCCCGGTAGAGCTCCTTGCCCTGCAGATAGCGGTGGTCGTCGGTGAGCGGCGGCGGCATGACGTTGCCGAGCACCGGGATGCCACTGGCCACGACCGCCAGGCCGCAGGACCGGGCCGCCTCGGCCACCTCCTTCCGTGCTGTACGTAGCTGGGAACCCAGCTCACTCAGGTCGGCGGAGGGCGGCGTACGGGCCTCCACCTGGAAACGGGTGATCTCGTGGGCCACGTCGAGCATGTCCGTCGCGGCGGCCAGGACGTCGGCTGCCCGGGGGGACACGTGGCGGGTGTGGGGATCGACGACGAGGTATTCCTCTTCGATCCCGATCAACGGAACCATGCACACCTCGCTGGGGAGTCCAAAAGCCTCCGCCACAGGTTGTGCCCGTACCGCTGCCGGGGAGAAACCTGGCTAGAAGGGGGCAGGACCGTACAGGGCGGCGGGGGCGCCGGTGGACATGGCCCAGTAGCGGTCGCCGTAGGACCAGTGCCACCACTCGGTCGGGTAGTTGACCAGGCCCACGGGCTCCAGGGCGGCGGCCAGGATCTCGCGGTGGGCGCGTGCCTCGGCCGGGATGCCCTCGGCGGCCGTGTAGCAGGCGCCGCCGCTCTCCTCGGGGTTGTCGTTGACCTGGGTGCCCATGTCGTACTCGGTGCCGTCGGGCGCGCACAGGGTCAGGTCGACGGCGGCGCCGGCGGTGTGGGGGGCGACCTCGACGGGCGAGACGTAACGGCTCGCCGCGACATACGACTCGCCGGGCGTCATGCCGGGATAGGTGGTCAGCAGCTCGGCGCGGTAGCCCTCGAAGATGCGCCGCTGGGTGGCGATGGGCCGGTAGCCCTCGACGATCAGCAGGTGGAAGCCGTCGGGAAGCGCGCTCTCGGCCTGCTCAAGCCGGTCGAGCAGCCCCGCGCGCAGGTGCGCGTACGCGCCGTCGGCGTCGGCCATCCGCGTGTCGACCCGCAGCCGCCCGCGTACGTCGGCCAGCGGCTCGCCGCACTCCCGGACGGGGATCGCCGAGACGCGCGGGTCGGAGATGAGGACTACGTCGGTGTCGAGCTGCCACATGGGCAGAAATTCTCACACAGTGTCGGAGAAAACCTGCTCCCGGGCCTGCTCCAGGGCCGCGACCAGGGCCCCGCGCAGCACCGCGTTGCCGGTCACCCTGGTGGTCACCACGGTCGGCTGGCTGGGGCACACGCGGGCCACGGCCTCCTCGACCTTGGCGGCCAGCCGTTCGCCGCCGGCCCGCCCGACGTCGCCGCTGAGCACGATCAGCTCGGGGTCGAGCACGACGGCCACGGCCGCCGCGCCCACGGCCAGGCGTCCCGCCACCTCGTCGAGGTAGTCCTCGTCGCCGTTGCGGACCAGGTCGGGCACGGTGTGGCCGATCACGCCGTGCTCGCCGGCCAGGCCGCGCAGGGCGTCGTGGCCCACCAGGCGCTGGAACGAGCCGGACTGCGGCTGCGACACGTCGGAGGGCAGCGGCTCACCCGGCACCGGCAGCCAGCCGATCTCGCCCGCGCCGCCGGTGATGCCGCGGTGCAGCCGGCCGCCGAGCATGACGCCGAGGCCCTGGCCGACGCCGGCCCAGATGACCACGAAGTCGTCGTGGCCGACGGCGGCGCCGTAGCGGCTCTCGGCCAGGGCGACCAGGTTGACGTCGTTCTCTATGGTGACCGAGCCGCCCAGGGTCTGGCGGAGGCTGGCCAGCACGCCGACGTGCCAGTCGGGCAGGTCGTAGGACCAGCGCACGTCGCCGCTGCGGGGATCGACGACGCCCCGGGTCCCTATGACGAAGGAGCGGAGCTGGGAGAGCTCGACGCTGGCCGTGGCGCAGGCCCGCTGGACGGCCGAGTGGACGGCCTTGACCGGCTCGCGGGCGTCGGACGGGTTGACCGTCACCTCGACGACGATTTTACCTGTGATGTCCGCCACACCGACGGTGAGGCTGTCGGGCAGCACCTCCAGCCCGGCGACGTACGCGCTCGACGGAACCACGGCGTACAGGGCGGCGTGCGGTCCCCTCCCGCCGGCGCGCTCGCCCGCGACCTCCACCAGGCCCCGTTCTTCCAGGCGGGCCAGGAGCTGACCTGCGGTTACCTTGGAGAGCCCCGTTCGCTCCCCCAGTTCGGCGCGGGTCAGCGGACCGTCCGCGAGGAGGAGTTCAAGTGCCGAGCGGTCGTTCAACCTGCGCAGCAACCGGGGGATCCCCGGGCTTCGACTCATTACCGCACCCCTCTCGTCACGAATGGCTAACGAGCGTTTCTTTTAAGAAAGTTTCTTGTTAGTTTAACAGCGTCGTTCGGCATTTGACGATCAGCCTGGTGCGGGACCGTAGGCCAGCACCCGGGAAGGGAGAACCCTGTGAGGATCGCGAAGATCACAGCCACTACGGTCACCACGGCCGCCCTGGCCCTGGGCCTGGCTGCCTGTGGGTCAAGCGAGGAGCCGAAGCCGTCGTCCAGCGCGGCCGCCCCGGCTTCCAGCGGCCCGAAGTTCGCGGGCAAGACGCTGAGCGTGTGGCGTCTGGGCGACAGCAACCCTGCCGCCGCCAAGTACATGGAAGAGCTCAACGCCGAGTTCAAGACGCAGACCGGCGCCGAGGTAAAGCTTGAGTGGATCCCGTGGCCGCAGGTGGCGGACAAGTTCGCCGCCGCCGCGACCGGCACCGGCCCGGACGTGACCGAGATCGGCAACGACCAGGTCCCGATGTGGCAGAGCCAGGACGCGCTCACCCCGATCACCGACATCGCGCACGAGGGTGACCGGGCCCAGATCCCCCAGAACCTTTACGGCTACGAGACGGTCGACGGCGAGGTCTACGGCATCCCGTGGGGCGCCGGCGCCCGCGCCGTGCTCTACCGCAAGGACTGGTTCGCCGACCTCAAGATCGAGGTTCCCAAGACCTGGGACGAGCTCGTCGCCGCGGCCAAGAAGATCCAGAAGGAGAAGGGCGCCGGCGTCGACGGCTTCGCCTTCAACGGCGGCTCGGACGCCAACCACCTGCTGGCCGCGTTCGCCTGGTCCGAGGGCGGCGAGTTCGCCGTCAAGGAAGGCGACAAGTGGGTCGGCAAGCTGACCGACCCCGGCTTCCAGAAGGGCTTCGAGACCTACACCGGCCTGGTCACCGGCGGCCTGTCCGGCAAGGCGAACCTGACGCTGAACACCGTCGACATCCGCAAGCGCTTCGCCAACAACAAGGTGGCGATGTACCTCACCGCCGGCTGGGACCTGCCCGGCATCGAGGAGGACTCGAAGGGCAAGCTGAAGGGCGACAAGCTCGGCTTCTTCCCGCTGCCCGCCAAGACCGGCGGCCTGGCCCCGTCCTTCTTCGGCGGCAACGACATCGCGCTGTGGGGCGGCACCAAGGAGGCCGACCTCGGCAAGGAGTACATCAAGCTCGCCACCAGCAAGACCTGGGCCGACCGCTACGCCAAGGAAGGCGGCCTGCTGCCGGTCTACCCCGACACCCTGGCGGCGCTGAACGAGGACCCGGCGCAGGGCCCGTTCGCCCAGGCCTTCGCCAAGGCCAAGGCGTTCCCGGCCGACCCGAACTGGGCCGAGGCCGACGCCACCAAGGCCGTGCTGCAGAACGCGGCGCGCGCCGTCATCGAGGGCAAGAAGGACACCACCACGGCTCTCGCTGACGCCAACAAGGAACTCGAAGAGATCCTGAACCAGTAACGATGGCGAACACGACTACGGTCACCCGGGGCAGGGGCTCGTCCCCCGCCCCGGGGCGCCGCCGTAAGAAGGGCGGCGGGCCCGTCAAGGCCACCGGGATGCCCACATGGAGCATCCCGTACGTGCTGCTCATCCCCGGTCTGCTGGTCATCGCGGGGCTGCTGCTGTACCCGATGTTCCAGCTCGGCGTGATGGCCTTCCAGAAGGTCGGGCTCGCGCAGATCAGGGGCAGTAAGCCGGCCGAATGGGTGGGCCTGGACAACTTCACCAAGGTCCTCTCCAACGACATCTTCTGGTCGGCTCTGCGCAACACCGTGGTGTTCGCCTTCGTCGCCGTCAGCCTCACCCTGATCGTGGGCACCGCGGTCGGCGTGCTGCTGAACAAGCTCGGCAAGAAGATGTCCCTGTTCGTGGTCATCGGGTGCATGTTCGCCTGGGCCGTGCCGCCGGTCGCGCAGGGCGTCATCTGGCGCTCGCTCTTCGACGCCGAGTCCGGCATCGTCAACTGGCTGCTCAACCTGCTGCCCGACTGGCTGGCCGCGCCGCCCGCCGGCCAGCGGGACTGGACGGGCACCCCCTGGCTCAACGACACCTTCCCGCTCTACGTCGCGCTGATCGTGTGCGTGGTGTGGGCCGGGTTCCCGTTCATCGCGGTCTCGGTGCTCGCGGGCCTCAAGGGCATCCCGTCCGAGCTGTACGAGGCGGCGAAGGTCGACGGCTCGGGGGCGTGGCGGACGTTCAGGAAGATCACCCTGCCGCTGCTCAAGCCGGTCTTCGCCGTCCTGACGATCCTGTCGATCATCTGGGACTTCAAGGTCTTCAGCCAGCTCTACGTGCTGATGAACGGCCCGACCAACCGTGACGGCTTCAACCTGTCGATGTACGCGGTCGCGGAGGCGTTCAGGCCCCCGCAGAAGCTGGGCACGGGCGCGGCGATCTCCATCGTGCTGACGATCATCCTGCTCGTCATCACCGTCGCGTACGTCCGACAGATCGTGAAGCAGGAGGAGATGTGAACCCGCTGGCCCGCAAGAAGCTCGGGAAGATCCTCCTGAACACGGCCGGTGTGCTGGTCTTCCTCTACGCGGTCTTCCCCGTCTACTGGATGGTCTCCACCGGCTTCAAGGAGAACGACCAGATCTTCACGACGGAGTTCATCCCGTTCCCGACGCACTTCACCTTCGACCACTTCGCGCGGGTGCTGACCGAGGGCGTGGCGAACAACTCCATCTGGCTCTACATGCGCAACAGCGCGATCGTGGCGCTCGGCACCGTGCTCATCGGCTCGGTCTTCGCGCTGCTGTCGGCCACGGCCATCGCCCGCTTCCGCTTCAAGGGGCGTGGCACGTTCCTGGTCATCCTGCTGATCGTGCAGATGTTGCCGGCGGAGGGCCTGCTCATCCCGCTGTACATGATGGTCAAGCGGGTCGGCCTCGGTGACCAGCTCATCGGACTGATCATCACCCAGGTCGCGCTGACGCTGCCGTTCGGCATCTGGATGTTGCGCACGTTCGTGGCGGCGGTGCCGCGGACGCTGGAGGAGGCGGCCTGGATCGACGGGGCGAGCCGGCTGACCACGTTCTGGAAGGTGCTGTTCCCGCTGGTCGCGCCGGGGTTGGTGGCCACGAGCATCTTCTCGTTCATCACCGCCTGGAACGATCTGGTGTTCGCCCTCTACCTGATGTCGGGGTCCGAGGGCTACACGATGCCGGTCGCCCTGCAGTACTTCTTCGGCCAGAAGGGCGTCGACTGGGGCGCGATCATGGCCGGTTCCACCCTGATGACCCTTCCGGTGGTCGTCTTCTTCCTGCTGGTACAACGCCGCATGGTCGCCGGTCTCACCGCCGGGGCCGTGAAGGGGTAACAGGCACTGATCCTCGTACGGCTCGGGTTCGTCCGAGCCGTACCCGGTCGTGCCGTCATTCAAGTGATGAGGAGCCATGAGTCAGAGTGATCGGGGGCTGCGTCGCCTCGCGGCCGGCACGCTGCTCGTCGCCTTCCAGGGCACCACGGCGCCCGGCTGGGTGCTGCGTGAGCTGGACAACGGCCTGGGCGGCGTGACGCTCTTCGGGTTCAACGTCGCCGGTCCCGACCAGGTCAGGTCGCTCACAGCGACGTTGCGCGCCTCGGCCGAGCCCGTCATCTCGCTCGACGAGGAGGGCGGGGACGTCACCAGGCTGGCCTACCACGTCGGCAGCCCGTACCCGGGGAACGCGGCGCTGGGGGCGGTCGACGACGTGGACCTGACCTGCCGGGTCTACGCGGCGATCGGGTCGGAGCTGGCCGCGTGCGGCATCAACCTGGACCTCGCGCCGAGCGCCGACGTCAACACCGAGGCCGACAACCCGGTGATCGGGACCAGGTCCTTCGGCGCCGACCCGGCGCTGGTGGCCAGGCACACGGTCGCGGCGGTCAACGGGCTGCAGTCGGTGAACGTGGCCGCCTGCGTCAAGCACTTCCCCGGCCACGGCGCCACCCGGGTGGACTCCCACCTGGCCGTGCCCGTCGTGGACGTCGGCCTGGACGTGCTGCGCGCCCGCGAGCTCGCGCCGTTCCGCGCGGCGATCGAGGCCGGCGCCAAGACCGTGATGACCGCGCACGTGGCGGTGCCGGTGGTGACCGGGGACACCCCGGCCACCCTGTCGCCCGCCGCGTTGACCGGGCTCCTCAGGGGCGAGCTCGGCTACGACGGCGTGGTGATCACGGACGCGCTGGACATGCACGCGATCACCAAGAGCGTGGGCCTGGCCAACGGCGCCGTGCTCACGCTCGCGGCCGGGTCGGACCTGATCTGCCTCGGCCCGATCCCCGGCGAGGACGACGTCCAGCGGGTCATCGCGGAGATCGTGACCGCGGTGACCGAGGGCCGTCTGCCGGCCGCCAGGCTGGAGGAGGCGGCCGAGCGCGTGCGGGCGCTGCGGGCCTGGTTCGGCGCGTCCGAGGTGGTCGCCGCCGAGCAGAACGGGGTCGGCCTGCACGCCGCCCGCCGCGCCGTGCGGCTGACCGGTGAGACGGAACCCCTGGTCGAACCCCTGGTGATCGAGGTGGACACCCCGCCCACGATCGCCGTGGGGACCGTGCCATGGGGTGTGGGCCCGTGGCTGCCGGACGCCGAGATCATCCGCGTCGAGCCCGCGGCCGCCGACGTCCCCGCCCTGCTGGCCAAGGCCGCGAACCGGTCGCTGGTCATCGTGGTGAAGGACGCCCACCGCTACCAGGCGAGCCAGGAACTGGTCTCCGCGCTGGTGGCGGCCCGCCAGGACGCGACGGTGATCGAGATGGGCCTGCCGGTCTGGCGGCCGGACAGCGCCGCCTACATCGCCACGTACGGGGCGGCCAGGGCCAACGCCCAGGCCGCCGTGGAACTGATCACCGCCTGAGGCGGGCGACCACGCCCCCGCCGGATCAGGGCGCGAGGAGCTCCTCGCGCGCCTGGTCCACCGCGGCCAGCACCGCGCCGCGCAACACCGGGTTCGCATGGGCCACCGCCGTGGTGACCACCTGCGGCCGCACCGGGCAGATCCGCGCCACGGCCTCCTCCACCCGGGAGGTCAGCGCGGATCCCCCGGCGTGGCCCACCTCCCCGGCCAGCACGACCAGCCCCGGGTCGAGGATCACGCAGACCGCCGCCACGCCCAGCGCCAGCCGGTGGGCGATCTCATCGAGCATCGGCTCGCCGCGGGACCCGGCCGCCACCGCGACCTCGACGCACTCTCCGGCGCTCTCGGCCGTGAAACCGTAGCCACGGGCCAGCTCGGCCACCGCCTCGGCGCTGACCAGCGACTGCAGGCCGCCCGCCAGCGAGGGCAGCCGGCCCGGCTTGGTACGGATGTCCTCCGGCAGCGGAACGCCCGGCACCGGCAGGTAGCCGATCTCCCCCGCGCTGCCCGACCGCCCCCGGTGCAGCTTGCCGCCCAGCATGACGGCCATGCCGAGACCGCGGCTCGCCCACACCAGCACGAAGTCGTCGACGCCCTTGGCCGCGCCGTCGGCGTACTCGGCGATGGCGGCGAGGTTCACGTCGTTCTCGATGGTCACCTCGCGCCGCAGGTCGCCGGCGAGCGCCTCGTGGATGCCCTCGTGCCAGCCCGGCAGGTCGAAGGAGAAGCGCACGTCGCCGCTGCGCGGGTCGACCACGCCCGGGGTGCCGATCACCACGCCGCGCAGCCTGGCCAGGCTCACCTTGGCGCTGCGGCACGCCTTGACGATCGCGCCGTGCACGGCGGCGACCGGGTCGTCGTGGCCGCCGGGATCGACGGTGACCTCGGCGATCGTACGGCCGTGGATGTCGGCCACGGCGGTCGAGATCAGCTCCGGGCCGACCTCCAGACCGGCCACGTACGCGCTGGAGGGGATCACCGAGTAGAGCGCCGCGTTCGGCCCCCTGCCGCCCGCCTGCGCGCCCACCACCTCGACCAGGCCGCGCTCCTCCAGCCGCGCGAGCGTCTGGGAGGCGGTGACCTTCGACAGACCGGTCAGGTCGCCGATCTGCCCCCTCGTCATGGGGCCGGTGGCCAGCAACAGCTCCAGTGCGGCCCGATCGTTGATCTCCCGGAGAAGTCTGGGCACACCAGGACGACGCTCCACGCTGATTCCCACCGTCAAATCGAAAAGGTTGTTGGAAGTTTAGCGCCCCAGCTCTTGCATATCATCGGAGCCGAACACGAGGATGCCTCATGACCATCCCCCGCGGCCCGGCGATCATGCTCGCGCTCGGCCTCGTGCTGCTGCTGGACGTGTTGAGGGTCTTCCTCCCGTCGTTGATCACCCTGTTCGGCCGCGCGGGCGAGACGCCGCCGGAGCTGATGGGCCTCTACGCCGCCGCCTGGTTCATCCTGCCTTTCCTGGCGCTGTTAGCCAAGCCGCGCCACGCTCTGCTCGGCGGCGCCGCGGCGCTGGTCCTCACCAGGATCCTGCTGCAGGCGGGCGTGGGCCAGCTCTACGTCGCCTCCGCCGGCGTCACCGCGGGCCTGGTCTTCCTGTACGGCTGCGCCCACACCGTGCCGCGCCGGGCCGTCCCCGTGGGCGTCATGGGCGGGCTGAGCCTGTCGCTGATCGTCCACCTGCTGCTGGACGGCGTGGATCTGGTCTGGCGTGACGGCCTGGTCCCGTGGCTGGCGGTGCTCTCCGTCTGCGCCGCCTTCCTGAGCCTCCTGCGCCCGGCGGACGCCGAGGTGGACCGGGCGCCCACGCTGACGTGGTTCCTGCTCGGCCCGGCGATGCTGCTGACCGGCGTGGCCGCCACGGGCTGGGCCAAGCCCGAGACGAGCCCGACCGACCTGTGGCAGGTGCTGGGGGGCCTCGGGCTGGTCGCCATCGTCCTGGTCATGGTCGTCGTGCAGGCCGCCCACCCGCCGCTGTCCCCCGTCTTCGATCTCATGGCCGGGGTCCTGCTGGTGGTCTTCACACTGATCCTCACCCTGTCGGCGCCCTACGCCGCCGTGCTGATGATCGGCTGGCTCGGCACCCTGCTCGCCGGAACCGCGCGGCCGGACTATCCCGCCGGGCGACGTCCTGGCGTGGCCGTGCTCGGCGGCGGGCTGGTCTTCTTCGTCGGCCTGTTCGTCTACTACGCGGCCTACGACATGAACCTCGGTTTCCCCAACGGCCTGATCCTCGTGGCGGTGGCGGTGCTGGTGGCCGCCCTCAGCGTGATCACCGCCCTGGTCCGGCACTCGCCGGCTCCGGTCGTGCCGGTTCGCCTCGGATGGCTGCCGACGGCGGTCGCCGTCCTCATGGTGGGGCTCGTCACGCTCGGGACGCCGTCCGCGCCGCCCGTACGGGCCAAGCAGGGCGACACCTTCACCCTGATCGCCTACAACATCCGCATGGGCTACGGCCTGGACGGCCGCCTGTCGCTCGACAAGATCGCGTCGTGGGCCGCGGCCCAGAAGCCCGACGTCGTGCTGCTCAGCGAGGTGGACCGCGGCTGGCTGCTCAACGGCGGCCACGACGACCTGGCCAGGATCGCCCGCGGCCTCGGCATGCGCTACCACTTCGCCCCCGCCGCCGACAAGGTGTGGGGCGACGCGCTGCTCACCAACCTCCCGGTCAAGCAGGTGCACTCCCACCCCCTGGGCGCGCACGACTACCCGACGGGGGCCCAGGCCCAGGCGATCGTCCTGGAGGTCGGCGGCAGGGAGGTGGGCATCGTCAACACCCACCTCCAGGCCCCCGAGGGCCAGGCCCCGGAGGTGGCCGCGATCGCCCGCGCCCTGGCCGCCGGCCGGGACGCCGACGAGGCCGGGCACCGCGCCGCCGGAGCCGGGGAGCAGGTGAGGCGGCCGGTGATCCTGGCGGGCGACCTCAACACGCGGCCCACCGATCCGGCCATGGAGGTGCTGAAGGCGGCCGGGCTGAGCGACCCGCTGACCGCGTTCGGGGACCCGCCGACCTCGCCCGCCGACGCCCCCAGGGAGCGCATCGACCACGTGCTGCTCACCAAGGGATTGACCGCGATTTCCGCGCAGGCGCCGCGCTTGCCGTATTCGGATCACCTGCCCCTTCTGACGACCTTGCGCCTAACCAGTGTTGACCAGGAGGGATAATCGAGAACATGCGCCTTTCCGCTCGTGTCGACTACGCCCTCCGCGCCGCCGCTGAACTCGCCGCAGCCGGCGCGGGCCCGACTACCGTGGGTGAACTCGCCAAGGAACAGGACATGCCTCCCAAATACCTGGAGAACATCCTGCTCCAGATGCGTCGCGCGGGCCTCGTGCGTGGCCAGCGGGGTCCCGAGGGTGGCTACGTGCTGGCCCGGCCCGCCGCGAACATCTCGCTCGCCGACGTGATCCGGGCCGTGGACGGGCCGCTGGCGAACGTGCGCGGCGAGCGTCCCGAACACGTCGGCTACCGGGGCCCGGCTGAGTCGTTGCAGCAGGTGTGGATCGCGTTGCGGGCCACCGAGCGGGCCATCCTGGAGGAGGTCACGCTCGACCAGGTCGCATCGGGCAGCCTTCCCGAGCGCGTCCGCCAGCTCGCCGCCGACCCCGCCGCCTGGGACTGACCTCTCACCGTCCGGCACGGCGGGCGCCCTCGGGCCGTGGCCGCCGTCCCTGGCCGGGAAGCGGTACCTAGACTGGAGGGATGCCCGAGGGAGACGCCGTCTACCGCACCGCGGGCCGCCTGCGCGGCGCGCTCGACGGCCGCGTGCTGACCAGGTCGGACTTCCGCGTCCCGCGGCACGCCACCGCCGACCTGACCGGCCGCAGGGTGCTCACGACCGTCTCCAGGGGCAAGCACCTGCTGACCCGGATCGAGGGCGGCCTGACGGTGCACACCCATCTGCGCATGGACGGAAGCTGGCGGGTCGTGCCCGCGGGGCGGCGTACGGCCGGCGGCGACCAGGTGAGGCTGATCCTGGCCAACGAGCAGTGGCAGGCGGTGGGCATCAAGCTCGGCATGGTCGACCTGGTCACGACCGCCGACGAAAGGCGGCTGGTGGGGCACCTGGGGCCTGACCTGCTGGGCGCCGACTGGGATCCGGGCGAGGCCGTGCGAAGGCTACGAGGGGCGCCGGACAGGACGATCGGCGAAGCGCTGCTCGATCAGCGCAACCTCGCGGGGATCGGCACGATCTATCGCGCCGAGACCCTGTTCCTGCGCGGGATCTGGCCGTGGAAGAAGGTCGGGGAGATCGAGGATCTCGAAGGGCTCGTCACGCTGGCCCACCGGCTGCTGGAGGCCAACAAGGGGCATGGCGGCACAGTGACGACAGGTGATCGCCGCCCGGCGAACCAGACCTGGGTCTATGGCAGGGCAGGGAGACCCTGTCGCCGATGCGGCACGCGCATCAGCCGCGGGGAGATGGGGGCACAGCCACAGGAAAGGCTCATCCTGTGGTGTGGTGGCTGCCAGCCGCGTTAGGCCGCCACCATGTCCTTGACCTCGGGGAACACCGTGTCGCCGATCGAGCCGGGAACCGTCTCGGCAAGGGGCAGGCGCTCGTGCTCGGGCACGTCGGCCATGACAGGGGTGGCCTGGAGCTCCGCCAGCGCGAACTGGTCGGAAACCTCACGCAACACCTGCGAAAGCGGCACTCCGAGGGCACCGCAAATGGACGCGAGCAGCTCGGACGAGGCCTCCTTCTGGCCACGCTCGACCTCGGACAGATAGCCGAGCGAGACACGCGCCAGCGTGGACACCTCACGTAGCGTGCGCCCCTGACGCACCCGCAACCGCCTCAGCACGTCACCGAGCAGCTGACGCAGCAGAATCATCTGTCGCTCCCTCCCCGGCGTGGATGTCTTCACCACGCCCCGCGCGATCGGATCGTGCCGCACATTGGTCTTCTTGGCTTCGTACATACTCCTCGCCGTCATCATGGGGCGTCGCCGCCCCGGGTCTGCCGCTCGTGCCTGGTCGCGCGACTCATCAGGCCCGCCTGCCGGGCGCTCGGTGCTTGCAGTTGGCTCACGGACCTCACTCACAGCTCCACCGTACCCGTATCCACCGACACCGCGTCAGACCGTGCTTCGCATGTTCGCTCGGGACGTAACACGGTAATCATCCGGAATGTTCCCCTTTGTTAGCCTTAAGCACACCTGCGAGGAGATCGACTGCCTCGTGCACCGTCCTTACCCTGATACGTTCACGCGGCCCGTCCAGGGTCAACTCACGGACCAGGTTCTCCCCGCCCGGACCGTGGACCGCGGCGTACACCAGGCCCACGGGCTTTCCGTCCTGCGGTTCGGGGCCGGCCACGCCGGTCACGGCCAGGCCGTAGCCGGTTCCGCACACCCGGGCGACCCCCCTCGCCATCGCCGCGGCCACCTCGGGATGCACGGCTCCCTCGCGCCGCAGCAGTTCCTCCGGCACACCCAGCAGATCGTGCTTGAGATCGGTGGCGTAGGAGATCACGCCGCCCCTGAACGCCTTGGAGGCCCCCGAGACCGAGGTGAACGCGGCCCCGATGAGCCCGCCCGTCAGCGACTCGGCCACCGCCACGGTGGCCTCCTGCCGCACCAGCAGGGCCAGAACCTCGGCCACGTCCGCCATCGCTCAGATCACTCCCCACGCGCCCGTCTTGCCACCTGGCGCAACTTGACCGCCCGTACGAGATAGTCGCCGCCCGTCACGACCGTCACGACCAGCGCCGCGCCCATCACCACCCACCGCAGCGGCTCCGGCACCCCGGGCAGGATGTAGAGCACGATGGCGGCGATCTGCAGCACGGTCTTGACCTTGCCGCCGTAGCTGGCCGGGATGACCGCGTGCCGCAGCAGGACCAGCCGGAGCAGGGTGATGCCGAGCTCGCGGCCCAGGATCACGATCGTGACCCACCACGGCAGCTCGTCGAGGATCGACAGGCACACCAGCGCCGCCCCGGTGAGCGCCTTGTCGGCGATCGGGTCGGCGATCTTGCCGAAATCGGTGATCAGCCCGTAGCGCCGGGCCAGCTCGCCGTCGAGATGATCGGTGATCGAGGCGACCCCGAACACCCCCAGGGCCGCCAGCCGCCAGCCGGTGCCGGGCAGGAACAGGCATGCGACGAAGAAGGGGACGAGCACCAACCGGAGGACCGTGAGGACGTTGGCGATGTTCCACGGGCTTACCACGCGGCGCTCGTCCCTGGTCATGGACTGGCCTTGATGCGCGCGATCAGGTCAACCCCCTCGGCGTCGACCACGACCGCGCGCACGATCTGCCCCTTGACCAGGCCGATGCCCTGGACCGTCACCGAGCCGTCGACCTCCGGGCCCTGGTGGGCGGCCCGGCCCTCGTAGCCGCCGTCGCCCAGGTCGTCGTCGATGAGCACGTCGACCTCCGTGCCGATGCGCTCCTCGGCGCGCTGGGCGGTCAGCTCCTCCGCCAGCTCGGTGAGCACGCGCACGCGCTCGTCGATGACCTCCTGGTCGAGCTTGCCCGGCAGCTTGGCCGCCTCGGTGCCGTCTTCGTCGGAGTAGCCGAACACGCCGATCACGTCGAGCCTGGCCTGCTCCAGGAACCCGACCAGCTCGCCGAACTCCTCCTCGGTCTCGCCGGGGAAGCCGACGATGAAGTTGGAGCGCACGCCCGCCTCGGGAGCGCCCTTGCGCACGCTCTCCAGGAGGCCGAGGAACCGCTCGGGGTCGCCGAAGCGGCGCATCCGGCGCAGGACGCTCCCGCTGGCGTGCTGGAAGGACAGGTCGAAGTAGTCGGCCACGCCCTCGGTGGCGGTGATCACGTCGATCAGGCCCGGCCGCAGCTCGGCGGGCTGCAGGTAGCTGACCCGCACCCGGTCGATGCCCGGCACGGCGGCGAGCTGCGGCAGCAGCTTCTCCAGCGCCCGCAGGTCGCCCAGGTCCTTGCCGTAGGAGGTGGAGTTCTCGGAGACCAGGACGAGCTCGCGCACGCCCCGGTGGGCCAGCCAGTCGGCCTCGGCGAGCAGCTCGTCGGGGTTGCGCGAGACGTAGGCGCCGCGGAAGGCCGGGATGGCGCAGAACGTGCAGCGCCGGTCGCAGCCGGAGGCCAGCTTGAGCGAGGCGACCGGGCTCTCGTCGAGGCGCCTGCGCAACACGCGCGGGCCGCTGGCGGGCGCGAGCCCGTCGGGCAGCTCGCCGTGGCCCGGGATGCCGGTCTTGGGCGCGTTCCCGCGCTCGACCGGCGAGATGGGCAGCAGCGTGCGGCGGTCGCGCGGCGTGTGCGGCTTGAGCGGCCGCCCGGCCAGCACGTCGTCGAGCCGGCCGCCGATCTCGGTGTAGTCGTCGAAGGAGATGACGGCGCTCGCCTCGGGCAGTGCCTCGGCCAGCTCGTTGCCGTAGCGCTCGGCCATGCAACCCGCGGCCACCACCTTCGCCCCGGAGTCGGCGGCGGCGAGCAGCGTGTCGATGGAGTCTTTCTTGGCCGAGTCAATGAAGCCACACGTGTTGACGACGACGACGTCGGGGTCGTCGTCGCCCAGCTGCCAGCCGGCAGCCTCAAGTCGCGCGGCCAGCTCCTCGGAGTCGACCTCGTTGCGCGCGCAGCCCAGGGTGATCAGCGATGCGGTTCGGCGGGATGACATGGTGAACACTACGGTATCGGGAGTTGGCCACCACCTGATGCACGGCCTCCCCGCCGGACTACCGCGGAGGCGACGTGGTGAGGCCGAACGAGCGGCTCACCATCTCCCCCCGGCCACCGAGTTTGTCCACCTTCTTGCCGTTGACCTGCAAGGACACCGCGCCGGCGTCGGCGAGGAGCAGGCTCAGCCTGTCGGCGGCCTGCCAGGTCGAGCTGTCCCCCTCCTTCAACATCCCGGCGAAGAGCATGCGGCCCTGGCCGTCGCGCACGTTCACGTACGACGTACGCCTGGCCTTGATCTTCAAGGTCACCAGGTTCTTGCCCGCCTTGCCCTTGGCCGCCGCCGCGCGGGGCCCTTCGGTGATCGGCGTGTTCGGCGGCACGCTGGCACTGGGCGTGATGGCGTGCACGTCGGCCGTGCGCACCTGGTCGCTCGCGCCGCCGAGCACCCGCACCGCGCCGAAGACCACCACGACGGCCAGCGCCACGCCGAGCGCCATCGTCCAGTTGGGCCCCCGGCGCTCGCGCAGGGCGAGCGTGCGGTCGGCCTGGAACACGGCGGCCGCGCGCACGGGCTGCGGCGCCCCGCCGTGTTGCTGGTCGAACAGGTGGACGGTGGCCTCGGGATCGAGGCCGACGACCTTGGCGATGGCCTTGACGTGGCCGCGGGCGTAGAAGCCGCCCCCACACTGGTCGTAGTCTTCCTGCTCGATGCGGTTGATGATCGTTTCTCGGATCCGCGTGGCCGCGCTGACCTGCGCGACCGTCATTCCCGCCGCCTGCCTGGCCGCTGCCAGCATGGCCCCGATGCTCTGTTCCTGCACAGCGAACGCCTCCCCACCACGACAGTGCGTAGTGGTTCATATTCAATCAGTTATCGCCGTGGAACCGTGCATTGGGGTCATTCGCCACGCAGGTCGGCCAGCAGGCCAGGCAGATCGTCCGGTTTCACCAGGACTTCTCGGGCCTTGGAGCCCTCGCTGGGGCCGACCACGTTGCGGCTCTCCAGCAGGTCCATCAGCCGTCCGGCCTTGGCGAAGCCGACGCGCAGCTTGCGCTGCAACATCGAGGTCGAGCCGAACTGGGTGGTCACGATCAGCTCGGCGGCCTGGATCAGCAGGTCGAGGTCGTCGCCGATCTCCTCGTCGATCTCCCGCTTGACCGGCGCGGCGGCCACGTCGTCGCGGTACTCGACCTGCATCTGCTCCTTGCAGTGCGTGACGATCTCGGCGATCTCCCGCTCGGAGACGTACGCGTTCTGGATGCGGATGGGCTTGCTCGCGCCCATCGGCAGGAACAGCGCGTCACCCTGGCCGACCAGCTTGTCGGCGCCGGGCTGGTCGAGGATGACCCGCGAGTCGGTCAGCGACGACACCGCGAAGGCCAGCCTGGACGGCACGTTGGCCTTGATCAGGCCGGTGACGACGTCGACCGAGGGCCGCTGGGTGGCGATCACCAGGTGGATGCCGGCCGCGCGGGCGAGCTGCGTGATGCGCACGATCGAGTCCTCGACGTCGCGCGGGGCCACCATCATGAGGTCGGCCAGCTCGTCCACGATGACCAGCAGGTACGGGTACGGCTGGTAGACCCGCTCGCTGCCCGGCGGCGGCACGAGCTTGCCCGCGCGCACGGCCTTGTTGAACTCGTCGACGTGCCGGAAGCCGCTGGCGGCCAGATCGTCGTAGCGGCGGTCCATCTCGCCCACGACCCATTCGAGGGCCTCCGCGGCCTTCTTCGGGTTGGTGATGATGGGGGTGATGAGGTGGGGGATGCCCTCGTAGACGCTGAGCTCGACCCGCTTGGGGTCGACCAGCACCATGCGCACCTCGTCGGGGGTGGAGCGCATGAGGATGCTGGTGATGAGGCCGTTGACGCAGACCGACTTGCCGGCGCCGGTCGCGCCCGCGATGAGCAGGTGGGGCATCTTGGCGAGGTTCGCCACGATGGTACGGCCCTCGACGTCCTTGCCCAGGCCCACGATCATCGGATGATGGTCGGCCTGGGCCACCTGGGAGCGCAGCACGTCGCCGAGCGCCACCAGGTCCTTGTCGGCGTTCGGGATCTCGACCCCGATCGCCGATTTGCCGGGGATCGGGGACAAGATCCTGACGTCGGCCGACTTGACGGCGTAGGCGATGTTCTTGGTGAGGGCGGTGACCTTCTCCACCTTGACCGCGGGGCCCAGCTCGATCTCGTAGCGGGTGACCGTCGGGCCGCGGGTGAAGCCGATCACCTGCGCGTCGATGGAGAACTGCTCCAGCACGCTGGTCAGCGCGTTGACCACGGTCGTGTTGGCCTTGGTCTGCGGCTTGGGCGCGCTGCCGGGCTTGAGGAACTGCAGGTCGGGCAGGCTGTACGGCCCCGCCTGCGGCGACAGCACGAGCTGCTCGACCTTGCGCGGCGCGGGCGTCGGCTCCGGCGGCTCCGGCCTGCGCTCCGGGACGGACGGCTCCTCGTCCGCGGCCCCGTCGACGAGCCCCGGCACGATCTCCGGCGAGTGGTCGGCCAGCTTGTCCTTCTCGGCGAGGACCGGCGTGTCGTACGGCTTGACCGTCTCGGCGCCCTCGGCCTGCGCCTTCTTGGTCCGCGGCCTGCGCTTGGCCGGCTCCCGGTGCCCGAGCGGCTCGGCGTGCCGCTCGAACAGCATGTGCCGCAGCTCCGACAGCCGCTCGGGGATGCGGTGGACGGGCGTGGCGGTGATCACCAGCACGCCGAACCCGGACAGGAGCAGCAGCAGCGGGATCGTGATCCAGGACGGCAGGATGCTCATCGGCGGCGCCGACACGATGAACCCGACCATGCCACCGGCGGCCGACACCTTGTCCATGCCCTGCCCCTGGCCCGCAGGGTAGGGGGTGTCGTTGGCCACGTGGATGACGCCGAGCACGCCGATCATGAGCGCGCTCCAGCCGATGACCATGCGGCCGGTGTCGGCGTTCTGGTCGGGGTGGCGCAGGTAGCGCCAGGCCAGCAGGCCGAGCAGCAACGGCAGCGCCCAGGCCAGCGAGCCGAACACGGCGTGCACGACGGTGTTCACGACGCCCGAGACCGTGCCCTCGGGGTTGCGCCAGGTCATCGCGGCCAGCACGATCGCGCCGGCCAGCACCGACAGGCCCACGCCGTCGCGCCGGTGGGCGGGGTCGAGCTCGCGGGCGTTCTTGCCGAGCGCGCGGGCGGTGCTGCCGATGCCGTTGGCGAGCAGCATCCACAACCCGACGATCAGCTTGCCGACCATCGTGAAGACCCAGCTGATCGGGTCGGGATGGGTCACGGAGGACTTGCGGCCGGAGCTCGCGGCCTTCGCCCTCGGTCGCCCCGCCGCCGTGGCCGGCCGCTTCGCGGGGGTCGATCGAGGCGAGGTCGACCGCTTCGCCGGCCCCTTCGATGCGCTTTTCGGCGTACGGGTGGCCATGATGCCAAAGGTACGTCGGAGACGCCGCCGCACGCGCGGAGACGCGCCGTGCGCCGGGAATGTCCAATTCTCATCATATAGATGGCTGATCACGTTCCGTAGCGCCACGCATCGTACGGTCATGACGTTCACCCGTGCCGACCTCGGCCCGTCAGGGGCGCGGGCCACGCTCGTGCCGCTGTCGGCCGCGCCGCCGGTCCACGAGCTGGACACCGAGGTGCTGCTCAGTCATATCGGGTGACGAACGAGATCATGTCGCCGCGGCAGCGCCGCTCGACATGGCACAGGGGCCGCCCGTCGTGCGTGAGCAGCCCCTCCCGCACCAGCACCGCCTCGCCCGCCTGCATCTCCAGCATGCTCTGGTCGTGCAGGTCGGCGGGCTCGGCCGAGATGGCGTGCCAGGCGTAGCGGTTGGGGTGTCCGGCGGCCTCCAGGGAGCCGAGCACGCCCGCCTTGGCGTCGAGGCGCAGCCCGGCCAGCTCGGGGCCCAGGCGGTAGCGGCTGAGCACGCAGGGCCGTTCGGCGTTCCCGAGCAGGGTGGTGATCTCGTGCACGAGGCCGCCGGGCAGCCGCAGGTGACCGGCCGCCGCCGGATGGGCCGCCTCGGCGCGCTCCACGACCCGCTCACCGCCGCCGAACACGCCCGCCAGGCCCGCGATGTCCGACGGGCGGTGCCGGCGCGTCTCGGGGTCGATGGAGACCTCGATCCGGCGCGGCGCCCGCCTGACGAAGCTCCCGAGCCCCTGCCGGGTCTCGACCAGGCCGGCCTTGCGCAGCTCCACCATCGCCTGGCGGGCGGTCAGCCGGTGGACGCCGTAGCGCTCGGCGAGCGCGTCCTCGGTGGGCAGGCGCTCGCCCGGCGCCAGCTCGCCCGACTCGATGGACCTGCCGAGGAGTCGGGCGATCTCCCGGTAGCGGGCTTGTCGTGGCACGTGAACACCTTAAGGTGCCGCGGGGTTCACCCCTCGGCCACATGCAGGCAGTGCTGACCGGCCTTTTCCGGGACGTGTGCCGGCCGGGAGCACCTTCTTCACAACCGGAGGTATCAACGGCACCCATCTGACACTCTGACTGTGACCCAACTGCCACAACGAGTGATGTTCTAGGACGCACAGTGGACACGACCAGAGTGTCGAGCACAGCCTTCGACGGCACTCCCCACGCCCCGGCGCACGCGCGCCGCTTCATCCGCCAGGTGCTCGCCGAGTGGCGCCTCAGCCATCTGGCGGAGGACGCGGTGCTGCTGACCAGCGAGCTCGTCACCAACGCCGTGCTGCACGCGGGCACCGGCATCGAGCTGACCTGCCGCCTCGACGTGGCGGCGAGCCCGGCCAGGCTGGAGATCGAGGTCGACGACCACCGGCCCGGCAGGACGGTCCCGACGCCCGAGAGCCCGTCCACCGACCCGGTGCGCGCGTCCGGGCGCGGGCTCGCGCTGGCCGCCATGCTGGCCGACGCGTGGGGCGTCACCTACACCAGGACCGCCAAGCGGGTGTGGGTGCGCATGGAGCTGACCGACGGGCCCGACCACCAGGAGGTCATGGTCGGCACGCCGGGCCTGGCGCCCGCCACCGTGGCCGCGCCCATCGAGGGGCTGCACGTCGGCGTGCTGCTCGCCGACGGCGACGGAACCGTGCTGTCGTGGAACTCCGAGGCCGGGCACCTGCTGGGCTGGACGTCCGAGCAGGCCGTCGGCAGGCCGCTGGCCGACCTGGTGGCCTGGCGCGGCCACGGCCCGTACGCGATGTCCCTGGCCTCGACGCTGTCCCTGGGCCGCTGGCGGGGCGAGGCGCGCATGCGCCACCTCGACGGCCGGCTGATCCCCGTCTACGTCTCCCACGTACGCAGCCGCGGCGGGCCGGAGGACCGGCGGTCGGTCTGGATGATGGTGGCCGGCGACCACCGCTACGTGCTGACGCCGCCGGCGGCGCCGCTGCGCAGGGAGGCCGGACGGCGGATCAAGGACCTGCTCGACCGGGACATGCCGTTCGCGGAGTTGCTGGACACCATCGCCCGGATCGTCCAGACCAGCAGCGGCGGCGACGCGGCGTACGTGCTGCTGGCCGCCGAGGGCGGCGACCGGTTCGGCGTGGCGGCGGGCGCGGGCGCGACGGCGGGGCTGGTGGGCGTGCTGGCCGCGGGCGTGTTCGGCCCCGACGGCAGGACGCCGTCGATGATCGACGACCTGCTGGCCGGCGACGTCGAGCTGGCCCAGCAGCTCCGGGCCAGGTCGCTGGCGTGCGCGCCGATGACCGTGGGCGGCGAGGTGACCGGCTACATCGTGGTGACCGCGGCCCAGCCGGGCCGTTTCGACCAGGAGCTCACGGTCAGCCTCCAGCACATCGCCGACCAGGTGGCCGTGCCGGTGCAGCGCGAGCGGCTGGCCGAGCGCGAGCGCGCCCACCGCGGCCGGCTGTCGTTCCTGGCCGAGGCGGGCGAGCTGCTGGCCGGGGTGCACGACGAGGAGCTGATCGCCGCGCTGACCGCGCAGCTCGTCGTGCCGAAGATCGCGACGTGGGCGGCGGTCTACCTGACCGATCTGGCGGGCATGACCAGGCTCGCCCACGTCTGGCACAGCGAGGAGCGCTACAACGCCAATCTGCGCAGGTCGCTGCCGGCGATCCCGCGCACCGCGCTCAACGAGGTGAGCTGGCCGGTCGGCGCCGAGACCGTGCTGTCGTTCCCGCTGCTCACGCAGGGCAGGTCGCACGGCGCGCTGGTGATCGGCCGCGCCGAGCCGACCCTGCCGCTGGAGCTGGCCGACCTGCTGGCCGACCTGTGCCGGCTGGTCGCGCTCAACCTGCACACCGCCATGTTGTACGCCCGGCAGGCGACCACCTCGCGGGTGCTGCAACGCAGCCTGCTGCCCATGCGCGCGGCCCCCATGCCGGGCCTGGAGTCGGCGGTCGTCTACGAGCCGGCCGAGGAGGGCGCCGACGTGGGCGGCGACTTCTACGACCTGTTCACGGTCTCCGACCACTGGTGCTTCGCCCTCGGCGACGTGTGCGGCAGCGGCCCGGAGGCGGCCGCGGTGACCGGCCTGGCCCGGCACGCCGTACGGCTGCTGGCCAAGGAGCACTACACGGTGGCCGACATCTTCGACCGGCTCAACCAGGCCTTGCTGGAGGAAGGGGACGAAGGCCGCTTCCTGAGCCTGCTGTGCGGCGAGCTGACCCCGCTCCCCCAGGGCGGTGCGCTGTGCACGATCGCGTCGGCCGGGCACCCGCCGCCGCTGCTGCTGCGCGCCGACGGCGTGGTGGACACCGTCGCCGCGCCGCAACTGCTGCTCGGCATCGAGGCCGGCGCCAGGTTCTACGTCGAGACGTTCGAGCTGGCGCCGGAGGAGGTGCTGCTGTGCGTCACCGACGGCGTGACCGAGCGGCGCGACGGCGACCGGCTGCTCGACGACGACGACGGCCTGTCGGCGCTGCTGTCCACCTGCCGGGGGCTGAGCGCCCACGCGGTGGCCGAACGCGTGCGGCAGGCGGTCGAGACGTTCGCCCAGGAGCCGTCGCAGGACGACGTGGCGCTGCTGGTCATCAAGGCCGCGACGGAGCTGCGCGGGGTCAGGCCGTGAACCGGTAGGTGGTCGAGGAGGTGTGGCGCTCACCGGGCCGCAGCACGGTGGAGGGGAAGTGCGGCTGGTTCGGCGAGTCAGGGAGGTGCTGGGTCTCCAGGCACAACCCGGCGAAGGGCCCGTACGGCGTGGCGACCCCGTCGAGCATGCCGCCCGCGTAGAACTGCACGGCGGGCTCGGTGGTGGTCACCCGCATGGTCAGGCCGCCCGCGCTGACCTCGATGTCGCCGTCGAGCACGTAGCAGTGGTCGTAGCCGCCGCCCATCCGCTCGCCCACCGCGTGCGGCCCGGTGAAGTCGAAGGGGGTGCCCTTGACCGGCGCGAGCTCGCCGGTGGGGATCTTGCCGTCGTCCACGGGGAGGTAGTGGCCGGCGTCCATGCGGACCACGTGGCCGAGCACGTCGCCGCCGCCGGTCAGGTTGAAGTAGGAGTGGTTGGTGAGGTTGAGCACGGTCGGCGCGTCGGTCTCGGCGGCGTAGTCGAGGCGGATCGCGTCGTCCTCCAGGGTGTAGGTGACCGCGGCGGTGAGCGTGCCGGGGTAGCCCTGGTCGCCGTCGGGGCTGGTCAGTTCGAGGGTGACCGAGGAGGGGGTGCGGGCGGTGATCGTCCATAC
This sequence comes from Nonomuraea sp. NPDC052265, assembly GCF_044547985.1. Taxonomy (NCBI): domain Bacteria; kingdom Bacillati; phylum Actinomycetota; class Actinomycetes; order Streptosporangiales; family Streptosporangiaceae; genus Nonomuraea; species Nonomuraea sp. NPDC052265. Next base: position 50,245 of record NZ_JBIUBJ010000030.1, read on the forward strand.
CCTGGCGTCGAAGCCCTCGGTGCCGCCGTGCAGGCTGTTGGGGCCGTTGTTGACCGGCAGGCGGTGCTCGCGGCCGTCGAGGGTGAACCGGCCGCCGGCGATGCGGTTGCCGTAACGGCCGACCACGGCGCCGAAGTAGCGGCTGCGGGTCAGGTAGTCCTCCAGCGTGTCCAGGCCGAGCACGACGTCGAGGCCGGAGACCTCCAGCGAGCGCAGGACGGCGCCGTAGGTGAGCACCTCGGCGCGCAGCCGTCCGGACGACAGCTCCACGCGCTCGACGGTCTCGCCGGACGGCAGCGTTCCGAAGATCATGTGTTGGCCCTTCCCGTGGACTCGCGGACGATGAGGTCGGTGTCCAGGTTGATCACCGCGCCCTCGCCCTCTGATTGCAGCAGCAGGTCGACCGCCATCCGCCCGGCCGCCGCGGCGGGCATCGCCACCGTGGTGAGCTTGGGCCGGCCGAGCCGCCCGGGCAGGATGTCGTCGAACCCGATCACACTGACCCGGCCCGGCACCTCGATGTCCATCGCCGTCAGCCCCTCGATGAGGCCGAGCGCGACGAGGTCGTTGTAGGCCAGCACGCCGGTCGCCCCGCAGGCGGCCACCTCGGGCGCCACCGCCAGGCCGCCCGACTCGGTGGGCTGGTTGGGGCCGAAGAAGAGCAGGTCGAGGCCCGGCATCTCGGCCGCGGCGGCCTGCATCTCGTTGCTGGTCCACGAGCCGGGCGGGCCGGACAGCAGGGCGATCCTGCGGTGGCCGAGCCCGGCCAGGTGCTCCAGCGCGAGCCTGGCGCCCTTGCCGACGTCCATCAGCACCGCGGGCATGCCCTTGATCCGCCGGTTGACCAGCACGAACGGGACGTCCTCGGCCAGGCGCTCGATCATCCGGTTGGACAGCCGGGGGCTGCACAGCAGCACGCCGTCCACCTGCTTGGCGAACGTGCGGATCAGCTCCTCCTCGACCCGCGGGTCCTCGTCGGTGTCGGCCACGAAGACGTGGTAGTCGCGCCCTCGCGCCTGCGCCTGCGCGGCCTTGATCAGCGGCGGGAAGAAGGGGTTGGCGATGTCGGCCACGATGAGGCCGAGGTTGAACGTGCGCCCGGTCGTCAGCGCCCTGGCCGCCCGGTTGGGCCGGTAGCCGAGGTCGTCGGCCGCGGCCAGCACCCGGTTCCGCGTGGCAGGATTGACCAGATGCGGCGCCGAGAAGGTGCGCGAGACGGTCGACACGTGCACGCCGCAGGCGCGTGCGACGTCCTTGATCGTCACCGTCATCGTCGTCCTCCTTGCAAACGGTTGCCAGAGCCAAGCCTTGACCTTTGGCAGTCTAGCCGTCAAGGTTTCTGCAACCGTTTGCTTACCAGGAGCCGCCGAGCTCCTTGAGCGTGAACACCCCGCCGGCGCGGTCGTGCACGGGGTCCGACAGGTCGGGCTCGCCCTGTTCGGCGATGAGCGCGGCGGCCTGGGGCTCGGAGCTGTCGCGGGGGTCGTAGCCGATGCGGCGGGCCTCCGCCAGCGACCACCACCGGCGGGCGTTGTCGGAGACGCCCCAGACGACGTGGTGGCCGGACGCGGTGAGCCCGGCCTCGACCAGCCGGGCGAGGTCGTCGGGTGAGATCCAGGTGGCCAGGCCGCGGGTGTCGGCCGAGCCCTCGTTGCAGGTGCCGAGCCGGATCACGGTCACGTTCATGCCGAACCGGTCGTGGTACAGGCTGCCCAACGCCTCCATGACGACCTTGCTGACGCCGTAGTAGGTGTCCGGGCGCGGGAAGGCGTAGTCGGGCAGGTCGGAGCCGTCCCGCGGCCTGGTGTGGAAGCCGGCCGCGTGGTGGCTGCCCATGAGCACCAGATGCCGGACGCCCTCGTTCCTGGCGGCCTCCATGAGGACCTGGGTGCCGGTGATGTTGGCGTGCACGATGTCGTCCCACGGGCGCTCGCGGCTCTGGCCGCCCAGGTGGAGGACGGCGTCCACGCCTTTCATGGCCGCGGCCATGGCCGCGGGGTCGGCGAGGTCGGCGCCCGCCCATTCCTCGTCCGGGCCCGTCTCGACCGGGAGGAGGTCGGAGAGCCGCAGCGTACGACCTGGACGGGCCAGCCGCGGGCGGAGCAGCGTGCCGACATTTCCCGCGGCGCCGGTCATCAGAATGCGCATGCCAACCGTTGTACACAATTCTGATCTAAATTCACATACTTGAATATTGACCGCCTTGTCCCGCCGTAGTTACCGTCACAGGAACGAGTTCAGGCACACGACACGTATCCACGTATGTGAACGGGAGGCGGTCTGATGTCACGCCGTTTGCTGGGGGTCGCGCTCGCCGCGACCCTGGCCGCAACGCTGACGGGCTGCGGTTCCGGGGGATCGGCCAAGGACGACACGCTGGAGATCTGGATCAGGCAGGCGCCCGATTCCGATTCCGCGAAGACGGCGGTGAAACTCGCCGACGCGTTCACCAAGGCCAGCGGGGTGAAGACCAAAGTCGTCGCCCTCTTCGACGACTTCGAGACGAAACTGAACCAGCAGGCCTCGCAGAAGGCGCTTCCCGACATCGTCATCAACGACACCGCCCAGCTCGGCAACATGCATTCGCAGGGCTGGCTCCAGGAGATCGACCAGGCCGGGCTGGCCGGTGGCGACCAGCTCTCCGACCTGGCCTGGAAGGCGGCCACCGGCTCCGACGGCAAGTTCTACGGCGCGCCCTTCTCCGCCCAGGCCTTCGCTCTCATCGTCCGCAGGGACTGGCGGGAGAAGGTCGGCATGCAGCCGCCGCAGACCTGGGCCGACCTGGCCGGGCTGGCGCGGGCGTTCACCGAGAAGGACCCCGACGGCAACGGACGCAAGGACACCGCGGGCTTCGTGATCCCGGCCGGCACCAAACGCGGCTACGCCTCCTGGTACGCCTCCTCCCTCGTCTACGCCAACGGCGGCGACTTCGTGAAGTCCACCGGCCCCGGCAGATTCACCGCGATGACGAACGACCCCAGGACCGTCGAGGCCGTCCAGTACCTCCAGGACCAGTTCTGCCGGAGCAGGACGGTCAACCCCGGCGCGGTCAGCAACGACACCACCGTCACGCACGAGGTGTTCGAGAAGGGACAGGGCGGCATCTACCTGGTCGGCCCGTACGTGCTGGCCCGGTTCGTCAAGAGCGTCGGCACCGACAAGATAGAGGTGCTGCCGGTGCCCAAGGGCCCGTCCGGCGGCCCCGGGACCCTCGGCGAGGGCGAGAACGTCTACCTCATGGTCGGCTCCGGCCTGGCCGGAGCCCAGAAGAAGTTCGCCGAGTTCGCGATCTCCCCCGAGGGCCAGCGGATCGGCATGAACAAGGACGCCAACGGCGCCATCGTCCGCCTGCCCGTGAACAAGGGCGTCGACCTGGCCGCCGAGCGGCAGGACCCGCGATGGAAGGTGTTCCAGGAGTCCTACGAACACGCCGTCTACGCGCCGCCGGTGCCCAACTGGGCGCCCATCCGGCAGGACTCGGCCGACGTCATCAACACCGTGTGGGCCGACTGCGGCGCCGACGTCAAGACCAAGATGGACGAGCTGACCACCAAGCTCAACCAGGAACTGCAGAGCCAGAAAGCGTCATGACCCCGACCGTCACCCGGGCGGCGGCCACGGCGGCACCCCCGCGACGCCGCGCCAGGCCGGCGCGGCGGCGCGGGACGCTGGCCGCCTGGCTGTTCCTCGCGCCCGCCCTGCTGCTGTTCCTGTACTTCAAGTTCATCCCGATGGTCCTGGGCCTGTGGAAGAGCTTCAACAAGGTCCAGTACGCCTCGGACGAATGGGTCGGCCTCGACAACTACCGCACGATCATCGCGGACGACGCGTTCGTCGCGGCCATCTGGCACAGCCTCGTGCTGGCGCTCGGCACCACGCTCGGCTCGCTCCTGCTCGGGCTCGTGCTCGCGCTGCTCATCGAGGGGCCCGCCCGCTACCTGTGGTTCGTCAGGACCGCGGCCTTCCTCCCGGTCGTCACCACGATGGCGGCGGTGGCCGAGGTGTGGCGGATCATGTTCCATCCGGGCGACACCGGCATGCTCAACGTCGTCATCGGGTGGGCGGGCCTCGACCCTCAGCCCTGGCTGGGCAGCGAGGACTCCTCGCTCTGGTCGATCATGCTGATGAGCGTCTGGCGGGGGACGCCGTACGACATGATGATCTTCCTGGCCGGCCTGGTCGGCGTGGACCGCAGCCTGTACGAGGCCGCCGCCGTCGACGGCGCCTCCACCCGGCACCGGCTGCGGCACATCACGCTGCCGGCGTTGCGTCCGGTGTTCTGGATCCTGTTCACGCTGGCCGCCATCCGCGGGCTGCGGGTGTTCGTCGAGGTGTACGTCCTGACCAACGGCGGCCCCAACGGCTCGTCGGAGGTGCTGATGACGCTGATCTACAAGCTCGGCTTCCAGAAGAACGAGCTGGGGGTCGCCTCGGCGGGCGGGATCGTGCTGTTCCTGGCCACGCTGGCGCTGACCCTGGTCGTGCAGGCACTGCGCAGGAGGCAGGCGACATGAGGTTCGACAGCGCCCTGGGCCTGGAGGCGCGCAAGGGGGCACTGGCCACCGCCGGCAAGGTCGCGCTCTACTCCGCGATGGTCCTGGTCTTCACCGGGCCGCTGGTGGGGCTGCTGGTCAGCGCGTTCAGCAGGACGCTCGACCCGACGTCCTTCTCGTTGTGGCCCGACGACCTCACGCTGGAGAACTTCGTCCAGGCCGGGGAGAAGAACGTCTATCTGTACCTGTTCAACTCCTTCGTCGTCGTGGGGTTCGGGCTGCTGCTGCAACTGCTGGTGAGCGTGTTCGCGGCGTACTCGCTGGCGCGCAAGAAGTTCCGCGGCATGACGGTCGTGATGCTGCTCATGCTGGCCACGATGATGCTGCCCGAGGAGATCATCGCGATCCCGCTGTCGCTGGTCCTGGCCGACCTGCCCGTCCTGCACCTGAACCTGATCGGCACGTACGCCGGGATGATCCTGCCCGTCGGCGCCTGGGGCTTCTCGATCCTGGTGATGACCGAGTTCATGAAGGAGGTGCCGGTCGAGCTGGAGGAGGCCGCCCGCATCGACGGCGCGGGCGAGCTGCGCATCTTCGCGACGATCATCGTGCCGCTGTGCCGTCCGGCGCTCGGCGTGATCGGCGTCTTCGGCTTCACCATGATCTGGGACCAGTACCTGCTGCCCCTGATCGTCTCGACGGACTCCAGCACCTGGACCCTGCCCATCGCCCTGCGCTCACTCCGCTCGGACGAGGAGGTCGGCATCGGCGTGCTGCTCGCGGCCTCGCTGCTGGCGCTGCTGCCGTCGATCGTCGCGTTCCTGGCGTTCCAGCGGCAGTTCATGCGGGGTCTGACGAGTGGCGCGATCAAGGGTTGATGTCCATGTATCTGGACGGGATCCCATATCCTGACACCCTGAAGCCGCCGCCGAGATGGGACGAGTATGGAGCCACAGCTGGTCAAGTCCGCCGAGCGGACCGTACGCATCCTGGAGACCCTGGCAGAGTCCTCCGACCATCTGACGCTGTCGGAGCTGCAGCGGCGCACCGGCTTCCCGCGCAGCAGCCTGCACGCCCTCATGCGCACCCTGGTCGAGCTCAACTGGGTGGAGACCGACACGACCAGGTCGGCGTTCGGGATCGGGCCGCACGCCCTGCTGACCGGCACCGCCTACCTCGACAAGGACCCGGCACTGCGCTTCGCCCAGGAGACCCTGGAAGACCTGCGGGACGAGATCGGCCAGACCGTGCACTTCGCCCGCAGGGACGAGGCCCACGTCCTCTACCTGGCCACCCGCGAGTCGCGCGAGGCGGGCCACGTGATCCCCAGGGTGGGCCGGCGGCTGCCCGCGCACGTGACCGCGCTCGGCCAGGTGCTGCTCGCCCAGCTCACCGACGACGAGGTCGTGGCCCTGCTGCCCGACCCGCTGAAGGCGCTGACCGAGCACACCATCACCGACCTGACCAAGCTGACCGGCGAACTCGACCAGGTCCGCACCCGGGGCTGGGCCCTCGAACGCGAGCAGGGCACCCCCGGCGTCGCCTGCGTGGCCGTGGCGGTCGACTACCGCATCCCGGCCACCGACGCGATCAGCTGCTCGATGCCGGTCGCGCTGCCGCCCGCCGAGATCGAGCGCATCACCGAAGCGGTGATCAAGCACACCCGCAAGCTGGCTGCCACTCTGCGCAGGGAGGGCATCCGCTAGACCCCCTCTTTGGAAGGACTGCCGATGCGGCTGGATGGTGTTCTCTTCTTTCCCGTGACCCCCTTCGACGGCGACGGGGCCGTCTCGGAGCCGGTGCTGGCCGAGCACGTCTCCGCCGGGGTCGCGGCCGGGGCGGGAGGAGTGTTCGCCGCGTGCGGCACCGGTGAGTTCAACGCCCTCGACCTCGCCGACTACGCCAAGGTCATGGCCACGTCGGTGGCGGCGGCGCGGGGCCGGGTGCCCGTGTTCGGGGGCGCGGGCGGGCCGCTGCCCATCGCCAGGGCCGTCGCGCGGGCCGCCGCCGACAGCGGCGCCGACGGGTTGCTGCTGCTGCCCCCGTACCTGGTCAGCGGCCCGCCGTCCGGGCTGGTGCGGTACGTGCGCGAAGTGGCCTCCGCCACCGACCTGCCGGTCATCATCTATCAGCGGGGGAACGCGCGCTTCTCCCCCGCCGCCGTGGCCGAGCTCGCCGCCCTGCCGAACGTCATCGGCTTCAAGGACGGGCTCGGCGACCTCGACCTGCTCCAGCGCATCATCCTGACCGTCCGGGCGGCGGCGCCCGCCGGGGAGTTCACGTTCTTCAACGGCCTGCCCACCGCCGAGCTGACCGTGCCCGCCTACCGCGGACTCGGGGTGGGCCTGTACTCCAGCGCCGTGTTCGCCTTCGCACCCGAGATCGCGCTGGCCTTCCACAAGGCGGTGACGGGCGGGGACGAGGTGCTCGTACGGCGGCTGCTCACCGGTTTCTACCTGCCGTTGGTGGAGCTGCGCGACCTGGTGCCGGGGTATGCGGTGTCGTTGGTCAAGGCAGGCGTACGGATGCGGGGGCTCGACGTGGGCGGCGTCCGCGCCCCCCTCCTGGACCCCACCCCCGACCACCTGGCCACCTTGGAACACATCACGGCACGGGGCCTGCACCTGGCGGGCACCTGACCGCACCCACGGCCACTTTCCCCGCAAGCTGACCGACGCACTCACCAACCCCCACCTAACCCCCTTCCAACCTCGCCCCTCACCCCTCACAACCCCGCACATGCCCAGCACCCCCACAGGGGCCGCCCCCTCACGACCCCAGCACCCCTCGCAGGGGCCGCTACCCTCACGAGCCCAGCACCCCTGACAAGCCAGCACCCCCTCTCGTGAACGAGCCCCTCTTCTGAGCGAGCCCGCATCGGCGGCGGGCCCGCATCTCAAGAGCGAGCCCACCTCCCCATAAGCACGCTCGCCCCCGAGAGCAGGTCCCGCCCGTCACCCCGTCTGCAGTCGGCCGTCCACCCGGCGGGGGATCCCGAGCGGGTTGGTGTCCTTGAGCTCGTCCGGCAGCAGCGCCTCCGGCCAGTCCTGGTACGCGACCGGTGCCACCCACCGCCCGATCGCCGTCGCCCCCACCGACGTGTACGCCGACGTCGAGGCAGGCCACGGCCCGCCGTGGTGCATCGCCCAGGAGACGGCCACCCCGGTCGGCCATCCGTTCCAGACCAGCCGCCCCGCCTTCCGCCCGAGCACCTCGACGATCTCCTCGGCCTCGTCCGGATCACCGCCATGGACAGTCGCCGTGAGCGACCCCTCCAGCCGCTCCAGCACCCGGCGCAACTCCGAGATCTGCCGATAGGTCACCACAACAGCCGCTGGTCCGAAACACTCCTCCGCGATCCCCGGCAGCCTCTCGCCGAACGACTCCAGATCGGTCATGAACACCTTGGGCGCCACCGCCCAGGCCCCCTCCCCCGGCTTCCCCTCCGCCAGCAGCGGCAGCTCGCCGAGCCGTCCGAGCCCGCCCAGGTACCCGTCCCTGATCCGCTCGGCCAGCATGGGCCCGCCGCCGGTCCCCTCGACCGCCGCGACCAGCGCCTTGCGCAGCTCGTCGTCCTCGGGCACGAAGAGCAGGCCCGGATTCGTGCAGAACTGCCCGACCCCCAGCGTCAGCGAGGCCGCGAACCCGCTCGCCACCTCCTGCGCCGGCGCCGACGGCAACACGACCACGGGATTGACGCTGCCCAGCTCACCGTAGAAGGGGATGGGCGTCTCCCGCTCGTCGATCAGCTTCTGGATCGCCTTGCCGCCCGCCACCGACCCGGTGAACCCGGCCGCGACCACCCGGGGGTGGCGTACCAGGTCGGCGCCCGCCTGCATCCCCTGCACCAGCCCGAGCAGGTCTGGATAAGGCAGGGCATCTCGTACGATCTTCGCCACCCGCTCGGACGTGTTCGGATGCCCCGGATGCGCCTTGACCACCACGGCACACCCCGCCGCCAGCGCCGAGGCGGTGTCCCCGCCGGCCACCGAGAAAGCGAACGGGAAGTTGCTCGCCGCGAACACCGCGACCACCCCGGCCAGCGGATGGTTCATCCGCCGCACGTCCGGGCGAGGCGGCGTGAGCGCCGGGTCGGCGTGGTCGATGACGGCCTCCAGGTAGCCGCCGTCCCTGATGACCTGGGCGAAAAGCCGGAACTGGCCCACCGTACGCGCGACCTCGCCGCGCAGCCGCACCTCTCCCAGCGCGGTCTCCTGGTCGGCGAGTTGCCACAGTTCGTCCACGTGTGCGGTGAGCGCGTCGGCGACGGCCTCCAGCGCCTCCGCCCGCTCGTCCGCGGGGGTCGCGCACCACGCGGCGCCGGCCGCCACCGCCGCGGAGACGATCAAGTCGACCCCGGCGCTGTCGGTCTCGGGCAGCGCTCCGCCCACGGTCTCACCGGTCCTGGGGTCGTATCCGTAGATCATCGAGTGGCCCTTCGGAGTCTTGACACTGTCTCGGCCCGATTCTTACAGTTGCGGCAACCTGTCCACAAATCTGGCAATTGTTCACATATATGGACGGTGGTTCTCGAAATGATTATCCGGCAGATCCACGTCACCCCGGTCGCCTTCCGGGACCCGCCCCTCCTGAACGCCGCCGGAGTCCACGAGCCGTGGGCCCTCCGGACCATCGTCGAGATCATCACGGACGAGGGCATCTCCGGCCTGGGCGAGACCTACGGCGACCTCGGCCACCTCACCAAGGTCCGCGAGTGCGCGCAGGCCCTGCTCGGGCTCGACGTCCACGCCACCAACGAAATGTACGCCCGCATCGCCGCCACCGTCGGCGACGTCGTGACCGACCTGCACGGTTTGACCGGTGCCGCCACCAAGGAGAAGAGCGTCGACCGGGTCTTCTCCCCCTTCGAGGTGGCCTGCCTGGACATCCGCGGCAAAGCGGCCGGCGCACCCGTCGTGGACCTGCTCGGCGGCCGGGTCCGCGACGCCGTCCCCTACAGCGCGTACCTCTTCTACAAGTGGGCGGGCCACCCCGGCGCGGACCCCGACCGCTTCGGCGCGGCCCTCGACGAGTCGAGCCTGGTGGCACAGGCAGCCCTCCTGATCAAGGAGTACGGCTTCTCCTCGATCAAGCTGAAGGGCGGCGTCCTCCCGCCCGACCAGGAGGTCGCCGGAATCCGCGCCCTGCACGAGGCGTTCCCCGGCCTCCCCCTGCGCCTGGACCCCAACGCCGCCTGGACCGTCGAGACCTCCATCCGCGTCGGCCGCGAGCTCGACGGCGCCCTCCAGTACCTGGAGGACCCCACGCCGGGCATCGCGGGCATGGCCGAGGTGGCGAGGGCCGTCCCGATGCCGCTCGCCACGAACATGTGCGTCGTCACCCCCGAACACCTGCCCCCCGCGATCTCGGCCCGCGCGATCGGCGTGCTCCTGCTGGACCACCACTACTGGGGCGGTCTCGTACGATCCGCGCACATCGCCACCCTCTGCGGCACCTTCGGCCTGGACCTGTCGATGCACTCCAACTCCCATCTCGGCATCAGCCTGGCCGCGATGACCCACCTGGCCGCCGCCACCCCGAACCTCACCTTCGCCTGCGACACCCACACCCCCTGGCAGGACGGCCAGGACGTCGTGCTCCCCGGCAGCCTGCGCTTCACCGACGGCGCCGTGCCGGTGCCCGCCGGCCCCGGACTGGGCGTCGAACTGGACCGCGACGCCCTGGCGGTCATGAACGAGCAGTACGAGACATGCGGCATCCGGGCCCGCGACGACACGACCTACATACAGCGCTTCGAACCCGCCTTCTCCGCGAGGAGACCCCGCTGGTGAACGTCGCCTACGTCTACCCCTGGGACATCGTCGGCGACCCGACCGCCCCCGCCCGTCTGGCCGAGCTCGGCGTGGAGACGATCGCCCTGGCCGCGAGCTACCACTCCACCCGCGCAGCCACCCCGTACCACCCCGAACACCGCATCCTGGACGTCCCCCACGCCGCCTTCTACCTGCCGATCCGCCCCCATGCCTGGTCCCGTCTGGTCCCCGCCGCCCCTACCTGGACCCCGCCGGACGCCTACCTCCAGGCCCAGACGGCCCTGCGGCAGGCCGGCCTGAAGGTCCACGCCTGGATCGTCCTCACCCACAACTCCTACCTGGGGACCCGGTTCCCCGACCTGACCGTGCGCAACGCCTTCGGCGACCCGTACCCGTACGCCCTCTGCCCCGCCCACGAGGACGTCCTGACGTACTGCGAGGCCCTCGTCACGGAAATCCTCACCCAGGCCGAACCGGACGGCCTGATCCTGGAAGCGTGCGGCCCGATGGGCTTCGGCCACCAGAGCGTGCACGAGAAGACGTCCGGCGCCGACTGGACCCCCACCGACGTCGACCTGCTCTCCTTGTGCTTCTGCACCACCTGCGCACCGCACTACCCGCCAGAAACCGCCGCGACAGTCCGCACCACCATCGACCGCCCGCACTCCACCACCCGAAACACCAAAACCACCTCAAAATCCACAACCACCCCGCCCCCGTCTTACGAAACCACCTCGCCGCCTTCCGCCACCACAACCGACCCCGCCTCGACCCCAGCCCCCGCAACCAACACCACCACGGCCTCACTCCTCGACGCCGACGCCCCTACGACCTCAGGCATCGCGACCTCCGACACCAGGGATGCCGCCGCCGCAACCGAAGGCACCCCAGATGCCACCGCCGCGGCCTCAAGCACCTCAGCCTCACACGCGCCGACTCCACCCCAAGAGGCACCGACCCCAGAGACACAAGAGACATCGTCCCCAGGGCCACCGATCCCAAGGAGACAAGGGACACCGTCTCCAGGAACACCGACCTCAGGCACCGAGGATGTCGCCGCCGCAAATCCCACCGGCGCAGCCTCAGGCACTTCGGCCTCAAATGCCCCGGCCTCGCACACCCGGACCCCCGAAACCCTGACCTCACGGGCCCCGGCCACCGGAGCTCCGGCCGCAGGCACCTCAAGCGACACTTCGACCGTCCACGACGCCACACTCCGGCCCCCCACCGCTCCAGCCAGCACCGGCCCTGCAACCACCCGCCACCACACGGACCCGATGGAGCTGGCCCTCGGCCCCCTGGCCAACGAGATACGTGCAGCCCGCGTGAGCCTGTCAGGGTCCCTCCGCCGCCGCCTCATCTCGGCCGCCCGCCGAACAGCCCCGAACATCCCCATCACTCTGCACGCCAACCCGAACCCATGGGCCACCGGCGCCTTCGCCGCCCTCCCCTCCGGCGACCCGGACCTGCACGTCCTCGTAGGCAACTGCTGGGGTGACACGACCACCGACGCCGCCCGTCTCACAGCTCTGGCGAACCTGTGCACCCCTGGCCAACGAGTGGGCGCCTACGTCCTGGCGCTCCCACCCCGCCCCGCCGACGCAGCCGCTCTGGCCGAACAACTGAGGACCTACGCCAAGGCCGGCGCCTCAGAATTTCACCTCTACCACGCAGGCATGGCCTCCCCACACCGCCTCTCCACCATCGCGACCGCCCTCCGTCTCCTCCAATAGCCCCGTCCCCACGACCTGCACCGGTCACCCCTCAAGCGCGGCCATCAGCCGCTGACGGATCAACGCCCAAAGATCAGCCAGCAGCGGACCGCCGCACCAAGCGGTCACAAACCGTCCCGCCATCGTCAAGTGCCCACACCTCGTCACCCACGCGGCTGTCGCAGAGAACTCACCGAACCGCCTGAGCAGCAGCACTGGGCCCGTGAGCCAGCACCTCAACACCGCACCAGCGAGGGGAGGCACTCAGCAGCCCACTCCCTCGAGGGCGACCCCATCGAGCCACCTACCAAGTAGGCATCGTGCTCGAATCAGCGATGCCCGTGACCGACGTCGATCCTCAGGCGCTCAAGCCCATCCAACGAACAGCCCGCCCGAGTTCCAGGAGACCTCGCCTGGGAGAGCCGATGCTCGACCACCCCAGCAAGGCGACAGACCGTCTTATGACGATCACCATCGCCTACCGAAGGTGAAGATCAGATACAGACCGACACCCACCGACCAGCGCGAGCAAGAACGAAGCTGCAAGCAGCCACTCCACAGCAGCAAGCAATGACGAAAACCGCCAACCAGAGCAGGGAAGGCTCCGACCTCTCTGGCGACCGCCCCCGCCTCGTCAGGTTTGATGGCCTCACTGCCTCCCGCTACTCCTTCAGGCACCGGCAGCCCGAATGGCGCGAGCTGCACACCTCAGGACCAGCCACCCCCCCAGGTCACCCATCACAGTCCAGCGCCAAAGATCAACCGCCTGAGCAGCGCCCCAGCCGCCCTACCCGACCACCTCAGCGCCACCCAACCCGCGTCAGTTGCCAGCGCCGGCCGTCGGGTCCAGCCCGAGCCCTGCCACTCCACCCACCGCCCGAACCGACCCACTTAGCCCAACATCGCAAGCCACCCCAGATGCGCTCCCCCGAACGGCCCTCTACGAGCCCCGACCGCATCCATCAGCCATCGCGCACTCTCTTCCGCCGCAGCGATCAACTCCGGCGGATAGCCCAGCACCACCTGGTGCTCAGCGAACTCGTCCTCATCGTCGAGAATGAGCCGCCCATCCCGCTTCCTGATCACGTCGAGGTCGAGATCCAACATGGTGACCTCGCCATCACGCCACTCGGGAACCGTGGTGACATCCACATAGACCTCAGTTTGATGCGGTACCGCATTGAACGACGCCGTCCACCAGGCGTTCCGCGGAAACAGCATGATGGCGTGGGTCTCCCAGGTGATGGCCGGCCCATCCCCCTTACGCGCAACCGTCCCTCCGGGCACGGCCACCCAAACCCCATGCTGATCATCCCCGAGCACCTTGCCTGGATGGTTCCAGTGCAGCGCCCCGCCGTACTTCCGAAACACCACCCGTACATCACTCATAGAACAAATCTACTTTTCGTCCACCGCCACCACGAGAACCAAACGACGCCCGCCCCCATCTCCCTCCCCCGGCCCGCCCTTCACCAGGCCCCAAGACCGTTGACACCCACCAGAGACTCCACCCCACCGCCCTTACCTGCTACCGACCACTCCCGCACCATGCCGAACCAGCCAGGCACGTCTCACAGCACAAGCCCCAGCCCTCCCAACACTGCCGCCCGATGCTTGGCGTGCCTCCTCTCAACCAGTTCGCGGAAGATGAACCGGCCACCGGCGACCACTCCTGAAAGGCCACCACGGCCCCAGGACTGCAGGTAAGGCAGGAACACAGCTCGAACGAAGGCCCATCCAGCCGTCCCCGAGCCGCGCTCAGGCCTCTGAAGTGCAGGCCACAGCGACAAGTGCGGCCAAGCACTCCTCAACCGGTCTAATGCATGGCCTCTCACACCCAGTGAAGACCAGCACACTCCACACCCCGCCGGAGAATCACCCCGAACTCACACCGTCGCACCCTCATCACGGCAAAGACCAACACAACCAGCAGAGCCATGTTCCCCTCAACATGCCATCCATCACACGTTCGCCATTCATCCATAAACACTCAAATCAAGCACAAAGAACATCTCGTCCCCGAACTCCACAATCGATGCAATGTCGCCGCCATTGCAGCACGCCCACGAAGAACCACCACACCGTTACCGCTTATGACCAACCGCTCAAATAGCCACACATTTCTACCATTCCTGCCCCCGCTCATACTTCCAGCCCAAGAACGCTCCGATAAGCCCCTTACCGCGACTCTCCGATCCCGCTTAGATTGTGAGCCGTGGCAAGACGTAGCGAGTTGACCGACGAAACATGGGAGCGGATCGCACCTCTACTCCCGGTTGCCGCAGGCCCCGGCCGACCTTGGCGGGGACATCGGCAAGTAGTGAACGGAATTCTGTGGCGTTTCGAGACCGGAGCGACCTGGCGAGAAATCCCAGAGTGCTACGGCCCCTGGCAAACCTGCTACGAACGATACAAACGCTGGACCGAGGACGGAACGTGGGCGCGGGTCCTGAAGGAAGCACAAGCCAGAGAAGATCTCGCCCCCTCCCGGACAGTCAGCATCCCTCCATCCGACCTCCCGCATGGCCATCAGAAAGGAGCAAACGCCAGCAGACAACCGCCTCACACCTGTGACAATTCCACAGAAGATGCGAATTGTGACGCTTAGCCCGCTGTCCCCGAACCCTCCACCCTCACCATTCCACCAGCATCAACATAAGCATTCGCCCCCACAACTAGGCCACCGACTAGTAATCTTCACCCTGAGCAAGCCGAACCACGAACGGTTACCGCATTAACCCGTTCAAAGTAGGACAAGGCCGATCTGATAGCGGATCCCACAGACACCCGCGCGGGCACTTAGAACCCCCTCCATTTTGCCCGCGCGGGCACCTACTGGTTCCTCCGCTCCGGCCCCCGCGGGCACCACCCCTACACCTGTGCCCGCGGGCCGACACCCAAGGTCGGGCAGTTCTGCACGAACTCAGGACTGATGTTCGTACCGAGGACGACGAGTCGCTCAAGGCACTGGTCACGGCGGCCGAGGTAACTGGCTACGGGACCACACCACCACTCCGCTCGACAGGGCAACTGCCCTCATCGACGTCAAGCTACCCACGGCAGCGCCTCTCGCGTGTCCGCCCCGGCGCGGCCCGTTCTTAGGACGGCGGCCCCTGGCCTTACCAGGCCAACGACCTCAGCTTCCCGACTCCGAGCCCCTGGCGTCAGGCGTCAGGCGTCAGGCGTCAGGCGTCAGGCGTCAGGCGTCAGGCGTCAGGCGTCAGGCGTCAGGCGTCAGGCGTCAATGGGACAGCCCGCAGACACAATCTGTTCCCTGCAACCCAGCGTGTTCATAGACGTCCACCAGCCATCTTGAGCGAAAATGCCGGACAACCAAGGAAAATAGTGAGCGCCGTATGCTCTAAGCCGCCGGTCGACGCCAAGTGACCAAAAGGCGACTAAAAAGTCATCCTCGCCTCAAAGAAGGGCCCTTAGCCTGAAACCCAGAGGGCCCCGCGCTATCGGCGCACTCTACTTGCCACCCGCTTACCAAGCCACTTGCGATGCAGACCAGCGCCCCCGAGCGCGCCACGCTATCCGTGATACGAACCACCACCCCGGCTCCGCTACAGTCTGGGCGAAGAAGGCGCGCCCTACGAGAGAAGCACTCCTTACCCGCTATTCAGGCAATGCCCCGAATCACCGCCTTGCGGAAACCAACCCACTCTCGTATGCCGCGATGACCAACTGCGCTCTGTCACGAGCCTCCAACTTCGCAAGCAATCGGCCGATATGCGTCTTAATGGTGGCCAAGCTCAACCGCAAATGATCAGCGATCTCCCCGTTGGACAGCCCGCGAGCGATCAACAACAGCACTTCGCGCTCTCGCTCAGTCACCCTGTCAAGCCCCTGCGGTCGCTGCACCACAGGAGTCTTCGTGAACTCCTCGATCAAACGCCGCGTCACTGTTGGCGCCAGCAGAGCCTCACCACTCGCGACCACCCGAACAGCAGCGAGCAGGTCTGCGGGCGGCGTGTCCTTGAGCAGAAATCCACTCGCCCCAGCCCGAAGTGCGTCGTAGACATAAGCATCTAGATCGAACATCGTCACCACGAGAACCCGCGAGACATCCCCAATATGCCGAGTCGCCTCGATGCCATCCATATCTGGCATGCGAACATCCATCAGCACCACGTCGGGTCGCTGTTCCAAAACGACTGCCACTGCTTCGCTGCCGGTTGACGCCTCGCCCACAACCGTCATGTCAGGCTCGGAATCCACGAGCATCGTGAAGCTCCCCCGGAGCAGAGCTTGATCGTCAGCAACGACGACTCTGATCACGAACCCCCCCGATAGGGCAGGCACGCGAAGACGCGAAACCCTCGTCGAGGCAAACTCCCCGCTTCAAACACGCCGCCGTACATCATGACCCGCTCCCGCATCCCGATCAGCCCGTGGCCGGCGCCGTCTGCAGGCGACATACGCCTGCCCGGACCTTCGTCGATCACCTCGATCCGCACCTCGCCTCCATCCGCGGCGACGGATACCTGACACCGAGTCGGCGAGGCATGCTTGACCACATTGGTAAGCGCCTCCTGCACGATGCGATAGACGGACAACTCCACGCCATCAGGCAACCGTCTTCCCTCCGCCGTACGGCCTTCTCGTCGTCCCCCCATTCCATTCGCGGGGACGGCTCCTCCGGTCAAGCGTTCATTCAGCGCACGGTCGTCGTTCCAAAGCGTGGTGTGTTCCCCTTCACCAGGCCCGCCCCCGATCCGCCCCTGTGGCGGGCTTCCATCCTGAACGTGCACACCCGCCCATTGCCGGCCGGCTTCATCCTCACCTATCCGGAGATCAAGCTCGACCTCGACTCCAGCTTGCCTGGCCTGCTCCGCCAAGCCCACCAAACCCGCGATCCCCGGAACGGGAACGAGATCTGGCAACTGGGTCGAACGCAGCATGCCGAGCAGGTGGCGCATCTCAACCAGAGCACTCCGGCTGGCGGTCTCGATCACGCGCAGGGCGTCGTGTGCCTCTTCCGGCCTGGTCGCCAGCACGTGATTGGCCACGCCCGCCTTGACTGCGATCAAGCCGACGCTATGGGTCACGACATCGTGCAGCTCCCGCGCGATGCGTAACCGCTCCTGCGTCACCGCATGCTCGGCCAATCGCTCGGCCTCCCGCGCGGCGTACAGCCTGCGCTCCCGGACCGCCCGCCCTATGGTCCAGGCTCCGCCGAGTGCCGCGATACCGACCAGCGGTTGATCGATGTGGGCCAGCCAGGCAGGAGCGCCCCCGCGCGGCGCGCCGCCTGCCATCACCAGCCCCAACACGCTGATCATACTGACCACACCGATGGCTGAGGACGGCACCAGAGCTCCGCGCTTGTCGGACATCGCCACGATGTAGATCGCATATGCCGGTGCGATGCAGGCGTACCCCACCGCATCAACAGCAGCGGCGAAGATGGCGAGCACCAGCGTGAGGCAGAAGACGGGCAGAGGCCAGAGCCTTCGCACCGCCAACGGCAATCCCAATCCGCACGGGAGGGCGATCTTCATCCACGGCGGCATTCCCGGCGTGGTGACCGCCGCCGTGACGAACACGAACGCGAAGCCCAGCCCCGCCACCAGATCGAGCACGATCAGCTGCCCGCGGCTCCAACGCCTGGCGAAGAAGGGATGGGTCTCGTTCACGCGTTGAACGGTAGCCTCTCGCCGAGCTGAGCACGTCAGCCCAGGGTCTGACCTCGAAGTTCGAACCGTGGTCTGATGCGCCGCCGACCCGGCGTGCCGCATCTTCTACAGCGTGATCGAACTGCAGCACCTCACCAAGCGCTACGACAGCACGCTCGCCGTGGACGATCTGTCCTTCACGGTGGAGCCGGGCCATGTGACGGGTTTCCTCGGCCCCAACGGCGCCGGCAAATCCACCACGCTGCGCCTGATTCTGGGCCTGGACGCGCCGACCTCCGGCCAAGCCCTGCTCAACGGCAGACGATATGCCTCCTGGAGCAAGCCCATGTTCGAGGTGGGGGCGCTGCTCGACGCGGGTGCGGTCCATGGCGGGCGCAGCGCCTACAACCATCTGCTCTGTCTGGCCACCACCAACGGCATCGGCGCCACCCGGGTGGCCGAGGTGCTCGAGCAGGTCGGGCTGGCAGGTGTGGCGCGAAAACGTGTGGCCGGCTTCTCCCTCGGCATGAAGCAGCGGCTCGGCATCGCGGCCGCGCTGCTCGGCGATCCTGGCGTGCTGCTGTTCGACGAACCCGTCAACGGCCTTGATCCCGACGGGGTGCGCTGGATCCGCGACCTTATGCGGTCGCTGGCTGCAGAGGGGAGGGCCGTCCTGCTCTCCAGTCATCTGATGAGCGAGATGGCGTTGACCGCCGAACGCATCGTGATCCTCGGTCGGGGGCGGCTCGTCGCACAATCGACGGTTGCGGAGTTGACCGAGCGCTATCCCTCGCTGGAAGACGCATATTTGGCCCTGACGGCGAGCAGTGTCCAGTTCGGAGCGGCGAGGTGAGGGCAGCGCTGCTCGCCGAGTGGCTGAAGCTCCGGTCGGTGACTTCGACGTGGCAGGCGATGGGTGCGGCAGCTCTCATGGCGGTGCTCGGCGTGGTGTGGACGATCTATGCCGGCGGCCTCGCCGATGAACGAGGGGCACTGCAGGCAGCCGCGCCGGAACAGGGGTTCCTGCCGCTCCTCCAGATGAGCCTCGCTGTGCTGGGCGTGCAGGCGGTTACGTCCGAGTACGCGACGGGGATGATGCGTGCCAGTCTCACTGTCGTTCCGCGGCGCGGCACCCTACTTCTGGCCAAGGCCGTCGTCGTCGGCCTGGTCACCTTGACGGCGGGTCACGTCATCCTGCTGGTCACCTATTCGGCGAGCCGTCTGATCTCGCATAACCACCGGCTGGGTTTCAACGAGACATCTCTGATCAACGACATGCCGATGTTGTCAGCCGCAGGGATCTCGGTGACGGCGCTGGCTCTGGTGGGGCTCGGCTTGGGCGTGGCCACGAGGTCGACGGCGGGAGCGATCATCTCGGTCGTTGCCTTGCTGTTCGTCCTGCCCGGCGTCGTCATTTATCTGCCTGCGCCGTGGAACACGCGTGCCGCATCACTGCTACTGCCGAACCTGGTTCCTCAACTCGTCAGTGATCGCCTCTCGTCGCGGCTTGGGGACGGCCTTCTTCCACCTTGGGCCGCGCTCCTGGTTCTCCTGGCCTACCCGGCGATCGCGCTCCTTGCCGGTTTCATCTTGCTCAAGCGGAGGGACGTATGAGTGTTCTCGCCTCAGAGTGGCTGAAGGTCCGTTCGGTCCGCTCTTCCTATCTCGTCGCCGGCATCAGTCTCGGCACGATCCTTCTGGGCCTGGCTCTGGCCTCCATGGCGGCCGGGATGTACGACAACGCCCCGGCGGAGCAGCGCCCGAGCGCCCGGATAGCGGATCTGGAGGAGGTTCTGGTGATTGTGCCGCAGCTTTGCATGGGCGTCTTGGGCACGTTGGCCATCACGTCTGAATACACCACCGGCTTGATCAGAACGAGCCTCACGGTCGTGCCCCGTAGATGGCCGGTTCTCGCTGCGAAGTCTGCCGTGGTGGGCATGCTGAGCCTGGTCATTGGCCTGCTAGCGGTGTTCGGGACGTATCTCGTCTCGCGTTGGGTGCTTGGCGACCGTTTTTCCGGTGCTTATCTGACCTCGTTCGGGGACAGGCTGCCGTTCCTGCTCGTCACCAGTCTTACGGTTGCGGTTTTCGCGCTGCTGGGCTTGGGATTGGGCGCGCTACTGCGTTCCGCGGCCGGTGCGATCACCTTGCTGGTGGGTCTGATCTATGTGATCCCAATGATCGTGGGCAACATCCCGGAGCCCTGGAGTGAACGGCTGGGCTCGATCATGATCGGTGCCCTGCCCCGCGAGATCACCGGCGACATCATCACCACGTCGGTGTACGGGTCACTTCTGTCTCCGCCTGCGGCCGTCGCCGTGCTGGTGGGGTATGCGGTTCTTCCCCTGCTGGCCGCCATCTGGCTCATACGCAGGAGGGACGCTTGAGTCCCGCTCTGAGGATCTTGTTGAGGCGTATCCTCCGCCGACTTGTTCTGCGACCGTGGGTACGGCAGGCTCAGGTGCCTGCCGTACCGCTCGGTGGCTCAGACTTCGAGCACTACAGGGATGATCATGGGGCGGCGGCGATAGGTGTCGCTGACCCAGCGGCCGACCGTGCGGCGCACGACCCGGCGGATCTCCTGCATGTCGACCACGCCGTCCGCGGCCTTGTCCTGAAGAGCCCTTTCGATCTGCGGAATGAACTCCTCGAACTGCGCCGGATCGATACCGGACCCGCGCGCGTGGATCTCGGGGCCGGCGGTGAGCTTGCCGGTGGCGGAGTCGACCACGACGACCACCGAGATGAACCCTTCGTCGCCGAGGATCCTGCGATCCTTGAGCGAGGTGTCGGTGATCTCGCCCACCGAAGTGCCGTCGACGTAGACGTATCCGGCGTGAACCGCTCCTACGATCTTCGCCCTGCCATCGACCAGGTCCACCACGACGCCGTCCTCGGCGATCACGATGTGGTCGTCGGGGACGCCGGTGAGCGCGGCAAGCTTGGCGTGCGCCCGCAGGTGCCGCCATTCGCCGTGAACCGGCATGAAGTTCGAGGGACGGGTCAGGTTGAGGACGTAAAGGAGCTCACCTGCGGCCGCGTGGCCGGAGACGTGCACCTTGGCGTTGCCCTTGTGCACGACACGAGCACCCCACCTGGTGAGCCCGTTGATCACCTTGTTGACCGCGGTCTCGTTCCCTGGCACCAGGGACGAGGCCAGCAACACGGTGTCACCCTTGGCGATGCGGATCGGATGGTCGCGATTGGCCATCCGAGACAGCGCCGCCATGGGCTCGCCCTGAGAGCCGGTGCAGACCAGCACCACGTCTTCCGGCGGCCACTCCTCGATGTCGCGCGCGTCGACGATCAACTCCGGCGGCACCTTGAGGTAGCCCAGATCACGAGCCACGCCCATATTCCGGACCATCGATCGTCCTACCAGGGCGACCTTGCGGCCGTGCCTGGCCGCGGCGTCCATCACCTGCTGGATGCGGTGCACGTGCGAGGCGAAGCTCGCCACGATCACGCGCTGCTCGGAGGTACGGATCACCTCGTCGATGACCGGCCCGATCTCCCGCTCGCTGGTGACGAAGCCCGGCACCTCGGCGTTGGTGGAGTCCGACATCAGCAGATCGACACCCTCGGTGCCGAGCCTGGCGAAGCCGCCGAGGTCGGTGAGCCGGCCGTCGCTCGGCAACTGGTCCATGCGGAAGTCGCCGGTGTGCAGGACGATGCCGGCGGGCGTCCTGATCGCCACGGCCAGCGCGTCGGGGATCGAGTGGTTCACTGCGAGGAACTCGCAGTCGAAGGGCCCGAAGACGTGCCGTTCGCCCTCGACGACCTCGACCTTGGTCGGCTGGATCCTGTGCTCCGTCAGCTTGGCCTCGATCAGGGCCAAGGTGAGCCTGGATCCGATGAGCGGAATGTTGCGCCGCTCGCGCAGAAGGTAGGGCACCGCCCCGATGTGGTCCTCGTGGGCGTGCGTCAGCACGACGGCTTCGATGTCGTCGAGCCTGTCCCTGATGTATTCGAAGTCGGGCAGGATCAGGTCGACGCCCGGCTGGTCGGGCTCGGGGAACAACACCCCGCAGTCGACGATCAGCAGCCGGCCATCGTATTCGAAGACGGCCATGTTCCTGCCGATCTCCCCCAACCCGCCGAGCGCGACGATGCGCAGGCCGCCGTAAGGCAGCTCCGGCGGGGGCCCAAGCTCAGGATGCGGATGGCTCATGCCCGGCCCCCATGGTCAAATCGTGTTCTCAAAACTCCCGGTTCCTCCCCGTTCCTATGCGTCCGTCAACTTCACCCCGCCGGCCACCAGGCAAGCACGCAGCTCGGCGATTTGTTTCTCTGTCGCGGTCACGAGCGGCAGACGTACCGGTCCTACCGGCACACCCACCAAGCTCAGCGCCGCCTTTGCCATGATCGCGCCCCCGGCCTTCAGCATGATCCCGTCAACCACGGGTGCCACCTGACCGTGTACCTCCAGCGCTTGCTTCACGTCACCGCTCTTGTGCAGCTCGATCATGCGAGCCAGTTCGGAGCCCACCACATGTCCGACGACGCTGACGAACCCTGCGGCACCGAGGGAGAGCCAGGCCAGGTTGAGCAGGTCGTCGCCGGAGTAGAAGACGAGATCGGTCGCCGTCATCACCTGGCTTGCGGCGAACAGGTCGCCCTTCGCGTCCTTCACGGCCACGATGCGGTCGTGCTGCGCCAGGCGGATCAACGTCTCAGTCTTGATCGGTACACCGCTGCGTCCAGGGATGTCGTAAAGCATCACCGGGAGCTCGGTGGCATCAGCCACGGCGGTGAAGTGCTGAAAGAGCCCCTCTTGCGGAGGCTTGCTGTAGTACGGAGTCACCACCAGCAACCCGTGGGCGCCCACCTCCGCCGCCTGCTTCGCGAGCTTGACGGTGTGGCGCGTGTCATTCGTCCCCACTCCCGCCACTACTGCCGCGCGGTCACCGACGGCCTCCAGCACGGCGCTGACGATCCGTCGCTTCTCGTCGTCCGAGGTGGTGGGCGACTCGCCTGTCGTCCCATTGACGATCAAACCATCGTTGCGCTGCTCGTCCACCAGGTAGGTGGCCAGGCGTCGTACGCCTTCGTAGTCGACGTCGCCGTCAGAGGTGAACGGCGTGACCATCGCGGTCAGCATGCGACCGAAGGGTGCTTCGGCGGTTCCAGTTGGCGATGCCATAGTGCGAACGCTACCTGGATTCGGAAAAACGTTGGACGTCGCCACCCCGTTTTGCCTGCCTCGCGGGGCCAGTTGCCCTCATTCGCGGACGTTCGGAGGGGCAAGACTACAAGGATGGCCGCTTGGTGCACCCGATCCGCTTCGCGGGCGATCATCCTGCCGGCGGGCGAGTCCACATCTTCTCCCTCGACACCTTCCTTTCGCTGGGCGGGATCGAAGGGGAAACGTCGGCAGCCTCCTGGCGCCCCCTACCGCGGCAGTTCGATCTGGTATCTGATGAAGCCCCTGTTCTCGGCGACCTTGTCGTAGAGACGGCGCGCAGTGCTGTTCGATTCGTGGGTGTTCCAGTAGACACGGGAGCAGCCGCGATCCCGTGCCCATTCCGCGACGGCCTCGATCAGCTTGCGTCCCACACCCCTGCCCCGCACATCCGGAACAGTGAACAGATCCTGGAGATAGCAGACGTCGGCGTCAGGAGCCGAGGTGCTGGCATGAACCAGGAAGTGCGTGATGCCGACGAGCCGACCGTCCGACCTCGCGCCGAAGGCGTGCATCCGTGCGTCCGCCTGAAATTCCTGCCAAGCCCGTTCATACATCTCGTCCGGTTCAACTCGCTGATAGAAGTGGATGTAGGCCCGAAACAGGCGTTCCCATGCATCCCGGTCGGACGGCATGAGCTTGGCGATGCTGATCACATGAACTCCTTACAGGCACGGCCTCAGACCACCGTCTCCACAGGGCGCACCGCGCCAACAACCAAGACGAGGGCGGCAGCTCACAACCTAGGGAGAAGATGGCTCTCTCCAACACGGCCACTTCTTTGCGATAGCAGAGGACCACTCTGCCTGACGCCAGCCCAAGAATTTGCCTCATGAGGGCGAAGTCCCACAGGGCACCCCGACGCGGTCACCGGCGACCGATCACAGAGGCACTGCACGGTCGCACCGCTCTGCTGCCGCTCTAACAGGAGCGCTGCGCCGCGGAGGACCTGTCCGAGGCTGACCGGCTCTGCGTGTGTTGTGACTCACTCCAGCCGGCCTCTTGGCCTCCAGAACCAACGCCAGGACTTCTGCGGGGGCTGATCATGTGCGCCCTCATTCTGGCTGTCACTCCTCCACATCAGCGAGCAGTATGACTACTTACAGTCACACAGTCGGGCGCATCGCCATCGCAGCTTGGCGTTGTCCATGGATGCCATCCGACAGACTCGTCACAGCACTCTGCCCTCGCCCCTTCAGCCGTGGAACCACCAGAAGGGTTGGCGACAAGCGAGGACGGCCACAAATCAGCGCACAATGTACCGAATAAGCTGCACGGACTCGCCGCAACGGCCACACTCACGGGCGCGCATTGGAAGAGGCCGCCGATATGTGCTCGGGGGTACACACATCGACGACCTCTACCGAGAATCGGTGTCCCTTACATCAGCGTTACAGGGTTTCTCCGATAATTTTTCGCCATCGCAAAGTTGGGGCTCCAGCAGTCATCGATGACGGTCGGTTACCTGTCGAATACGGCAACATGGGGCAACGCCTCACACGAACCCCCAGGGATGGACTAGTGGCCACCTCAGATCCGGTCTACCTGCGTGTCGTCGAAGACATCCGGCGGCAGATCCTCGACGGTACCCTCCCCCCAGGCGCGCCCATCCCCTCACGGGCGCAGCTGACCCGCAAGTACCAGGTCGGCGAGACCGCTGCCCGTCACGCTCTCCGCGTGCTCGCGGGAGAGGGTCTCATCATCGGCCGTGTCGGTTCAGGCCATTACGTCAGAGACCGCCCAAATCTGACCCCGTTGCATCGATGGCGCTTCCTGGATCATCCCGCGCCGTTCGCGGCCGACCTGCAGTCGCAAGGCAGGCGCGTGACGTGGGATTGGCACAGCGAACCAGCCGATGCCAGCCCCGACATCGCCAGACGCCTACGCATCGACGAACAATCCACGCTGACCAGAACGCACTACGTCTTCCGGGGCGACGGCAAGCCGATCCAACTTGTCACCGCCTACGAGCCGATGGCGTTCGTCGCCCACACCGAGGAGGAGCGCCGGAGCCTAGTCGCGAGAATGTACGCGCATGGCATAAAGATCACTGAGGTAGTCGAGAGCATCCACACCCGGGTGCCTCAACCGGCCGAGAGTGATGCGCTCGACCTGGCGGCAGGGGTTCACGTCCTGCATGTCGAACGTACGCACTGGGCCGGCGAACGGCCTGTCGAAACGAGCGACATCGTCATTCCAGGTGATCGTTTCAGAGTGATGTACAGCATGCCCGTCTGACCCGATTCAGGGCTCCGGGTGGCGCCGCGCCTCGCTGCCTGGAGCCTGCCCACAGACAGGCACCCGAGAGATGACACCCAGGGAGCCGAGGGCAACACCACGGGCCCTCACCGCTTGTACCATGACGCCCGTTGACATGGTCGGTTGGTACTCAAGATACGAGTTGGCGCGAGCAGGCCGAGGTTTCTCGGACGTAGTGCCAGGCGGTGGTGGTGCCGATGGAGGAGCCAGCGGCCAGGCACGCGTAAGTGTCGCTGTTGCGCACGGGGGCCGGTAGAGCCTGCGGGCCCGGGAAAGGTTTCGCCACCGTGAACCGCCCGCGATGCGGTGGCGGTGGAGGATGTCGGCGACGTGGGGCAGGGGGCGGCGTGCCAACGATGCTGCGGCGCGGTGGAACAGCGGACGAAGCTCCCGCAGAGGCATTGTTCTTGGTCGACACCTCATCTACCAGGGGGTGTGATCAAGTCTGGTGATCCGCCATCGGGTCGTCACATGCACCTTGAGGTGGAGAACGCCTGGCTGCTCGATGCGGTCAGCTGCGGGTGTCATGCATGAGGTCGCCTGGCAGCGGGACGCGATCAGCCATGCGGTCGTACGTGATAAATCCGGCGACATCGGCCGTCATCCCCCACGATGGTGGCCGACGTGGAGGAGGTCGAGATCGTCGTCGCTCATAACGAGCGCGCGACCCTGCGCGTCGGTGATGTGTTCCTGAAGATCGACACTGATCCGTCGCGTACCGACGTCGAGGTCGAAGCGATGGCCATGGCGCCGATCCCGACGCCGGAGGTCCTGTGGCGCAACCCCCGTGCTCGCGCTCGCCGCCCTCCCCGGGACGGCACTCGGCCGCCTCGGCGAGCCGTCGATCGCGTCGCCGGCGGCGTGGGCCGCGGCGGGTGCCGCCGCACGGATGCTGCATGACGCGCCGCTGCCGCCATGGCGCGGTTGGAGCCTGGAAGGGCTCGCATCGGACCTCGACAGGGAATGCGAGTGGCTCGTCACGAATGGTGTTCTCCCTGCCGATCTGGTCACGCGCAATCGTGAGGTTGCCGAGGCTGCGCTCCGGCCGTGGACACCGGTGTTCATGCACGGCGATCCGCAGATCACCCACGTGTTCGTCGACGGCGACCAGGTCACCGGCGTGATCGACTGGTCCGAGGCGGCACAGGGCGTTGCCTTGTTCGACCTCGCCATCTTGACGCTCGGGCATGAGGAACATCTTGGTGACGTCCTTGCCGGCTACGGCTCCGACGTCGACCTCGGCGTGATCCACGGATGGTGGTCGTTGCGAAGCCTGCGGGCGATCCGCTGGTTGATCGAGCACGGCTTCGACCCGTTCTTGCCGGGGTGCGAGGTCGATGTGCTGGGAGCTCAGATGTGAACTGCACGAGCCTGCCGGGTTAAGGGCCGTTCTGTCGCATCAAGCCGATTCATCTCCCGAGGCCCGTCGGCTTCCAGACCGACGAGGCCATGGTCGTCGAACGTCTTGGGCAGCCGGGGTGCGACATCGGAAGCCGACACATGACTCGAGTCGAAAATGCGTTTCAACTGTGGGAGCACTGCCTCGAATGAATTCATGATAAAGCCTCAGCGTGGTACGAACCGCTCGCGGTCGGCGAGGCCCCGTGAGCGGAGGTCGATGATCCTTGCTGCCTTATCCGAGAATTGTCGCGGTAATCCCCATATCAGCGAGCAATGCCGCATCGAGACTACGAAGGCACTTCCTGGACGCCATAAACAGACGCTACCCCAGACACTCGCTCGGCCTTTTCTAGCAAAAGGCCGAGCAGCGAGACATTCCGACACTCTGCGGACAAAAAATGCACCCGGAGCTTGTGGCGAGATTGGAGGCGACGCTCGCAGCCAACCTCGGAATCCACCATCTGGTTCCCACCGCTGCCTCCGGAGCTGGCATCGATGCTGGTAGGCGGCTTCAGAAGCAAGTGATCACCTGGTGGCTGGAGTACGGCCACCCTCATATCGCCGCACAAGTTCACCGCCCGGCGACGGAGCCTGGGGCGCATGGTTACGAACCCGGCTATTCCTCGTATTGGCGCTCCACGGCTGCTGTCTGCGTAGCTCATACGCGATATATCCGTCTAATACGCGCTTTCTCGGCCCCTGAATTCGAGACCTGAGATTGTCGGTCCTCGTTGATAGAACGGGTGCGGAGGTTGCGAATGCGAGTCAAAGATCTGTACGAGCGCGATCGGCCGCGAGAGAGGCTCATGTCGAGCGGCGCGGCGGTGCTTGCCGACCGGGAGCTGCTGGCCGTCCTGCTCGGTTCCGGTTTTCGTGGGGCGAGCGCGCTGGAGCTGGCCAGCCAGGTGATCGAACACTGCGGTGATCTCGATGCGCTCGGGCGCGCGGACCCGCATCGACTGCTCAGACTGCGAGGTATGGGGCCGGCCAAGGCGGCGCGGGTGGCCGCGGCGTTTCATCTCGTACGGCGTGCGGCGTCGGAGCCTGCGCGGGCCCGCATCGCCAGTACGTCCGACCTGGCGGAGGTTTGTGCGCCCTTACTGCGCGGCCTCGGTCACGAGCGCTTCGTCGTAGTGGTGTGCGATACGCGGGGTGGCGTACTGAAGCGTTCGGTGCTGACGGAGGGCGGCGCCGATCACACGACGGTGCCGGTGCGGGAGACGATCTCGCTGGTGCTCACCACCGGTGGCTCCATGTTCGGCGTTGCCCACAATCATCCTGGAGGTTCTCTCGACCCCAGCGATGCCGACCTGGAAGTGACGGCCCGCCTCGCCGAGGCCGCTCAGACAGTCGGGCTACGTCTCCTCGACCATCTGATCATCACGGATGCGGCCTGGAGGCGGATCTCCATGTAAATCACCTTCATCCAGGACCTCGACGGACGTTTGAAGTCGAGGGACCTAAAGGGAATCTTCCCACTGATAGCGCCGAACAGGAGCAACACATGAGGCGATCATGAGAATCTAATGGCGCGAGTTGAGGCCGTAATGGATGTCGGCCGGCCAACAGACTCGCCTTGGCGTGGTCCCGCGCATCCCGGAGAGTGCGGGACCACGCTTCTCCTTCTTGCGAATTTATTTCGGCTGGGCGATGGGCCGACCGCGAGAACGGACCGCAGACCCAGATTCTTCTGGATGCCGGCAGCAAACGGAACCCGCAGCTGCGCCCGGCCATGAAGTATGGCGCGGTGCTACCGAGACGGTCCTCCTAGGTTCCCGACTGCAAGCATCGCTACGCAGGGGACTCTGCGCCGGATTGTCCCTTGCCTCTCGAATGGCAACTGTTGAGCATAAGACGTTAGTCATGAGGATTAGTCGTTGTTGGCATATGATTCCTATCGCGTCCGCTCGAAATTTTGGCCAATCCTTGCCGATCTGCTGCGCTACGCATGACGGAGAAGGCACACTGGTTTCTGCGGCCATTGCAAGCCTCCTTCACCCCTTGAATCGTTGCTGTTCGAAGGGGACTTGCGATGGCCGTCCTTATTGCCCTGGTGACGAGGCTGAGAGCAGATGGCAGTCGAGGGTAGGGATAAATGCGCTATACAGATCTGACGAATGCGGAGTGGGAGCGGCTGGTGCCATTGCTGCCCGACGGCGAAGTTGGGCGGCGGCGGCAGGGAAACCAGCGGACGGTGATCAACGGGGTGTTGTACCAGGCACGTACCGGGTCGCCCTGGCGCAACCTGCCGGATCGGTTCGGATGTTGGATCACGGTCTACAAACGGCAGCGCCGCTGGTCGGCGGACGGGACCTGGGGTCGGTTGCTCAGGGATGTGCAGGCGGCGCAGGGCGTCAGCAGCCACATGAGTGGGGACGTTGTGGTGCATCCTGGCGCTGTCATGCGTTACGACGCCGGGTCCTTGGCTGAGGCTGGGCGCGAGGAGGAATCCGGGTCAGTACGACTCAGCGATCCTGTGCTGGCGAGTCTGGCACTCCGGCTGACCGAGGTGATCAGGATGGGGAAACGTAAGAGTTGAAGTGCGGGCGCTGGCGGCAGCAGGCGCCGATCGGTTGTTGACGTAGGGCGCCTGCTGTTGGGTTGCGTCCACGGAAGTGGTGTACGAGTTTGACCTGGTCAACAGGTGTGGCGCCGTGAAATGAGTACGGCCATCGCGTGATCCTTCGTAGCAAC
>NZ_JBIUBJ010000031.1:0-78211 GCF_044547985.1 Nonomuraea sp. NPDC052265
CGACTCGGTCTGCAGAGCGAGAAGGTCAGGAACTTCGAGGGGCTCCTGGATACGCGCGAAAGAAACGCGACGGGGACCAGCGGGTACGGCGGAGGGGTTGCGCGAGGCTGCCAACAGTTGTCCTTCCGGAGGGCACGGATGGAATCGAACTGCGCGCACGCCAAACGCCCGGACCGAGATCCGGGGCGTCGAGAGGCAGCGCGAGGCAGCAGCATAACCCAACTGAGAAACGAATGTCCACATTTACTATGAGTGTCAACCTCGGTGCCGCCTTCAGCTTTTCACAGCAGGGCGGGCTCGTCAACTCCCCGAGCCGGATTCCCGCCATGAGACGTCCGATTCGCGCCAGCGACCCGCCATGGACACGCGGGATGCTCCCCTCATGAACATGACGAGGACGTCCGACGCTTGGTCGGTCATGGAGAGGTTCTACGCGGCCGAGGCGGCGTACGTGGCCGCGGGCGGTCACGGCAGAGCGGACTACGCGCCCGTCGCCGCCCTGCTGGACCCCGAGGTCGTGCTGCACCAGGCTCCGGGGTTGCCGTTCACCGGGACCGGGGAGTGGCGGGGGCACGCGGGGATGGAGCGGTTCCTGGCCGTCTTCGGCGAGACGTGGGAGTCGATGGAGTTCCTGGAGCAGCGGCACTGGGGGGACGAGGACACGGTCGTCGTGCGCAACCGGGTGCGCTTCCGTGCCCGCGCCACCGGGCGAGAGGTCGACACCCTGATCATGCAGGTGATCACCGTACGGGACGGGCGCATGCTGGAGTGCCGCCCCTTCTACTGGGACCCCCGGGCCGTCGCCGCCGCCTGCGGCGACTGACCGGACGAGCGGGGTCCGGGCCCGCGTCCCCGGCGCGGGCCCGGAGGCACGCGGTCAGCGTTCGCTGGAGGCCGCGCGGTAGTGCAGGTCCTGCACGTACGGCGTCGCGGTGACCGGGTACGGCGAGACCACCTTGGCCGCCGTCGCCGACCCCCTGGTGACCGTCGCCGACGCGGCCCCCGCCTTCAGCGGGAACGTCTTGGCCGACACGCCGGCGGGCGCGTCGTAGCTCTGCGTCGTGCCGCCGACCGTCACCAACACCTTGCCCGGCGCCGTCAGCATGGTCAGCACCTCGACCGTGTCACGCGCGGCCGTGCTGCCGCCGCGCAGCGCCATGAGCTTGGTCTGCGCGAAGGACGGCTTGGCCGCGACCGGCTGGACCCGGTGGGTCAGGTACGCCGAGTCGTTCGTGATCTTCGGGCAGCCGAGCTTGTAGCAGGTCAGGTAGTAGGCGTTGATGTCCAGGTACGTCCAGCCGGCGTTCCTGGACGGCGCGAACTGCGTGTTCTCCGAGTAGTCGTTCCAGGTCGTGAGCTGGACCCAGTCGGCCTTGCCGTCGATCGCGCCCTTCCACGTCGCCCGCAGGTTCTCGGTGTTGCCCGCCTCGTCGAAGACGCCCTGGTTGGGGCGTTCGTCCTGGACCGACACCGGCTGCATCCAGATCTTGCCCATGCCGTGCGCACGGTCGATGTTGCCGCCCAGGGCGACCTTGATGCCGTGCTCGGTCTCCATGGTCTTCATCCAGGCCGCCCACCAGGCGGCGGTGCGCCCCTCGGCCTTGAACGGCGCCACCACCAGGCGGTCGTCGGCGAGCCGGTAGACCGACTTCGAGGCGGCCAGCTTCGCCATCGCGGTGGCGAACGCGGCGCTGTCCACCGAGGCCAGGCCGTTCGTGTCGGGCATCAGCACGATCTTGAACCCGGGGTCCACGGCCTCGGCCGCCTTGATCAGGTTCTGCACCCGCGTCCAGTGGGCGCTGGTGATCGACAGGATGTCGACGGTGAAGCCGTCCAGGCCGGCCGCGACGGCCTGCTTGACCTCGGTCTTGAAGTCGGCCACCGCGTAGTCGCCGCTGATCGGGTCGCGCCCGATCGGCCGGTCGCGCAGCAGCCCGCCGTAGGCGGCGTGCTTGCCGCTCTCGCCGTCCGGCTTGAGGTAGTTCCTGGCGTAGTAGTCACTCGCCGGGGCCTGGTTGTCCAGCGACACCGGATACGGGGTGAAGTAGTGCGCGAACACCTTCTTGGCCGAGCCGCGCAGGGTCTCCGTCCCCGGCAGGACGAACGGCAGCGGCCCGGCGGTCTGCTGACCGCCGCCCTCGGTGTAGGTGATCGTGAGCTTCGGGCCGCGGTTCCCGGTCTCGCGCGAGGACATCAGCACGGTCGCGGTGGCGTCGGTGCCGGTGAGCGCGAAGGCGTACGTGCCGTCGCCCTTGACCGCGGCGGACACGTCCAGCTTGGCCGTCGTCCCGGCGGTGAAGCCGGTGTGCGAGGCCACGGCCGCGGCGCCGAACTCGGGACGGGTGTTCCAGGTCGTGGCGGCCTCCGTCCAGGAGCCCGTGACGGGGCGGACCGACACGGTGGTGTCCGTCGTCCTGGCGGAGACGACGTCCAGCGTGACCTTGACGTCCTCGGCGTCCTCCGGGATCCCGGTGACCTTGAAGCGGGTCAGGCCGACCCGCTGGCCCGCGGCCGCGCTGCCGCACGCCGCGCCGCAGACGCTCACCCAGGTCGCGGTGGCGAAGCTCTTCGCCGGCTCGGCCTGGCTGATGAACACGTCCTCCGTGGCGGCGAACGTCACGGTGAGGGGTGCGACGGCGGACGCCCACGCGGGCGCGGCGACGGCCGCGCCCGCCAGCGCGGCGAGCATCGCCACCGCGGCCGGCAGGGCCCGATATCGGTTGAGCATGGAACTCCCTTGGCTTTCGGAGCGCCTCCGCCGCAGCGGAGCCGCGTTGCCTCGCCAACGATGGAGCAAGATCAAGCAGCCGGGCCCGCTTTTCTGATAAATCACCCTATTTGGAACGTTGCTAATTTCCGGGCCCTCACCGCGGGATTTGGGTCAGCGGCCCGGTTCCGGGACACTTCCCTGGTCGGGCATGGCGCGGAAGCCGCGATTCGGGCAGGATGGACCAGCCCTTTCTGTCTCCGCTTGGCCTGCGCGCACGACCGAGTCGATGTCATCATGGGCACACGGTGTGTGATTTCGGGGTAGGAGGGGCCGATGTCCGAGCCTTCCCCCGGCGCCGCGGCGAGCTGGCCGATCAGCCGCGACCTCGCGGCGCTGCGGGATCTCGTCCGCCGTCACGCGCTGCAGGCCGGGCTCGCCTCCCAGCGCGGTGACGACCTCGCGCTCGCCGCCAACGAGGCCGTCACCAACGTCCTCGACCACGCGGGCGGGGCCGGTTGGGTGCGCATCTGGGCCGACGACGACTTCCTCACCGTCGACGTCGGCGACCAGGCGGGCCGCCTGCGGCCCGACGCCTGCCCCGAGGTCCGTCCCCAGGCGGGACCGGGCGGTTACGGCCTGTGGGTGATGCGCCGGCTCTGCGACGAGTTCGTCATCACCCAGACCAGCGCCTCGTCCCAGGTCCGCCTGCGCATGAAGCGCGCCCGCGTCCCAGGCCGGGCCCCCACGGCCTGACCCGCCCGTGCCCCCGGCGCGCGCCGGGACGTCAGGACT
The DNA here is from genome assembly GCF_044547985.1 of Nonomuraea sp. NPDC052265. NCBI lineage: Bacteria > Bacillati > Actinomycetota > Actinomycetes > Streptosporangiales > Streptosporangiaceae > Nonomuraea > Nonomuraea sp. NPDC052265. The sequence goes on from NZ_JBIUBJ010000031.1 coordinate 3,503, forward strand.
CCCGGCGAGCCCGTCCGAGGGCGCGGACCAGTTCGCCGAGCGTGCGCTCGTCCGAGCCGAACGTGATGCGGACGTGTGTGCCGGGGGCGTGCATGTCGGCGCCGCGTACCGTCGCGATGCCGTTCCGCAGGAGTGCGCGGTCGATGGCGGCCGGGTCGTCGCCGAGGCGCGAGCAGTCGGCGAGCAGGAAGGCGCCGCCCATGGGCCGTACGGGCGGGGTGAGGCCCCCGGCGGCGATGCCGTCGCAGACGAGGTCGCGCTTGGCCTGGTAGGCGGAGAGCGCCTGGTCGAGCCAGTCGCGGGGGCCGGTGAGGGCGGCGACCGCGGCCCGCTGCGGAACCACTCCGCAACAGACCGCCTCCCACTCGAAGCGGCGGTTGAGCGCGTCGACGATCGGCGGCGGCGCCAGGACGTAGCCGAGCCGCCAGCTCGCCAGCGCGTAGTACTTGCTGAGGCTGGTGACGGTGACCAGGTGCGGCCAGCGGTCGGCGAACGCCTCCACCGGGTGGTACCGGTGGCCGTCGTAGGTGAAGTGCTGCCAGGAGTCGTCGGAGATGACGAGGAGCCCGTGGCGCGCGGCCAGGTCGACCACGGCGGCGAGGGTCGCGGCGTCGGGGAGGTAGCCCGTCGGGTTGGTCGGGTTGCACAGCAGCACGGCCCGGCTGCGGCTGGTGACGGCGGCCTCCAGGCCGTCCAGGTCGATCGCCCAGCCGTCGCTCTCGCGGGACGGGACGCGGACGGGCGTCGCGCCGGCCTCGCGGACGGCGCCGTCGAAGAAGTAGGTGGGCGTCGGCACGATCACCTCGTCGCCCGGGGCGAGCACCGTGCGCAGCACGAGGGAGAGCCCCTGCATCGCCCCGTGGGTGATCAGCAGGCGGCGCTCGGGATCGACGCGCAGGCCGTGCTCGCGCTCCAGTTCGGCGGCGATCGCGGCCCGCAGTTCCGGCAGGCCGCGGGTGTCGCGCGGGTCGGGCCGGTCCATCGCGCCCGCGACCGCCCGCCGTACGTGCTCGGGCATGGGCAGGATCGGGGCGCCCACGAGCGGGAGCATCCGCACGCCGTCGCGTGCGCTCCGCTCCGCGCGGGCGCGCGTGCTCATCGCACCCAGCGCCGGGAAGTCGCTCGCGGCGGGGAGGACCCAGGATTTCGAGGTGCGTCGCTGCATGGACAAAGCATGACATATTGAGATATCAACAACAAGAATTAATATCTCTTATCGCCACATGTCGGACGAGCTGCTGTATCAACGCTCCCAGTTGATATCCTGGCGGGATGTCCGACATCCATGGCGTGGTCAGCGGAACGCCGCACATCCCCGCGCTGCTGCTGGTCGGCAGGGACGAGACCGGCCTCGACCGCACGAGCCAGGCCTATCGGGCGATCAGGCGCCAGATCATCGACCTGACGCTCCCTCCCGGCAGCAGCTTCACCGAGACGTCGCTCGCCGAGCAATGGCGCATCAGCAAGACGCCGGTGCGCGAGGCCCTGGCCCGGTTGAGGCGCGACGGGCTCGTGACCGCGCTGCCGCGCGCAGGCTACGTCGTCAGCCCGATCACGCTCCAGGACACCGACGCCCTGTGCGCCCTGCGGACGCTGCTGTCGGGCGAGGCGGCCGCCGCCGCGGCGCGCCTCGGCGTCACGGCGCCCGCGCTCGAACGGCTCCAGGCCCTGTCCGAGGTGCCCCTCGCGCTCGCGGCGGGCGAGGCCGATCAGGAGGAGTCGCTCCAGGCCGGCATCGAGTTCGAGGGCATCATCGCCAACTTCAGCGGCAACCCTCGTCTCGGCAAGTCGATCGTCGACGTGCTCGACGAGCTGGAACGGGTGCTGCGGATGGCCGCGTTGATCGATCCCGGCATCGCGAGCCCGCCCGGCGAGCTGGCGGCCGTCTTCGAGGGGCTGCGCGCGCGGGACGCCGACGCCGCCCGGGACGCGATGCGCGCGCGGTGCGAGCGTGTGCGCCGCGACCTGCTGCAGGTTCTGGCGAAGAGCACGTCCGTGAGCCGGGCGCACATCGAGCTGCCCGTCTCGCGCCCGCCGGTCTGACGGGCGCGGCCGAGCCCCCGGGGTGCGGCGCGAGGCCGGTCGGGGGCCGGGTCGTGCGGTCAGACCGCCGTCGGGAAGGAGAGGTCGCCGCGCCGGCGCGGGCCGTCCGCCCTCTCCTCCGGCCACCGGGTGGTGACGGCCTTCGCCCGCGTGTAGAACGCGACGCCCTCCGGGCCGTGCATGTGGTGGGCGCCGAACAACGACTCCTTCCAGCCGCCGAAGGAGTGGAACGCCATCGGCACCGGGATCGGCACGTTGACCCCGATCATCCCGACCTGCACGGATCGCTGGAACAGGCGGGCCGCGTGGCCGCCCGTGGTGAAGATCGCCGTGCCGTTGGCCAGGTTGTTGGCGTTGATCAGGTCGATCGCCTCCGCGAGCGAGCCGGCGCGCACGACGACGAGCACGGGGCCGAAGATCTCGTCGCGGTAGACGTCCATGTCCGGTGTGACGTGGTCGAACAGCGTCGGGCCGACGAAGAAGCCGTCGCCCTCGATGTCGGGCGCGCGCCCGTCGAGCACGAGGTCGGCGCCCGCGGCGACGCCTGAGCCGATGTAGCCCCTGATCCGTTCGAGCGCCTCCGCCGACACGACCGGGCCCATCTCGGACCCGGCCTCCAGTCCCGGTCCGACCTTGATCGCCTGCGCCTTCTCGCGCATCAGCTTGACGAGCGGCTCGGCCACGTCGCCGACCGCGACGGCGACCGAGATCGCCATGCAGCGCTGGCCCGCCGAGCCGTACGCGGCCGCGACCAGATGGTCGGCGGCGTGGTCGAGGTCGGCGTCGGGCAGCACGACGGCGTGGTTCTTGGCGCCGCCGAGCGCCTGCACCCGCTTGCCGCCGGCGGTCGCGCGCTCGTGGACGTACCGCGCGACCGGCGTCGAGCCGACGAACGACACCGCGGCGACGTCCGGGTGGTCGAGGATCGCGTCGACCGCGACCTTGTCGCCGTGGACGACGTTGAAGACGCCGTCGGGCAGACCGGCTTCGGCGTAGAGGTCGGCGATGAGGTTGGCCGCCGACGGGTCGCGTTCGGAGGGCTTGAGCACGAACGTGTTGCCGGTCGCGATCGCGATCGGATGCATCCACAGCGGGACCATCGCCGGGAAGTTGAACGGCGTGATCCCGGCGCAGACGCCGAGCGGCTGCCGGAAGGAGAACAGGTCGACGTCGGTCGAGACCTGGTCGGAGTACTCCCCCTTGAGCAGTTGCGGGATCCCGCAGGCGAAGTCGATCACCTCCAGGCCGCGGACGAGCTCGCCTCTGGCGTCGTCGAGGACCTTGCCGTGCTCGGCGGAGACCAGCCGCGCCAGGTCGTCCAGGTGCTTGTCGACCAGGTTGCGGAAGGCGAACATCAGCCGCGACCGCCGCATGACGGAGGTGTCGGCCCAGCCCGGCAGGGCGGCCCGCGCCGCCCGCACCGCGGCGTCGACGTCGGCGGGCTCGGCCAGCAGCACGTCGGCCTGATGCGCGCCGGTCGCGGGGTTCCATACCGGGGCGGTGCGGATCGACTCGCCGGCGCTCTCGCGGCCGTCGATCCGGTGCTGGATCATCCTGACTGTCCTTGTGCTCACAGAGGGTTCACCTTCTCGTGGAAGTGCTGGTTGCGGGTGTCCGGCGGCGCCGCGTCAGACGATGAGGTCGCCGCCGTTGATGTCGATGGCCGCCCCGGTGATGTACGCCGCCCGGTCCGAGGCGAGGAACGCGACGAGCTCGGCGACCTCCCAGGGCTGCCCGACGCGGGGCACCGGGAAGGACCGGGTGGCCTGTTCGAGCGCCTGGCCGGGCAGCAGGGCGCGGGCCATCGGGGTGTCGATGAGCCCCGGGCAGACGGCGTTCACCGTGATCCCGTCGCGTCCGCAGTCCTTGGCCAGGTGCCGGGTGAGCCCGAGGACGCCGTGCTTGGCCGTCGTGTAATGAGCGCCGCCCGCGGTGCTGATGGTCTTGCCGGCGGTGGAGGAGAAGTTGACGATCCGGCCCCAGCCTCCGCCGCGCATCGCGGGCAGCGCCTGCCGGCAGCACAGGAACGTCCCGAGCACGTTGACCGCGAGCACCCGCTCCCACTCGGCCTGGGTGATGTCCTCGAACGCGGTCGGCGGTGCGACGCCCGCGGCGTTGACCAGGATGTCCAGCCGCGACCGCTCCGCCAGCAGCTCGGCGAACGCGCGCTGGACCTGGTCCCCGTCCGTGACGTCCACCGCGACCGACCGGAGGCGGTCCGCCGTCACCTCCAGCGTCGCCGCCAGCTCGCCGGGGTCCGGCGCGGCGGGATCGAACACCGCGACGGTCGCACCGCGGCGGGCCAGCGCGTGCGCCGCCGCCAGGCCCATGCCACCGGCCCCGCCGGTCACGACCGCGACCCGGCCCGCCAGCTCGCGCCCGTCGGCACCGGTCGGCGCTCGCAACCCCTCGGCGGCGCTCATGACCCCGCCAGGACGGCACGCGCGCGGCCGAACGCGGCTGCCGCCCGTTCGAGCTGGCCGGCCGTGTGCGCGGCCGAGACCTGTACCCGGATCCGCTCCTCGCCGGCCGGGACGACCGGATGGGAGAGCGCGAAGACGAGCACGCCCTCGCGGCGCAGCGCCGCCGCCACGTCGGAGGCCAGCGTGCCGCCGCGCAGCATCACGGGGATGATCGGATGCTGTCCGGGCGGCACCTCGTAGCCGAGATCGCGCAACGCCCCGCGGAGCCAGGCGGTGTTGGCGGCCAGGCGTTCGCGCAGATCGGGACGCGCCCGGGCGATGCGGATCGCCGTCAGCGCCGCCACGGCCAGCGCGGGAGCCATCGCGTTGGTGAAGATGTAGGGCCGCGAGACCTGGCGCAGCGTCTCGACCACCGCACGGTCGCCGGCGACGAAGCCTCCGGCCCCGCCGCCCAGCGCCTTGCCGAGCGTGCCCGTCAGCACGTCGACGCGGCCCCGCAGCCCGAAGTGCTCGGCGGTGCCCGCGCCGGTCGCGCCCAGCACACCCGTGGCGTGCGAGTCGTCGACCACGAGCACCGCGTCGTGGCGCTCGGCCAGCTCGCAGAGCCGGGGCAGTGCGGCGACGTCGCCGTCCATGCTGAAGACGCCGTCGGTGACGATGAGCCGGTGGCGCGCGTCCGCGCACTCGATGAGGAGGCGTTCGAGCTCGTCGAGGTCGGCGTGGGCGAAGACGCGCCGACGGGCGCGGGTGAGGCGGATGCCGTCGATCAGGCTGGCGTGGTTGAGCGCGTCGCTGAGGACGACGTCCCGCGGGCCGGTCAGGGCGTCGAAGAGGCCGAGGTTCGCGTCGAAGCACGAGTGGTGGAGCACGGCGTCCTCGGCGCCGACCAGTTCGGCGATGGCCGCCTCCAGCTCGCCGTGGATCGCCCGCGTGCCGCAGAGCACCCGTCCCGCCGCCACCCCGAGCCCCGTCTCGCGCAGCGCCCGCCGGGCCGCGTCGAGGACCTCCGGGTCGCCGGCGAGCCCGAGGTAGTCGTTGGAGGCGAAGTTCACCAGCCGCTCGCCGCCCACGACGAGCGTCGGCCCCTGGGCGCCCGAGACCACGAGGTCGCGGCGCAGCCCGGTGGTCGCCCGGCGTTCGCCGAGCTCGGCCCTCAGCCGGTCCAGCAACGCGGCGTTCACGACAGGCTCCCGTCCAGGCGCTCCATCCGGCGTCCCGTGGTGAGCAGGACGGCCAGGCCGGCGACCATGATGATCGCGATGGCCAGCAGCGCGTACGTGAAGCTGCCGGTCGCGGACGCGATGGTCCCGGTGAAGTAGGGACCGACGAACCCGCTGACATTGCTGACCGAGTTGATCAGTGCGATGCCGGAGGCGGCGGCCGCCTCGGTCAGGCCGATCGCCGGAATGCGCCAGAACTGCGGCATCGCGGTGATGATCCCGGCGACGCTCATGCAGACGGCGAGCACGAACAGCGTGCCGCTGCTGGTGAAGGTCGCCAGCAGCAGCCCCGCCGCGCCGACGGCCATCGGCACGGCCGTGGCCGTGACCGCCGTCCAGCGCGCGGCGACGCGGGCCCAGGCGACGATGGCGAGCGCGGCCACCACGTAGGGGATCGCGGACAGCAGGACGCTGCTGACGTCGGCGGAGTGACCGACGCTCTGCGTGATGGACTTGATCATCGTGGGCAGGAAGAACTGCAGCGGATAGAGCCCGAACGCGATGGAGAACCAGGTCACGGCCATCGCCCAGACCCGGCCGCTGGTCAGCGCCTGGCGCAGCCCGGTGAGCGCGCCGCGGGCGCGCTGCTCGGCGGCCTCGGCGGCGAGGATGTGCTTGATGGCGGCCTTCTCCTCGTCGTCGAGCCAGCGCGCGTCGGCCGGACGGTCGGGCAGGAAGACGAAGATCAGGACGCTGACCACGACCGTCAGGACGCCCTCGACCAGGAACAGCGCCCGCCAGCCCGCGATACCGAACACGCCCTGCCCCCACTGCAGCAGCGCGGCGGCCAGCGGAGAGCCGATGATCGAGGACAGCGGGATCATCAGGATGAAGGCCGACAGCGCCCAGGAACGCTGGCGGCGCGGGAACCAGAACGTCAGATAGAGCAGGATCCCGGCGGCCAGGCCGGCTTCGGCGAACCCGAGCAGGAGCCGCGCGACGAACAGCGCGGCCGGGGAGTTGACGGCCGCGGTCGCCGCCGTGACCAGCCCCCACGTGATCATGATCCGCGCGATCCACTTCCGCGCGCCGAACCGGCTGAGCATCATGTTGCTCGGCACTTCGAACAGGACGTAGCCGATGAAGAACAGTCCGGCGGCCAGGCCGATCTGGCTGCTGCTGAGGCCCATGTCGCGGGACATGGGGGCGGCGATGTAACCGACGTTGGCGCGGTCGATGTAGCTCGCCACGTAGGCGAGGCCGACCAGCGGCATGATCCGGATGCCCACCTTGCGCCAGGTGCGGGGTGGGACGGTGCTCTCGGGGGTCGCGAGGTTCGAACTCATGGGGGGTTCCAATCGATCTGGGGGGTGGGGTGGCGGTCTTTCAGCGCGCCCGGCCTCGCAGGCCGGCTGTGGCGTCCGCGTCGATCAGGCCGTCCGCGGAGATCACGACGCCGTAGTCCCGTTCGGCGCCCTCGGGGGTCACCTTGCCGTCGAGGACGTCTTCGAGGACCAGTTCCGGGAGGCGCTCGAAGGGGACGCCGTGCCCGCCGCCGCCGGCGGTCACGTGCCGGTGGCGGGTTCCGGCGGTCATCACGAAGTGCGGTTTGGACTCCAGCACGCGTTCACCGGGGCCGCCGCGGTCGAGCACGTTCAGCGAGGGGGTTCCCTGGGCGCCGCCGTCCAGCCCGTACGGCAGGAACTTCCGCCGGTCGGACCTGATCTGCACCCTGGCCTCGGGCGCCAGAAGCGTCATGTCGCGGAAGGTCGCCAGGCCACCGCGCCAGCGGCCCGCTCCGCCGCTGTCGGGGAGGTAGCCGTAACCGTCGATGCGGATGTGGCCGGAGCGTTCCAGCTCCTCGACCGGCGTGTTGGTCAGGTTCGCGCCCAGGGAGCTGATCCCGTCCACGCCGTCGCGGTCGGGACGGGCGCCCCACGCCCCGGCCAGGGGGTCCCACAACACCATGGACTCCCCGTCCGGCCCGACGAGGCCGATCGCGATCCCGTCGGGTCCGCCTTCCCCGGCGGCCGGCACCCGGGCGGGGAACACCGGGGCGAGCGCCCCGAGCACCGCGTCGATGATCCGGAAGCCGACGAGCCCGCGGGCGCCGCGCGCGGACGGACGCCGCCCGTTGAGGATGGAGGCTTCCGGGATGACGAACGTGAACGGCCGGTAGAAGCCGCTGTTGGCCGGGATGTCGGAGGCGAGCACGCCCTGCAGCGCGGCGTAGGCGGCCGAACGGGTGAAGGAGGCCGTCGCGTTGAGCGCGGAGTCGACCTGCGGCGAGGAGCCGGTGAAGTCGAGCTCGATCCCGGACCCGGACAGCGTGACCTTCACCCGGATCGGGATCGGCCCGGAGCCGAGACCGTCGTCGTCGATGTGGTCGAGGAACTCGTAGGCGCCGGGCACGGCCTCGGCGAGCGCGGCGCGCAGCAGGGTCTCGGAGTAGTCGAGCAGCTCGTCGATGAGGGTGGCGAGCCGTTCGACGCCGTGCCGCGCCGCGAGCGCGCGCAGCCCTTCGGCCCCGGTGTGGCAGGCCGCGAGCTGGGATTCGAGGTCGCCGCGCAGCAACTCGGGTTCGCGGACGTTGCGCAGGATCAGCCCCAGGAACGTCTCGTTCACGGTGCCCGCCTCGACCAGGCACGACGGCGGGATCTGCACCCCTTCGGCGAAGATGCTCGTCGACTGCACGGCCATCGAACCGGCCGCCCAGCCCCCGACGTCGGTGTGGTTGACGACGGTGACCGCGAACCCCAGGAGGGCCTCCCCGGTGAACACCGGGGCGACGGCGAAGATGTCGGGCAGGTGCATGCCGCCCAGGGACGGGTCGTTGAGCAGGTAGACGTCCCCTGGCCGGATCCGGTCGCCGAACTCGTCGAGGATCGCCTCCATCGCGTCCGGGATGGACCCCAGGTGCACCGGCAGGGTGTTGGCCTGGGCGATCACCCGGCCCCGGGCGTCGCACAGCGCGGCGGAGAAGTCCATGCTGGACGCGACGAGCTGCGAGTGCGCCGTGCGCAGGATCGTGATCGCCATCTCGTCGGCGATCCCGGTGACGGCGTTGCGGAAGACCTCGAAGGTCACGGCGTCGCGGATCATGAGGCGCTCCAGGTGATGACGATGTTGTTGAGCCGGTCGCGGTGTACCAGGGCGCCCGGCGGGACGAGGGTGGTGGCGTCCATGTCCTCGATGACCATCGGCCCCTCGACCGGTTCGTGGCCGAGGTCGGACCGTCCCACGACGAGCGTGGGCACGGTCTCGGCGAACCGGCACTCGCGGGTGGTGGGCTCACCGGCGGCGGCGAGGGGAAGGCTCAGCACGTCGGCGATGGACACCGGGGTGGGGAGCCGGCCGCGTACCCGGAGGTTGACCAGCTCCACCAGCTCGTCCGTGCCGGCCCGGCCGTAGGTGCGCCGGTGCTCGGCGTGGAAACGGGCCCGCGTCTCGGCGAGCAGGTCCTCGGTGAGGTCGCCGTCGGGCACCCGGATCCGCAGTTCGAAGCGCTGGCCGCGGTAGCGCATGTCCAGGAGCCGGTCCACGACGGCCTCCGCGCCCAGTTCCTCGCGCACCTGGGCGGACAGCCGCGCGAACTCCGCGGCGAGCGCGCTCACGTCGGCGAACCCCGGCCGGTACGGGGTGAGCTCCTGGCGTTCGGTGTCGGCCACGAGCAGGCCGAGGCTGCTGAACAGGCCCGGGTACACGGGCACGATCACGGTCGAGATGCCCAGCTCGCGGGCCAGGGCGGCGGCGTAGAGGGGGCCCGCGCCGCCGAAGGCGACCATGGTGGCCTCCCGCGGGTCACGGCCCCGTTCGCTGGTCACCGCCTTGACCGCGGTCGTCATGCTCGACACCGCCACCTGGTACGCGCCGCGCGCGGCGCCCGCCACGTCCTCACCGAGCCGTTCGGCCACCGGCGAGAGCGCCTTCACGGCGAGCTGCGGGTGAATCGGCACGCGTCCGCCGGCGAGCGCGTCCGGGCTGAGGTATCCGAGCGTCACGTTGGCGTCGGTCAGGGTGGGCAGCTCACCGCCCTGGCCGTAGCAGGCGGGGCCGGGGCGCGAGCCCGCGCTGACGGGCCCCACGTGCAGCGCGCCCGCCGCGTCGACGGAGATGATGCTGCCGCCTCCGGATCCGACCTCGGCGATGTCGATGGACGGCGCCCGCACCGGGTACCCGGCGCCGGAGCTGAGGCCGCGGGCGCCGTTCATGCCCCCGCCGACCTCGTAGTCGGCCGAGACGAACGGTTCGCCGTGCTCGATCAGGGACGCCTTCGCCGTGGTCCCTCCCATGTCGAACGCGACCACCGTGGACAGGCCGATCAGCTGGGCGAGCTTCTGCACGGCGGTGACGCCGGCCGCGGGACCGGACTCGATGATCTGCACCGGGCGCCGCGCGACGGAGGCCGCGTCCAGCAGCCCGCCGCTGGACTGCATGACCAGCAGGGGCGCGCTCACCTGCTCGGCCCGCAACCCCGCTTCCAGACGGGTGAGGTAGCCGTGCACGGTGGGGCCGACGTAGGCGTTGACCGTCGCGGTGCTCATGCGCTCGAACTCGTGCGGCTGCGGCGAGACGTCGACCGAGGCCGTGACGTACACGCCGGGCAGTTCGGCCCGCAGCAGGCCGGCGACCCGCCGCTCCTCGTCGGGGCGGACATAGGAGTTGATCAGGCACACGGCCACCGCTTCGATCCCGTCCGCGCGCAGGCGCGCGGCCAGCGTGCGGACCTCGTCGTCGCCAGCCGGTGGGTCGAGGCGGCCGTCGGCGGTGATCCGCTGGCCGAGTTCGTACCGGTGCCGCCGCCGGGCCAGGGGCTCGGGCTTGGACCATGACAGGTCGTAGAGCACCGGCCGGCGCAGCCGCCCGATCTCCAGCACGTCGCGGAACCCGCGGGTGGTGACGACCGCCGTGCGGACGCCGTTCATCGACAGGATCGCGTTGGTCGCCACGGTCGTGCCGTGCAACATCGCGACCACGGCCGCCGGCCGGGCCCCGGCCAGGGCAAGCACGCCGGTGGTCGCCGCCACCACGCCGGCGCCGTAGTCGGGCGGGGTGGACAGGACCTTCATCGGTACGACCTCGCCGCCCGGGCCCAGCGCGATGACATCGGTGAAGGTGCCGCCGATGTCGGCGCCGACTCGCCAGCCGGCCGGTCGAGGATCGTGACTGGGGGGCACTGGATCTCCTTCGTTCAACAGCGACTGGGATCACAGTACGAGCGAGCTAAGATATCAGCAATGCCTCGTTGTCATTTTTATCGAGTCAGGTGATATGACTACCGTCGGTGGACACGCCGCTCGGACGGGAGGCACGGTCTGGCGCGGCTGGGGCACGACGCGGTCGGGGCCGCTCGGTCGGCGGCCCCGACCGCCCGTGATCGGTGGCATGGCTGTTCGCCCGGGGCGTCGTGGCCCGGGGCGGCTACGGCCGAGGAGCGGGCAGGATCACGTCCTGGTCTTGTCCGCCTTCTCCTGCCAGTTCCTGACCTCCCGCTGGAGGTCCGCCGTCGTGATCTCGTACATCCAGGCCCGCGTGATCAGCAGGCTGATCGTGTGAGCCTCGTTCTGGAGATCGGGATGGCTCCGGAGGAGTCGCAGTTGCCCGACGCACTCCTGCCGCACCGCGGCGTCGTCGTTCTCCTTCTTCGCGTCGACCAGGTACTTCCTGGCGCTGTCGATGTGGAAGAAGATCAACGTGGGGTACGCCGGGAAACCACGCCTGCGACCTGGAGGTCAGCGGGGACGGCTGAGGGCGGCCTCGGCCAGATCCGTCCACTGCTCGGCCGAGGAGTGCGGCACGACCACCCAGTCCTTGACGACCCTGCCCCGTCCCGTGGGGTCGAACAGGGACGCCCCCGCCAGCGCGAGCGCGTCCGCGTGCTCAGGGGTGTCCCTGACCAGCCGGAACACCATCGCGCCGTCACGCTGCAGGCTCGCGAACACCTTCCCCGCCTGATCCTTGAGTGCCGGGCGGCCCATCATCCTGGAGATCTGCACACCCAGGTCGGCCAGCTCGGCGCCGACCTGCAAGAAGTCCTCTTCCGCGCCCATCGTCAGTCGGCCCCCGGTCACACGATCGTCTCGGCTGCCGCTTTCCGGCAGAAACGGCGATCAGGCTAGCAGGATCGTACTGATCCGGAGAACTCACCGGGTTGGGGCACAAACCACCTCGATGCTCGGCCCGGTCGGGCGAGGTCGTCGCGGCCGCGACGGCGGGGCGATCCCGCACCGGCGTCGCGGCGGAGCAGCTCGCCGACGGGGCGGCGGCGGGTTCGGTGGGGCGACAGGATCGCCCTGCCCGCCGCTGGCCTATCCTGTGGCACGTCGAGCCGGGCACGGCTCCCCACCACGAGCCCACCGGAAGGCGACGACCGTGACAGCCTCCCAGCTCCGGAGCACGTGGCCGCCGACGACGGTGGCGGTGCACGCGGTCCTGGCGCTCCTGACGCTGATCATCCTGGCGGGCGTACGGCACCTCGGCGCGGACCTGTGGCAGATCGTCGCCGCGGTGGGCGCTGCCGTCCTGCTCCACGTGGGAGCGCTGGTGGTCCATCGCCGGCCGTGGGTGGGGTACGCGATCGGCGCGCTGGCGATGCTCGTCCTGGTGTTGATGCCCTCCCTGGCCTGGTCACCGAGCATGCTGCCCTCGGCTGTCTGCTTCCCGCTCGCGTTGTGGCGGCTGACCGGCCTGGTCCCGGTCAGGTCCTCGGTGGTCGCGTTGGCCGTCGCCGTGCTCGGGATCGTCCTCACCGAGCTGGTGACCTGGGCCCGGCTGCCCCCTGACACCCCCGTGTGGACGCGCCTGGTCGAGGGCGGGCTGCTGATGCTCGTGGTCGGCGGTGTGTGGCTCGCGGCCCTGCTGGTACGTCGCAGGCACGAGGCCGACCGGCGCGCCGAGAGCGGACGGCTGGCCGCCGCGGTCGCGGACGAACGCGCCAGCATCCGCCGCGACCTGCACGACGTGATCGCCCACACGGTCACCGTCATGGTCGCGCGGATCGAGGCCGCGGCGGTGACGACGGCGGATCCGGCGACCCGCCGCGAACTGGGCGACATCGCCGAGGCCGGGCGGGACGCCCACCAAGGTCTGCGGGCGATGCTGGCCACCCTGGGCCCGTCCAGCGCGGCGCTACGCGCCGGTGCCCGGCCCGGGCAGGTCCCGATCTCGCTCGACGCCCTCCCCGACCTCGTGGCCTCGGCGGCGAGCCCGCTCCACGCGGTGACGTACGCCGAGGTGGGTGAGCGACGGCCGCTGAGCCTGAGTGCCGAGGTCGCGGCGGTCCGCACCGTGCAGGAGGGCATCACCAACGCGCTGCGCCACCTCGAACCGCCGGTCGAAGTGACCGTGCGCCTGCGCTGGACCCCGGCCGAGCTGGCCGTGGAGGTGCGCGACGACGGCGGCGAGGCGCTCCGGGACGCCGGCAACCAGGGGACCGGCTTGATGGGGATCGAGGAACGGGTGCGTACCGCGGGCGGCACCCTGTCGATCGACGACGGGGACGACGGATGGGTGCTGCGGGCGCGGCTCCCCACGAAGGAGGGCGCATGACCGGGATCCGCGTCATGCTCGTCGACGACCAGGAGCTGCTGCGGGCCTCGCTCCGTACGGTGCTGTCGGCCGACGAACGCATCGAGGTCACCCACGACGTCGCGAACGGCGGCGACGCGATCGAGGTCGTCCGTCGGCACCGCCTCGACGTGGTGCTGATGGACATCCGCATGCCGCGCATGGACGGGGTCGCCGCCACGGCGGAGATCGTCAGGATCGCACCGGCGACCCGGGTGCTCATGCTGACGACGTTCGACGACGACGAACTGGTCGTGGCCGCCGTCCGGGCCGGCGCGAGCGGCTACCTGACCAAGGACGTCCGGCCCGCCGCCCTGGCCCAGGCCGTGTGTGACGTCGCCTCGGGGACGTCGGCGCTGGCCCCGGGGGTGGCCGCGACGATCCTCGACCTCGTCCGCCAGGTGCCGATGCGGAGGACGGCGGCCCTGGACGGCCTCACCCCGCGCGAGGTCGAGATCTTCGGCCTGCTCGCCCGCGGCAGGTCCAACAGCGAGATCTGCGCGGAGCTGGTGCTGAGCGAGAACACGGTGAAGTCGCACGTCCGGGCCATCCTGCAGAAGCTGGACCTGCGCGACCGCGTGCACGCGGTGATCCACGCCTACGAGAACGGGCTCGTGGGTCGCAACGATCTGCCCGGCTAGGATTCCATCCCGCCGGGTGGGTGCCGTCTCACACCTTGGGGTGATGTCGGCCGGCGACGCCCGGCCTAGGTTCGACGTCGTGCAGTCCCCACGTCTACGCCTTCCTCGTGTGACCTGCCTCCTCGGTCTCGGCGGTGTGTTCGTCGCCGTCCTGCTCGGCTGGACGGCGACGGCCCATGCCACGGGCGAACGACTCGTCGACGACTACCGCGCCGGGGCACGGGCGAACCTCGCGGGAGCGTCGTCGTGCACCCTTCTCCGCCCGCAGGATGACAGCTGATCATCCACGCGACGGACGACGCCCCGGGAACCGCCTCTCTAACGTGTTCCACGCGATGGGGCGCATCCGGCTCCCCATGCAGACAAAAGGGCGGGAATGAACATGGGGAAGACGCGCACCAGCCTCGACGACATCGCGGCGTTGGGCGCTGAGCTCGACGAGGGCCAGCTGCTCCAGGTGAGCGGCGGCGCCAAGAGCCAGGTCATCGTGATCCACGGTGGCCACTCGCACACCTCCGGCGACAGCAACTAGTGCGCCGCGGGGGGCGTGCCCCAGGTCGCGCCCCCCGACCGGAACCACGCTGATGATCCTCGTACTGACCTGCGACGGAGACGAGCACGCCGAACGAGTCGTGGGGACGCTCGCCGGGGCGGACGTCACCGTCTTCGACCCCGCGCGGTTCCCCACCGCCGCCACCTTGCAGATCGGCCACCCGGGGGACGGCTCGACCGTCCGGACCCTCAGCCGCGACGGACGCCGTCTCGTCCTCGACGAGCTGACCGCGATCTGGTACCGCCGTCCGGGGAATCCGGTGACCCACCCTCTGACCGTCGCCCGCGACCACGTCGAGGAGGAGTGCCGCGTCATGGCCGAGAGTCTGTGGGACGGCCTGGGATGCCTCAAGGTCCCGGCATCCAGGCCGGTCATCGACCGGGCGGGGCGCAAGCCGTACCAGCTCGAAGTGGCCAGGCAGCTGGGCTTCGAACTGCCCGAGACGCTGATCACGAACGATCCCGAGTCCTTCCTCGACTTCTACGACCGGCACGAAGGCCGGGTGATCACCAAGCCCGTGCACGGCAATCAGCTGGAGGCGGGCGGTGAGCGGTTCGGGCGGTTCGCCGCGCCCGTGACCCCGGCGGACCTCGCCCATGCCGACGCGCTGCGCCTGTGCCCGATCATCGTCCAGGCGTACGTCCCCAAGCGGGTCGAGGTGCGGGTGACGGTGGTGGGCGGCGAGCTCTTCGCGGCGGAGATCCACTCGCAGGTCAGCAACCACACACGCTACGACTGGCGGCACTACGACCCGGGCGCCACGCCCGTCCTGCCGCACGACCTGCCCGGCGAGGTGGCCCGGCGCTGCCTGGAGCTGGTCGAGCGGCTCGGGCTGACCTACGGCGCGATCGACCTGATCGTCACGCCGGACGGCCGCCACGTCTTCCTGGAGATCAACCCGAACGGCCAGTTCCTGTGGATCGAGGACGCGACCGGGCTGCCGATCAGCGCGGCGATCGGCGAACTGCTCAAGAGCGGAGTGAAACGATGACGTACGGGCCGATGCTCGCCGACGCGGTCGGCCTGCTCAGCTCGGGCGCGCCCGAGCGCGGCCTGGAGGGGTTCCGCGCGGCGTACCCTCGCGCCCGGACGCGCCTGGTCGCCCAGCGCGAGGAGTTCGACGGATCGCTGCACCACGCCCTGCTCATCAAGGACGGCGACGGCGCCACGATCTCGCTGTCCTGGTGCGCCGACCGGGCCCTGCCGTGGCCGTTGCGCGGCGTGCACCGCGCGGGCGAGCACCTGCTGCTCCGGGTCAACGGCATCGAGACGCCCGTGGCCAGGGCGATCGCCTGCCTGGACTTCATCTGGGACGAGTCCGCGCTGACCGACCGGCTCGTCGCCGACAGCCTCGTACGCGAGGAACTGGAGGAGACGCGCGAACCGCTGAGCGACGCCGCGCTGCAGGAGGCGATGGACGCCTTCCGCCGCGCTCGCGGCCTGCTGACCGGGGACGCGACCCGGGCCTGGATGGACCGCAACCACATCTCCCACCAGGAGCTGGAGGAGCTGGTCGCCCTTGAGGCCGCCGTCGCCGCGCTGCGCTCGCGGGTGGCCGCGGACCGGGTGGAGGACTGGTTCGCCGAGCACGGCCGCGAGCTCGACGTCGCCCGCGTCGCGCGGGCGGTGTTCGTCACGGAACCGGCCGTGCCCGACGCGGCCGGGTTCCTCGACACGGTCGAGCGGGCCTTCGCCGACGGCAGCGCCCGTCCGGGCGAGGTGTTCGCCACCCTCCGCCGGGGCGACCTCGACGGGGAGACGGCGGAACGGATCTTCGGGGCCCCTCCCGGGACGGTCGCCGGGCCGTTCCCCGTGGAGGGCGGGCACCTGCTGGTCAAGGTCCTGGCGGTGCGGCCGGCCGTGCTCGACGACACCGTACGCGACCTCGTCGAACGCCGGATCTTCGGCGAATGGATCGAGGAGCGCAGGAACGCGGCCAAGATCGAGTGGTTCTGGGGGGTCGCGGAACGGACGGCGGGCAGGTGAGGCTCTGCCGTACCGGGAGAAGCCCCGCCTCGCCGTCTCCGCACCGGGTGCGGCGAAAGGGCATGCACCGATGACGGCGGCTGTACCCTGATCAACTGTCCGTGCCGAGCACGATGGCGGGAGACGGGGCATGACTTCGAGGCTGGCCGGTGACATGGTCGGCGGGCGGCGCGCCGACCTGCTGGAGCGGATCGCGGCCGAGCACCCGGGCATCGACACCGTGCGGATCGACACCGCGGACGCCGCGAGCGTCGAGTCGGCCGCGAAGGAGCTCCTGGCCAGGCACCCTGATCTCAACGTCCTGGTCACGATGGCGGGGATCATGCGCGTCGAGGACTGGCACGCCCCCGCGACCTTCCTCGCCACGGCCGAGGAGACCGTGACGACCAACGTGCTGGGACCGATCCGGCTCATCGCCGCGTTCATCGAGCACCTGCGGACGCGTCCGGACGCGACGATCATCACCGTCTCCTCGGGGCTGGCGTTCGCGCCGCTGAAGATCACGCCGAGCTACAACGCCTCGAAGGCGGCCATCCACATGCTCAGCGAGTCGATCCGGCTGCAGCTCGCCGACACGTCGGTGAAGGTCGTGGAGCTCGAACCGCCGGCCGTGCGCACCTCGCTGCTGCCCGGCGCGGAGTTCGTCGAGTCCGCGATGCCTCTGGAGGAGTTCGTGGCGGAGGTCGTGGAGCTGCTGAAGAGCCGGCCGGACGCGAAGGAGATCCAGGTCGAGCGGGTGAAGTTCCTGCGGTACGGCGAGGCGCGCGGCGACTACGACCAGGTCGTGGCCGCACTCAACCCCTCCGGCCCGTACGAGAACTAGCGCTTCGACGGGGAGTTGACCCCGAGCTGGTGCAGCAGCGTCTCGTTGTCCTCGATGTGCCAGTCCTCGACGATCTTGTCGGCGCCGACGTGCTGGATGTCGATGGCGTTGAAGTCGACGCTCTGCCCCTTGCCCCGGACGCCGTCGAACGTGCCGGTGAAGTGGCCGCGGAAGACCAGCCGCGCGGTGATCTTGTCGCCGGTGACCAGCAGGTCGGCCGGGGGCGTCGGTCAGGCGGTTTCGCCCACGCTGCGCCGGTGCCATTCCGCCAGCTCGACGAGCAGCCCGTCGGCCGCGCCGCCGAACATCGCCGCCAGCTCCTCCGCGTCGTCGACCACCACCACGTGATCCAGCAGGTCCGCGCGCAGCCGGGCCGCCCTCGGGTCGCCGGCGCCGTCCGGGTCGAAGGCGGTGGCGGCCAGGAACAGGCCGCCGACCCCGGCCAGCGCGGCGGTCTGCCGGGCCTGCGTGCCGAGCACCGTCGCCGCGTCGGCCGGTACGGCGGGCAGCACCGGCCGCCCGTCCCGGAGCAACAGCGTCAGCGGACGGGCGGGCACCTGCTCCCCCGCCTCGCCCTCCGGCACGTGGGTGCTCCCGTCGGCGTGCCGGGCGGTGTGCCGCGGACGCCCCCACGGCACGCCGTCGGCCTGGTCCTGCGCACTCGCGCGCGTGAACAGGCCGCCGTCGGCGTCGACGACGAGGTCCCCAGGCTGCCACTGCTCGCCATCAAGCGGAATGTGCGCATTCGTCATGCCTGAACGCTACGCCCTGGTTGCGACAAATCTCCGTGGCGTGCGGACGCCTGTGGTGGGCATCTGTCAGGAATGGCTGAGGCGCATGGTTGGGGCAGGCCGCGGGTGGCGGTGTCGAGCTGCCTGCTCGGCGAGCCCGTACGGCACAACGGCGGGCACAGCCGCGCCCGCTTCCTGACGCAGGAGCTGGCGCCGTTCGTGGACTGGGTGCCGATCTGCCCCGAGATGGAGATCGGCCTCGGCGCGCCCCGCGAGACGCTGCGCCTGGAACGATCCCCCGCCGGCCCCCGCCTGATGACCCGGCAGAGCCGCCGCGACCTCACCTCCGCCATGGACGAGCTGGCCGCCGAACGCTCCCCGCGCCTCGCGGCCGACGGTTACGTGTTCAAGGCCAAGAGCCCGAGCTGCGGCATCCACGGCATCCCGCTCTACGCCGGGGACAACGCGGTGACCCGGAACAACCGGGGCCTGTTCGCCGACGCGGTGATCGAGGGCCACCCGCTGCTGCCCGTCGAGGACGAGGGGCGGCTCAACGACGCGGTCCTGCGGGAGGCGTTCGTCGAGCGGATCTTCGCCCACGCGCGGCTGCGCGAGCTGCTGGAGAGCGACTGGCGGCCCCGCGACCTGGTCGCCTTCCAGGCCCGGCACAAGATGCAGTTGCTCGCCCACTCTCCCGACGGCTACCGCGAGACCGGCCGCCTGGTCGCCGCCGCGGGCACCCGGCCGCGCGAGGAGCTCGCCGAGGAGTACGGCACGGCGTTCCGGAAGGCGATGGCGGTCAAGGCGTCGATCGGGCGCAACGTCAACGTGCTGCAACACTGTCTCGGCATGGTCGGGGACGAGCTCGACCCGGTGCGCCGCGCCGACCTGGTCGAGGTCATCGGCTCGTACGCGGCGCACCGGGTGGCGCTGAGCGTGCCGCTCACGTTGCTGCGCCACCACGCCAGGGGCGAGGCGGCCACGTACGTGGAGGACCAGACGTACTTCTCCCCCTATCCGGAGGAACTGGGCCTGCGCAACCACGTCGTGTGATCCCGCCGCGCCGAACCGACCGGCGCGGCGGGGACGCGCCTACAGCGGGGTCGGCTCGCTCGGCAACGGGCCGTCGGACCCGGGGGCGTCGGGGGTGCGCGGCGGCACGTGGTGCACCCGCGCCGAGCCGATCTCGAAGTACAGGCCCACCAGCGACAGCTGCCCGGCGCTGACCTGCTCGTCGACCTTGCGGTAGGTGCGCAGGTTCTCCAGCTGCTGCTGGATGTTGAGCCGGCACAGCGCGTCGAGCGAGGCGTCCTCGGCGGAGGTGTCGTGGCCGCCCTCGCCGAGCCGGTCGAGGCTGGGATGGCCGTGCCGGAGCCACCGGCTGAGCTGCGGCAGGCCCTCGGTGGTGGCCGGGCCCTTCAGCAGCGCCGCCATCGCGCCGCAGCCGGAGTGCCCGCAGACGGTGATGGTGTGCACGTTCAGCACGCCGGTGGCGTACTCGATGGCGGCGGCCACCGAGTCGTCGTGCGGCTCGGAGCCGGCGCACGGCACCAGGTTGCCGATGTTGCGGACCGTGAACAGGTCGCCGGGCCCGCTGGAGGTGATCAGGCTGGGCACGACCCGGGAGTCGGCGCAGGTGATGAACAGGTGGGAGGGCCGCTGCTGGGTGGCGAGCTGGGTGAAGATGGGCCGCAGCAGCGGGGCCGTGCGCTTGTGGAACTCGTCCGCGCCCTGGGCGAGCCGGCACTCGATCGCCGCCGTGGCCGACAGCGGACGGCCGCGGTGGGTCCACGGCAGCCACCAGCGGCCGGGTGCCTTGGGCGGGCTCTTGGCAGGGAACATGCGTCCGCCGCTGGCCGCCATCGTGTACCACTCGTCGTGCAGCTCGTCGATGATGACCGTGCCGCCCAGGCGTTCGTGGTCCAGCCGCCAGGAGTGGATCGCGTCGAAGGCGGCGTTGTCCATGAAGTCGATGTTCAGGTCGAGGTCGACGGCGACGCCGGGTGGGATGGCGCGCAGCTCCTGGGTCAGCCGGGGCACGCCCAGGAAGGTGAGCGAGCCGGAGACCGTCGCGTGCATGACCCCGCCGGGCTCCTGCCGCTTGTCCACCGTCACGCGGGTCAGCCGCCGCAGCGCGAGCAGCGCGGCCAGCGCCAGCCCGGCCAGGACGCCCTCGGCCAGCCCGACCAGGATCACGCCTGACATGGTCATGACGTAGACGGGCACCTCGTTGTGGCCGTGGACCTTCCTGAGGTGGCCGAGGCTGATCGTCTTGATGCCGATGAAGACCAGCAGCGCGGCCAGCGCCTCCATCGGGATGAGCTTGATCGTCCAGCCCAGGCAGAGGGCGAACAGCAGGACCCAGACGCCGTGCAGGACCGCCGACCAGCGGGTGCGGGCGCCCGCCTGGATGTTGGTGGTGCTGCGCACGATCACGCCGGCCACCGGGAGCCCGCCGAGGAAGCCGCTCACCATGTTGGCCACGCCCTGGCCGGTCAGCTCGCGGTCGAGGTCGGAGCGGGGGCCGGTGTGCATGCTGTCGGTGGCCACGCAGCACAGCAGCGACTCCGCCCCGGCCACCAGCGCCACCAGCACCACGCCCATGGCGATGTGCTGCCAGTCGCCGGCCGGCAGCACCGGAGGCGCCCACGCGGTGATCGCGCCGGACAGGTCGATGCGGGTGACGTTCCAGCCGAACACCGCGGCGGTGACGGCGGCGGCCAGCAGCGCGGCCAGCGGCGCGGGGATCGCCCGGACGGGCTTGGGCATCCGGCTCCAGGCCAGCAGGACCGTGATGGTGAGGATGCCGACCATGACCTTGTGGCCGTGCAGGTCCATGATCTGGCTGGGCAGCGCGGCCAGGTTGGCCCACGGCGACTGCTCGGGGCTGCCGCCGAGGACGACGTGCAGCTGGGCGAGCGCGATGATGATGCCGACCCCGGCGAGCATGCCGTGGACGACGGCGGGCGAGACCGCGAGGGCGGCCCGCGCCGCCCTGATCGCGCCGAGCAGCACCTGAAGGGCGCCGGCCACGATCGTGATCAGGCAGGTGGCGCGCCAGCCGTAGGTCTGCACCAGACCGGCGATCACCACCGTCAGGCTCGCGGTCGGGCCGCTGACCTGCACCACCGAGCCGCCCAGGCGCCCGGCGACGATGCCGCCCACGGCGGCGGCGACGAGCCCGGCGGCCAGCGGCGCCCCCGCGGCCAGGGCGACGCCGAGCGAGAGGGGCACCGCGACGAGGAACACCACCAGCGATGCCGGCACATCGTGTCTGAGAGTACGCATGACGCTACTCTCCGTAGTTATATTCATGCGGCACACCTTAGTGCCAGATCAACCCCACGTCGGACGACGGTAAAACGCGCCGGACTTGTCCGGTTGCCCGGCGCGTCACCCGACCTCGGACCGCTACCGGGCCGCGTCCTCGCAACTCACCGTGACCAGGGCGAAGAACACGTGTGTGCGCGCGTCCTGGGAGAGCGCCGACTCGAACACCTCGCCCGCCGCGAACCCGTGGCGCAGCGCGTTCGAGCGGGCGCCGGCCAGGACCGCCGCGCCCAGCGCCGCCGGCAGTCTTCTCCTCAGGTACGTCATGGTCTCCCCTTGGGTCGGGATGGATGGTCCTGCACCTGTCGGGGCGTTCCAAGCCGTTCCATCCCGCGCCGTGGCCTAGGAGGACGCGCTGGGGATCTTCAGGGGGTCGCGGGGGGCCTCGGCCTTGGCCTTGGCCATCTCCTCACCCAGCTCCTGCAGCCGGTTGCGGCCCATGGACTCGCGCACCTGCGGGAACCACTCCTTCTCCTCCTCCTCGACGTGGTGGCGGACGTTCTCCATGAGCACCGTCATCTTGGCGTCGTAGCGCTCGTCGGCCGGGTCGAGGTCCTTCAGCTCCGACAACATCCAGACGACGACATGGTGTTCCTCGACGCTCTCCAGGATGTGGTCGGTCGTGTCGGGGGTGCCCGCGCGGGCGGCCGGGTAGAAGATCGTCTCCTCGATGTAGGTGTGCGCGGTCAGCTCCTCGATGACCTGCGCGACGATCTTCTGCTTGGTCTTGTGGGCGTCGGGACCCGCCTTCTCGAACTCCTTGAACAGCTTCTCCACCGTCTTGTGGTCCTCTTTGAGCAGCACGATCGCGTCCATGGACGGCCTCCCTGGGGTCGGGGCGCCCGGCGGGGACGAAGATTGCCGGGCGTCGGGTCCGGCACAGGTACCCCGAGGTCAGGCGCTCACACGCGGCGTCCTCAGTGACGTTCCTGACGGGGCAGCACCACGTGGTTGACGATCACCTGGACGGCGGCGGCGACCGGGATGGCCAGCAGGGCGCCCACCACGCCGAGCAGGGCGCCGCCGATGAGGGCGGCCACGATCGTGGCGGCGGCCGGCACGTCCACGGACGACTTCATCACCTTGGGCGCGATCAGGTAGTTCTCGATCTGCTGGTAGACGACGAAGAAGATGAGCGTGGCGATGGCCACCGGGAGCGAGGCGAACAGCGCGACCAGCGTGGCGATGCCCGCGCCGATGAACGCGCCGATGAGCGGGATGAGGTCGGTGAGGGCCACGATGATCGCCAGGGCGAGCGCGTACGGCACGCCCGCGATCCACAGGAAGACGAACGTGGTCACGCCCGCGATCAGGGAGATGATCAGGTTGCCGGCCACGTAGCCGCCGACCCGGTTGAGTATCTCGTCGCCGAGCAGCCGGGCCCGGTCCCTGCGGCTGCGCGGGATCAGCCGGTAGCCGGTACGCGTGATGGAGCGCAGCGCGCCCAGGAAGTACAGGGTGAGGATGAGCACGGTCAGCGTGGAGAACACGGCGCTGACCACGATCGAGGCGATGCCGAGCAGCCCGCCGAACACCTGCCGGCCCAGGTCGCCGCTGGTCAGGTACGCCTGCAGCCGTTCCAGGAGCTGGTAGCGCTGGTCCAGGTCACGGATCTGGGGGTTGTTCTGCAACTGCTGGATGTAGGTGGGCAACTGGTCGGCGAACTGGCCCGCCTGCTCCGACAACGCCGGGATGACCGCCATGGCGAACCCGGCGAACAGCACGATCACCGCCGTGAACACCGCGGTGATCGCCCCCCAGCGCGGCAGGCCGTGCTCCTCCAGCCACCGTACGGCGGGGTCCAGGCCGACGGCCAGGAACAACGACACGACGATCAGCAGCAGTATCGAGGCGCTGGCGGTGAGCGCCTGGACCAGCAGCCAGGCGGTCAGCACGCCGAGCGCGGCGGTGAACCCGAAGACGAAGGGCGTGCTGCCGAACGGCCGTCCGGGCCTGCCGAAGGGCAGGCCCGGCGGGTCCGGTCGCGGGCCGGACGCGTGGCCGTCCCGGCGTGCCGCGGACGCCGCGCCGGGCTCGCCCGGCAGGGCGGAGGACGTGAACTGATCACCAGACATGGGGGCTCCTGAACCTGAGAAACCCCCTTCTCTGCCCGGCCGGGGCGCGGTCTATCGTCACCGCCGCCGCCGGTGACCCGTCCGGTGGCCCAGGCGGGGACGCCGTGCCGCGCGCGCCACGCGATCAAGCCGCTGACCTGCGCCGTTTCGCCGGACCGGGCAGGGGGTAGGCCGCTCATCCCGGGATCGGCGGGCTCACCGGCCGGCCGGCGTCCGCGTCGCGGAAACCACGGAAGACACGAGCCAAGGAAGAACGGCATGGGGGAACCGCAGGAGTTGCAGATCGAGATCCTCGACCGGGTCGCCATGGAGGACCTGATCGGGAAGGTCGAGGACGTCGCCCGGCAGCCCGGCGCGGCCGACCGGGTGGCCCGGTGGCGCGCCGAGCACGGCTCCGAGCACGCCACGCCCCGGGCCCGCTCGTTCGTCGTCGTGGGACCGACGCTGATGTTCCTGCACCCGTGCCCGGACGGCGTCGTCCTGCCGTTCGCCGCGTACCCGGACGGGACGGTGAAGGTGTACACCGATCCCGAGCACGCCGGTCTGAGCTTCTACCGCGACTCCGGCGCCTGAACGCGTCCGGCATGGCGTCCGGTCAGGCGGGTACATCGTGCTTGCGGTCAACCCCCCGCAGGCGGCGCTCGCGCGAGCGGGCCCGCACTGTGGCCCTCGTCACCGGCCTCACACCACACGAAGGCACGAACATGAGGACATCACCACGGGGCTCGCGAGCGCTGCTGCCCTTCTTGTCGGCCCTGTGCGTGCTGGCGCTGCTGCCGGCCTGCAACCCGGGGCAGCGGGAGTCGCCCCTGCCCCAGGGCACGTCCCGGGAGGGGCTGGTCGACGGGCAGGTGGGCGCGATGCGGCTGCTGCACGTGCACATCCTGGCCCCGCCCATGGACCGGCAGAAGGCGGGCGACGACCTGGGCCTGTACCTGACGCTGGTCAACGAGAGCGACCAGCCCCAGAAGCTCGACGGCGTCAGCACCGTGCACGCCAGGAAGGTCGTCTACCGCGCGGGGCCCGGCGCGCCGCAGGAGGACGTCCATGTGACGGTCCCGGCTCGCTCGACCGTCTCGCTCCAGGAGGGGCAGAGCCGTCCGCACCTGGAGATGCTGGACATCGACCGTCCGCTCGGCGCGACGCCGATCGACGTCACCTTCCGCCTGACCACCGGCACGACCACCCTGCGCATCCCGGTGCTGCCGCTGGAACCGGGGACCACGCCCGCCCCGGGCCACAGCTGACCCGGTCTCGCCAGGCTTCCTCCTGAGAGCGTCGCCGGACGGCGGTCAGGAACGGAGAAGCGCCGCCAGGCGGGGCGCGGCTAGCGTGACGGGCATGGACATCAGCATCCACTCCAGCTACCTCCCGCACGACGACCCGGACGCCTCCCTGGCCTTCTATCGCGACGCCCTCGGCTTCGAGGTGCGCGGCGACGTCGGCTACGACGGGATGCGCTGGATCACCGTCGGCCCCGCCGGCCAGCCCGGCACGTCGATCGTGCTGCAGCCGCCGGTCCCCGACGGGTGCGGGATCACCGAGGACGAGCGCCGCACGATCATCGAGATGATGGCCAAGGGCACCTTCGCCGGCATCAACCTGGCCACGGACGACCTCGACGCCGTCTTCGACCGGCTGGCGGCCGGCGGCGCGGAGATCGTCCAGGAGCCGGCCGAGCAGCCGTACGGGGTGCGCGACTGCGCCGTACGCGACCCGGCGGGCAACCTGATCCGCATCAACCAGCGTCCCTGACCGGCCGGGCGGCCAGGTCAGGGACGGGAGCGGTCGAGGAACCGGCGCGCGCCGCGCAGCACGGTCCGCAGCTGCCGCTGGGTGGCGGCGCAGTCCAGGCGCACGTCCAGCGGGCCCGGCACGCCCGACCCGGCGCGCAGGCCCGCCGGGAGCCGGTCCGGGTCGAGCCCGTCGCGGCGGGCGATGAGCAGGCCCAGCTCGTACCGGCTCACCGCGTCTGCCCCGGCGACGTGGTGGACGCCGGACCGGCCGGAGGCGGTCAGTTCGAGGAGGGCCGCCGCGAGGTCGGTGACGTGCACCGGGCATCGCACGTCGTCGGTGAACAGCACGCCCTCGGTCCCGCCGGTGGCCAGGGCGTGCACCCGGGCCTCGTGCGACGAGCCGCCGTCGCCGATGATCAGCGACGTCCTGGCGATCACCGAGTCCGGCGCGACCGCGGCCACGACCGTCTCGGCGGCCGCCTTGGCCGCGCCGTACGGGGTGATCGGGTCGGGCACGCACGTCTCGTCGTAGCGGGTCGCGGCCCCGGAGAAGACCGCGTCGCTGGAGACGTGGACCAGGCGGCTGCCCGCCGCGGCGGCGGCCAGGGCGACGTTCGCGGCCCCGGTGGCCGTGGTCGCCCAGTCGTGCTGGCGGAAGGCGGCGTTGACGACCGCCTCCGGCCGGACCGCGGCGACCAGCGCCTCGACGTCGGCGCGCCGGCGCACGTCGAGCGGCGACCACGCGACGCCGGCCGCCTCGCCGGGGCGGGTGTGGCAGGTCGCGGTCACCCCGTGCCCGGCCGCCGCGCCCTGCCGGACGAGCTCGGCGCCCAGGAAGCCGCTGCCGCCGACGACGAGCAGCCTCATGGGGTGGTGGCGCCGACGTAGGCGGCCAGGTGCTCGCCGGTCAGTGTGGAGCGGGCGGCGACGAGGTCGGCGGGGGTGCCCTCGAAGACGACCCGGCCGCCGTCGTGACCGGCTCCGGGACCGAGGTCGATGATCCAGTCGGCGTGCGCCATGACCGCCTGGTGGTGCTCGATGACGATCACCGACTTGCCGCCGTCGACGAGCCGGTCGAGCAGGCCGAGAAGCTGCTCGACGTCGGCGAGGTGCAGGCCGGTGGTGGGCTCGTCGAGCACGTAGACGCTGCCGCTCTTCTCGGCCATCTGGGTGGCCAGCTTGAGCCGCTGCCGCTCGCCGCCGGACAGCGTGGTGAGCGGCTGGCCGAGGCTCAGGTAGCCGAGCCCGACGTCGGCGAGCCGGCCGAGGATGGCGTGCGCGGCCGGGGTGCGCGCCTCGCCCGCGCCGAAGAACTCCTCGGCCTCGGTCACCGGCATCGCCAGCACCTCGCTGATGTCCCGGCCGCCGAGGCGGTACTCCAGCACCTCGGCCTGGAACCGCCTGCCCTCGCACTCGTCGCACACGGTGGCGACGCCGGCCATCACGCCCAGGTCGGTGTAGATGACGCCGGCGCCGTTGCAGTTGGGGCAGGCGCCCTCGGAGTTGGCGCTGAACAGCGCCGGCTTGACGCCGTTGGCCTTGGCGAACGCCTTGCGGATCGGGTCGAGCAGGCCGGTGTAGGTCGCCGGGTTGCTCCGCCGCGAGCCGCGGATCGGGCTCTGGTCGATCGACACCACGCCCGCGCCGGCCGGGACGGACCCGTGCACGAGCGAGCTCTTGCCGGAACCGGCCACGCCGGTGACGACGACCAGCACCCCGAGCGGGATGTCGACGTCGACGTTGCGCAGGTTGTGCCTGTTCGCGCCGCGGATCTCCAGCGCGCCGGTGGGCTTGCGCACCTCCTCCTTGAGGCGGGCGCGGTCGTCGAGGTGGCGGCCGGTGACGGTGCCGCTGGCCCGCAGCCCCTCGACGGTGCCCTCGAAGCAGACGGTGCCGCCCTCCGTGCCGGCGCCGGGGCCGAGGTCGACGACGTGGTCGGCGACGGCGATGGCCTCCGGCTTGTGCTCGACGACGAGCACGGTGTTGCCCTTGTCGCGCAGCCTGGCCAGCAGGCCGTTCATCCGCTGGATGTCGTGGGGGTGCAGGCCGATGGTGGGCTCGTCGAAGACGTACGTGGTGTCGGTGAGGGAGGAGCCGAGGTGGCGGATCATCTTGACGCGCTGCGCCTCGCCGCCCGACAGCGTCCCGGCCGGCCGGTCGAGCGACAGGTAGCCGAGGCCGATCTCGACGAAGGAGTCGAGCGTACGGCCCAGGGTGGCCAGCAGCGGCGCCACGGACGGCCGGTCGAGGCCGCGGATCCACGCGGCCAGGTCGGTGATCTGCATCCGGCACGCGTCGGCGATGCTGACGCCGTCGATCTTCGAGGACCTGGCCTCCGGGCTGAGCCGGGTGCCGTCGCACTCGGGGCAGGTGGTGAAGGTGACCGCCCGTTCGACGAAGGCGCGGATGTGCGGCTGCATGCCCTCCTTGTCCTTCGACAGGAACGTCTTCTGGATCTTCGGGATGAGCCCTTCGTAGGTGAGGTTGACGCCCTCGACCTTGACCTTGGTCGGCTCCCGGTAGAGGAAGTCCTGCATCTCCTGCTTGGTGAAGTCGCGGATCGGCTTGTCGGGGTCGAGCAGCCCCGACTCGGCGTAGACGCGTACGGTCCAGAAGCTGTCGGACTTCCAGCCGGGGATGGTGAAGGCGCCGGCGGCCAGCGACTTGGAGTCGTCGTAGAGCTGGGTGAGGTCGATGTCGGAGACCGTGCCGCGGCCCTCGCAGCGGGGGCACATGCCGCCCAGGCGGGTGAAGCTCTGCCGGACCGTCTTGCTCGATCCGCGTTCGACGGTGATCGCGCCGGTCGCGCGGACCGAGGGCACGTTGAAGGAGTAGGCGTTGGGCGAGCCGATGTGCGGCTGCCCGAGCCGGCTGAACAGGATGCGCAGCATCGCGTTGGCGTCGGTGGCGGTGCCGACGGTGGAGCGGGGGTCGGCGCCCATGCGCTGCTGGTCGACGATGATCGCGGTGGTCAGCCCTTCGAGCACGTCGACCTCGGGCCGGGCCAGCGTCGGCATGAAACCCTGGACGAACGTGCTGTAGGTCTCGTTGATCAGCCGCTGCGACTCGGCGGCGATCGTGGCGAACACCAGGGAGCTCTTGCCCGAGCCGGACACGCCGGTGAACACCGTCAGCCGGCGCTTGGGGATCTCGACGCTGATGTCCTTGAGGTTGTTCTCGCGCGCGCCGTGGACCCGGATCAGATCGTGGCTGTCGGCGACCTGCCGCTCGGGCGGCGTGTGCGTGCTCATCGTTTCTCCATCTCTCGCGCGGGGCCCCCGCCGGCGTCGCCTGGCCGGATCCGACCAGCTACGAGGGTACGGCCTCACGGTAACGGGGTCCGGGGGCGGGCGCTTCTCCGTTCCTGACCGGTGCGCCCGCCCGCCCGCGGAGACGGCGTTCAGGGACGGGTGCTTCGCCAGAAGCCGCCTACCCGCCCGCCAGCCCCCGTTCCAGCACGTCGAAGGCCAGGTCCACGGCGGCGACGTGGTCGGCGAGCACGTCGGCGGCCCTCTCCCCGGCCAGTTGGCGGGCCGCGGCGGCCAGGTAGGCCGAGCGGAAGGCGCCGACGAGCATGGCCGCGGTCAACCGGCCGGGCAGCCCCTCTCCGGACTTGTCGATCAAGGTCGCGAGCACGGCCTCCAGCTCGTCCGCGATCTCCCTGGCGCGCGCCCGCAGCGCCGCGGAGCCGGTCACCACCCGGAAGAAGTGCACGAACCGGTCGTCGATCCCGCCGAGCGGATGGCCCTCCCGCGCGTGCCGGACGAGCATGCCCCGCAGCGCGGACAGCACCGGCTCGCCCGGCCGGCGGCCCCGGACGGTCTCGGTGATCAGGTCGACCAGCTCGGGGATGCGGTCGAAGAAGATGTCCTCCTTGCGGGGGAAGTAGTTGAACACCGTCACCTTGGAGACGTCCGCCGCCGCGGCGATCTCGCCGATGGTCACCTCGTCGAAACCGCGTGCGTAGAACAACATCGAGCCGTGGTCGGAGATGCGCTTGCGGGTCTCGGCCTTCTTGCGTTCGCGGAGCGATGGGATCTCTTTCACAGAAAAAAGTGTATCGCACTTAAAATTTAGTCGGGTATAGTTTTCGCCATGGACTACGACGTGATCATTTCCGGTGGCGGTCCCGTGGGGCTGATGCTCGCCTGCGAGCTGCGGTTGCACGACGTCCGCGTGGCGGTGCTGGAGCGGCTGACCGACATCGACCAGACGGTCAAGGCCGGCTCGGTCAACACGCCCACGGCGGAGGCGTTCTACCGGCGCGGGCTGCTCCCCGTGCTGGAGGAGGCCCAGGCCGAGACCATGAAGGCGTTCCAGGCGTTCATGGCGCAGCGGGGCGGGGCGGCGGCGGGCGAGCGGCCCAAGGTGTCCTCCTTCGCCGGGCACTTCGCCGGGCTGTGGCTGCTCAACGAGCTGGTGGACGAGAGCGACCCCGACTTCGCCGACCGCGGACCGGCGTCCCGCCTCACCGGCATCCGGCAGCAGGACATCGAGCGGGTGCTCGGCGAACGCGCCGCCGAACTCGGCGTGGACGTGCTGCGCGGGGTGGAGCTGACCGGCTTCGAGCCCTCCGCCGACGGGGTCGTCGTGCGGGCGGGCGAGCGCGAGTTCCGCTGCGGATGGCTGGTGGGCTGCGACGGCGGCCGCAGCACGGTGCGCCGCCTGGCCGGCTTCGACTTCCCCGGCACTCCCCCGCTGATCACCGGCCACCAGGCCGTCGTGTCGATGGAGGGCGGCGAAGGGCTGGCCGTCGGCTGGAACCACACCGACACCGGCACCTACGCCAACGGGCCGGTCCCCGGCCGCATCCTCACCGTGGAGTTCGACGGACCGCCCGAGGACCGCACCACGCCGGTCACCGCCGAGGAACTGCAGGCCAGCCTGCGGGCCGTCTCCGGCGTGGACGTCACCGTCACCGGCGTCAAGACGGCCACCCGCTTCACCGACAACGCCCGCCAGGCCACCACCTACCGGCTGGGCCGGGTCCTGCTGGCCGGCGACGCGGCGCACGTCCACTCCCCCTTCGGCGGCCAGGGGCTCAATCTGGGCATCGGCGACGCCGTCAACCTCGGCTGGAAGCTCGCCGCCGTGGTCCGGGGCCGCTCGCCCGAGGCGCTGCTCGACACCTACACCGCCGAACGCCACCCCATCGGCGCGTGGGTGCTCGACTGGACCCGCGCCCAGGTGCAGCTCATGCGGCCCGAGGCCGGTCCCTGGGCGCTGCGGGCCGTCGTGTCCGACCTGATCGGCACCACCGAGGGCACCACGTACTTCGTCAAGCGGCTCTCGGGCGTCTGGCAGCGCTACGAGCTGCCCGGCGACCACCCGCTGGTCGGCCGGAGCGTCCCCGACCTGGAGCTGGCCGACGCCAGCCGGGTCGCCGACCACCTCCACGACGGGCGGGGGCTGCTGCTGGATCTCGGGGCCGGCCTGGCGGCCGACCCGCGCGTGCCGATGCTGGCGGCCAAGCCGGTGGACGTCCGCGAGTTCGGCGGCCTGCTGGTCCGGCCCGACGGCGTCGTCGCCTGGGCGGGCGACGCGCCGGACGCGGCACTGGAGGAGGCCCTGGCCGCCTGGTTCTGACCGCCACCCGAGCGGACCGTCATGACGTGCGGCCTACTGGGCGGCGGCCCAGTCGTGGTACGTGATCCGCCCCAGGACGGCGTCGTCGCCGGGCACCAGCGAGCGCTCGGTCAGCTCGCTGCCGAAGTAGCGGGCGCGCTCGTCGGCGACCACCTGGCGCGGGTCGCCGAGGCCGGCCAGCGCCTGGCGGAAGAACTCGTCCATGCGGTACTGCTCGGGGCCGGCGATCTCGGTCCGGCCGTTCAGCGGCGTCCCGGTCGCGACCCGGCCGACCGCGGCCGCGACGTCGTCGCCCGCGACCGGCCGGAACAGCACGGGCGCGATGTGCACCTCGCCGTCCACGGTGGCCTCGTCGGCGATGCCGCGCACGAACTCGAAGAACTGCGTCGCGTGCACCAGCGAGTACGGGAGCCCCGACTTCTCGATCAGCCGCTCCTGGGCGATCTTGGCGGCGAAGTAGCCGTTGTCGGGCAGGCGATCGGTGCCCACGACCGACAGCGCGACGTGGTGACCGACGCCCGCCGCGGCCTCGGCGGCCAGCAGGTTGCCCGTGGAGGTCTCGAAGAACTCCAGCACCGCGGCCCGCTCGAACGACGGCGAGTTGGAGACGTCCACGACGACCTGCGCGCCCTCCAGGACGTCGGCCAGCCCCTCGCCCGTGAGGGTGTCGACGCCGGTCCTCGGGGACGCGGCGACCGCCTCGTGCCCGTCCCCGGCCAGCTTCTTCACCAGCTTCGACCCGATCAGGCCGGTCCCGCCGACCACGACAACCTTCATCACGACCTCCCTTTCACCCGGGGCACCCCCTCTGATGACATGTCCAGTCCGCGCCCCGGCGGCACCGGCCGTGACGCGTCCATTACCCGTCGATGTCCTGTCCTGTCCGGGCGCCCCGGGAGATGATCGGGACGAAAGACCCCAGCCCGGAAGGACCCGCCTTGAGCGACGCGTACGCGACCCGAAGCCGGCTCAGCCCGAGCGCCGTGGCACGCCCCTCCGCGATCCACGGCACCGGCCTGCTCGACCGCATCGCGGCCGACCGCGCCGAGGACAACTAGCCCGCGCCGCGGTCGGCCGGGGGCAGGAGGGCGGCGACCAGGGTGCGGAGGGCGGCCAGGGCCTCGGGGGCGTCGACGCGGTCGGGGGCGAGCAGCCACTGCTGGTGGATGCCGATGCCGGCACCGACGAGCGCGACGGCCAGGGCCTCCGCCGACAGGCCCGGCGGCAGCGGCAGGCGTTCGAGCCAGCGCCTGCAGTGGTCGCGCAGCGTGTCGTGGATCTCGACGTAGCGGTCGCGGATGGGCGAGCCGGGCTCCAGCGCCTCGACCAGCAGGGTGACGAAGAGCTTGGTGGTCGGCAGGGCGAACATCGCGCCGACCCCCAGGTCGAACGGCCCGAAGCCCGGATCGCCGGACTCGGGGACGGCGGCGAGGCCGTCGCGGACCCTGGCCACCGAACGTTCGAGCACGGCCAGCAGCAGGCCCTCCTTGCTGCCGAAGTGCCACGGGATGGAGCCGCGGCTGATGCCCGAACGCTGGGACACGTCGTGGAACGTCGTCTGCCGGTAGCCCTTCTCGGCGAACAGCTCGGCCGCCGCGTTGAGGATCAGCTCGCGGCTCTCGTTGCTGGTCTGTTCCCGTCGCGTTGTCACGCCACCCCCTCTGTGCTAACAATCGTATTCTATGTTGGCCAACACAGAGGAGAGTTCCGTGAACGTCGCCATGATCGCCTCGCACTACCCGCACGCCGCCTACCGGGAGGAGTTCGTCGAGCGGGTGCGCAAGGTGGCCGAGGTGTTCCGGGGCATGCCCGGCTGCCTGTCGGCCGAGTGCTGGCTGTCGGAGGACGCGGTGGTCTCCATCGTGCGCTGGGAGTCCGACGAGGCGTTCGCCGCGTCGCTGGCCGCGCTCGGGACCGCCGACGTCGACGTGGCCTTCGACGAGCGCGAGGCCCGGCCGCGCGAGATCGTCCGGCTGGCCGCCGCCTGAGGTTAGTAGCCCGAGGGGCGGACCAGCCCCGTCTCGTACGCGAAGACCGCCGCCTGGGTACGGTCGCGCAGCCCGAGCTTGACCAGGATCCGGCTCACATGGGTCTTGACCGTCTGCTCGGCGACCACCAGGCGCTCGGCGATCTCGGCGTTCGACAGGCCCTGCGCGATCAGCGACAGCACCTCGGTCTCGCGCTCGGTCAGGTCGCCCACGCGCTCCTTCAGCGGCACCCGCCGCGAGCCGCTGACCCGGGTGAACTCGGCGATCAGGCGCTTGGTGAGGTTCGGGGCCAGCAGCGCGTCGCCGGACGCCACCACCCGCACCGCGTGGGCCAGCTCGGCCGCCGAGGCGTCCTTGAGCAGGAATCCGGACGCCCCGGCGCGCAGCGCCTCGTAGACGTAGTCGTCGAGGTCGAACGTGGTCAGGACCAGCACCTTCGCCGACGCGTCCGGACGGGCGGCGATCCGGCGGGTGGCCTCGATGCCGCCGAGTTCGGGCATGCGCACGTCCATGAGGACGACGTCGGGGTCCAGCTCGGCGACCTTGGCGACGGCGTCGAGCCCGTTGACGGCCTGGCCCACGACCTCGATCCCGGGCTCGGCGTTGAGCAGCACGGTGAAGCCCTGGCGGACCATGATCTGGTCGTCGGCGATGAGCACGCGGATGCTCGTCATGAGGTGGTCTGGATGCCTTTCTATGAATCGACCGGCAGGAACACGCTGACCTCGTAGCCGCCCTCCGGCGTGGGCCCGGCGACCAGGTCGCCGCCCAGCATGGCGGCGCGCTCGCGCATGCCGAGCAGCCCGTGCCCGGCGCCGGGCGAGGACGGCGCCGGCCTGCCGGGCGGATCGTTGACGACCCGGATGGCGAGGGCTCCGGGCCGGTACGCCAGCCGGACCGCCACCGCCGCACCCGGGGCGTGCCGCATGGCGTTGCTGAGCGCCTCCTGCACGATCCGGTACGCCGACAGCTCCACGCCCGGCGACAGCGGGCGCGCCTCCCCGGCGATCTCGGCGGAGAGCGTGACGCCCGCGCCGCGCACGTTCGCCACCAGCTCCTCCAGCCGGTCGAGGGTGGGCTGCGGCGCGTCGGCCGGCTGGTCCTGCGCGCGCAGCACGCCCAGGACCCGGCGCAGCTCGGTCAGCGCCTCGACGGCGTTCTCGCGGATGCCCGCCAGGTTCTCCCTCAGCTCCTGCGGCGGGTCGTCCACCAGGTGCGGCGCGACCTGCGCCTGGATGGAGATCACCGACATGTGGTGGGCGACCACGTCGTGCAGTTCGCGGGCGATCCTGCTGCGCTCCTCCAGCAGCGTGCGGCGGGCCCGTTCCTCGGCCGTCAACCCCTCCTGGGCCTCCAGCCGGGTACGGGTCGTCCTGAGCTGGCGCACCCCGGACCCGACGGCGACCGCGACCGCGTCGGCCAGCAGGGCCGTCATCCCCAGGCCGCCTCCGTTGGCCTCCGGCATGAGCACCACGATCACCACCACCGTCAGCGCGGTCATCGCCAGCGCCTCGACGGCGACGCGGGGGCGTACCCGCAGCGCCAGCAGGAACAGCACGCCGGACTGCAACGCGACGCCGGAGCCGGTCCACGGGAAGGCGAGCGGGTTGTCGTAGGTGAAGGGCAGCCTCTCGTACGCCTCGGGATGCACCGTCCAGGGGAAGCTGAGCTGTTGCGACACGTACGTCATCCCTGACCGCGCCCCGGCGACCATGAGCACGATCGTCGCCCACCAGGCGGGCAGCGGGCGCCACATCGCCAGCACCAGGGCCCCCGCCATGGCCATGGCCAGCAGCGGGACGGTCGAGTCGATGCCCTCCCCGGCGGGGTACATGCCCATGGCCAGCGCGTACAGGACGACGAGGACGTGCGGGAGCCGGGACAGGCCGCGCGGCCCGCCCATGCGGGGCAGGGGGTCGCGGGCCGTCGTCCACAGGTCCGCGCGCAGGGTCGCGAGGGCTTTCCGCAGCCTGCTCATCCGCCCTCGCCCACGTTCCTTCTGCCCTGTCTTGCACCCTTGGTCCAGCTTACGGGTCGGCCGGTCACGATCCGCGCGAGGTTGGCCAGCGCCGTCGATCCGGCCGCCAGGTAGTCGCTGTGGCCGCGGGTGCCCATGAGGGGTCCTTCCGGTTTGGGGGACGGTCCCCCGACGCTACGGATCCCCCCGGCTCGCGGGCCTCCCGCTGGGGAGCTCACTTCCCGCGTAGCTCTCGGGTACTACGGGATGTACCTCAGCCGTCCGCGGGCAGGCGCAGGTGGCGGCCCCTCCAGCGGGCACGCAACCAGCGGTCGTGGCCGGCCACCACGACCGCGCCGGGACCGTCCTCGGCCATGGCGGCCTCCAGCTCGTCGGCCAGGCCCGGCGACAGGTGGTTGGTGGGCTCGTCGAGCAGCAGGACGTCGGGCGGATCGGCGATCAGCAGCGCCAGCGCGAGACGGCGGCGCTGGCCCGCCGACAGCTCCCCCACGCGCAGGTTCGTGTCGCGCGGGCGGATCAGGCCGAGCGAGCGCAGCGGCACGGACCCGGCCAACTCCGGCCCGAGGGCCTGTTCGTACGTCTCCCGCACCGTGCGGCCGGGGTGCTCGAACGCCGTGTCCTGAGGCAGCAGGCCGACGGTCAGCCCCGGCCGCCGCCGTACCCGCCCAGCCGGTTCCAGGTCGCCGGCCAGGACCGCGAGGAGGGTGGACTTGCCCGCGCCGTTCGGTCCGGTGACCAGCAGCCGGTCGCCGGAGCGCAGGTCGAGCCGGTCGAGCGAGAGCCGCCCGGCCACCTCGACGCCCCGCACCGACAACAACGGCTCGTCACCACGGTCCTCCCCCGCTATGAGGAGGGGGGCGGTGAGGCGGAGCGGGGGTGGCGGGGCGGGCACCTGCTCGCGTTCCAGCTCGGCGAGCCGGCGGGCGGCCTCGCGCACCCGCCGGGAGATCTGCTGCTGCACGCGTCCGGCGCGGTGGCCGTAGCCCATCTTCTCGTTGTCGCGGCGCAGCCCGTCCTGCGCCACCCGCCGCGCGGTCACGGCGACGGCGCGGCGCAGCTCGCCGAGCTCCTCCTGCTCGGCCGCGTGACGCCGTTCCCAGCGTTCGCGCTCGGCGCGTTTCCCGGTCAGGTACGCGCTGTAGCCGCCGCCGTACCGGACGGGGCCGTCCACGGCGGGGTCGAGGTCGAGCAGGTCCGTGCAGACCGCGTCGAGGAAGGCCCGGTCGTGGCTGGCCACGACCACCACGCCGGTCATCCCGCGCAGCTCCTCCTCCACGAAGACGGCGGCGTCGTCGTCGAGGTGGTTGGTCGGCTCGTCCAGCAGGAGCGCGGCGGGCCGCCTGACCAGCAGCGCCGCCAGGGCGAGCCGGCCGCGCTGCCCGCCGGACAACGACCCGAGCGCCCGCGTCAGCGGCACGCCGCCCAGGCCCAGCCGGTCGAGGACGATCTCCGCGCGCCGGTCGGCGTCCCAGGACTCGCGCTGCTGCGCCTGGTCGAGCCGGGCCCCGTACGCTTCGAGCAGAGCGGCGTCGTCCGGCGACATCGCCAGCTCGCCGGTGAGCCGGTCGAGCTCGGCCAGGTCCGCCCGCGCCTCCCGTAGGGCGTCGTCGAGCACGCCGGCGAGCGTGTCACCGGCCGCGAACGGCAACTCCTGGTGCAGGAAGCCCAGGTCGGCGGGGCGTACGACGGTGCCGGAGTCGGGCTCGTCCACGCCGGCCAGCAGGCGCAGCAGCGTCGACTTGCCCGCGCCGTTCTCGCCGATGAGCCCGATCCGGCGGCCGGGGGCGGCGGTGAGCGACAGGCCGTCGAGCACGCGGCGCGTGCCGAGCGTCCGGACGAGATCGTGGGCCAGCAGCGCGTCGCTGACCGGCGGGCAGGGGTTGGAGACCATGTGAACCTCGGAGGAGGAAGCGGGCACGCCGAAGCCGCCCGGAAGGGGAACAGGGATTCGGGGACGACGAACAGGGCCACGCCGGCGGCGCTCAAGCGCTCACGCCGGGGCCGATCACCCTCCGGTGTCACCCGGAGATGTCGTCGTCACCTGCCATGTCTGGTCTCCTGACCGTGGATCACCAAGATTCCCCCGTAGCCTACGCGGCCCCGGCGGCCGCCGCTCGACCTCCTCCACCCGCAGGACGTCGATCCCGCCGTACTCGTGGAACCGCACAGCCTTCATCGCGTGATCACCGCTCTTCCTCGTCGGGACCGGTCCTCGGACCGGCCGCACCCCGCCATGCCCGCACCTCGGCCGCCGGAGGAGCGGAGCACTCTTCCCAGGACCGGTGATCCTAGGGACGGCCGCTTGACTTCAAGCGGACTTGAAGCCGCAGGATGCCGCACATGACCAAGAACCAGACGACAGGCCGCACCGGCGAGGAGACCGACGCGCTCATCGCCCTGCTCGACATCGGGGACGGCATGCCCGGGGCGAGCGAGCTGCGTGCGCGTTCCTACGAGTTGCTCGACCTCGTCCCGGAGGCGGCGGTGGCCGACGTCGGCTGCGGATCCGGCCGCGCGGTGGCGGAGATGGCCGAGCGGGGCGCGCGGGCGATCGGCATCGACCCCGACGAGCGGATGATCAGCGTGGCGGGCGGGCGCTGGCCCGACGCCGAGTTCCGGGTGGCGCAGGCGTACGAGCTGCCCTTCGCCGACGGCGAGCTGCGCGGCTACCGGGCCGAGAAGGTGTACCACGTCCTGGACGACCCCGCCCGCGCCGTCGCCGAGGCGCGGCGCGTGCTCGCCCCCGGCGGGCGGATCGTGCTGCTCGGGCAGGACTGGGACACCTTTGTCATCGACTCCGGCGACGCCGGGCTCACCCGCCGGATCGTGCACGCCCGCGCCGACCTCGTCAGATCCCCGCGCGTCGTCCGCCGCACCCGCAACCTCCTGCTGGACGCGGGCCTCACCGACGTCACCGTGGAGGTCCGCACCAGGGTGTGCACCGACGCGACGATGGTGCCCGCGCTGGCCGACCTGGCCGGGAAGGCGAGCGCGGCCGGGGCGGTCACCGACGCGCAGGCCGAGAGCTGGCTCGCCGAGCAGCGCGAGCGGGGCCGGACCGGGCGGCTGTTCCTGGCCCTGCCGATGTTCGTGACCGCGGCCACGCGTTAGCCCATGGGCGCCGGGGTCAGCGGCGGGGCGGGGCGAGGGTGGCGAGCTCGCCGCTCTGGTGCCGTTCGAGCAGGGCCTCGGCGCCGTGCTCAAGGGCCCGGGCCGCGTCCGCCGCGCGCGGGAGCATGGTCGTCTCGTACGCGGCCACGGCCTCGGCCACCGTGGCGGAGCCGGCCAGCGCGAGGGCGAGTTCGCAGGCGTCCAGCACGGCCAGGTTGGCGCCGACGCCGAGCGGCGGCATGAGATGGGCGGCGTCGCCGAGCAGGGTCACGCTCGCCGACCGCTCCCACGCGTACGGGACGGGCAGCGCGAACAGCGGACGATCGACGTACGGCCCGTCGTTGCCGGTGATCATCCGCAGCAGGGACGGCGACCAGCCGGAGAAGGCGTCGAGCAGCCAGGAGCGGATCCCGTCGGTGTCGCCGGCGTTCAGGCCGTTCGCGGCGAGCCAGCCGGCGGGCAGGCGCTGGATGACGTAGACGCGGATGTGGTCGCCGCCGTTGCGCTGGGCGAACAGGGCGCGGTCGCCGTCGGCCGCGGTGGCGCCGCCCTGGCCGACGAGCGCGGCGAGGTCGGGGTGCGCGTTGTCGACGTCCTGGAACCACGCCTCCAGGAAGGTGACCCCGGTGTAGCGCGGCACGGCCGCCGAGACCGCCGGCCGCACCCGGGAGAACGCGCCGTCGGCCCCTATGACCAGGTCCGCCTCGACGGACGTGCCGTCGGTGAAGTGCACCCGTCGCGGGCCGCCGGCCGGGCCGGTGACCCGCTCGACGGCCCGGCCCCACCGCACGGTCCCCGGCTCTAGCGAGCCGAGCAGCAGGTCGCGCAGCGCGCCCCGGTCGATCTCCGGCTTGAAGAACTCGTCCTCGGCCGGGACGTGGTGGTCCAGCAGCCGTCCGGCCGGGTCGAGCAGGCGCATCTCCTGCCCTTCCGGGCGTGCCAGCAGGAAGAAGTCGTCGAGCAGGCCGGCCTCGCGCAGGGCCACCTGCCCGTCGTCGGCGTGCAGGTCGAGCGTGCCGCCCTGGTCGCGCGCCCGCGGGTGGGGGTCGCGCTCGTGGACGGTCACGGGGATGCCGTGCCGCTGCAGGACGCGGGCGCAGGTGAGCCCTCCGGGGCCTGCCCCGACGACGTGGATCCGCGCGGCGGCGGGTGCGGGTGAGCGCATGGCTGAACCTCTCGTTCACGGTTCCGGGTGGGTACGGACCCAGAAAACCAGAACGAATACAAAAGTGCAACAGGTCCACTTATTGCCTCATGCCACCTTTTGCTAGGGTGGGCGGCATGGACACGCCACCCGTCACCGGCCGCCGCGAACGCAAGAAGGCCGCCACCCGCAAGGCCATCGCCGACGCCGCCCTGCGGCTGTTCTTCGAGCGCGGCTACGACCGGGTGAGCGTCAGGGACGTCGCCGAGGCGGCCGACGTGTCGACCACCACGCTGTTCAAGCACTTCCCGAGCAAGGAGGCGCTGGTCTTCGACGAGGAGGAGGACCGGGAGGCGGAGCTGGTGGCGGCGGTGCGCGGGCGTCCCGAGGGGCAGAGCGTCGTCGAGGCGCTGCGCGCGCACGTGCTGGCGTCCTGGCCGCCGGTCGCGGGCCATCCGCTGCGGGCCGAGTTCACCGCGCTCGTGGAGTCCACGCCGGCGCTGCTGGAGTACTACGAACGGATGTGGACCCGGCACGCCGCCGCCCTCGGCGCGGCCGTCGCCGAGGACGCGGGCGTGGACCCCGACGACGTCGCCTGCCACGCGCTCGCCCGGTTCGTCCTGGAGACGCCGGCGCTCACGCGGGGGCGCAAGGATCTTCGCGGGGCCGTCGAGCAGGTCTTCGACCTCCTCGCGCACGGCTGGCGCCCGCCGCGCTGACGGCCCGCGCTTCTCAGACGATCCGGGACGACCGTCCTCCGTCGATCCCCCACGAGATGATCCTCACGGGGGTGATCGTGATGACCTCCCGCGAGAAGTACGGCACCGGCGGCTCATGGTCGGCCGAGGCCACCGCCGTGCCCCGGATCTCGATGCCGCGCACCACCCACGGGTCGACCGAGGCCAGATCGTCCACGACGAGGGCGACCGTGCTGCCCTGCTGGACGTTCCTGAACTTCTTGGAGGCCCCCATCGCGTGCCCGCCGATGGTGATCGTGCCGGAGGCGGCGTCCACGAAGAAGCCCACGGGGTTGTTCTGCACGTCTCCGGACGGGGAGACGGTGGCCAGGCGGCCGAGGTGCTGTCCGGCCAGGTAGTCGAGCTCTGCCTGCGTGAAAATCATGCGGAAAGTATGCAACCTTGACACCGGCGTCACCCCAAATCGCCCCATGTGGCGTGGATCACTGTCACAGGCGCCGGGTGACCGGCATCTCCTGTGCGACCGGCACGACGTCGAGGCGTGACGGCCCGCGGCCGAGGGTCTCCAACCCAGCTCTCGGTTCCGCGGCGGCCGGGCGAAGGCCGGACGCCGCGGAGCGCTTCGGCCTCCGGCCCTCTGCCGCTGACCGGCCCGGGCCGGTCAGCGGCGGGACGGCCGCAGCGGGAAGGTGCCCGCGCCGACGCCGCCGAGCGTGGTGGTGTAGGCCGCGAGGTACCGGTCCAGGTACGGCGAGCGGTCCCCCTGGGTGGGCACGTCGGGCCGCGCGGACAACAGGTCGAGGCTCAGCCGCGCGCCGGAGACCTTGATCGTGTTGCCCGAGGGCACGTCCAGCCAGCCGTTGGACTCGATGGTCCCGATCTGGACGCCCAGCCGGTGGCCCCGCTCGAACGTCCAGTCGGGCGACTTCAGGTCGAACGCGACCGGGCCGCCGCGCTCCAGGAGGGCGA
This sequence comes from Nonomuraea sp. NPDC052265, assembly GCF_044547985.1. Taxonomy (NCBI): domain Bacteria; kingdom Bacillati; phylum Actinomycetota; class Actinomycetes; order Streptosporangiales; family Streptosporangiaceae; genus Nonomuraea; species Nonomuraea sp. NPDC052265. The sequence goes on from NZ_JBIUBJ010000031.1 coordinate 44,044, forward strand.
CGTTCTCGTCGAACATGGTCGCCCGGCCGTCGGGGGCAACGTCCCACAGGCGGACCATGACGTTCCCGTTCGTGCTCGCGTCCAGCCTGATCCTCGGCGTGCCGGTGAGCCTGAGCTTCTCGGCGGCGGGCGTGGACCAGGTCCAGTAGCTGCTCGAAGCGGACGCGCTCTGCCTGGCCGAGCTCTTCTCGGCGGTGGAGAGCGGTTCGAGCGGCGGCGCGTGCTCCATGTCCCAGCGGCCCGAGGGGGTCGAGGTCGCCGTCGCGGCGCCGCCGCCGTCGTCCACGTACGCGCCGGCGGACAGCCGGGCCTCGTACGACGTCGTGACCACCGGCCAGGCCGGCTGGGCACGCCACAGGCCGAGGCTGTCCTCGATCGCGTACGCCGGGTCGGCCACCGAGGGACGCACGCCGCGCAGGTACTGGTCGTAGAACCGCATCACCTCGTCGAACCAGCCCGCGCGCCCCTGCAACAGCCGGCCCTGGGCGTCGGTGTCGTTGCCGCGCACGTGCTCCCACTGGCCGAGCCAGCCGCGTTCGCGGCCCCGGTGGTTGGCGAGGTAGACCTCCATGTCCTCGGGCTTGGTGTTGGGCTCGATGAAGCCCTGGGTGACCAGCAGCGGCGTGCTGGTGCCGGCCGCCCGGTCGGCCAGGTTGCGCGCCCTCCAGTAGGCCGAGCGCAGGTCGGGATTGTTGTTGTTGGTGATGTTGTCGGTCAGGCAGGCGGGGTGGGCGGCCTCGTACTGCGCGTTCGCCTTGTACCGGTCGCTGTCGCCGGCCATCGGCGGCATCGTGGCGATCGAGTTGTACGCCTCCGGCGTGCCCGTGACGTTGGGCCGCGGGACCTTGTTGCTGAACAGGTAGTTGTACATGTTCCAGACCGGCTCCTGGGCGACGACCGCCTTCAGGCCCGGCAGCCTGAGGTTGTTGCCGACCAGGCCGGTGACCGCGTCGTAGGACTTGCCGTACATGCCGACCTTGCCGGTGGACCAGGGCTGGGCGGCCGACCACTCGACGGCGGCCCGCACGTCGGCCTGCTCGCCGGGGCCCACCCAGTCCAGGCAGCCGGTGCTGCCGCCGAAGCCGCGCAGGTCGACCATCACGAAGGTGTAGCCGCGGGCCATCAGCCCGGCGCCGTCGACGAAGTCCTGGAAACGCGCCGACGGGCCGACCCGGTCCCATCCTTCGGGGCCGGTCTGCCCGGCGTGGGCGAAGTAGGGGCCGACCGAGACGATCACCGGCGTCCGCGCGCCGGCCGGCAGGTGCGCCGGGCGCAGCACGTCGGCGTGGAGTTCGACGCCGCTGCCGTCGGAGGAGGGGAAGTACGCCTCGGTCCAGGCTGCGCCCACGGGGACACGGGGGTTCTCCTCGTGCGTCACCCCCGGCGCCGCGGTCAGGGCCGAGGCGGGCGGGCCGCCCGTGGTGAGGGCGGTGAGGGTGACCAGGGCGGCGGCCGCCACAGTGGCCGTCGCCTTTCCGCGGATGTTCATCGACTCTCCCGTGCATCGGTGTGCGGGCGGCGTCCGAACGAGCGTGCATCACTCATATGCCAGCGGGCACGCCGAGGCAAGGCCCGCCACATCCGTCCGGAGTGTCAGAGGGGGCGGCGGGTGGTCAGGCGCATGCGGATGTCGTGCTCGGCCCACAGCACGAAGCGTTCGGCCGGCGTCACGGGGTGGTCCTCGACCGGCTCGAAGGCGAACCTCCTGAGCAGCACGGCGAGCACCAGCTCGGCCTCGACCATGGCCAGGCTAGCGCCCTCGCAGCCGCGCGGCCCGAGGCCGAAGGGGATGTAGGCGTAGCGGTGGCGGGCGGCCTGCTCCTCGTGGGTGAACCTGGCGGGTCTGAACGCGTGCGGGTCCGGCCAGTGGCGCGGCGGGGCCGGGGTTGCGTGCGAGCAGGTGCAGGGTCCAGGAGACGGCCACGCCGGCGGTGTGGTGGGCCGCGAGCATGATCATGAGTACGGTGACCCGGATCCGGGCGGGTGACATGTCCGCCTTCGCCAGGGCGGTCACCAGTTCGCTGCCGCCGCGGGCCAGGACCCCGTCCACGACCTCGCGCAGATACGCCAGCGCCCGCTCGCCGCGCGCCGGGTCGTCGTCGCGCTCGTACAGGCGGCCCAGGTGGATGGTCAGCACGGTCTCGAACGCGCTGACCACCCGGGCCGGGTCGGCGAGGCCGCCGCCCAGGGCGTACTGGGCGATCATGCGCAGGGACAGCTCGCTCAGGTCCTGCTGGAACGTCACCGGGCCGTCGGCGGCGCGGCGTTCCCAGCGGTCGGCCGGCTCGGTGGCCAGGGTGACGAAGCCGGAGCTGGTAGGTGTGCAGGCCGCCGGCGGCCGCGATGGCGCTCAGTCCGCCGTCTGCCGCGGGAGGGGGACCGGGGATGTCAGCCACCCGGCCGCCGTCTCGCGCACACGCCCGCCCGGCAAGTACGCCACCCGGACCCGGCGCGGCCTCGCGTCCCCGGCGCGGCGATCGCCATTGACGGAGGTTGTTCTGCTGCTGCACGATCGGTAGGAAGCTTTCCGGCCTACGGCGCGTGAGGTCCTTTGAGCCAGCGGTACCAGGCGGGCGCCCAGCGGGCGCTGTGGGCGCTGAACGCGCGGGCCGTCCTGGAGGCGATCGACCACGAGGGGCCGCTGGGCTGCCCTGGCCCGTGAGGGGACGTGCGGGCGCGGCGGGTCCTGGTGCAGGTGGCGGAGCGGCTGGCGGTGGTGATCGCGTCCATCGCGCTGGTCATCGAGCCTGAGCTCGTCGTGATCGGCGGGCCGTCCGGCGATCCGGCCCTGCTCGATCCGGTCCGGTCCGTGCTCGCCCGCGAGGCCTCCTTCAGCACCGCCGTCGCCACAGCCCCCTGACCGTCCACCGGCCTCCACCTACGAAGGGTCCCCTGATGACGCTCGCCTCCCGGCTCGGCCACGCCCCCGACGACCGGCTGCTCATCGTCAACGCCGACGACTACGGCATGAGCCGGTCGGCCAACCTCGGCATCACCTCCCTCCTGCGCGCCAGGGCGATCAGCTCGGCCACGGTGATGACGCCCTGCCCGTGGGCGCCGCAGGCCGCCGCCGAGGCCGCGGGCTTCGACGTCGGGGTGCACCTGACCCTGACCAGTGAGTGGGAGGGCTACCGCTGGGGCCCGGTCACCCGCGACCACCCCGTCTCCACGCTGGTGGACGAGACCGGCTACTTCCCCCGCGACTGCGCCTCCTTCGAACGGTCCGCCGACCCCGACGAGGTCCGCGTGGAGATCGTCAACCAGATCCGCAAGGCCGTCGCTCTCGGCCTGGACCCCTCGCACGCCGACAACCACATGGGCAGCCTGTACGGCCTGGCCACCGGCCGCCACTTCCTGGACGTCGTCCTGCCGGTGTGCGCCGAGTTCGGCCTGCCCTTCCGCCTGCCCCGCTCGCTGGAGGGCACCGGCGCGCCGGAGGAGCTGGAGCCCGTGGCGCGGGCCCTGGCCGCGATGGCCGACGAGGCCGGGGTGGTCATCCTCGACCGCCTGTGGTCGCTGCCCTTCCAGCAGGCCGACGGCGACGACTACGACTCGCTCAAGAAGGACATGATCGGGCTGCTGCGCTCGCTGCGTCCGGGCGTGACGGAGATCTACATCCACCCCTTCGAGGACACCGACGAGCTGCGCGCGATCATGCCGGGCGCGGCCAAGCGCGGCTGGGAGCTCGCCCTGTTCACCGACCCCGACGTCCGCGAGGTCCTGGACGGCGAGGACGTCAAGCTGATCGGCTGGCTGGACCTGCGGGCGGTGCAGCGCGGGGAACGTCTCTGACCTCAGGCGCGGCCGGGGGTCGGTCCCGCGCTCATCGGGGTCGCCATGGTCGTCCACGGGATGGCGAACGGGCCCGGGTGGCGACCCCACGCTCATGCCCGCTGCCGCGGACCGCCCGCCCCCACCCGCCCCCGCCGGCCTCCTGCACGCCGTCAGTCCGCTTGCAGGACGAAGAACAGGAAGGCCAGGAACCTCGTGCGGGTGGGCTCGATCTCGCGGAGCTCCTCGGGGAACAGCTCGCGGGCTTCCGGCACGAACGGCGGTTCGCTGATGACGCTGATGCGAAAGCCCGCCGCGGTGAAGGCTTCGGTCATCGCGTGCAGCGGCCGGTCCCAGAAGCCGAGCCGGGCGGTCTGCCCTCCCATGGTCCATTCCTCGATCCGCTCACGAACTCCGAAGTAGCTGGGCCTTTCCCCGGCCGTGTGCTGCGTGATGGTGATGGCGAGAGGATGCTCGACCGAGGCGAGGAGCCGGCCGCCAGGCCGCAGCACACGTCGCAGCTCGGCCAGCGTCGGCCCCCAGTCCTCCAGGTAGTGCAGCACCAGGGACGCGATGACGTCGTCGAACGCGTCGTCGGGGAAGGGCAGCGGGTCGGCGAGGTCGGCGACCCGCAGGTCCGCGTCGGCGCCCAGCCGCCGCCGGGCCGGCTCCAGCATCCCGGCGCTCGCGTCGATGCCGGTGACGATGGCGCCTCGGTCGACCAGCTCGGCGAACAGGACACCCGAGCCGCAGCCCGCGTCGAGGATCCGCCGGCCGGTCACGTCCCCGGCGAGCTCCAGCATCGCGGGACGCTCGTAGTACGCGTTCAGGAGGCTGGTCTCGTTCTCGGCCGTGTACCCCTCGGCGATGCTGTCGTAGTCGTTGAGTCGGGACGAATGTGCGCTCTTAATAGGGTTCTCCGGCATAGTCGTCATGCGACCCATTCTGGCCCGTCCGTTACGGGATGCGCAGGCATACGGCCCGCCCGCCATGGCCGGTCGGGAGTCGCGCGCCGAGGCCGTATCGGGCGGGTGCCGGGTTTCAGGTGAGTGGCGCCGGGAGCAGTCGGGGCAGGAGGCGGCGGTGCCGCCGTCCCGGCACGCCCCTTCGGCTGTGCCGCCCTTGGAACGGACGGTTTTCGGCTGTGTCGATATCGATTTTTCGATTACGAAGCCACTTAACGGCCATGGCGGGACATAGTAATTTGCTCCAATGCCTCAATCACGTGGTAGGCGCCGGCCGGTCATCGCACGATGGCTGGCCGTCCTCGTCATCGCCGCCGGCATCCAGGCGGGACCGGGCTTGTCAGCCGCGCACGCGTCGCACTCACAACCTCCCGAGAACGCCGTCATCGTCTGGGACCGCAACGCCCAGACCGCCATCTGGGACGTCGCCGGCCAGCAGCCGCAAGTCCAGGCCCGCAGCTTCGCCATGGTGCACGGAGCCGTCTACGACGCGGTGAACGCGATCGCCGGCACCCCCTACCAGCCGTACCTGACCGCGCCTTCGGCCGACGGCGGGGAATCGACGGAGGCCGCCGTCGCCACCGCGGCCTTCCGCGTGCTGAGCAAGCTCTTCCCGGCCCAGCAAGCACGATTGACCACCCAGTACGACGAGTACCTGACCACGATCGCCGACGGCGGCGCGAAACGGCGCGGCATCGCCGTGGGCGAGCAGGCGGCGGCCGCGATGATCGCCGCCAGGGAGAACGACGGGGCGTTCGGCGACCAGACCTGGCCCATCGGCGACCAGCCCGGCCAGTGGCGGCCGACGCCGCCCACGTCCGCCTCGGACGGGGCCTGGGTCGGCCACCTCAAGCCGTTCCTCATCCCCGGCGCGTCCATGTTCCGCACCTCGGGCCCGCCCGCGCTCACCAGCTCCCGCTACGCCAAGGACCTCAACGAGCTCAAGCGGATCGGCGCGGCGAACAGCACGGTCAGGACGCAGGACCAGACCGAGGCCGCGATCTGGTGGCACGACCGGCACCTGGCCGAATGGGAGATCAAACGCCGGCTCGCCACGACGCGGCGGCTGAACCCCCTTCAGGCGGCCCGGATGTTCGCCATGGTCGACCTGGCCGAGGCCGACGCCACGACCGCCTGCTTCAACGAGAAGGCGGCGTGGACCCGCTGGCGGCCGATCACCGCGATCCGCCTGGCCGACACCGACGGCAACCCCGGCACCGTGGCCGACCCGGCCTGGACGCCGCTGCTCGTCACCCCGCCGCACCCCGACTACACCTCCGGGCACACGTGCTTCACGGCGGCCAGCATGTCGGCGCTGGCCTCCTTCTTCGGCAGGGACGACATCCCCTTCAGCGGCTACAGCTCCGATTCGGGCACCACCAGGAACTTCCGCGGCTTCTCCCATGCCCTGGCCGAGGTTGTCGAGGCCCGCATCTGGGGCGGCATCCACACCCGCGCGGCGGACGTGCAGGGCGCCAAGATCGGCGCCCAGGTCACCGCGTACATGGTCAGGCACTACTTCCGGCCGAAGCGGTGAGGCCGGGCGACGAACCCGCCCTCCGATCTGCAGGGGCCATGTCCCGGCAGGCGCCGGCCGCGGCGTCCCGGCGTCCATGGCTTCGGTCTTCTCAGAGATCCCGCAGTCGAGCCGAGGTCCACCACGCGCCGTTCGAGCCCGTCACTCCTTGACGGGGGGCCGAACGGGGTTGCGGATCACAGGCGACCTGACCCCCGCCGCGCACCGACAAACCCGTCATGCAGGTTCTCCGGGCGTGGAGAAGGCCCCCGGCCCCTCGCAGTTCGAGGGGGGCCGGGGGCTCGCGGCGGTGTTGGGGTGCTCGTTCAGGCGGAAGGGGTCCGCCTGATGTAGCTGACCTCGACGTTCAGGTACGTCCCGACGCCGTAGTCGTGGCCGCGGATGGCCAGGAGGTTGCAGCGCTCCATGGCCCTGGCGGGGACGACGACGTTGATCGCGCCCGCCGCGCAGCCGCCGCTCTTGACGGTCTGGACGAGGCGGCCGTTGAAGTAGACCTGCGCGTCGTTGTCGATCGTTCCCTGGATGCGGACCAGTCGTGCGTCGCGCGGGATGTGCACCCAGTGGCGTACCAGGATGTCGGTGTTCACCGCCCAGGACGTCTTGACGTTGGTGGAGTTGTTCCAGGCGCAGATGCCGTTGGTGGTGCCGAAGCCCTCCTGCCCGGTCGACCAGCCGCTGTCGTCGAAGTTTGGCGCGTAGAAGAGCGGGGCGTTGTCCGCGGGCGGCACCTGGAGGTATTTCCAGTCGGTGCTGTTGTAGCCGAGGACGGTGACGACGTTCTGCCGCGTCCTGGCCGGAGAGGCTGACGCCGATGCCGGAGCGGACAGGGCCACGGAGGCCAGCAGCGAGCCCGCCGCCAGGCCGATGGGAAGGAAACGCAACAGTTTTTTGAACATGGCGATCTTCCTCCGTCGATTGAGCGAAATGTCGATCCCGTAGACACGAAACGGACATGTCCATTCATGTCGCAAATCTGTCGCCAAACATCCCGGCCGGAATGCGGTAAATCAAATCATAGTTCCATCGCACGCGAACAGAATAGGCAATGACAAAGAATGGTCGAACAAAAGAGCCCAAGCGCGTTTATGACAAAGAGGAATTTTCTGGATATGCCGATTATGGGCGCCCGCTCAGCCGGGGCCGATTTCCGGCACATGCGGTTAATTCTTCGTCCCGGTGGACAACCCGGTGGCCTTCGTCGGCCACATGCCGGTGCTCAGCACGCCCGGCTCACGCGCTGCGCCGGGTCGCGCTGGCACTGTTCCTCCTCGGCTTCCGCTTCGACTTCCTCGCCTCCCGACCAGCGCTCCACGCCGCCTGTACAGCGCTCCTTATGATCCTTTAACATCTGGGACTCTAAAGTGCTAGCAGGCTAGATAAATGGAGAAGCCGGTGATCGAGTTCCACCTGGACAGCAGGTCGGGTGTCTCGCCGTACCTGCAGCTGGTCCACCAAGTACGGCACGCGCTGCGGCTCGGCGTGCTGCGCGAGGGCGACCAGATGCCGACCGTCAAGGAGGTCGTGGCCCACCTGGCGATCAACGCCAACACCGTCCTGAAGGCCTACCGGGAACTGGAGCACGAGGGCCTGGTCGCCGCCCGGCCGGGGGTGGGGACGTTCGTGACGGCGACGCTCACCGACGCCTCGCTGGCCGCGCACGGCCCGCTCCGGCTGGAACTGCGGCGCTGGCTCGCCAAGGCCCGCCGCGCCGGCCTCGACGACGAGAGCATCGAGGCCCTCTTCATGACCACCTTTCGGACCGCCACTCAGGAGGACATAGCGTGAACAGTGTCTTGAAGGCCCAGGGACTGGGCCGGAAGTACGGCAGGCGCTGGGCGCTGCGCGAGTGCACCGTCGACGTCCCGGCGGGCCACGTCGTGGGGCTGGTGGGTCCCAACGGAGCCGGCAAGACGACGCTGCTGAAGCTGGCCAGCGGCCAGCTGGAGCCGTCGGCGGGCGGCATCACCGTGCTGGACGGCCGTCCCGCCGGCGGCCCGGCGCAACTGGCCAAGGTCGGGTTCGTCGCCCAGGACACCCCCGTCTACGCCGGGCTGAGCGTCGCCGACCACCTGCGGCTGGGCGCGCGGCTCAACCCCCGCTGGGACGCCGCCATGGCGCGGGACCGGATCGCGCGGCTCGGTCTCGATCCCGCCCATCGGGCGGGCAGGCTGTCGGGCGGCCAGCGCGCCCAGCTCGCCCTCACCCTGGGCCTGGCCAAGCGGCCCGAGCTGCTGATCCTGGACGAGCCGGTCGCCTCGCTCGACCCGCTGGCCCGCCGCGAGTTCCTCCAGGGACTGATGGAGGCCACGGTCGAGCACGAGTTCAGCGTGGTGCTCTCCTCCCACCTGGTCTCCGACCTGGAACGGGTGTGCGACTTCCTGATCGTGCTGGTCGACTCCCGCGTCCAGGTGTCCGGGGAGGTCGAGCACCTGCTGGCCACCCATCACCGGCTCACCGGCCCGCGCCGCGATCCCGACCGGCTGCCCGCCGACCAGCACGTGGTCTGCGCGCGCCACACCGACCGCCAGAGCACGTACGTGATCCGCACCGAGGCCCCGATCCACGACCCCGCCTGGACGGTCACCCCACTGGGTCTGGAGGACCTCGTCCTGGCCTATATGGACAAGCGCACCGCCGACCGGCGAGTCGCCCTGGAGGTGCGGCGATGATCTGGCTGACCTGGCGCCAGTTCCGCGGCTCGGCCGCGGCGACGGCCGCCCTGCTCGTCGTCCTCGGCGTCGTCCTGGCCCTGACCGGCCCCGGGTTGGCCTCCGACTACTCCGCCGGGATCGCGGCCTGCGTCCAGGACGACACCTGCGACCGCTTCTACAACCGTTTCTTCGGCGGGCACGAGACCTCGTTCATGGCCCTGACCCTGGTCGTGCTGCTCCTGCCCGCCCTCGCCGGGCTCTTCTGGGGAGCGCCGTTGATCACCCGCGAGCTGGAGGCGGGCACGCACCTGATGGTGTGGAACCAGAGCATCACCCGCGGCCGCTGGCTGGCGGTCAAGCTCGGGCTCATGGGCTTGACCGCCGTGGCCGTCGCCGGCCTGTGCGGTCTCATGGTGACCTGGTGGTCCGGCCCTCTGGACAAGTCGGCCGCCGAGAACCTGGCCATGATGGCTCCCCTGGTGTTCGGCGCGCGCGGCATCACCCCGATGGGGTACGCGGCCTTCACCTTCGTCCTCGGCGTGACCGTGGGCATGCTGGTACGCCGCACCCTGCCCGCCATGGCGCTCACGCTGGCCGTCTTCGCCGCCTTCCAGTTCGCCGTGCCGCTGCTGGTCCGGCCCCACCTGATGCCCCCGATCACCGCGACCTTCGAACTCGGCAAGGCGAACGTGGACGGTATCGGCATCAACCGGGACCGAGGCGGATATGTGGAGATCCAACTGAGGTCGGCCGTTCCCGGTCACGCGGGAGCCTGGGTGCTGTCCACCGACCTGCTCGATCCGTCCGGGCGCGTGCTCGGCGGCGACGGCGGCTTCGGCGCCGCCCGGGTGTCCACCACGTCGGGGCCCTGCGCGCCGTCGGCGGGCGCCGGGGACGGCTGCATGGTCGAGATCAACCGGCTCGGCTATCGGCAGCGGGCGACCTACCAGCCCCTTGAGCGCTTCTGGCCCTTCCAGTGGATCGAGACCGGGATCTACGCCCTGCTCACCCTCGTCCTGTCGTGGTTCTGCTTCTGGTGGATCCGCAGGCGCCTGTCATGACCGTCACCAGGATCGCGGCCGCCGGGCTGGCCCTCCTCCTGGCGGCGGCCTGCACGGCCCCGACGCCGCCGCGCGGCGAGGCGAGGACGGCAGGCGGTGCGGTCTGCGCGCCGCCCCAGGGAGCTCCCGGGCCGGAGACGGCCACCACGATCGACGTCATCGAACAGGCCTACTTCTGCATCCTCGGCACCTACTACAGCGGCGCCACGCTGGACGCCCGCTCGCTGCTGAGCGCCGGATTCGCCGCCCTGGTCCAAGAGCTCAACCGCAACGGACGCGACCTGCCCGAGGCCACCATGCCGGCGCTGACCGGCGACCGCAAAGCCGACTGGGCCGCCTTCGAGGCCGCCTACCGCAGGACCACCGATCGGGTCCCCGACCTTCGCGACAAACTGGCCGTCGTCACCCTTGAGGCCATCGTGGCCGGCCTCGGCGACGACCACGCCCGCTGGGCGCACGACATCGAACAGCCCCTCGACCACTACGACGGCGACGGCTACGGCCTGGGCCTCCTGGCGAACGTCTACGGCCCGCAGGTGGACGGCAACCCCGGCGTCGCCCTCCCCCCGCTGTTCGTCACCGCCGTGCAGGGTGGCCCGGCGCGGGCGGCCGGGCTGCGGCCGGGCGACGTCATCGAGTCGGTCAACGGATCGGCGCCCTTCATCGACGGGAAGGCCACCCCCGCGATCGCCGCCCTCTACCCGGCGTACCCGCGGGCGCGCCCGGTACGGTTGCGGCTCCTGCGGCAGAGCACCGGCCGCCGCTGGAACGTGACGCTCAAGCCCGGCCTCTACCAGCGGGACTGGGCCACCTTGCGAGTGGTGACCTCGAAGCTGCTGGACGACGACGTCGCCTACGTACGGCTGCGCGGGTTCGCCCCCGACTCCGCGGACCGGGCCCTGAAGGCGATCGCCAGGATGCGCACCGGCCGGCCCCTGTCCGGCGTCGTGCTGGACCTGCGCGGCAACGGCGGCGGCAGCCCCCTGGAGGTGACCCGGCTGGTCAGCGCGTTCGGCCACGGCAAGGTCACCGCCTACCAGTGCACCGTGGACGGCAGGTGCGAGACCTCGCGCACCGACGACACCGTCGAGCTGATCGGCCTGCCGCTGGTGGTGCTCATCGACCGCGGTTGCGCCTCGGCGTGCGAGCACTTCAGCTCCGCGGTCAAGGACCTGCGCCTCGGCCGGCTGGTCGGCACCAGGACCGCCGGCGTCATCTCCGGCCCGGCGCAGCCGTACCTGCTCGCCGACAACACCAGCCTGAGCTTCCCCGCCAGGCACCATCTCGGGCCGAACCGCGAGGTGATCGACCGCATCGGCGTGCCGCCCGACCAGCACGTGCCGCCGACCCCGCGGGACGCGGCCGCCGGGCGCGACGCCGCGCTGGCCAAGGCCCTGACCTTGCTGGAGGAGTGAATGGACCTCTCGATGAGACGGCTCCTGGCAGTGGCCGCGGGACTGGTCGTCCTGGCCGCGTCCGCCTGTTCCGCGCCCACGCCGCCCCGGTCCGCCGCCCCGTCGGCCACGCCGGCCGGGCCCGCCACGCTGCCCGCCCCGACCGGCGCCCATCCGGTCGGCACCACCGCCCTGTATCTGAAGGACGCCTCCCGCCCCGACCCCTGGAACCTCGACGTCGACGCCAGGGAGCTCAAGGTCACCCTGTGGTACCCGACCGAGCGGCGAGACGGGCCCCGGGCGGCGTACATGACACCGAAGGAGGCGGAGCTCCGCCTGCGGCGCCTGGGGGTCGGGGGCGTGCCGGACGGCGCGATCAGCGGGACGCGCACCAACGCCGTCGCCGACGCCGAACCCGCGGGCCGGAACCTGCCGCTGGTGGTGTTGTCCCCCGGCTTCACCAATCCGATGAACACGCTCACGTCCCTGGCCGAGGACCTGGCCAGCCGCGGGTACGTGGTGGCCGGGATCGACCACACCTACGAGAGCTACGCCACGACCTTCCCCGGCGGGCGGGTCGCCGAATGCCTGGCCTGCGACAGCGACACCGACCCGGGCTTCGGCACGGGGGTGGTCGCGGGACGGGCGGCCGACGTCTCCTTCGTGCTCGACCAGCTGCCGGCGAAATGGCATGGTTCCGACCTGATCGACCGTTCCAAGATCGCGATGGTCGGCCAGTCGATCGGCGGGGCGAGCGCCATGGCGACCATGGTGAAGGACTCCCGCGTGCGCGCCGGCGTCGACATGGACGGCACCACCTACGCCCGCATCCCCAAGAACGGGTTCTCCCGGCCGTTCCTGTTCCTGGGTTCGCCGCAGCACGTCCCCGGCGGTCGCGACAGCTCGTGGGAGCGCGACTGGAAGCTGCTGACCGGGTGGAAACGCTGGCTCGTGCTGTCGGGGGCGGAACATCAGTCCTTCACCGACGGCCCGCTGATGGCCGGCGCCCTCGGGATCAGGCCCGCCTACGGCGTCCTGCCCGCGGCGCGCGCGGCCGAGCTCACCCGCACGTACGTGGCCGCCTTCCTGGACCTGCACCTGAAGTCGAAGCGGCAGCCCCTCCTGGACGAGCCGTCCTCGCGCTACCCCGAGGTCAGGTTCTGCCCAGCGGCCTGCGCGCCGCGGTGACGTCGAGCTCCAGCACCACCTTCCGGCGGATACTCGCCGACCGCGCCTGACGATCCTGGAGCGCACGGTCAACGGCCGGCCCGGCCTGGTGGCCCAGCAGGACGGCGTGACCGTGGTGGTGATGGCCTTCGAGGTGGCGAACGACCGGATCAGCCGCTTCTGGGCCGTACGCAACCCCGACAAGCTCCGCGCCTGGACGGCGGGCTGACCCCGCCGGTCAGGGGGCGGACATCGCCTCGACCGGCCTGACCCGCAGCGCCCCCGCGGCGGTGGGGACCGAGGCCGCCAGGACGAGCAGCAGCGCGCCCCCGGCGATGGCCGCGTACGTCCAGCCGGGCCCTGAGGCCATCGGCGACCCGGTCTTGACCAGGTTGTACGGCACGGTGGTCGCCGCGGCGGCGACCGTGCCGAGCACGACGGCCAGGACCGCGGTCACCGCCCCCTCGGCCACGACCGTCGCCATGACCTGCCCGCGGGTGGCGGCCGACAGCCGCAGCAGCCCGAACTCGCGGCCCCGGCGGCGGGTGGCGGCGATCAGCGTGTTGACCACGACGATCGCCGTGAACGTGATGATCATGGCGACGACCAGGTAGTTCACCGGGGCGAGCCGCGCGCTGACATCGGCGGCCCCGCGGTGGAGGCTGTCCTCGGTGCTCTGCATGGACAGCGTGCCGCCGGCGATGCCGACCAGGAGGATCAGCGGCCCTGCCACGCCGCCGGTGTGCTGGGCGCGGGCGTGCAGGTTGCGCACGGCCAGCCGCCCGGCCGCGCCCAGCCTGGCCTCGGCCAGCCGGCCGACCGGCCGTACGGCGAGCGGGCTGAGCAGGGCCAGGCCGACCGCGACGGCGACGCCCGCGGGGCCGGCGGTGCTGGACAGCAGCGGGCCGTCGTCCATGAACAGGGTCGTCACCGACAGGCTCAGCCCCAGCGCCAGCAGCACCGCGCCGGCGACGACGCGGCCCCGGCCGGGCGCGCGGCCGGGCGCGGCGGCGGCCAGCGCCCGCACCGGCGGGATCGACGCGGCGCGCCGGCTGGAGATCAGCGCGGCGGCCAGGGCGGCGGCCAGTGACGTGCCCGCCCCGATCGCGACGCTCACCGGACCCGTCGTCAGCTCGACGCCCGCCTCGACCAGGCCGCCGTCCACCAGCCGGGCGAGGACGACCGCGCCGAGCCCGGCGCCCGGCAGCAGCCCGGCGGCGATCGCGGGAACGGCCACGAGGAGCGTCTCCAGCACGACGTTCTGCCGGATCTGGCGCGGGGTGGCCGCGATGGAGCGCAGCAGGGCCAGCTCCCGCTCGCGGTGCCCGATGGTCAGTGACACGGTGGACACGACGCCGAAGGCCACGATCGCCAGGGTCCAGCCGCCCAGGATGGCCGGCAGCGTGACCAGGAACCCCGGGTCGCGGCCGGTGGCCAGGCCGGTCTCCAGCAGGCTCGCGAACGCCATGAGCAACGCGGTCCCGGCCGCCATGACGGCGGCCGAGGCCAGGTAGGACGCCCGGTGGGCGCCGATCGTGCCGAGAACCAGCCGCCACCTCATCGCACGCCCCCCGCGTGGGCCGGCGCCGACAGGCGGGCCATGCGGGCCGCGACCGTGGCGGCGTCGGGGCGCGGCAGGTGGTCCACGACGCGGCCGTCGGCGAAGAACACCACGACGTCGGCGTACGAGGCGGCCACCGGGTCGTGGGTCACCATCACGATCGTCCGTCCCTCCTGGGCGGAGGCGTGGCGCAGGAGGCCCAGCACTTCGCGGGCGGCCTGCGTGTCGAGCGCGCCGGTCGGCTCGTCGGCGAACACGACGGCCGGCTCGCCCAGCATCGCGCGGGCGATGGCCACCCGCTGCTGCTGGCCGCCGGACAGCTCGCCGGGCCGGTGTCCCGTCCGCTCCCCCAGGCCGAGCCGGGTGAGCAGCGCCCGCACCCGCCGTCCGTCGGCGCGGCGGCCGGCGAACTCCATGGGCAGCGCCACGTTCTGCGCCACCGTCAATGTGGGCACCAGATTGAAGGACTGGAAGACGAACCCCATCCGCTCGCGCCGCAACCGGGTCAGCGCCGCCTCGTCCAGGCCGTCCAGGCGGTGGCCGTCGAGGACGACCGATCCGGAGTCGGGCCGGTCCAGGCCCGCCGCGCAGTGCAGCAGGGTGCTCTTGCCCGAGCCCGACGGGCCCATCACGGCGGTGAACGTGCCGTGCGGAATCGCCAGGGACACGTCGTCGAGCGCGGTCACGGCGGTGGCGCCGTCGCCGTGGCGTTTCGTCACATGGTGGAGCTCCAGAGCCATTTTCGTCACAGAATTGTCGTACGGTGCACGAGTCATAAATACACCGTACATCAATTGCTGATTAAGGCGACTTAAAGGGGATGGGATATAATTTCGTCACGGAATTCGGCGGTGACGAAAAGGGGGCGGCGTGGCGGCGTGCGAGGTGTGCGGGCGTGATCTGCGGGTGGCGGATCGGGGGCGGCCCCGGCGCTACTGCTCGCGCGCCTGCCGTACGCGGGCCTACCGGGCGCGGCTCGCCGAGCCCCCGCCCGCCGAGGAGCCCGCGGCCCCGGCCGGGCGGGCGGCCGAGGCGGCGCTCGACCAGGGGCGGGTCGTGCGGGCCGCCGTCGCGCTCGCCGACCGGGAGGGGGTCGCCGCGGTGTCGATGCGCCGGATCGCGACCGACCTGGGGGTGGGCGTGATGTCCCTCTACCGGTACGTCCCGAGCCGGGAGGAGCTCAACGACCTCATGGTCGACGCCGTCTTCGCCGCCCGCCCGCTGCCCGAGCCGGGCCCGGACGGCTGGCGGGCCAGGCTGGAGCTGTCCGCCCGCCTGGAGTGGGAGCTCTACCGGCGGCATCCGTGGATGTCGCACCTGGTCGCGGTCACCACCCGGCCGCCGATCGCGCCCGCGCTGATGGCCTACACCGACTGGCGCATGCGCGCGCTCGACGGCCAGGGGCTCGACTTCGCCACGCTCGTCCAGGTCGCCATCATGATCGGCACGTACGTGCAGAGCGCCGCCGTGCCGCTCGCCTACGAGGCGCAGGCCGTCCGTACCAGCCGGCACTCGCGGCGGGAGTGGGCGCGGGCCCGCAAGGAGGCGTTCGCGCGCAGCATCGGGGCGGCGCGGCTGCCGATGGTGTCGGAGTTCGGGGACGAGGCGTTCGAGGCGTCGGAGCCGGAGAACATCTTCGAGTTCGGCATCCACCGCCTGCTCGACGGCATCGAGCTCCTGCTGCGCCCGGAGCCCGGGTGAGCGGCTACCCGGGGCCGGTGGGCACCCGGTAGCGGCGTTTGCGCTCGGTGACGTCGAGGAGCCGGCCGCCGTTGGCCTCGATGACCCGCTGGGAGGCGGCGTTCGTCCGATCGCACAGGACCAGGGCGCGGTCGATGTCCAGCCGCCGGGCGATCGGCAGCGCCGCCGCGAGCATCGCCGTCGGCTTGGAACTCGGCCACCGCCTCCAGGAACGACGTCCGCAGCCCGGCCGTGGGATCGACGAGATCTGGCATGCCGATCATCATGCCCGACGGCCGGTCAGGACGGCCGGGATGTTCCGGTGGTGGCGCGGTCGAAGAGGGCGACGAGCTCGTCCGCGCAGTGGACGGGGTCGAGGCCGCCGGCGACCCGGTCGGCCACCGCGTCGATGCAGGCGCGCAGGGACGTGGCCATCAGCACGCCGTCGAACGCCCGGAACGCGCCGGTGCTCTGGCCGTCCTCGAACAGGGCGACCAGCCTGGCGACGGCGGCGTCCCGCTCGCCGTCGCGCACGGGCGCGCGGTTGAACGCGATCTGCTGGACCGCGCGCACGTGGGCGGGGTGGGCGGCGATGAAGGCGATGTTCGCCCTGATGAACGCCTCAAGCTGGGCGCGGGCTCCGGACGCGGCCTCGATCGCCGGCCGCATGAAGGCGGCCGCGTCGGTGACGACCTGCCGCACGACGGCCTCGAAGAGCTGCTCCTTGGTGGAGAAGTGGTAGGAGATCAGCCTCTTGCTGCTGAGCCCGGCATGGCCGCAGATGGCCTCGAACGTGGTCTCCGCGTAACCCCGCTCGGCGAGCACGGCGATCGCGGCCGAGGCGATCTGGGCCTTGCGGGCCTCGGTGGCCGCCTGACGGGTTCCGGAGCTCTCCATGTCAGCCCAGCTTGCCACGCTTCGGGAACGCCGCACGCACGGCCCGACGGTTGACGACGACCGCGACGGCGGCGACCAGGACGCCGACCACGGCCTGCTCGGCCTTCATCCACATCGGGTAGCCGCTGTCCGGCGCGAGGAGGATGACGAGGACGCCGACGGGCGCGGCGACGGAGACGAAGCGGATGCGCACGTAAGCGGCCCGTCTGCCCCGGGCGGCCTGCCCGGCGAGGGAGACGAGCCAGGCGGAGGCCGCGGCGACGGCGGCGGCGCGCAGCCACACCACCCAGTTGCCGCCGACGACGGCGGCCACGCCGAGCGTGGCGATCGAGAGGAGGAGCACGGCGGCGAAGAGGATCCGGACGAGCCGCCAGACCTGGTTGTTATCCATAGGGATAAATTTATACGCTCGGATAACGAAGTGCGCGGGATACTTCCGAGGAAAAGATCCGCGAGGGAGCCGACCCGGTGTCCGCCGCCCGAGCCGCGTACCGGGACCGGTGATTTCCCCGATTCCCGGGCGCGGGCGGTGAACGGAGACTGGCCGGATGAGAACCCCCAGCCACCCGAGGAGCCGCCTGATGTCCCGACCAGGCCGTAACGGCCCCGCGCGCCTGCGCGCCCTGGCCGCGTGGGCCGTGCCGATCCTGCTCGCGCTGCCCGCGTCCCCGGCCGCGGCGGCCGTTCCGGAGCCCGTGGTCGCCGAGATCCCGGCCGCCGCGGGTCACGGCCGTCCGGTCGGGGCCACCGTGGCCGACCTCGGCGCGCGCGGTTACGAGGAGCACGAGTTCCTGATGAGCGGGCGCGCCGACACCTTCAGAAAGGCCGGCGTCTGGACCGGCGACGGCGCGTGGGAGGCCCGCCCGACCGGCGTCACCCCGGACTACACCACCCGGCTGCTGGTCGAACGGCCCACCGACCCGTCCCGCTTCAACGGCACCGTCGTCGTGGAGTGGCTGAACGTCAGCTTCGGCGTGGACATCGGCGTGGAGTGGTCGCAGTCCTACGAGCACTACACCCGCGCCGGGTACGCCTACGTCGGCGTCACCGCCCAGAAGGTGGGCGCCGACAAACTAAGGAGCCTGGACCCCGTCCGGTACGGCGCCGTCTCGCTGGCCTCCGACGCGCTGTCGTACTCGATCTTCGCCCAGGCGGCCGAGGCGGTGCGCGCCCGTCCGGCGACGTTGCTGGGGACGTCCGCGCCGGCGGTGGTGCTGGCCGCCGGGCATTCGCAGTCCGCCGGCCGCCTGGTCACGTTCGCCAACGCGATCCAGCCGGTCGTCCCGGCCTTCGACGGCATCATGATCCACGGGCGGGGGCCGGGCGGCGCGCCCGTCGGCGAGGGCGTGATCTCCCTTCCGCTGGTCGCCCGGATCCGCGCCGACACCGCCGTCCCGGTCCTCCAGATCGAGTCCGAGACCGACGTCAGGACGTTCGCCGACGCCCGGCAGCCCGACAACGACCGCGTCCGCACGTGGGAGGTCGCGGGCACCTCGCACGCCGACGCCTACGGGCTGGCCCAGTACAACGCCCAGAACGCCCGCGACCGGGCCATCAACGACGGCCGCCCGATCTCCTGCGACCGGCCGGTCAACGCGATGACCTGGCGGTACGCGTCCAACGCCGCCTACCAGCAGCTCGACCGCTGGGCCCGCGGGCTGGGCGCGCCGGTCGCCGGGCCGCGGATCGCCCTGCTGCTGGGCGACGTCGTCCGCGACGCCGAGGGGAACGCCCTGGGCGGGGTCCGGCTGCCCGACCTGGACGCGCCGCTGGCCGCGTACGGGCCGTCCAACACCGGCGGCGAGGTCGTCGGCGCCTGCCTGCTGCTGGGTTCCACCACCGCCTTCACCGCCGCCCGCGTCCACCGGCTCTACCCCACCAGGGAGGACTACGTCGCGGCCGTCACCCGGGCGGCCGACCGGGCCCTGGCGGCGGGCCACCTGCTGCCCGCCGACCGCGCCGAGGCCGTCGCGCGGGCCCGCGTCACCCCGCTGCCCTGAGGCGGGGGTAAATCCGTTGCCGCCCGCGCGGCCGGACGGTCACCATCGATCATGACCGTGACTCGAGAGGTGCTGGCCTACTACGCACAGGGCCTGGAGCACGACCGGTTGCGCGAGGGGCGCGGCCGCCTGGAGTTCTGGCGCACCCAGGACGTGCTGCGCCGCACGCTGCCGCCGCCCCCGGCCCGGGTCCTCGACGTGGGCGGCGGCACCGGCGTGCACGCCGAATGGCTGCTGGCCGACGGCTACGAGGTGGAGTTGCTGGACCCCGTGCCGCTGCACGTGGAGCGGGCGGCGCGGGTGCCGGGGCTGCGCGCCGGGACGACCCAGGTCGCCGCGTGTCTACCGAGGCCGGGAGCCGGGGCGCCCGCGGTCAGTTGAGGCGGTCGAGCAGGTCGTCGAGGACCTCGGTGAGGGACTGCGACCTGGCCGGGGTGAACCAGGTGGTGCGGACGCGCTCGTTGCTGCCGTTCGGGGTCTCGTGGTCGGCCGCGAGCTGCGCCAGGGAACGGCTCTCGTCGCCCAGGGCACGCCCGAGCCCCTGGAACAGCCCGCGGACGTAGCCTTCCGCGACCTCGGACGGGACGCCGTGCCCGGCGGCCCACGCGCTGAGCGTGGTCAGGTAGGACAGGTGGGTGGTCAGCGTGGCCGTCAGCGCGGAGAAGACGTTGAAGGCCGCCTCGTCCTCGACCGGCAGGACGCCGCCCAGCCGCTCGAAGAGGGCGTCCACCGCCGGGTGCGACGGGCAGGTCACCGTGACGGAGTCGCGTTCGCGGACGGCGGGCAGGGGGATGGCGCGTACCAGCGGGGCGCCGGTGCCCAGGATCTCGCGCAGGTCGTCGAGGGCGACGCCGGCCATCACGTTGACCACAATCGTGTCGTCGTCCACGCGCAGGCCGGCCAGCGCCTCGTGCCGGTCAGGGGGGCGTACGGCGACGACGACCAGCTCGGAGCGGTCCACCACCTCCTGGTTGGTGGCGCACACCTGGACCCCCTCGTAGCGGCCGGCCAGCTCGGCGGCGGCGCGCGCGCCCCGTGGGGAGAGGAACACCTCGGGAGGCTCGACTCCCTCGCACAGGCCCGTCACGATGGCCCGGCCGATCTCGCCCACCCCGATGACGCCGATCCGCTTCACAGTGTCTTCCTCCGAGATGCGTGGTCTTGTGCCTGACGTATTACAGCAGTCTGTAGCGTCCTTTCGGTTGCTGGCGGGATTCAGCGCGGAGGCCGATGTCCGTAGCGTCGTCTTTATGAGCGATCCGTACAGAATTGACATATATGACCGGCCGGCGCACAGCCCTCGGACCCGGCCGCGGCGACCGGCGTTGCGTGCCCTGCTGTGGGTGCTGACGGTGTCCGGAGCCTCGGTGAACGTGGTGGCCAACGTCGTCACGGGGGGCGAGCTGAACCTGGTCGGGCTGGCGGCGGGCGTGGTGGGCGTGGGCGGCATCGTCGGGCTCGTCGTCCTGCGTCTCGCCGGGCGCCGGTCGTGAGCGCGGACATGGGCACAGACATGGGCACAGACATGGGCACAGACACGAGCACAGACATGAGCGCGGTCGTCATGTTGGAGCGGGTGAGCAAGACCTACGGGGACGTGGTCGCTCTCGACGACGTCTCGCTGGCCTTCCCGCGCGGCCGGTTCGTAGCCGTGATGGGGCCGTCGGGCTCGGGCAAGAGCACCCTGCTCCAGGCCGCGGCCGCCCTGGAGCCGCCGACCTCCGGCGCGATCACCATCTGCGGCGTCGAGGTCACCCGCATGTCGGAGACCCGGCGTACGGAGTGGCGCAGGAAGCACCTCGGCTACGTGTTCCAGTCCTACAACCTGCTGCCGACCGTCACCGTCGAGGACAACATCACGTTGCCGCTGCGGATGGCCGGGGTGCGCCCGGACCGGGCCTGGCTCGGCGAGCTGATCGACCGGATGGGCCTGCGCGACCGGCTGCGGCACCGGCCCACGGAGCTGTCGGGCGGGCAGCAGCAGCGGGCGGCCATCGTCCGGGCCCTGGCCGCGCGCCCCGACGTGGTGTTCGCCGACGAGCCCACCGGGGCGCTGGACCTACGCAGCGCCGCCCACGTGCTTGACCTCCTGCGCGAGCTGGTCGACGACCTGGGCCAGACCGTCGTCATGGTCACCCACGACCCGGCCGCCGCGGCCCGCGCGCACGACACCGTGGTGATGGCCGACGGGCGGGTCCTCGACGTCCTGCCCGCTCCGACCGCCGAGGACCTGGCCGTACGGCTGGCCCGGCTGACCGCGGAGCGGGTCGCGTGATCAGGCTCGCGCTGGCGCTCGCCAAGGCGGGCGGGCTGGTCGTGGTGTTCGCGGCGGTGCTGGGCGGGATGGCGCTGGTGACGGCGACCGGCGTACTGGTGGACTCGGCCTTCCGCGCGCAGCCGCCCCTGCGGCTGTCGGGCGCGGACGTGGTGGTCTCGGCGCGCCAGTCGATCCCCCGCCCCGAGGAGCCGGACATCGCGCTGCCCGAGCGCGCCAGGATTCCCGGCTCGCTGGTCGCCTCGGCCGCCGGCGTGCCGGGGGTGACGGCCGTGGCCGGTGACCTCAGCTTCCCCGCCGCCGTCGTCCCCGGAAGCGCGGCACGGACCACCGGTGATGGCGCCGTCGGCGCTGTGGCGGCGGGGCGTACCGCTGATCCCGCGACCGCGGGGCACGGATGGTCGTCGCTCGGGTTGAGCGGGCGGGTCACGGCGGGGCGCGCGCCGCGCGCCGCCGACGAGATCGCCGTGAGCGGCGGCCGGGTCGGGGACCGGCTGCGGGTGACGGCGGCGGGCACGCCCGCCACCTACCGGGTGACGGCCGTGGTGGACGCCCCGGGCGTGTACTTCCCCGACCCCGTCGCCGCCGCGCTGGCCGCCCGGACGGCGGGCAGGGCGGCGGGCAGGGCGGCGACGGTGGACCTCGTCGCGGTCCGCGCGGCGCCCGGCGTCTCCCCCGAGACGCTGGCCGCCCGGCTGAAGGCCCGGCTGGGCGACGGCTACGAGTACGCCACGGGCCGCGACCGGGCCGACGCGGAGTCGCCGGGCGCGGCGGCGGGCCGCGGGCTGCTGCTGGTCCTGCCGTCCTCGATCGGCGGCATCAGCCTGCTGGTGGTCGGGTTCGTGGTGGGCGGCGGCCTGGCGCTCTCGGTCAACCGGCAGCGCCGCGACCTCGCCCTGCTGCGCGCGGCCGGCGCGACCCCGCGCCAGGTGCGCAGGCTGGTGGCCGTCCAGGCCGTGGCGGCGGCGCTCCCGGCCGTGCCACCCGGGGCCGCGCTCGGCTACTTCCTGGCCGCCCGCTTCGGCGAGCTGCTGGCCGGGATCGGGCTCGTGCGCGCGGACCAGCCGCTGGTCCACGGGCCGCTGCCGGCCGTGGCCGCGACGCTGCTGCTGCTCGGCGTCACGCGGGTGGCCGCCTGGGCGGGCTCGCTGCGGGTCTCGCGCATGCCGGTCGTCTCCGGGCTCCCCGAGCCGCGCACGCCGTCGCCGGCACGGACCCGCGCGGGGCTGCTGCTCATGCTCGCCGCCCTGGTGCTGTCCGTGATGCCGCTGGTCGTGCGGAGCGAGGCGGCCGTGATCGGCCCGAGCACCGCCGCGATCGTGGCGGTGATCGGCCTGGCCCTGGCCGGGCCGTGGCTGGTGCAGGGGGCGGCGCGGGCGGTGTCCGGCTCGCGGCTCATGACGCGGCTGCCCGGCCCGCTCTGGCTGGCGGTGCACAACTGCCACGGGTACGCGCTGCGCACCGCCGGAGCGGTGGCCGCCCTCGGCATGGTCGTCACGCTCGGTCTCAGCGTCGTGCTCACCCAGACCACGATGGCCAGGGCGCGGTCCGACGAGGTCGCCCTGGGCCTGCGCGGCCTCGTCACGATCACCGCCCCCGGCCTCGGCGGCATCCCGCGCGACCTGCTGGCCGACGTACGGTCGCGGACGGCGGCGGCGGGCATGGCGATGACGACCGTGGTGACCGAGCCGCTCCTGACCGGCGACAGCCCCGGCCTGATGGCCAGACCGGCCATGGCGCTCGGCCCGGACGCCGAGGGCCTGGTCGACCTGGACCTCGCCGACGGCCGCCTGTCCGGGCTCAAGGGCGCGGCCGTCGCGGTGGACGAGCACCTGGCCCGGGTCGGCGACACCATGGACGTGATCATGGGCGACGGCACGCGGGTCCGGGCGCGGGTGGCCGCCACCTACCGGCGCACCCTCGGGTTCGGCCCGATCGTGGTCTCGCGCGACCTGGCCGCGGCGCACACGACGACCGGCCTGGACAGCGCGGTGCTGGCCCGTCCGGCCGACTTCGGCGACCTCGCGCGCCGCCCTGAGCTGCGCTTCGACAGCCGCCCCGAGGGACCGCAGGCCGCCATGGCCTCGGCCCAGACGCTGGTGAACGTCGCCGTGCTCGCCGTGCTGCTGGCCTACGTGCTGGTGGCGGTCGCCAACCGGCTGGTGGCCACGACGACCGCGCGCCGCGAGGAGTTCGCCGGGCTGCGCGCGATCGGCCTGACGCGGCGTCAGCTCAGACGCGTGGTGCGCTGGGAGGCGCTGCTCGTGGGGGCCGGGGCGTCGGCGTCGGGGCTGGTGCTCTCCGCCGTGCCGCTGGTGCTGCTGAGCGTGGGCTTCCTGGCCCGTCCACTGCCGGCGGGGCCATTGTGGCTGGTACCGGCCTCTATTGTGGGGGCGATGACGATTGTGTCCCTGGCCATGGAGCTACCCGCCCGGAAGATCATGCATTGATGTGAAGAATCTGTGGCGGTTTTTTCGGTATCACCTGATCGTGTTCGCCTCGGCCGTGGCGGCGATGGTCGCGCTGGCGATCCTGGCCGCGGGCGTCCTGCTCGTCCCGGTGGGCGGGGCGGGGCTCGTCCTGGTGCCGCGCATGATGGCGGTGCTGCACAGGTGGACCGAATGGCAGCGCGTGCAGGCCGGCGCGGTGCTGGGAGTCGCCGTTCCGGCGCGTCCCGCGCCGCCCGCCGTGGCCGGGGTGCGTGACCGATGGCGGCAGCTCCTCGTGGGGACGCGGTCCCGGCGCGACCTGCGCTGGACGGCGCTGCACGTCGTCGTGGGCCTGCCGGCCGGGCTGGCCGCCCTCGCGGTGGCCGGGCTGCTGGTGAACCCCGTCCTGGAGGTCCCGCTGTGGTGGCTGTTCCCGGCCGACGACCCGCTGCGGCTGCTGCTGGTCTTCCCGGTGACCGGGTGGGAGCGGGCGATCGGCATGGGCGTCGCGCAGGTCGTCCTGGCCGCGCCACTGGCCTGGTGGGCGCTGCCGAGGCTGGCCCGCCTGCACGCCCGCGCCTGCCTGGCCGCGCTCGCCCCGTCGGAGGCCGACCGGCTGGCCGAGCGCGTCGGGGAGCTGACCGAGAGCAGGTCGAACGTCCTCGACGCGCACGCCGCCGAGCTGCGCCGCATCGAGCGCGACCTGCACGACGGCACGCAGGCGCGGCTGGTCGCCATCGCGATGCGGCTGGCGATGGCCCGCGAGGCGCTCGACGACGACGTCGGTCCCGTCGGCCGGCTGCTGAAGGACGCGCATGAGGGAACCGAGGAGGCGATGACCGAGTTGCGGCAGGTGATCCGCACGATGTATCCGCCGATCCTGGCCGACAGGGGGCTGGCCGGCGCGGTGGCCGCCGTGACGGCGCAGGCAGGCCTGCCCGTCGAGACGGACGTGAGCGGCCTCGGAGCCGTGCCCGCCGCGGTCGAGACGGCGGCCTATTTCATCGTGGCCGAGGCGGTCACGAACGCCACCAAGCACAGCGGCGCCGCCCGCGTCGCCGTACGGCTGGCGTCCGGACGCGTGCTGCGCATCGAGATCTGCGACGACGGCAAGGGCGGCGTGGACGAGAGCCGCGGCACCGGCGTCACCGGCATCCGCAGGAGGGCCGCCGCACTGGACGGTACCGTGACCATCGACAGCCCCTCCGGAGGGCCCACCCGTCTCGTCGTGGAGTTGCCGTGCGCGTCGTGATCGCCGAGGACAACGTCCTGCTCTCCACCGGGCTGGAACTGCTCCTGAGCAGCAAGGACATCGAGGTGGCCGCGGTCGTGCCGGACGCCGACGGCCTGCTGGACGCCGTCACCGAGCACCGCCCCGACCTGGTGATCGCCGACGTGCGGCTGCCGCCGTCGTTCCGCGACGAGGGCATCAGGGCCGCCGTCGCCCTCCGGCGCGCCGACCCCGCCCTGCCCATCCTGGTCCTGTCCCAGTACGTCGAGCGCGTCTACGCCCGCGAGCTGCTGGCGCACGGCTCCGGCGGCGTCGGCTACCTGCTGAAGGACCGGGTCAGCCGGGTGGGCCAGTTCGTCGAGGACGTCCGCCGGGTCGCCGCGGGCGGCACGGTCATGGACCCCGAGGTCATCGCCCAGCTCATGGTCGGGCGGGGCGACGGCCTGGACAGCCTCACGGGCCGGGAGCGGGAGGTGCTGTCCTGGATGGCCCAGGGCCTGAGCAACACCGAGATCGGCGAGCGGCTGACGATCACCGACAACGCGGTGCACAAGCACATCGGCAGCATCTTCGCCAAGCTCGGCCTGGCCGTCTCGGACGGCGGCCACCGCAGGGTCCTGGCCGTGCTGACCTTCCTCGACGACCGGTGACGCCCGGTGAGACGTCGGCCGCCTACGCGTGCGGGTTGGGCCGTACCGTGGCCCCTGGCACGCGTCGCCCGGCCAGTTCCGCGTGGACCGGGCAGGCCGGCTGTCCCGCCGGCCCGCCGGGCAGGTCGACCAGCATGCCGTGCAGGCCGGCCGGGTCGCACGGCTGACCGTCCTCGATCTCCTCGGCCCACGCGTCGTCATGGTCGGCGCCGCGGATAAGCTCGCACACGTTGCCGAAGCGGGTGGCCTCGTTCACCGCCGCGCGCGCCGCCTTCAGGGCGTCGACGGCCGAGGCCAGGTGGCGGCGCGCCGCCGGGTGCAGGAGGCGGTCGCGGTCGGTGGCCACCCCGTCGGTCTCGTCCCGCAGGTTCTCCACCGCTTCCAGCACTTCCATCAGGTACAGGGTCGCGTCGCCGTCGCGCTCGATCCGCTCGTAGGCGTCGTCGCGACGCAGGCAGGGGTCGGCGGCGCGAGCGGCGGGCCCCACCCGGCCGGGCGTGGCGAGCTTGCGTGACTGCAGGACGAGCACGGGCGTGAACAACAAAGGACGGTTGCCCTCCGCGTCCGCCTCTCCGGTGGCGATCGGCTCCCCCGGCGCCGCGAGGCCGCCGAGCTCGCCGACCGGCAGAAGCTCGGCCCTGGCCACGACCGACCACCCCGCCGAGCTCCCCGGCTCGATCTCTTCGGCGTCGATCTGGACGGGAGTTCCGGCCGGAAACCTCTCGGCGAGGTCGGCAAGGTCGTCAGTGGTGCCCACGATGCGCACCTGCTCCTGTTCCATCACTCATTTCTCCTTGCCCGGCGAGGAAGCCCGTACACGATGGGCCCCGGCCGGGGTCGCTGCGGTGCACCATGCAGGGCCCGAGGCCCGGCCCACCCATGCTTCCAGGGATCCGGACGGGACGGCCCACGGGGGTGATCGGCATCGACGTCGATCGCGGCCTTCCTGGTGTCCGGCGGTCACCAGGAACCGGCCGCACTCGTCGGTCTACGTGGCCAGGGCCCGTCCGCTCGCCGCCGGATCCGCGTGGAGCCGGGCAGTCGGCCCGCTCCGGCTTTTGAGCGTTTTGTCGCTTTCGTGACGAGGTCACGGGTGGTCACTGACGACGTCTCTGGTTCGACGATCAACGAACCGGCAGAGTCGTGGACATCCGCAGAACCGAAAGGATCATGATGAAGTCCCTTGCCCTCTTGTCCGCAGCCGCCCTGACGACCACCCTGCTCGCGGCCCCGGCGCACGCCGCCGCCACGCGGTGGGACGCCTGCCTGCCCGGCGAGGGCATCGATCCCCGGCAGGAATGCACGACGATCGAGGTGCCGATGGACTACTCCGCCCCTGGCGGACCGTCGGTCACGCTGGCGGTGTCGAGGATCAGGACGGCTCGCCCCGACGTCCGCCGTGGCGTGTTGCTGATCATCCCGGGCGGTCCGGGCAGTCCGGGGCTGAACCGGCCCAGCACCTTGGTCAAGAAGCTGCCCCAGGAGGTGCTCGACCGCTACGACATCATCGGGTTCGACCCGCGTGGCGTCGGCAAGAGCTCACCCGTCTCCTGCGGGCTCGCGCCCGCCGACCTCTCCCTCACGCGGCTCAAGCCGTACCCCGACGCGGACGGCGGCATCGCCGGGAACGCGGCGTGGTCGCGCCGGATCGCCGAGGCCTGCGCCCGCAACGGCGGGCCGCTGATCCGGCACATCAGCACCCGCAACCACGCCAGGGACATCGACCGGATACGCGTGGCGCTCGGCGAGGACAAGATCTCCTACTGGGGCGTCTCGTACGGCACCTACGCGGGCGCCGTCCACGCCACGATGTTCCCTGGCACCACCGATCGAGTGGTCCTCGACAGCAACGACGACCCCGATCCGCGCAAGGTGTCGCGCCAGTGGCTGGCCAACTACGCCGTCGGCGTGGAGGACAGTTTCCCCGACTTCGGAGCCTGGACGGCCGCGCGTGACAGCGACTACGGCCTCGGCGCCGACGCCACCGCCGTGCGCCGGACCTTCCTCGATCTCGCCGCCCGGCTGGACCGCGAGCCGCTGACGTGGCCGGGCGCCGGGCCGGAGCAGCGGTTGACCGGCAACCTCCTGAGGGAGAACCTGCTCAACGCGCTCTACTCCACGGCCAACTACCCGATGCTGGCCGGGCTCATGAAGGCCGCGCTGAACCGCGCCGAGCTGCCCGCTCCGAACCAGCCGGCGGAGGCCGCCCTCCAGAACACCGCCGCGCACGCCGGTGCCACGATGTGCAACGACATCGCATGGCCGAACTCGATCGCCCGGCACGAGCAGCAGGTCAGGCGCAACCGGGCCGCCTACCCGCTGACCGCGGGCATGCCGGTCAACCTCGGGCCGTGCGCGTACTGGCCGTTCAAGCCCGCGGAGCGGGCCACGCGGATCACCTCCCGCGGCCCGGCCAACGTCCTGCTGATCCAGAATCTGCGCGACCCGTCCACGCCCTACAGCGGGGCGCTGAAGATGCGCGAGGCGTTCGGGCAGCGGGCTCGCATGGTCGCCGTCGACTCCGGCGGTCACGGCGTCTACCTCGCCAACGGCAACGCCTGCGGCGACCGGACCGTCACCGACTTCCTCGTCACCGGCCGGCTGCCCGCACGCGACCGGAGTTGCTGACGGCTCGTACGGCGGATTTCGGTGGGAACCATGGCACCGGTTCGAGGGACGTCGCTCCCATGGGTGACGACCATCCGGCGCGCACGACGCGACGCAGCGAACTCCGGAATCACGGCGGATCGCCATGTCGCCGTGCTCGCCGGACTCCCCGGCGTCCACGCGTTGGCCGTCTCCAACGGCGTCCTTCTGGCGGGCCCTATGTCCGTTATGCGGCTCCCCTTCCACCTGCCCTTCCTCCGTCCCTTCCACCTGCGCCGACACCCCCCGGCACCCACGAGGACCTCCGAAGCCCAGCCACTCCGACGGCGCTCACATTTGTCCAAGTTCCGGAGTAACGTCCACCAGCGCGGCCTTCGCCTGTTAGATTCCGGAGTCATGATCAAGAAAGGCACGGCAGCGACCCCGCCACAGGCCCGCTGAGGCGTAACGGGGTGCTCAACGGTACGGGGACCTTCGACGGGGGTCTGATCCTGTCCCCGCACGGCCGTCCGCTACGGCGAGGCCAGAACCCGATCGTGTGCCGTGCGAGCAGCCCGGCCGGCCGATCAACGTGCCGATCGACGATAGGAGCAATGTGCTGAGAAGAACTCCCCTGCTCGCCACCGCCCTCATGGTGATGACGACGCTGTTAACCGTCCCGATGGCGGGGACGGCCGGCGCGGCGGTGACCGGGCAGGACGTCACGGATGCCGTCGGCAAGCGCGGCATCACCTGGGGGCCGTGCGAGGAGGAACCCACCGTCGAGTGCGGCACGCTGGCCGTGCCCATCGACTGGTCCAGGCCCGACGGACCCACCGTCGCCCTGGCCCTGGCCCGCCGCAAGGCCACCGACCCGTCCGCCCGGATCGGTTCCCTGCTGAGCAACCCGGGCGGACCCGGCAACTCCGGCGTGAACGACATCCTGCGCCCCTCCGGCTTCAGCCAGGACGTCCAGCGGCGGTTCGACATCGTCGGCTTCGACCCCCGCGGCGTCGCCCGCAGCGGCTCGGTGACCTGCTCGGCCTCGGTGTACAACCAGATGCCGTCCCCGGTCATGACCAGCCAGGCCGACTACCTCACGTGGGTCGCCTTCGACAAGAGGCTGCGCGCGGACTGCCGCAAGCTCACCGGCCCCCTGTACGACCACCTCGACTCGGTCAACGTGGCCCGTGACATGGACGCCGTCCGGGCCGCGCTCGGCGACGACAAGCTGACCTCCTACGGCGTCTCCTACGGCACGCTCGCCCAGCAGATGTACGCCGAGCTGTTCCCCAACCGGATCCGCGCCATGGTGCTGGACAGCAACATGGACCACAGCCTGGGCGTCAAGGCGTTCCAGGTCACCGAGGCGGCCACCGTCCAGGACAGCTTCGCGGAGTTCATCGCCTGGTGCGAGCGCGACACCGAGTGCGTCCTGCACGGTCGCGACATCCGGGCGTTGTGGAAGGGTCTGCTGGACAAGGCGGACCGGGGCGAGCTGTTGTGGCCGGGCGACGGCCGTCCGGTGAGCGCCCACAACCTGCAGTGGCTGGGCGTGGTGCTCAACGAGGCGCCCGTCTGGCGGCAGGAGGCCGAGGTGCTGCGGGCGCTGGACGGCGGTCCGGTGCCGGACGACATGCCCGGACCTCCCGGCAACTGGCCCGTGAACGGCCAGTACGCCGAACTGCCCACCGCGATCCTGTGCCAGGACTGGAACCTGTCGCTGCGGGGCTACGACGAGTACGCCGAGGTGATGCGCGCCTCCAACGCGGTGGCCCCGGACATGCGGTACAACCCGATGCCGATGGGCGACATGCCGATCTGCCAGGGCCACCCGGTCAACAACCCCCAGCACCCGCTGCGGTACAGGGGCAGCACTCCGCTGCTGGTGGGCACCTCCATGCACGACCCCGACACGCCCTACGAGTGGTCGGCCAACGTGGCCCGGCAGCTCGGTCCCAAGGCCACCCTGCTCACCTACGAGGGCTGGGGCCACGGCGTCTACGGCATGACCGAGTGCACCACGGTCGTCATGGACAATTACCTGATCTCGCCGACCGTACCCGCCAAGGGCACCCGCTGCCCGGCGGAAGAGCCCCAGGGCTAGGCGGAACCGCAGTGTGAAGGTGCCGGGCCGACATGAATCGGCCCGGCACCGGCCGGGCCGCTGAACCCCCAGCCTGTGCGAGGAGATCTCCGCCGCAGTCAGCCGCCTCAGGCGGTGTTGTCGGCCAGGGCTCATCCTCCGAGACCTCAGGCCGGATGCCCCTACGACGAGAGCGACCCACGGCTCCGCAGCCGCCTCGACTCCCAGGCCCAGCCTGCCGTGAGGAACATGACGAAGGTGATCACGATCAACGGGATCACCCAGATCCTGTCGCCCCGTCTGATGTCCGCCATCGCCAGAAGAACGGCCATTCCGTCGAAGGCGAGGACCACGGCGCAGACGCCGGCGAGGAACCCGACGGCACCCCCGACGACCGCAACGGTCGTACCGGCGACCGGCGCCAGGAACCGGCCGACCTGAGCGCACAACAGACCGGCCACACCGATGTCGACGACGAGGACGACGGCAAGGGCGAGGCCCCATCGGTGTCCCGTCACCAGTGAACTCATGTACCTCCAGGGGTCGCCGGCCGCGGTGAGGCCGAGAGCCTTCGTGAGGCCGAGGACGCCGAGCGCGAAGACGATCGCCATCAGCACCGTGACCGCCCTGCGCTGCCATCCCCGCACGGGGACCTCGCCAGGCGGGAGGATCGCGGTGCGGTCCCGGACAAGGACCCGGCCCGGCTGCTGCTCGCCGAGCATCGCCAGCGCCTCCTCGACGGTCGGCCTGGTGTGCGGTTGCTTGTCGAGCAACCGGGTGATGAGCGGTGCGAGCCGGCCCGCACGACGTGGCGGCGGGGGCTCCTCCAGCAGGACCGCGGTCAGTGCCGCCGGATGGGTGTCGCGGCGGAACGGTGAGGCGCCCTCGACGGCCTGGTAGAGGGTCACACCGAGGGAGAACAGGTCGCTGGCCGGGAGCCCGTCGGTGCCGCGCAACCGTTCGGGGGCCATGTACTCGGGTGAGCCGATGAGCATCCCGGCGGTCGTCAGGGTGGTGTCGGTGGTGTGGACCGCGATCCCGAAGTCGGTGAGCAGCACCCTGCCGTCCGTGGAGAGCATGACGTTGGCCGGTTTGATGTCGCGGTGCACGATGCCGGCCTGGTGCGCCGCGCCGAGCGCCGCCAGCAGCCCCGCGGCTAGCTGCGCGGCGCGCTCCACCGGCAACGGTCCCTGGGCGTCGAGGTGCTCGTGCAGTGATCGACCGTCGATCAGCTCCATCACGATCCAGGGCAGGCCGTCCGAGACGACGTCATGGATGGCCACGACGTTCTCGTGCGCCCGCAGGCGGACGGCGTTGCGGGCTTCACGTGCGGTGCGCTCCAGCCGCTTGTCCTGCTCCGCCTCCGGCATCCCGGGCAGCAGCAGCAGTTCCTTGACCGCCACATCGACGTCCAGGACCTGGTCATGGGCCCGCCAGACCCGCCCGAACCCGCCGGACCCCAGTACGGCGATCAGTCGGTAACGTCCGCCGACCATGTAACCAGGCTGCGCCGATGTCATGACCATCCGCCCTCCTGCCCCGAACGACGGTGATCAGAATAGTCACCGGCATGGGGTGCCGTGGTCCTTCCTCTTCAGCGGCCACGCCGCGCGATCCTGTACCGCCTCGGGATGGTGGTGGCGAACAACCCGGTCGAGCGGGTCTTCCGGCGTCCGGATCCTCGCAAGGAGAAGGGGCGGAGCCGGCGACTTCGACTCCCGTGCTTCGGGTCCAGGGCGTTCGCATGGTGCGCCCTCCCTGCTTCGGGTCGAGGACGTTCGCGCAGTGCGGCCTTCCCGTGTTGCAGCCGTCGTCGGAGAAGACCGGTTCATTGCGTGATCGAGAACCCGACGAGTTGGTCGCTCAAGAACGTCCATGGCGAGCGGCCGTGGACCCGCGACAGGCCGGCGCCTCCCGCCGATCATCACAGAATCCCGTTGCTGCTGGTCGCGGTCGGCCTGGCGAGGGTCGCACTGATCTCGTACGGGCTGGTCGTGGTGGAACTCCGACCGCGGTGTCCGACTGACGACGGGCCGGCTCCAGCGCATCGAGCGGTACGTCGTCCTGGCACAGACCTAATCCCGTATGGTGTACGGTACATCGTACGACACGAGGAGGAGCAGCATGTACCAGCCGAACGCCGAGGAACTGAAGAGCATTGAGGAATGGTTCGCCGACTACGATGCGCTCGCCGAGCAGGGCGCGATCGAGCAGTTGGCCGACCTGGCGGTCTTCCCGATGAACGTGGCCACCGACGTGCCGGACGGCTACGCGAGCGTCCGCCAATGGACCCGGGCCGAGTACGTCGAAGCCATGAAGGAGTCCATGGGTGGCGGCACTGCCGGGCTCGACCTGCGCTCGACGCGCACGCCGCGTTTTCTCACCCCGAACCTGGTGGTCGTGGAGACCGAGGCGACGATGACGATCGAGGGCCAGGAGCACCACATGCACTACGCAGACCTGCTGGTGCGCGCCGAGGACGGGTGGGCGTTCCAGACCATGGTCCAGGGCGGCTGGGGTCACGGCTGGCCATCCGCCAAGCGCGGCTGACCTCGCCATCCCCGATCAGGGCACGCCTGATGGACGAGCCGGCAGGAATGTAGCCGGCTCGTCACGCGTCCAGCTGGCGGCGGCGCGGGTCGCCGGGCGTGGCCGTGGCCAGACCCAGGTCCAGGGTTAGGTCCAGGGCCGGGGGCCGGGGGCCGGAGGCCGGGGCCGGGGCCGGGGCCGGGGCCGGAGGCCAGGGGCCGGGGGCCGGGGGACGAAGCACACTAGCCCTTCGTCGGCCTCGGCCACGGGGAACGCCGGCGACTCCCCCTCATGGCACCCAAGAGCTGGGTATCGCCGCTGCCGTCCCGATGGTCACGACTTGCCTGCACCGGCCCCGGCCCGCCCTGACCCACGCCAGACGATCGCCTCAGGCCCTCGCCCCCTCAGGCCAAACCAGCCGGTCACCGAGCCCCCCACTCCCGCATCACACAAAAGCGGTCACATCGGCCAGCCGTTCCCCATACGAGGCCGAGGCGGTCAGGTACGACACCCGCACGCCACACCAGGCCGAGGCGATCACCTACCGCCCCCTCCCCCTACACCCCGCCGAGGCGGTCGAGTACAGCGGTGTGCACGTCCGCAGGGAGGGGGCCTTTGCGGGCGGCAGCGATATTGGCTCGCAGGTGTTGCGAGCGGCCCGAGCCGACGATCACTGAGTGCACCTCCGGGTGGCCGAGGATGAACCGGAGCAGGAGTTCGGTCACCGGCGCGCCGTCCGCCAGTTCGTCCAGGTGGGCGGCGGCGAGCCGTGCGTGGCGCTGGGCCAGCGGTCGGCGTACCGGTTCGGGCACTGCCTCGGGCGGCGGCGTGAGCGAGCGGGCCACCGAACCGCGGGCCACCGTCCCCGCCCCGGTCGCGGCGGCGGCCTCGACGAGCCGCTCGTGGGAGCGGTCGAGCGCCGAGTACGGCAGCAGGAACACGTCGAACACCCCCATCGCGATGTGGTCGGGAAGGTGGGGCAACTCCCCCGACATGCCGGTGAAGCGGATCAGGCCCTCGTCCTGGAGAGCCCGCATCTCGGCGACGGTGTCCTCGGCCTCCATCACGGCG
The DNA here is from genome assembly GCF_044547985.1 of Nonomuraea sp. NPDC052265. Lineage (NCBI taxonomy): Bacteria > Bacillati > Actinomycetota > Actinomycetes > Streptosporangiales > Streptosporangiaceae > Nonomuraea > Nonomuraea sp. NPDC052265. Next base: position 77,585 of record NZ_JBIUBJ010000031.1, read on the forward strand.
ACACTCGGACTGAGGTGCACCATCAGGATGTCGAGATGGTCGGTGCGCATCCGGCGCAGGCTCCTCTCGACCCCCGCACGGACATTCGCCTTCGTGTAGACGTGTGCCGGGTCGCCGTCCGCGAGCGGGCAGCCGCACTTGCTCGCCAGGACGAACTCGTCGCGGCGGTGCGAGACCCAGCGGCCGATGTGCTCCTCGGCGTCGCCGTAGTCGGGGGAGGTGTCGATGAGGTTGACCCCGGAGTCGAGGGCCTCGTTCAGCACGGTACGGGCGGCGTCGTCGGTCACCGGCGGGCCCCAGGCACCAGGGCCGCGCAGTTCCATGGCTCCGTAGCCGAGGCGGCTCACGCGCAGGCCGGTGCGCCCGAGGGTGGTGGTCGGGAGGGTCACGTCGCCGTCCTCAAGATCGAAGGGTGGTGGTGGTGCGCATGTCAGGTTCTTCGACGGGCGTGCGGAGGCCGGACCTCCGCGCCCCGCGGGTGGTCGGAGAGGTCAGAAGTCCATGTCGCTGCCCGGCATGCCGTGAGCGGCGAGGGACTTCTCGGGCTTCTCCGCGATGACGGCCTCGGTGGTGAGGAAGAGCGCCGCGATGGAAGCGGCGTTCTGCAGCGCGGAGCGCGTCACCTTG
>NZ_JBIUBJ010000032.1:0-68252 GCF_044547985.1 Nonomuraea sp. NPDC052265
CAGTGGTCCCACCAGGGCTACATCAACAAGATCGGACCAGCTCTCTACGGGCCCATGCCCGCCAGCACTTAAGCCTTTGTCAGCAGGCTCTTAGACCTGATGGACGTGGTGCGCGGCCTAATCGCCGAAGGCTGGCCCATCACCGCCGAAGAGCTCGGCGCGCTGTCGCCCTACCTGCGCGCTCACATCAGCCGATTCGGCGCCTATGCCACCGACGAGATCGGTGTGCGGCCCGCGGCGTTCAACCCCGAGCTCACCGAGATCGACTTCACCACGGTCGGCCTGGCCGCCTGAACCCGAGATCGGCCAGGTCGTGCTCACAGCCCTGGTTTGATCACGTGCTGCGCCTCCGTCAGCTATGGCGAGCCGCAAAGCCTTCAGTAACGGAGCACCTTCTTCGTGCTGTTACCTTCCTGATGGTCTGTTGGCCAATAGTTTGCCGCGTCGGATGTCATGGCTGGGCTTGGTGAGCGGGAATGTTGGGTCGGTACGCGCGCAGAAAGATCCGTATGCCGCCCGCGACCAGGTGGCTGATCTCGGCGTCGGTGAGGTGCACGGCTCCGTACCAGGAGCGGTGGTTCACCCGGCCGGTGACCAGCAGCCCGAGGAACTCGGCGGCTTCCATCGGGTCCGGGATGTCGAGCAGCCCTTGCTCGGACAACTCGGCCAGCCGGTCAGCGAGAGCGTGCTGGACGGAACGGTTCGCAGAGGTCGGCTCCAGCAGGGCGGGGAAGTGTGTCGCCTCCGCGATCATCAGGCGCATTACGGCTGCCCGTTCCGCCGATCGCGCGATTTCGGTGGCGAACTCACGGCCAAAGACGGTCAGGGCGGCCTCTACGTCATCGATCTGACCGAGAGTGCGTTCCAGCAGCTTCTGGAACTCCTCCGTTTGCGCGCTTTTGGTCTCCTCCAAGGTTGACAGGAACAGTTGTTCCTTGTCGCCGTAGTAGTCGTAGATGGTGCGCTTGGAGACGCCCGCACTGGCGGCGATGGCGTCGACGCTCGCACGCGTGTACCCCTCCCGTACGAACACCTCAAGTGCCGCGCGCACGATCGCGGCGCGTTTGGCCGGTGACCCTTGTCGGAGTGGGGGCGGGCTGTTTGACATGGCTGGCTCCTTCACAAGCATTCACTATACCGTGCAGTGTAGCCAGCGAACTACACTGCACAGTATAGTGTGGCTATGGGCGACACCTCAACTGCCACGCGTCTGGACAGCGCCGTGCTGAAGCTCAGTGCCGTTGTCGTCACCGGCACCATCACCGCCATGCTGGACATGACAATGGTCACCGTCGCGCTGACCGACCTGACCCGCGCCTTCCATGCCCCCATCGCCACGATTCAGTGGGTCAACACCGCGTATCTGCTGTCGATCGCGATGGTCATCCCCCTGACCGGCCGGCTGGCCGAGCGGTTCGGCACCCGGACCATGTGGCTGTTCGCCCTCACCGTCTTCCTTGCCGGTTCGGTGCTGTGCGGGGCCGCCTGGTCGGTAGGCAGCCTGATCGCGTTCCGGGCCGCGCAAGGCGTCGGCGGCGGCATGATCGTGCCGCTGAGCATGATGATCCTCATCCAGGCCGCCGGCCCTGAGCGCCGCGGGCGGGTGATGGCGATCGCGGCCGTGCCCGCGCAGTTCGCGCCCCTCGTCGGGCCGCTGCTCGGCGGCCTGATCGTCGACAGCGTTAACTGGCGCTGGATCTTCTACATCAACGTTCCCATCTGTCTTCTCGCGCTGCTGCTGTCCTACCGCGGCCTCTCCGACGACGGCCGGCGAGAAGCCCAGCATCTGGACCTGCCCGGCCTAGCACTGTTGTCCCCTGCCCTCGCACTGATCGTCTACGGCCTGTCTCGGACCGGCACCCCCGGTGGCGGGCTGCCCCCGCTGGCCATCGGCACGGCCCTGCTGGTCGCGTTCGTCTGTTACGCGCTGCGCGCCTCCGACGCCCCGCTGATCGACCTGCGCCTGTTCACCCACCGGGCGTTGGCCGCCGCCTCGGTGCTCAACTTCATGTCCCGGCTGTCGATCTTCGGAGCGCTGATCCTGATACCCCTGTACTACCAGCAGGTCCGCGGCCACAACGCGCTCACCGCCGGCATGCTCCTGGTCCCCCAGAGTCTGGGCACGATGCTCGCCCTGCCCTACGTCGGCAAGTTGACCGACCGCATCGGCGCCCGTCCCGTCGTGCTGACCGGGATCGCCGTAACCACGCTCGGCGCCCTCGCCTACACGCAGGTCACGGCGCACACCCCCGACCTGGTCCTGGCCGCCTCGCTGCTGGTCTGGGGCATCGGGATCGCCGCCGTCGCCGTCCCGGTCTCGGCCGCCGCCTACCAAGGTCTGCCACCCACCGCAATTCCGGGCGCGACCAGCGCCATCACCACGATCCAGACGATCGGCGCCTCAGTCGGCGCAACCGTGCTGGCAGCGATCCTGCAAAACCGCACAGCCCATCACCCCGGCGCGCTGGGTGCCGCCTTCGCGGACACCTTCTGGTGGGTCCTCGGCGCCACCGCCCTCGCGCTGATCCCCGCCCTTCTTCTCCCCATGCGGCGGGCCAAGGACTGAGGCCAGTGAAGCCCCGGTACTGCGAACGGGCCGGGCTCGGGAGTACTGGTCGGGTGGTAAGCGTCCGATAACGGCCTGTATTCCCGGAGCTGTAGCGAGAGGCAAAGCAACCCGCAAGTAACTCAAATCGGATCTCCGTGGGGGTCTACAGGCCATCACAATCGTCAAAAAACCATCGTTTATTGACGATTAGCGGATGTCGATTTCCGAAGTCGGCTGCACGGATGTCCGCACTCGCCTGCACAAAGTGCCTGACCGCTATCTGATGCTGGTGGAACAGTCACGTTTCTGGTGGTCGATCCTTCCGCCGGGGTGACGGTGGACGGTCATCGGGCCCCAACGCCGCCGAGATCTTGCCCGCCCGCATCGCGCCATCGGCATCGGCCAGCAGCTCCCGATACGCGGCCGGCAACATCGAAACCTTGCCGCCTGGCGCTGGTCGCGGGCGAGCTTGTGGTGGCCATCCACATCGAGAAGGTGCGCGGCTGGTGGCCTTCGCCGCGGAGTACGGCTTGGCGGACCGCTTACAGTGCCGGGTGCGTGGGGGTTATCCTCGGGGGCCCTTGTAGCTGATGGCGGCGTCCACGCCGTCACCGCCGTTCCGCCGAGCCCGATAGGAGTCGCCGTTCGGGACCATGAAGGAGCCGCCCGCGGCGCGCCTGCCGACCGCGGGGACGTGGCTGCTGAGTCGGAGGTAATACCAAGCGTGACCAGGATCCTTATCGGTGCACCGGGAGTCCGGGACGCGGATCCGGGTCGCCTTGCGGACACAGATCTCGACCCGGGGGTCGTAGTCGACCTCGGTCATCTCATAGCGGCCCTGGCCGCCCTTCTCGGGTGCTCGATAGCGGTAGTAGTAGTCGTCAGGCATCTTCGTCAAGGCGTCCTCGGTCTTCTCACCCGCCGCGGGGATGTGGACGCTCAGGGCGCCCATGGGGAAGTAGCGCAGCGCGAACCCGGGGAGAGCGTCGTCACAGGAGCGGTACGACACCCGGACCGTGGTCCTCCGGTCGACACAGACCTCCACATAAGACGGCGGATCTGTCTCTTCGTGCTCGGCCTCTACCTCGTGCGTTGGCACCTGAGGGGTTGGTGTGGGTGTGGGCCGGGCTCGGTTCACCTCTTGGGTGCACGACGAGATCAGCACTAACAGAGGCAGGGCAAGGCAGGTGAGAGCTCGAGACGGAGACACTCATCCAGGATGGGGGATGTGGGTGGACCGGGTCAGCGGAAGCCGAGGATCTTCAGGGACTCTTGGCCGCGCGTTCGAGGACGCGGTAGACCGTGGCGCGGCCGACGGAGAAGACCTCCATCAGCTCAGCGATGGTGTACTCGCCAGTGCCGTGCATGCGCACGAGCTCGGCTTGCTGGCGAGGGGACAACTTGGGCTGCTTCCCGCGGAAGCCTGCCCTTGGCGCGGGCGATGGCCATGCCTTCGCGTGTGCGTATGCGCAGCAGGTCGACTTCGAACTCGGCGAAGGTGGCCAGGATGTTGAAGAACATCTTTCCCATCGGGTCGGCCGGGTCGTACAGCGTCCCGCCGATGGACAGTTTCACGCCGCGGGCGACCAGGGAGTCTCCGATGTCGCGGGCGTCGGGGGCGGAGCGGGCGAGCCGGTCGAGCTTGGGGACGACGAGGGTGTCGCCGGAGTGGACGGCCGCGAGGGCCTGGTCGAGGCCGGGCCGTTCCCGGTTGGTGCCGGTCAGTCCCTTGTCGAGATAGATGCGGTCGTCGGCGACGCCGAGAGAAGCGAGGATTTCGCGCTGGGCGGTGAGGTCTTGCAGGGCGGTCGAGCATCTGGCGTAGCCGATGCGTTCTCCCACCCACCAACCGTACCGTTTAGTCCCCCTTCACCGGACAGCTTCGCGGACTACCTATATGAGACGCGGGAGCGGCTTGCCGAGCTGCGCTTGCGTGATCTCCACGGCCGCGGGGCGGGGTGTCCGGTTGAGGATCCTCTAACGGACACCTCCGGGGGAGGCGAAACGGCCCGGCTCGGGATCGGGAAGGAACGAGGCGGGGATGCCCTGGCCGATCATGAAGTCGCCTTTCCGGTCGTAGGCCTCCCGCGTCCGGGAGAAACAGGTGAGGATGCCGAAGATCTGGCGCGCGGCGGCCGCGTCGCTGCGCGCGGTGTCGAACCATTCCTCCACCTCCTGCTGGGCTTCGGCCCACGACTGATGCATGGCCTCTCGCCCTGCCGTGCGCACCTGCTCCGCCGTGCCGGGCCGGTCGCCCTCGTAGACGGGCTGGTGCGGCTGGACGGTCAGCAGCGGCCCGAGGCTGCCGCGCGCGGCGATCTTCCCGGTCCGGATGAGGTCCAGCGCGGTCGCGGCGGCTTCCAGCAGCGCTTCCTGACGCATGGTGTCGAAGGTCTCGTACGGGCGCCATACCGTGATTCCGGCCCGAGGCGGCCAGCCGGCGGTGACCCAGATCTGTTCAAGGGCGGCGGCCGAGTGTTGGCGGACTTGTGAGGTGGACAGGCTGACCTCGTCCAGCAGAGTACGCAGCAACCGGAGCCAGACGCCGACGTGCACGGATCGGCGGGGCAGGCTGACCGTGCCGGAAGTCAGACCCTGGAAGGTGAGCCGGTCCATGACCAAGATGTGCTCGGGCGCCGCACGGTCCGGCGCAGGCTCGCCCAGCGCCTCGGCGAGCCAGAACGCCTGCTCGGTTTCGAGGCGGCGCCCGTGCGTGGGACAGCTGAGCATGAGCGGGATCCTGGCGGTCAACGGAATCCCGCGGCCGGGCTCGGCGGCGCAGACAGGGCAGACTCGTCGTACGGCCCGAGGGGTGTGAGGGGGCAGGGGGAACCAGGGGCGCCATCGCTGAACGACGTTGCTGCCGGCCTCGCCCGGCCACAGCAGGACGGAGTCCTGTCGGACGTAAGTATGGAAGGTTTCCTCGCCGTGGTCCGGGTCGAGGGTGTCGGCCAGCCAGGGCACCCACCCGCCGATCGTCATCCGGCGTAGTCGGCTGACCGGCGTGCCGGTCCGCTCGGCGAGCGCGTGCAGGATCGCCACCGGAGGATCCCAGTCCAGATCATCGGCGGCGGGTCATCCAGCAGGGTGGAGGCCGGGCCGAGGTTGTGCTGCAGCAGTTGGCGTGGCGATAGGTGGTAGATGCTCGCCAGGCGGCCGAGCCATGAGGTCAGTGCCTCGCCCGGATGGGGTGGCGGGTGCACCGGCCAGCGGCGGACGCGCTCGCCTGGTCTCATGTGAGTTCGCGTTCGAACAGGCGGCGCCGCTCGGTCGGCCCCTCGTAGGTCGCCATGAGCAGGGTGCGCTGGTTGATGGCTTCCTCGCCGGACTCGATCGCCGCGATGGCGGCGTCGGTGAGCAGCGCGGCCAGTTCCCCGATGGTGCCTTCGCTGCGGGTCAGCAGGTATTCGGTCATCTCCGGGGTGGCCAGGTGGGAGGGGCGGCGCAGCGGGAAGGCTGCGGCGAAGCTGGCCAGCAGGGTGCTCGCCTCCCGGTCGGGCTGCCAGCGCGGCAACGTGAACGGGGCGAAGCGGTTCTCCAGTTGGTCGTCGGAGCGGATCGCCAGGTAGGCGTCCCGGGTGCCGACGCCGACCAGTGGGATCTTCAGCTCGTTGCCGAGGAAGCGCAGCAGGTTGAGGAACTCGCGGCGGGCATCGCCGCGCCCGGCCAGGACGTTGTGGAGTTCGTCGATCACCAGCATCCGTACGGCGGCCTGCCGCAGCAGTCGCAGGGCGAGTTGCTCCAGCTCGGCCAGCCGCTGGCGGGGCCGTAGCGGCGCGCCGAGCGCGCTCAGCAGCGCGGTGTAGAAGCGGGCCACCTGCGGGTCGGACGGCATTTGCACCGTCAGCACCGGGAACTCCTCCCGGTCCGGATGGAAGATCGGCGGGTGAGAGCGCCGGAACTTCTCCACGATCTTCGACTTGCCGTTGTTGGTCGGCCCGATCACCAGCAGGTTCGGCATCCGCTGCTTCGCCGGCCAGGTCAGCAGCTTCTGCAGCCGGTTCAGCGCCTGCGTGGCGCGGGTGTAGCCGATCCACCGATCCGCCCGTACCCGGGCCAGCCGCTCGGCGGCGGGCAGCCGTGCCACCGGCCGGGCAGTCTCATGCAGATGAGACAGCTCCTCTGCCGGCCCTATCTCCAGTTCGACATCCGGCGTGCTGCTCACCACTGCTCGATCACCTCGAACGGGCGCACCGGCTCCCCCTCCGCAGGATCCTGCGCCGCGGCCGGCGGTAATGGCGCAGGATCCTGTGGAGTCCGTCGCGTGACGGGAGTGGCAGAGCGGCGCTCAACCTCCCGGCGGGCCCGGCGGGTCCTGGCCGCCGCGTCCTCGGTGATCTGCCGCATCTGCTCAACCATCGCGAACAGCGCCGTCTCATTCACCTGATCGCGACCCAGTTCCCGAAGCCGAGCGACTGCCGCGCGCTGTTCCCACAGACTGATCGGCGGCCGGGACATCGTCCGATACGGCACCGGCAGATAGGAGTCCCCGTCCGGATCGAGCGCCCAGACGCGGGAGATGTCGCGCGGGTCGCGCCGCAGCACGATCTTCTCCAACTGCCTGCGCCGGGCGATCCACGGCTTGAGGGCGTCGCAGTAGTACTGAACGTGATCGAGCGTGAAACCCGTGCGGGTCAGCGTCCGCCGCTCCGCCGGCAAGAAGTCGACCAGGAACGCCGTCTCGCTCGACACCGTCGCGGGACGGCCGCCCTCGGCGACGCCCTGCTCCCACCGCCCGGCCGGCGTCTGCTTCAGCGTGCCGTGCACCTGGCCGTGGTAGACCGCGACCGCCAGCGCCAGCCACTTGTTCAGCTCCGCCAGCGTCAGCACCGCGCTGGCCTGGCTGTCATACCCGCCGCGCTCGGCGGGGTTGGAGAACGTGGTGCCCGGCAGCTCGTGCACCATCTCCATCATCGTGCCGATGAGCCGCTCGATGATCCCGCCGAAGTGCGGCTGCCCCGGCGGCCGGTAGCTCTGCTTGATGCCGTCCTGGTCACAGCCCCGCTGTAACGCCTCGCTCGTGAACTCCGGGGCGTTGTCGGTGAAGATCTCGCGCGGCTTGCCGCTCATCGGCCAGGCCGCCTCGACCCCGAGCCGCTCCAGCCACGGCCGCTTGTCGGTCGCCATATGCGCCAGGCACAATCCCACCGACAACGCCGACGGCGGCTCCAGGATGACCACCAGACCTACCACGCAGTGGCTGGCCACATCGATCGCCACCGTCACGTACGGCCGGCCGATCGGCCGCCGATACCGCTCATCCACGATCTCCAGATCCACCACCGTGTGGTCAATCTGCACCTGCTCCAGCAGCCCCTCGACCACCGGCGGCTCTCCACCTGCCGACCGCAACGCCCGAGCGGCGTCCGCGCCCTGCCGGGCCGTGACCGAGGCCACCGGATCCAGCCGGCCGATCCGCCGCTCCAACGTCCCCCGCGACGGCACCGCCAACCCCCGGGTCCGGCACTGCCGGACGACCTCCTCGTAGACCGCGCTCACCGTCCGACGCTGTCTGGTCAGATACCGCGACCGGATCACCTCCAGCAGCAGCGCCTCGACCTCCTCCGGCAGCCGACCACGCCCCCGGCCACCAGTCGAGCGGCGCGGAAGCAGATCAGACGCAACCTGCGAACCCGCCCGCCACCGCTTCAGCAATTCATAGACCTGGCGGCGAGAGATGCCCAGCTGTGTCGCCGCCTCATCCGCTTCCGCGATGCGAACGCGCGGCTCCTGCGCCAGCCGGCCGATCACCTCCGCCCGGCGGACAGCCACCGACCATTCCGCCGCCGAAGCCGTCAGCACACCCAGCTCCGCCACATCCGCCACGTCGTCGACCATGCCGACTTCACCGTAGTGAACACGAGTACAGGCAAGAACCGACAGTAGTGAAGAGGAGTACAGAAATCAGGAGTTTCCGAAGTCCTCTGCAATCAGCCCTATAACCCCAGGACGTCAGTGAACACGACTACGAGAATCGACAGCGGATGGGGTAGCCGAACGGCCCGTCAGCCCTTCAAAAACCCCTTCAAAAACCCCGGTGGTTCAACAACCCCACAACACCGTTTATTGAGAGAATCCACGGCGTGACCACCGTCTTGGGGCTCCCCGATGATCCGCTCGCCGCCTTCCCCGCCCGGCCCAGCGAGATCCGCATCGGTTACGCCCGCGTCTCCACCGAAGGGCAGAAGCTCGAACGCCAGCTGGATGCCCTGGCCGCCGCCGGATGCCGCCGCGTCTTCGCCGACAAAAAGTCCGGCAAGAGTGCTGAGCGGCCCGAGCTGGATGCCTGCCATGCCTTCCTGGCCGCCGGCGACACCCTGGTGGTGCCCTCCTTGGACCGCTACGGCCGCTCCCTGGCCGACCTGATCGCCATGGTCGGCGAACTACGCCGCCGCGAGATCGACTTCACCTCGCTGCACGAGAGCCTCGACACCACCACCCCGGGCGGGCGACTGGTCTTCCACGTCTTCGCCGCCCTGGCCGAATTCATCCGCGAACTCATCGTCGCCGGCACCCGCGAGGGCCTGGCCGCGGCCAAGGCACGCGGCCGGGTCGGCGGCCGCCCCACCGTGGTCACCCCCGACCTGCTGCGCGCCGCCCGCGACATGCTGCCCAACCCCGAACACTCGGTGACCTCGATCGCCAAACTCCTCGGCGTGAGCCCGGGAACCCTCTACAACCACATCCCCAACCTGCGCGAGCTGCGCGCCGCCCGCCGCCCGGCCGAACTGCAAGCAGGCACCCGGTGATCCGCACCCCCTACCGGGCCAAAAGCGGCGCCGCCCAACTCGGCGCCGCGCTGCCGGGACAGCCAGGCCCGTTCGGCATCCGCCCGGAACCGACGCCGGAGCCCACCTCACAGGACACCGCCCAGGAGCCCCTGCCGCCGGTCGAGCAGCACAACCGATCACGTATCAGGCTCCAGCGCGGACTCTGAGCAGCCCTATTAGCCCTTTCCGGCTTACTTGGTCTGACCCCCACCTTCGGGAGCATTGTCCACGCGGACGGCTGGCCGGCGACGGAGACGCTGATAGTCGGCGGCGACGCGTTGCGACCCGACCTGGCCCAGCCGGACGAGGTGCTGGCGATGTTCCGGGAGGCGATCGAGATCTACCGCCGCCTCGCCGACGACGATCCCGCGCAACACCAGTGGCATCTAGCCGTCGCGATCTTCGTGGCCGCTCTGTGTGGGCCGCACCTCGGAGCGGGGCAGGAGTCACTGGCCCTCGCACGCGAGGGCGTCGAGATCATGGGCCGGCTGGCGCGCGAGAGGGACGGCCTCGACGAGGAGTCGCTCGACCACGTCGCGATCGCCTTGGGGGGGGCGGCGGGGAACCTGGTGACCTCGGAACCGGAGCAGGCCGAAACCCTGGCCCGCGAGTCCGTGGAGATGCTGCGCAGGCTCGTCCGGGAGCAACCGGCCAAGTCCGTCCATGAGGAGAACCTGCACAGCACGCTGACCATTCAGTCCGGGGTGCTGATGCGGCTGGGCCGCGCCGAACCGGCGCGCGCCGCGTTCCAGGAGGCCGTACGGATCCGTCACCGGCTGGACCGGCTCAAGGACCCCGACGGCTGCGCCGCCTTACAGGGCACTGCCGTGATGGTTCTCGGCCTGATCTGGCTCCAAGGCACCGGGAAGGACCTGGAGACCGGCTTGGAGACAGCCTTGGCGGTGTTGCACCAGGAGGCGCGGGACGCCCCCGTCACCCACGCGACCGCGGTGTCCCAAACCCTCTACATGCTCGATCTCTTTCTGCGTCGGCTGGAACGATGGGATCTCGTCCTGGCCGGGTAGCGCGTTCACGCCGACCTCCTCAGACGCATCGAGAACGACGACTGGATCGACCAGTTGATGGCTAGCGGCAGCATCTTGGGGATGCTGGGCAGGTGGGACGAAGCCCTCGACATGATGGGCGAGTTCGCCGCCGAATTCCACCGGCGGGACAGCAGCGACCAGCTGGAGTACTGCCTTTATGGCGCGCTGACCACGATATCCTTCAACGTGCTGGGCCAGACCTCGGATGAGCACCCCGTGGGCGCCTACGAAAACCAGGCGCGGGAGGAGAACGTCGCCCTGCTGGAGCAGATCGCGGCGGCCTACCGCCGGCGCTCCCGCGGTGACGCGCACGAGCGTGACCACGGCCTGGCCGTCACGCTGAAGACGATCGCGAAGCGCTGTGGATCATGGGCCGGCCGTGGCAGTCCCTGGCCGCCGGCGAGGAGGCCATCGAGGTTCGTCGTCGGCTGGCGCGCGGCGGCTCGCCCGAGCATCTCGCCTACCTCGCGTATGCGCTGCAACGCCAGGCGCACAAGGCCGGAGGCCGCCGCCGCGGCCGACGAGGCCGCCCGCATCTACCACCACCTCGTACGGGACGGCCACCACGCGAACGACCGCACGCTCGCCGCGACCCTGCACCGCCTGGCGACCAACCTGCGGTGGTTCAGCCCGGCCCAGGCGCTGGCACCGGCGCGATGGGCCGCCGAGATCCTGCAACGGCTGGCCCACGGCGAACCCGCCACGCCCGACGAGGCCCTCGCGACCGTGCTGGACATCCTCGCCGCGGTCCTCGAACTCCTAGGACGCGAGGAGGTGTTCCGGGCCGCGGCGAGCCGGGCGGCCACAGTGCGCGATCGGCTTACCGCGGGAAGCGGCTCCGCCGTGACAGGTCCGGGGCGCGGTCAGGAGCAGACGTAGCCGCCGCTCCTCACGCCGAGCACGTCGGTGAGGTTCTGCACCTGACCGATGGAGCAGCCGTGGCTGAGCGGCTGGTCGTTCCTTGACTTGGCCGGTGTAAATCCAGAAGGGCGTGGGTGCCGAGAACTGGGTCACAGGGTTTGATCGGGGATTTGCCGCGCTCAGCGGCTCAGTTCCGCCAGGACCGTAGGAGGGCTCTATGGCTGCTGTACTTGATCGTCGTACGGGTCTTCGGCTGGATCGCGCTGCTTGCCGATCGCGGCCGTGCAAGGACGCGGAGATTCTTGTGTTGCGGCATCAGCTGGCTGTGCTCAGCCTGCGTCTGCCGAAAGCTCCATCCGTGCGGTTCAAGCCGTATGTGAGTACTCGGCCGGCAGGTCGTCCAGTCCATGACGCCGACGACGTCGGGGTGTGCTTCAGAGCATTGAGACGAAGCGCCGACAGACGTGAACTCGGGCGAACTGCGCGCGTATCGCATGCTCGTCCTCCAAGCTGGCATGCAGGAAGATCGCCATGGGCCGTAGCCCTGGCCGGCGCGCACCAATAGCCCGGTCCGGCTCACCGGGATCGGTGTAGTAGTTCGCGTAGACGTGGAGGTAGTGCTCCCCTCGGTGAAGCCGTTGGCTCGATATCAGCGCAATGTTCCCGAATCATCCCTCGTCCAGGCGTCGAGCGTGCGTGCGCCGAGCGTGCGGGCCCGGGCACGGGCCTGGTCGAGGAGAGCGCTGCCGGTGCCTCGACGTTGATGGTCAGGATGGGGTGTTCACGAATAGGGCCGGCCTGGGGTGCAAGAGGGGGTGAGGAGATCACCTCCCAGGATCGGTGTGATCGTTTCCCAGCAACACGGCTTCGGGGAGGCTGGCTGCCATCTCGAAGTGGAACAGCCGGACGGGGCAGGACACGCAGACCCGCAATGGTCAGCACCAGACACAGCGTCAACGACGACGCACACTGAACGATCAGAGTGATGACAAGCGGTTGCACGGGGCCTTCGACACCGATCAGGAAGAGGCCGGGCGCGGCTGTCCTACCGACGCGCCGCGGAACTGTTCGAGACCCTCACCCGGCCGCTGGCCCACCCCAGCATCACCGGCGCCGCCGGACTCCTGCAGCGGGGCGGCTGGACACCGCACCAGCTACGGCGCTCCGCGCTGCCCCACGAGCCCGAGGACGGCAGCAACACCCCACTCTGCTGGCTCGCTCCCGGCACGCGGACGAGCTACGGCGGTTGGCCCAGCACCTGGCCGAACCGCTCCGCCGGCTCGCGGGCTCTATGCCCCGCGGGTCTGGAAGGCAACCTGAACCCTGAGTTCCGCAATGCGGTCGAACCCGCGTGTGTGCTCGGTCGGATCGCTTGACCTTAAGCACGGTTGAGGTCGCAGACTGCTGCCATGATTTTCACTGACTCAGAGCACGCATACCTGTCGGAGCAGGAACTCGGCCGCCTGGCCACCCTCGGCCCCGACGGGTCTCCCCACTCTCAGCCGGTCGTGATCTGGTTCGACCCCTCAACCGAGACCATCCAGATCGGCGGCCCGGAGCTGAGCAAGAGCCGCAAATATAAGAACGTCCTAGCCGACCCCCGGGTCTCCCTCGTCATTGACGACCAGTCACCGACGCCCAATGCCCTCGGCCAGACCGGCCGCGGCATCGAACTGCGTGGTCACGCCGAGATCGTCTTCCTGGACCCACCGCTCCACCCGGCCTTCGACCACGAGACCCTGCGCATCCGACCACACCGCATCGTCGCCTGGAATCTCGAGCCGATCACCAATCCGTCTTTCGGGAGCGGCTCCCACCTCCAGGGTTACAACTCCCGCGACGTCTGACCACGATCGACGAGACGACGGCAAGCGCGGCGATCTGCGCTTGGTTGGTCTGGGTGGTGAGACTACGGTCGTGGGCGCCGAGCAGAACCTGCGCCGCCACCGCCGCGCTCCGTCCGGGGCGGTGAGCCGTGGTGTGGAGAAGGTAGCCGTCATGGCAGGGGCCACCACGAACAGAGCTGCATGGGCCTGAGGAGCCTCCGATCGACCAGGCCTCGGACTCGGCGGTCGCGACAGCGGGCGCGGGCGCGCATCCGCACGGTGATCGCGCTGGCGGGCATTCCCGCAGCGGTCAGCTCCGCAGCCTTGGCACCACCGCGGCTCGCTGGGGCCAGCCGCTATCGCGGATACGGCTCGGCCGGCCTGGCAGATCGCTCCAGCCGTCCCCGGCGCGCTGACCTGGAAGGCAGGGGAGCTTAGATTCAAACGATCAACGCAACACTGCTAGTGGATGGGTGGATCGTGGCTCGGATGGGTCGGCCGGGAATGTCGGACGCGATGAAAGAAGACTTGTGGCGGCCTTCAGGATCTCGTTCGCCCGCCGGAGTTCGGCGTTCTCCCGGCGCAGCCGCTTCAGCTCGGCCGACTCGTCCGTGGTGCGGCCGGGCCGGCTGCCCTCGTCGATCTGGGCCTGGCGGACCCAGGTGCGCAGTGTCTCCGCGGTGCCGATGCCGAGCTTGGTCGCCACCGCGTTGATCGTGGCCCACTCGGTCGGGTAATCCGGCCGCACCTCGGTGACGATCCGCACCGCTCGGCGGCGCAGCTCGGCGGGATAGGGGGACTTACCTGGCATGGACTCGATCCTCTCAAGAGATCAAGTCTCCACCGAACCCGGGGCCTGCAGGTGAGTGAGGATCTGCTGCCACAGGCCGGCACGCCGCCAGCGGCGGAACAGGCTGTAGACCGCCTGCCAGGAGCCGTAACACTCTGGTACGTCCCGCCACGGCGCGCCCACCCGTACCCGCCAGCGGATCCCGTCAATCAGCTGACGTTTGCTCCATTGCGACGGCCGACCTGGCCTTTTGGGAACCGGCAGCAGTGGTTCCAGCCGCGTCCACTGCGCATCGGTGAGGTCGAACCGCCGCGTCACCGCTGAGGTGGCCACGAGGTCTCCGGGGTGCTGGTTCTTCTTGGTCGTTGAACCCTTTACCGGAGACCGCGGCGACGTCAGAGGGGCCTCGCTCCACCGGCTACCGGGTGAGCGCCGCGTCGGCCTGCCAGCAGTGCGTCCAGTGTCCCTCGCCCAGCTCCGTACGTCCTGGCACCTCGGTCGAGCACACCGGCAACGCCACCGGGCAGCGCGGATGGAATCGGCAGCCGCCCGGTGGGGTGATCAGGCTGGGCGGCTCGCCGTGCCGTTCCCGCACGGGGGGCGCCACCCGGTCGGGATCCGGCGCCGACTCCAGCAGCAGCCGCGTGTACGGGTGCCGCGGCGACCGCGTGAGCTCCTCGCTCGGCCCGCTCTCGATCAGCCGCCCCGCATACATGACCGTGATGTCCTCGGCGAAGTAGCGGGCGCCGGCGATGTCGTGCGTGATGTAGAGCAGCGCCAGCCCGTTCTCCCGCGTCAGCCCTTCCAGCAGCCGCAGCACGCCGAGCCTGATGGAGACGTCCAGCATCGACACGGGCTCGTCGGCGATCAGCGCGACGGGCCGCACCGCCAGCGCCCGCGCGATCGCCACCCGCTGCCGCTGGCCGCCGGACAGCTCGTGCGGCATCTTGTCCATGAACTGCTCGACCGGGGTGAGGCTGACGCGTTCGAGCAGCTCGGCGACCTGCTCGCGCTCCTCGGCGTCGGAGCGTGCGTGCCCGTGCAGGCGCAGGGGCCTGGCCAGGTGGTAGCGGACCCGGTGGAAGGGGTTCAGGGAGGCGAACGGGTCCTGGAAGATGAGCTGGACCTGGCGCCGGTACTCCTTGAAGGCGGCGCCGCGGTGGGCGCGTACCGGCTCGCCGCGCAGCAGCACCTCGCCGGACGTGGCCGGATAGACCTGGGCCAGCAGCCGGGCGACCGTGCTCTTGCCGCAGCCGCTCTCCCCGACCAGCGCCGTCACCGAGCCGGCCCGCAGCGCGATCGAGACGTCCTCCACCGCCCGCACCGGCGGCCTCCTGCCGAAGCGGCCCCGGGGGCCGCGGGCGGCGGTGAAGTGCTTGGTGAGGCCGCGCCCCTCCAGGGTGTTCATGACACTCCCCTCTCGTCGCCGAGGCTGCCGTCGTGGAGCAGGCACGCGACCTCGCCGTCTGCCTCGGCCCGCAGCACGGGCAGGGTCTCGGAGCACTCCCCCACCGCCATCGGGCACCTGGGGTGGAAGGCGCAGCCCGGTGGCGGCGAGCGCAGGTCGGGCGGGGTCCCAGGGATGCCGAGCAGCTCCTCGCGCGGCCCGCGCAGGCGGGGGAACGAACGCAGCAGCCCCAGCGTGTACGGATGCCGCGGCGCCCGGTGCAGCGCCTTGGCCGTACCGGTCTCCACGACGCGGCCCGCGTACATGATGGCGATCCGGTCGGAGATCTCCATGAGCAGCGACAGGTCGTGGGTGATGAAGACGACCGCGAAGCCGTACTCCTCCCGCAGCGCCCTGATCTCCGCGAGGATGTCGCGCTGCACCACCACGTCGAGCGCGGTCGTCGGCTCGTCCATGATGATGATCTCGGGGTTGAGGGCGAGCGCGATGGCGATGGCGGCACGCTGGCGCATGCCCCCCGACAGCTCGTGCGGGTAGGAGCGGCGGCGGTCGGCGCTGATGCCGACGCGCTGCAGGAGCTCCACCGACCGCTCGGTGCGCTCGTTGCGGGACATGCGGGGCGCGTGGATGCGCAGCACGTCGTCGATCTGGGCGCCCACGGTGAGGACCGGGTTGAGGGAGTTCATGGCGCTCTGGAAGACGACCGCCAGCTCCTTCCATCGGAAGGCGCGCAGCTCGTTCCCGCCCAGGGCGAGCACGTCCACGGCCGAGCCGTCCTGGCGGCGGTAGACGACCGAGCCCGACGTGATCGAGGCGGGTGGGCGCAGCAGCCGGGCCACCGCGCCCGCCAGCGTGGACTTGCCGCTCCCGCTCTCGCCCGCCAGGCCCAGGATCTCGCCGCGGCGCAGGTCGAGCGAGACGCCGGAGACCGCGTGCACGGCTCCGGAGCCGGACAGGTAGTCCACGCCGAGGTCGCGGATCTCCAGGACGTTCATGCGCGCGCCTTCCGGGGGGCCTTGATCGTCCGCAGCCGCGGGTTGGCGATCTCGTCGATGCCGAAGTTCACCAGGGCCAGGCCGGTGCCGATGAGCGCGATGCACAGGCCGGGCGGGATGAACCACCACCAGGCGCCGATGAGCAGCGCCTGCCCGTTCTGCGCGAAGTACAGCATGCTGCCCCAGCTCACCGTGGACAGGTCGGCCAGGCCCAGGAACGACAGCCCGGCCTCGGCCAGGATCGCCGCGACCACGGTGGCCAGGAAACTGGTGGCGATGACGGGCAGCAGGACCGGCAGGATCTCGTAGAAGACGATCCGCAGCGGCCCTTCGCCGCTCGCCCTGGCGGCCTGGACGAAGTCGCGCCGGCGTACCGACAGGGTCTGGGCGCGCAGCACCCGCGCGCCCCAGGCCCAGCCGGTCACCGCGATCACCACGGCGACCGAGGCCACACCGCGCTGGGGGAGATAGCCGGCCAGCACGATGATCAGCGGGAGGGCGGGCAGCACAAGGAAGATGTTGGTCAGCACCGACAGCGCCTCGTCCACGGCGCCGCCGACGTAGCCGCCGACCAGGCCGACCGCGACCGCCAGCACCGTGGCGATGAGCGCCGACAGCACGCCGACGCCGAGCGAGACACGGGCGCCGTACACGATCTGGACGAGGATGTCCTGCCCGGTCTGCGTGGTGCCGAGCCAGTGCTCCGCCGACGGACCCTGCAGCCCGGCCTCGCTGGTGGCGGCGGGATCGGCGTCGATGAGCAGCGGCCCGAAGACGGCCACCAGCGCGAAGAGGACGAGGATCCCGGCCCCGAGCTTGATCTTCATTCCGACTCCTGTCTGGTCCGGGGGTCGAGCACCACGTACGCCAGGTCGGCCAGGAAGTTGGCGACGAGCACGGCCAGCGAGATGACGAGGAAGATGCCCTGCATGAGCGGGAAGTCCTCGTTCTCCACGCCCTTGAGCAGCATCGACCCGATGCCGGGATAGGAGAAGACGATCTCCGTCAGCACGGAGCCGCCCACCACGAAGCCGAGCGAGAGCGCGAAGCTGGTGATGTTCGGCAGGATCGCGTTGCGGGCGGCGTAGGCCCACATGACCCGGCGCGAGGTCAGCCCCTTGGCCTCGGCCATCACCACGTAGTCCTCGCCGAGCGTGGTCACCATGACGTTGCGCATGCCGAGGATCCGGTCGGCCATGGAGGCCAGCACGATCGTGATCGCCGGCAGCGCCGCGTGGTAGAGCACGCTCCCCGCGAACTCGCCGGTCAGCCCCGGCATCACGTCCAGCCCGTACGCCCGGCTGACCGGGAACCACTGCAATGTCACCCCGAAGACGAACACCAGCGCCAGCGCGACCCAGAAGTACGGCACCGCGTGCATGAACGTGGCCGCCGGCAGCACCCCGTCCAGCCAGGTGCCGCGCTTCCAGGCCAGGATCACGCCCAGGGAGGTGCCGATCAGGTAGCTGATCAGCGTGGCGACGCCGACGAGCCCGACCGTCCACGGCAGGCTGTCCGCGATCACCGTGGAGACCTCGGTGGGGAAGAACGTGATCGAACGGCCCAGCTCGCCATGGGCGAGGTTGCCCAGATAGTCCAGATACTGCTGCCACAGGCTCGCGTCGCTGATGCCGAACGCCCTGCGCATCGCGTCGATGGCGGCCGGGTCGATGTTCCCCTTCATCCGGGCCACCAGCAGATCCACCGGATCCCCCGGCATGAGCCGGGGGATCAGGAAGTTCAGCGTGATGGCGGCCCAGGCCGTCAGGAGGTAGAAGCCGAGCCGCCGGGCCAGGAACCTCACGTACCGGCCGGCTTCAGGTGCAGCAGCACCACGGCCGCGTCGGGCGAGGTGTAGGGCGACGGCATCGCGTACGGGTCCTGCTCGGAGGGCCAGCCCACGTACTTGTCGGTCCGGTACTGCGCCCAGGCCGGGCTGTAGAACAGCGGCAGCGTGGGCATCTTCTCGGCCATGATCCTGGCCAGGCCCTGGACGGCCTGCTGCTGCTCGGCCAGGTCCTCGGTGGCGGCGTACGCGTCGATCAGCTTGTCGGTCTCGGCGTCCTTCCACCGCTCGTAGTTGCCGGTGGCGGACTCGCCGACGGGCTCGGCCAGCGCGCCGGACAGCATCGTGCGCATCTGAGAGTACGGGGTCGGCCCGGCCGGGGTGGCCCTGATCGACAGGTCGTAGTCGCCCTTGCCGACCTTGGACACCCAGTCCGCGAACGCCACGCCCCTGGTCTCGACCGTGATCCCGATCTTGGCCAGGTCCTCGCGGATGAGCTGGGCGGCATTGACCCAGTCGGTGAACGGCGACGGCACCAGCAGGGTGAACTTCAGCCGCGCCGGATCGACGTCCTTGAGCAGGTCCCTGGCCTTCTCGACGTCGACCTTGTAGGCGGCCTCGCGGTACTCGGGCGGCACGTAGGCCTGCCCGCCCGGCATCGGCACGCCGGTCGGGTGCGCGACCTTGGTGTAACCCCGCTCCGCCACCCGGACGATCTTGTCCCGGTCGATGGCGAGGCTCATGGCCGCGCGCACCTCGGGCCTGGCCAGCACGGGGTTGGTCAGGTTCGGCAGCAGGGCCACCACGCCCTCCGGCGGGAAGTAGAACTTGTTCTGCTCCGGCTTGTCCCGCACGTAGATCTTCTGGATGTCCGGCACGAACGCGCCCGCCCAGTCCACCTCACCCTGCTGCAGCGCCGTCTGCAGGGCGTTGGCCGTGTACGCCGGGAACCGCAGCACCGGCACCTCCGGCTTGCCCGGCTGCCAGTAGGACGGGTTCTTGACCAGCTCGTACAGCTGCGCCGAGAACTTCGACAGCGTGTACGGCCCGGTCCCGACCGGCTTGGGGTTGGCGAAGGTGGACGGGTCCGCCTCCTTCTCCCACACGTGCTTGGGCACGATGGGCGAGCTGCCGGCGATGTCGAAGAGCTTGGCGTAGGAGGTCTTGCCGAAGTCGAGGCGCACCTTGTCGGGCGCGAGCACCTCGGCCCCCTCGATCCCCAGCGCGTTCTTGTTGAGCTGCGGATGCTTCTTCAGCATCTGGAAGGTGAAGGCCACGTCGTCGGCGGTGAACGGCTGCCCGTCGGACCACTTCACGCCCTGCCGCAGCGTGAACGTCACCGACCTGCCCTCGTTCGACCACTTGTGGTCAAGCGCCAGCCAGGGCGTGATCTCCCCCGGCTTGAGCTTGTTGAAGTACATGAGGGTCTCGTGGATCATCCCGCTGGTGCCGAAGTTCACGCCTTCGAGGTGGTAGGGGTTGAAGTCCTGCTGGAACGTGCCCGCGTCCACGGCGTGGATCACCAGCGGCGGCGCGTCCCCGCTCTTGGCGGGGCCACCACCGCCGCCGCCGGAACATCCCGCCAGTGCCAGCGCGGCCAGCGCCGCCGCGACCCGGCTCATGGGCCGGCTCATGGGCCGCCTCATGCGGAGGCCCCCTTTCCGAAGTACTTCGTGCGTAACTGCCGCGAGCCCTTCGGGGCGGCGAAGGCCTGGGCGCGGCCGAACCCGGCCGGTGCGCCGCGCACGATCGTCAGCGCGCGGTAGTAGTCGACGTACGGGAAGCCGTAGGTCTCGCCCCTGGCGTAGGCGTAGCCGGTGATCGCCTGCGACCACAGCTCGTACGCCTCCTCGCTCAGCTCGACGAACACGTCAGGCGCGTAGCCCTCGGCGTCCTCCCAGTTGTCGGCGTAGTAGAGCTCGCCGGCCCAGTGGGCCGGATGCTCGCGCTCCAGGGTCTTCAGGCCGCCGTAGAAGCGGGCGTCCTCGACGATCCGGTGGGTGCGGGCGTGGTCCTTGTGGATGGAGGCGCTCCAGTGCGTCAGGATCACGTCCGGCCGCAGTTCCCTGATGACGTCGCCGACGCGTAGCTTGGTCTCGTCGTCCTCGGGCAGCAGGCCGTCCTCGTGGTCGAGGAACCTGACGCCGGCGCCGATCCGGCCCGCGAACATCTCGGCCTCCTCGCGCTTCTGCTCGGCGTAGTCGGCGACGGTCATGCGCGGATGGCCGCGTTCGCCGAGGGTCAGGTGCAGGAGCGTCGCCCGGTCGCCGCGCAGCACGTGCTGGGCGAGCACGGCGCCCGCGGTCAGGTCCAGGTCGCCCGCGTGGGCCCCGATGGCGAGAACGTGGGTCATGCGGACCGCCTCATCACGTGGAACCTTCTGGTGATCTCGTAGCCCGCCTTGGTGTAGAGGTGGCCGGCCGGGCTGGTCTCGCCGGTCCACAAGAACCAGGACGAGTGCAGCCCTTCGGCGCGCATCCTGGTCATGGTGAGGTGGAGGAGGATCTTGCCGAGTCCGGTGCCGCGCTGACCGGGGTCGACGCCGAAGGGGCCGAAGCGCTCGGGGACGCCGCGGTAGGCCGCGTACAGGGCGAAGCCAACTATGTGGTCTTTTTTCGCGATGACGATGCGTTCGGGATCGCGGTGGAGCCGGATGGCCTCGCCCCAGTCGGGGTTGAAGGCGTCGGCCGCGAAACGGATCAGTTCGGGCAGCTCACCGACGGCGGGGCTGCGGAAGGCATACCCCTCGCGCCGGCGCTCGCTAAGTAACGCGTGGACCTCGGGCGGGGTCTGGTAGCCGACGAGAGCGCGGTCCATGGCGACCGGCGAGTAGAGCGTCCGGAAGCCGAGCTCGCCCAGCAGCCGGTACCCGCCGGGATAGAGCTCGGCGTCCGCGCCCGGCAGAACGTAGTTGGGGGTGTACGACGAGAAGTCCACCTTCGTGCGGCCGAGGCCCTCCAGGAACGCCACCGCCTCGCCCACCAGCCGCCGGCCCAGGCCGCCGCCGCGGTGCTCGGGGACGACGAAGAAGAACGGGATCCAGCCGAGGTCCGGCTCCAGGCCGGTGCCGGGGGCCAAGGGGATCAGGCGGCGAACGGCGTACGCGCAGCCCACCACGGCGTCCCCGTCCACGGCCACGCGCAGGCCCTCGGCATCGAAGTTGGGGTCGAGCAGCACGCAGTCCCGGAACCAGCCGGACGTCGTCGGGTCGGCGGGCATGCTGCGGTTCCAGGCGTCGACCAGCGAGGTCTCATCGCCGGACTGGAAAGGGCGGACAGTGACCATGCAGGAGCGGTCCTTTCACCTTTCGGCACTCCCGCCACAGCTTTCCTACCGTCAACCGGTCAGGTCAAGAAGATTCGGAAGAAATTTTTCAACAAGTCGGATATCTAGAAAATTGTTTTCGCCTGCGGTATCTATGGATGGTTGGCCCTGCCGACGCGTGCCAGTTCGCCTGGTCTTTTCTTGAGTTGTTCAGGTGCTTCCGTCCCAGGACGGTGAACCCCCACCTGGGCCCACCATTTTCGGGCGCTGTCGTCACGTCGTGAAGGAGGCGATGCCGTCGAGGTCGAGGGAGCCCGGTGGGATCTGGGCCAGGAGCGGGAATGCGTGGGCGCCGTTGACGAGCGCTGGGGTGGCGCGGGCCGGGCTCACCCCCGCGTGGCGGGTGATCGCCCCCGACCAGCGCGCGCACGGCACCTCGGACCGGGCCGGCGACTACTCCCGTGCCGGCTACGTGGCCGACCTGGCCGCGCTGCCGACGCACCCCCCTTGTCGAATCCGACGGCTCTTGTCGAACTCGACGGCGACCACTTCATCGACCGTCCGAACGCGGCCCGCTGCACCGCTGCGATCCGCGCCTTTCTCGGCACGCTCGCCTGACCCGTCGTGGCGTTTCGGCACAAGCGGCGAGCCGAAGGTTAAAGCAGTCGCTTGACTTACGATGGCCCGGGTTGGTTGCCTGGACCTGACAAAGGAACGTGCTGGTGCGTCACGCGGGAGGTCGATGAGCGCCGTCCGGGCCGAGCGGGTCAACGCCACCCGCGAGCAGATCCTGGCCGCCGCCGAGCGGCTGCTCGCCGAGCAGGGCGTGTACGCCGTCTCCAACCGCCAGATCAGCCTGGCCGCCGGCCAGGGCAACAACGCCGCCGTCGGCTACCACTTCGGCACCAAGGCCGACCTGGTCCGCGCCATCGTCCGCAAGCGCACCGACGACGTCGAACTGCTGCGCCGCCGCATGCTGGCCGAGATCGAGGGCTCCACCGACGTGCGCGACTGGGTCGGGTGCCTGGTCCGCTCGCTCACGGAGTACCTGGCCGGTCTCGGCACCCCCACCTGGTACGCCCGCTTCGCCGCCCAGGTGATGACCGACCCCGCCCTGCGCCAGATCATGAGCGAGGAGGCGCTGACCTCCCCGACCCTGCAACGCGTCGTGGACGGCCTGCGGCGCTGCCTGCCCCGGCTGAGCCCCGAGGTGCGCGCCGAACGTGCCGACATGGCCGGCCGGCTCGTCGTGCACATGTGCGCCGAGCGGGAGCGCGCCCTCGCCGAAGGCCGTCCCACCGTACGGCCGAGCTGGCACGACGCCAGCTGTAGGAGCTCCGGGCCGAGCCGGGAGAGATGCCTCGCCGTTCTCGAAGTCGATTACCAGCTCTGCGACGACAAGGAGAAGGGCTACGCCCGGCGCCTCCTGCCCGCCGGCGCAAGGATCCCCGCCATCGGCAAGAAGGTCGGCAAGGGAACAACCGGCGAGTACGCCGGCCTGACGTACCGAGCTCCCAAGAAGGGCGGCAAGGGCGTGACGAACATGATCCTGGACGAGGATGACCGCATCGAGATCTGCGTCCACAAGGAGACCCGGGTCCGCGCCGCCGACAAGCACTGCGAGAACGACAGATCCGGTTACGGCTGGTACTACCTCCTGCTGTCCCGCCAGATCCCTCCGGTCGGCAAGAAGGCCGCGAAGGCTCCTTCTTCTCGAACGAGAACTCCGCCTGTACCAGGAAGTTCACAGGCCGCCGCCGCTAGGCTCCGACGTGTTGGCATGCAGCCTGGAAGGGATCCGATCATCAGCAGCGACTTTGCCTCTCCGCCGGAGGACCGGTCACGGCCGGCGCGCCGCCGCGTCACCGAAGCGGCCGTCCTGAGCGCCCACGACCAGAGCCCGGCCGAGGTCGCCCAATGGACCTGCCCGCATGGGCGGCATGCCGGCCATGGCTGCGTCGCCTGCTACCACGCCTGTGCCGACGCCGATCCGGCACATCCGCAATGGGAGGTCGCGGCGTGGTTCACCACCGAGCGGCCGATCCCCATCAGGGCGTTGCAGGACGTGCACCGCCACGACCGCGGGCTCACGCTGACCCAGCCGTCGACGCCCCTGGTCTACCTTCTGAGCGCACGGGTGAGAGCCGCCCTGGGCGTGGAGGCGGTGGCGGGAGTGGTGGGGTTCCTGGTGCAGAACCGGCACATCGTCGACGCGTTCACCGTGACGGAGATCCGCGCCGTCCACTCCTGAACGCCCCTGCCGGGCGCGCGTGGTGTTCGTGAGCGCCACACGGGCCAGGGCCCCTCCGTGATGCTCGGCCCGGCACAGGCCGGCCGCGACCTGGATCACCATGGGGCCGGGCGCCGCGGGCTGTGCGGCACCCGGCGTTGCGCACTGCGGGCCTTGGAGGACTGCGGCCCGGGGTGGCGGTAGGGCGCAGATCCGCCGGACAAGTCCTCCACGCGCAGGACTGGAGACGACCTCACCTCGGGAGCGGGCGGCGGTGGCCGTTCAACGGGGCGGGCGCTGCGCGTGGCCGTGGGCGGCCTCGGCGGCGCTGCAACTGCTCTCCCCGGGCATGGCCTGGACGCGGGAGGGCCACCACACCTCGACGTCCTGCGGGCCTACCCGGGCGAACAAGCATCTTCCCGGACGTTCCCGCAGCGCGACGCCGATCACGCCGTCGATCTCGGCCACGTCCTTGCCGATGCGGTCGTCGAGGTCCAGATGGTCTACCGCCTCCAGGGCGGCCACCAGGTCGGGGGTCTTGGGCAGGTGCGTCTCCAGCCACGCGAAGGCGTCGCCGGGGATCGCCGCCGGGGAGCGAAAGGCCCGGGGCTCGCCCGTCGGGCAGTCGACCTCGTGCACGTCGGCGTCGGCATAGGACACCCAGATCTCGAAGCAGACGGACGCCACCGCGTACCTGGACGGGGACGGGCCGTGGGTCGCTTCGTAGGCGCGCGTGGCGGCGTCCACGGGCTGCGGCCGGCCGTCCGCGCCGACCCGGCCGGCGGCGCGGATCCGCAGCAGCACCCGTCCCCGGTCGGTGGTGCTGTACCGGGTGCCCGTCACGGAGTACACCTCGACGTCCTCGTCCCGGGAGAGCACCCAGCCGACGTCTTCGGCGTTCCAGTCGAGGCCACGGCCTAGTTGCTCGGCAATCTCCTCGGCGTGCACGCGCGCGGCCCGTACGGCGGGATCCTCGGCGCAGGCGCTGAGCACGAGCAGGACGGCCAGGAACACCAAGGGGAGTCGGCGCACCCCTCCTCCCTACCTCACCCCGACGGCGGGGACGGCCGACGTGTCCGGACGGTGACCTGATCGCAGCGAAAGGCGTGCAACGCCTGGGCTCGCGCTGGACGTCAGGCGGCGGCCGATGACTGTTCGGCTCCAGGAGCCGTTTCGCCGCCCGCGGGCCGGCCTGAGAGCAGGCCCCTGCGCCGGCGATCTCCCTGAGCGGGCCTGACCTCTTCCCGTCCGCGCCAGGGAGACCCTGGCGGTGGTCAGCAGCAGGCACTACGGCTCTCCGGCGGCGACGCCCCCCGCCAGTGCGTCGTCCTGGTCGACCCGCGCACCGGCCAGCGCACCGCCCTGGTCAGGGCGCTGGCCGAGGTCTGGGACGTGCCGTGGGCGGTGCTGGACGGGGCCACGCTGACCGCGGGCGACGCGGAGGCGGTCAACGAAAGCGCTACAAGGATCCGCAAGAGATAGATATCTGCGCATGTTGACAGAGCGGTTGATCGAAGCTGCCCGCCGGCTGTACTTGCTACGGGGATGACTCACGCCCCTCTCCTTGGTTCTCCTCAGTGCGGCGCGGGATGGGTTGATGCCTGCAGTAGGTATCAGGCGCGCACCAACTCGCCGTGAGCGTAGAGACGGCTCGTTGGGTCGCCGTTGGGTCGCCGTGGTGTGGGGCTCCGGGCGCGGACGGTTCGGCGAAAGGAGAGGGACTGCCCGGGGTAGTGCGGTCAGTCCCGGCAGCCCGGAGCCTGCCGCGTTCTCACTGGTCAACCGCTGGCGAGGCATCTATGACCAGCGACGCGTCCCGGCTCATCTGGGCGTGCGGCGCCGACGAGGGCCTGGTTGTCGCGCTCGCGGGTGACGTCCGTCAGCACAGCCAGGCCGTCGATCTCGGCTGCGAGGGCCTGGCCCGCTGCCCCGTCCACGTCCGCGAGCACCACGCGGGCGCCGTCGCGGGCGAACCACCTGGCCACTGCGGCTTCCGATGCCGTCGGCTCCCCCGGTGACCAGGACGACCGTGGTCAGGCCCGCACCTCACTGTCTGTGCTCATCGGCTGTGCATGACCTCGTCATGAATCGAGCAAGGCGCACCGACCGGGCCGGGGCGGTGCGCCTGCTACGTCAGCGCAGTCCGAACGCCTTCAGCGTCGTCTGTTCCACCCGGTTGCCGTCGGTGTCCCAGGCTTCCGCCTTCAGGCTGACGGTCCCCGTGGTCTGGTCGCGGGGCGGGTAGGTCGCGGTCGCGGTGTAGGAGCCGCCCTTCTTCTTCGAGAGCTGGACCGGGTTCCAGGTCTTGCCGTCGTCCGTGCTGGTCCACACCTTCAGCCCGGCGATCTTCGGCATCGCCTCCAGCGACGGGCCGTGCCCGGCGTTGACGGTTAAGCGGTGCCGTCCGGTGGCCACGGTGTTCCGCAGGTCGAGCGTGTCATCCAGGTCGAAGCCGACGGTGACGATCGGCTCGGGACGGCACGGATCCTTGGACACGACCGCGCAGATGTGTCCCGGTTTCACCGTGTCCTTCTCCGCGCGGAACGAGGTGAACGTCCAGACGGTGCTGATCGTCTTGCTCGTCGCCGCAAGCCGGTACGTGGCCTTCTCCGGGGGCATCCTGAAGAGGGGGACGCGGTTGATCTGGGTCAGCGGCACGTCTGTTCCGTCCTGCTTGGTCAGCCGGTAGGTGTAGCCGTAGATCCCGCCCATGTCGTCGTGCTGCTGGAGCCCGCCGTTCACCCGCATTGTGTGGAAGATGGGGAAGAGCAGGTCGCCGCGCCTGCACAGGTCGCACGGGGTGTTCAGACCCAGGGTCGCCGGGTACGGCCTGGCGGGGTCGGGCACCAGGTACACCTTGTCCGGCGCCGTGTAGCCGGCGGGGGTGCGCGGCCCGGCGAACATCCGTTGCTGGGTGCGGACCGGCTTGTCGTAGATGTCCAGGGCGTCGCTCACCTCGACGGTGTTGTCAGAGGAGTGGGCGACGCTGACGTTCAGCTGCATCACGTCCGCGGCCAGCGGACCGACGTAGTCGCGCCGCGTGTGCGGACCGACAGCCGACCAGGTGCCGAGTTCGACCGCCTGCGGGATGAAGAGGCGCTCGTCCTGTTTCCAGGCCAGGCGGTGGTCGGAGAACTTGGTGGCCGGGTCCGAGGCCACGTGTACCACGTCGACCTGGGCGAGCTGGTTGCGCTTGTAGGTGTGGTTCAGCGATTCGGGAATCCTGCCCTCCTGGTACTCCTTCAGCGTGTAGGTGAAGGAGGTGTCAGGCGTTCCCGCCACCCGGATCGTGACCGGGCCCTTGGCCAGCCGGTCGCGTACGGCTGCGCCGTCGCGGGCGGACAGCGACACGTTGGCGATCCCCAGCTCCTTGAGCTCGCCGGTGAACGGTTTCTGCGAGATCGGCAACGGCAGGGAGCAGCGCGGCATCGTCTCCGACGGCGCGCTCGGGAACGCCACCACTCCGGCGGCCCCGGCCGCGCGCAGGTTCTGCAGCACCTCGATCGGCACCCCGCAGGCCGAGCCGAAGATGTTGGCCTGCAGGCCGGTCTCCAGCAGCGCCAGCTTGCCCTTGAGGTCGATGCCGGCCAGCTCCTCCGGAGTGCCCGTGCCCACGTTCACCACCGGGAGATCCTGGGTTCCGGTGAACGGGATCCAGCCGGGATGGCCGTTCTGGCTCTCGACTCCCTCGTACTCCCAGTGCATCCCCGTGACGGCCTGGATGTCCGGCATGCCCTTGCCGAGGAGGGACATGCTCACTTCCGACTGGCCGAGGATCGTCTGCTGGGTGAAGCGGAACTTGCCCTTGGTGACGCGCTTGGTGGGGGTGGCCCAGACCCGGTCCCAGGGGATGTGGTCGAGCATGCCCGCGTACTGCGCGCCGTTCTCCGTCGTGCGCTGGTAGGTCTCGACCACCATGTTGTTCAGCGGACCGGCGGGAGTGGGCGTACTGAACCGCACCTGGCTGGCCTTGCGCAGGTCGAGCGTGATCGTGGTGTCCTCGGTGACCTTCACCTCGGGGTCACTCAGCCAGCCGTAGTTCGTCCGCGAGTCGTCGTCGATCCACTCGGCCAGCTCCATGATGCTGTAGGTGCTCGGAGGCACCCGGACCGTCACCACGCCGGGCTCCGAGACGCCGGCGCCGTCGGGCTGCTCCTCGGAGTCCGTCACGCTGACGATGTCGAGCCCCGTGGGGGTCAGCGGGGCGCCGTCCCGGCCGATCGTCTTGACCGTGAGCGTGACTCTCGGTCCCGCGATGAACAGGCCGACCGGCGTGCTGAGCCGTACGTCGCCCGCCTCGGCGATGATGGCGCCGCCGTACGCGCCGAAGCCGAGGTCGGCCGCGTCGAGCGTGACCGTCGCGGACGCGGTGCCGCCAGCGGGGACCGTGAGGGTCTTGTCGGCGCTCAGCGCGCCCTCGATCGGTATGCGCTTGCTGTCGGACAGCGTCGGGGTCAGCGTGAGCGTGACCGGCTGGTCCGTCAGGTTCGCGTAGGTGACCTGCTTCGTGGCGGTCTTGCCGTCGCCGAAGTCCAGGTTCGCGGTGGTGGCGACGACCTGCTGGGAGGCCGCTCTGGCCACGTCGACCCGGCCGGCGCCCTCTTCGTAGACGGTCAGCCCGACCTGCTTGCTGGTGCTCATCAGCGCGGCCTTGTACTGCGCCGCCGTCCAGTCGGGGTGGCGCTGGGCGAGGATCGCCACGGCGCCCGCCACGTGCGGGGTCGCCATCGAGGTGCCGTTGGCGGAGGTGTAGTAGTCGTCCACCGGCGTGCCCATCGCGGTGCCCGCGGCCCGCGCGGCGACGATGGCGAAGCCCGGGGCGGCGATGTCCGGCTTGAGCGCCCCGTCCAGGCGGGGGCCGCGGCTGGAGAAGCCGGCCAGCTCGTCGGTCTTCGTCGTGGCTGCCACCGTCAAGGCGGCCTCTGCGGTCCCCGGCGTGTTGACGGTCCGTGCTCCGGGCCCGTTGTTGCCCGCGGCGATCACGAACAGCGTGCCGGTGCTCGCCGTCAGCTCGTCGACGGCCTGCGACATCGGGTCGGACCCGTCGCTGACGCCGCCGCCGATGCTCATGCTGACGACCTTGGCGCCGCTGCTCGCGGCCCACTCCATGCCGTCTATGAGCCAGGACGACTCGCCCTGGCCCGCGTTGTCGAGCACCTTGCCGATCAGCAGCTTGGCGCCTGGGGCGGCGCCCTTGTTCTTCCCGTCAGACGCACTGCCCGAGCCCGCGATCGTGGAGGCCACGTGGGTCCCGTGGCCGTGGCCGTCGGTCACGTCTTGGCCGGGGACGAACGAGTGCGTTTCCGCGAGCACGGCCGCCAGGTCGGGATGCTTGGTGTCGACGCCGGTGTCGAGGACGGCGACCTTCACCCCGGTGCCGTCGAACCCGGCGGCCCAGGCCTGGGGCGCGCCGATCAGCGGAACGCTCTCGGCCAGGTTGACCTGCACCTTCCGGTCCAGCCAGAGCTTGGCGACGCCCTGCTTGAGGGTGCGCGCGGCCGTACCGCCGTCGCGGACGGCGCTCCAGAAGTCGCCGGCCGTGGCCTTATCGACCCGGAGTCCGGCGCCGCTGATGCTGGTCAGGTCGGTGGCGGTGGTGGTGGCCGGCAGCGCGTCCGCCGCCGCCTTCACCCCGCGCCGTCCCTTCGGGTACTGGACGATGACCGGCAGCTGCTTGGCCTCGGCGTCGGTGTAGCCGTTCTCAGCCAGGTACTCGACGTTGAACAGTTCCTTGTCGACGTTGCCCGCATTCACGGCGGCCATGGCGTCGGTCGGGAAGACGTACACGCCCTTGGGCGTCGCCCTGGTCAGGAAGGCGGGCGCCGGGCCGCCCGGACGGGCGGCGGGGTCCACGTCGACCTGGTGAGCGCCGCCCCGGTCCGACAGGGTGACGGTGTCGCCGGTGATGAGCGTGATCTTGTGCGTGCCCGCCGGCAGCCGGTCCAGATCGGGCTGCGCGGCCGGCACGGCCAGCGCCCCCGGCGTGGAGACGGCAGACAGCGAGCCGGCGAGGGTCACCGCGGTGACGGCGACGGCGGATCCGCGCCGTAACAGGCGCGAGAAACTAGGCATGGGGCTCCTCGGGAGGTAGGTCAGGCGGGCGGGCGGTCAGACGTCGACCCAACCGTCATCGGGCACTCGGGCAGCGGGGTCCTCGTCGGGCTCCTGGTCGCCCTCTTCGGGCTCCTCCGGGTGCTCAAGGTCACGCTGCGGATTGGTTCCGGACATGACGCCCATGCTCTGCGGCGCGCCCTCTACCTACCTATGGGTAAAAATCCCCATTTATGCCCCGCCGTCCAGCCTTCGGGCGAGCGCGGCCCGCGAACGCAGCCCGAGCTTGCGCAGCGCCGCGCTGAGATGCTTGTCGACCGTCTTCGTCGACAAGAAGAGCTCCGTGGCGATCTCTCTGTTCGTCAGCCCGGTCGCCGCCAGCGTCGCGACCTCCCGCTCCCGGGGTGACAGGTCGCCGCCGTAGCCGCTCGGCCCGCCCCGGTGCCGGGCCGGTGAGGGGACGCCGCGCCGCCTGGCCAGGTGGGAGGCACGGTCGAGGTCCCAGCGGGCACCGAGCAAGGCGTACCCGGCCAGGGCCGCGTTCAGCAGCTCGGCGGCGCGCTCGTCGGCGAGCGCGAAAAGGCTGGCGGCGGCCAGCTCGCGCGCCTGGGCGGCCTCGTACGGGCAGCCGAGCCGGTCGTAGCCGTCGACCGCGGCCAGGAACTCGGCCGATGCGATGGCCGGGTCCTGTGCGCCGCCGGCGAGCAGGCCGCGGGCGTGGGCCAGCGACGGGGGCGCGAGTGGCGCGTCCAGCGTGGCGAGTTCCTGCTCGAGCCGGTCGGTCAGTGTCGCGGCCTCCTCCCGGCGCCCGACCTCGACCAGCGCGCCGACCAGCGGCGGCAGCACCCGCACGGCCACCGGCCAGAGCCGTTTGGTGTCCCACACCGCGATGGCCGCCGCGACCCCGGTGGGCGACTCGCCGCCCTGCCTGAGCAGCGCGCCCAGCGCGATCGGCAGCAGGTCGATCGCACCCATCCGCGTCGCCCGATCCACCACGTCGAGCAGCCCGAGCCGGGCCTGCTCCACCTCACCGGACGCGAGTGTCAGACAGGCCTTGACGGTGTCCAGCATGGCGAGTTCGCGCGGGTGATCGACCAGCCGTTCGGACAGGAATGCGATCTCCTCCCGCAGGCCGGTCCACGCGCCGCGCGCATAGGCGAGTACGGCGAGCGCCGCCCGGCACTTGAACTCCATCCACCTGGTCAGGTCGCAGCCCGCAGCGCCGAGCAGCGCGGCCGACAGCATCCGGTCGGAGACCTCGTACCGCCCCGCGTAGCACGCGTCCTCGCCGAGCGAGCAGAACGCGCCCACCTCCCTGCGGTGCACGGGCCTGCCGCCCGTCTGCGCCAGCAGCCGGTCCGCCAGCTCCCCCCAGCGGGGATCGCCCACCGCCGTCAGCACCATGGCGACCTTGCCCAGCACGAACGCCCGCAGCGGCGCGTCGTCGATCGCCGGCAACTGCTCCAGCGCCCGTTCCAGCCAGCCGACGTGCTCGGCCAGCGGCACCGCCGGCGTTGTCGGCAGGCCGAGCCCCACCATCGCCTGCGCGACCAGGTCGGGCCGCCCGTCCAAGTATTCCACCGCGTCGGTGAAGGCCCTCCACTGCAGGTGGGGCTCTGCCGCCGTCCGGTCCAGGCCCAGCGCATACAGGAACGTCAACTCCCCGCGCAACGGCTGGGGCGGGTCGTGCGCGAGCGCCTCCGACAGTGCGTCGAGCTCGGCGACCACCTTCAGCGTCCTGGTGCTCGCCCAGCCGAGCTTGACCGCGAGCTCCGCCCGCCGGACAGGATCCAGCGGAGCGTGACGCAGCACCGCCTCCAGCAGGTGCGCCGCCTCGTCGTCGTCGCCGAGCGCGATCGCCTGATCGGCGGCCTGCTCGGCCGCCGATACCCAGGCGTCCAGCTGCCCGGAGTGGCGCAGGTGGTGCGCGAGCTGCCCGAGCGGCACCGGGCTGAGCCGCCCCACCGCCGCCCCCGCCCGCGTGTGCAGGTCCCGCCGCCGCGACAGCGACACACTGCCGTACACAGCCTGTACGGCCAGCAGATGCCGGAACCCGACCAACCCCGACCGCTCGACCAGTAGGCCGCGTTCGAGCGCCTCGTCGAGCCCGGGCTCCGCCTCGCGTGCCGGGACCCCGCAGGTCTCCAGCAGCGTGCCGATCGGGACGTGCGCCTCCAGCACCGCGCCCGCCTCGACCACCGCGCGGGCGGCGGGAGACAGGCGGCCGACCCGTTCGAGCACCGAGTCGCGCACCCCGGCGGGGACGTCGAGCTCGTCGATCGCCTTGCGCGCCCAGCCGTCGTCACGCCGTACGAGTGTGCCGCGGGCGCGCAGCAGCGCCAGCAGCTCCTGGATCGCGAACGGCAGGCCCGACGTGCGCTCTCGCAGGTAGAGCGCGAAGTCCTCGGACACGCGCACGGTGCCAAGGATCGAGGCGGCCAGCTCCTGCGTGTCTGCCGTGCTGAACGGGGCCAGCGCCACCCGGGTCCTGGCCACGGCGGTCGGCAGCCGGGAGGTCAGCGCCCGCACGCCAACCCCCACCTCCTCACCGCGGTAGGTGAGGACCACGCTCAGAGCCGGCGGGGGATCGGACAGCAGGTAGCCGAGGAACTCGACGGTCTGTTCGTCGGCCCAGTGCATGTCCTCCAGCACCAGTACCATCGCGCCGAGGGTGGCCAGCAGCTCAGCCAGCCCGCGGAACACCCGGTGCCGCTCACCGACCCGGTCGCCCAGCGGCTCCGGCGCGACCGGGAGCACGTGCGCGATCTCGGGCAGCAGTGGCCGTAGCGCCCCGACCACCGGTGACAGGGAGGCGGCCGCCAGCCGTTCGCCGGTGCCGCGCAGCGCCTCCAGCACCGGGCCGAGTGGGAACGGCTCGCGGATGTGCCCGCAGCCGCCGGTCAGCACGAGCGTCCCGGCCAGCTCGGTGGTCAGCTCCGTGACGAGCCGGGTCTTGCCGATTCCCGCCTCGCCCTCGACAACCGCGACCGCCGGGGGGGTGCCCAGCGTGGACAGGAGCGTGGACAACTCCGCCGCCCTGGCGACCAGTTTCGGTGAGACGATCCGTGCGCTGCTGGCGATTCGGGGGGTCACGTCACCGGCCTCGTTCGAGATCAAGACGAGGGTCAGCCTACTAGCTGTTCTGTCCCGTGAGGTTGGGTACGCGGCTGGCGGGTGGCAGGCCGTTCAGGGCGGTGTGTCCGCGGTAGTGGTTGTAGGTGTGTAGCCACACGCTGGCAGGGCAGCTCGGCGTTCGGTCTCTGAGGCGTATGGCTGGGCGTAGGCCCATTCGTCGAGCAGGGTGCGGTTGTAGCGTTCGGCCTTGCCGTTGGTCTGGGGCCGGTAGGGGCGGGTGCGCTTGTGGGTGATGCCCGCTTTGGTGAGGGTGTCGCGCCATAGGTGTGAGCGGTAGCAGGAGCCGTTGTCGGTGAGCACCCGGCGGACGGTGATCCCGGCTGCGGTGAAGAAAGCCTGGGCGCGTTGCCAGAACGCGGCGGCGCTTTCCTTGGTCTCATCGGCACGGCCGGTGGCGCGGTCCAGGTGGGTCAGGCGGGTGAGCCGGTAGCGGGTAAGGACGCGATGCACGGTGGAGGGGTGCAGGCCCAGGTGGTAGCCGATGCGGGCGGGCCCCCAGCGGCGCAGCAGCCGTACTTTGATGATGCGCCGTTCGGTCCGGGTGGGGGTGCGGCGGGGGCTGTGATGCGGGCGGGAGGAACGGTCACGCATGCCGGCCTCACCGAACAGGCGGTAGCGGTTGGCCCAGCGGCGGGCGGTGGTGACGGCGACCTGGAAGCGTTCAGCGGCTCGGCGCAGCGGCCATCCGTCCTCGACGACACAGCGGGCCAGGCGCAGGCGTCCCAGTTCGGTCAGCGGCGCGTTACGGTGGGGCATGAGGGCCTTTCCGTTCGGCGTGTGGATGTCGCAATCCACACCGAACCGAAGGCCCTCACCCATTCACAAGATCATCGACATCGTGTCGTCGTCCCCGTATGGGGTCCCCGTAGCAAACAGCGAAAAACCAACGGATATGGATCTGACCTGTGGTTAGTGGGTGCGTCGAGGCGGAGCGAGGATGGCGGTGATCTCGGTGATGGCTTCGCCGCCCGGGTGGGTGTAGCGCATCGCGGTGCGCGAGTTCTTGTGCCGGGTCTTGGCCATGATGAGTTGCAGTGGCACCTTGGCCTCGCCCAGATGGGTGGCCGCGCTATGGCGTAGCTGGTGCGGGTCCAGCCCGAGGTGGGCCTCCATCAGGACGCGAAGGCGGTCATACCCCAAGCGTGGCCGCCCGGTGTGGGGGCAGATGTGTTCAGGTCCGGGCCGGCGGGCGGGGACGGGCCTCCGGTTGGCCAGGAACAGCGGCCCCCGCAGGCGGACGGGCCCGTCGGGATGTCCGTCGGGCAGGCGCAGCAGCCGGCAGGTCGAATACTTCCGCACGCGCGACCTGCTGACCGTGGCCCGGCACCTTGAGGCCGCCATCGCAGTGGAGGGCCGACAGCCTGACTCGATGAGCGACCGGGAACTCCAGATCGTCGGTGAGTGCCTGACCGCCGCCGTGCAAGGGCCGTTCTTCGACAACGACAGCGAGTTCCCGACCTACATGGGGATCGAGTGGGACCGCCTCGCTCCTGTCCGCCTCGGCCGTCGCCACCGAGAAGGATCAAGGAACGCGGCCCGGCGCTTACCTCCGCGGGGCGCGCGCAGGCCGGTGAGCCCGAGGAGGGCGGCTGGCAGGACGATACGTAGCTTCGTGCCCGCGATTCTCTCCCCATCAAGTTCATGCCCCTTCGGTAGATCCATAGTCAAGATTTCGATATACCGTCGCGCGTGTGGACTTACGCCGATTGCAGTACTTTGTGGTCGTCGCGGAAGAGGGCAGCGTGGGACGCGCCGCCCATCGCCTGCTCATCTCCCAGCCGCCGCTGAGTCAGCGCATTCGCGAACTGGAGGCGGAGCTGGGATGCGCGCTGTTCGTCCGCACCGCGCGCGGGATGATCCTCACCATGGCCGGCGAGGTGCTGCTCAGGGAGGCCCGGGGACTGCTCGCCGCCGCCGCGGGCGCGGTCGAGCGAGTACGGCAGGCGAACGGTGAGCCGGTACTGCGGATCGGCGTGCTGGGCCCGGCCGAGTCGGCCTTGTCGGCCGAGGCTGCCCGGAGCTTCACCCAGCGGTATCCGGCCTCGCGGGTCCAGCTTCGCCAGGGCAACGTGGCCGATCCCACGATCGGGCTGGGGCGCGGCGAGGTCGATGTGGCGATCACGTTCACGCCGTTCGACGAGACCGGGCTGGCGGTTCACGCGGTCCGGGCGGAGCCAATATACGTGGCGCTGCCCATGGACGACCCGCTGGCCGACCGGCTCTCACTCGCCCGCGCCGAGCTGTACGGCCACCGGACCGTCCGGCTGCCCAGCGAGGCGGACCCCACCTGGGTGAAGTTCTGGCAGATTCCGGGCGACGGTCCGGTGGTGCGATCACTCGGCGAGGGGCTGCACGCGGTCCTGTGGCAGCAGGCCGCGATCTTCGTTCCCGAGCGGACGACGCGGACGAATCCCGTCCCGGGCGTGCGCTACGTCCCGCTGGCCGATCATCCCTCGACCCACCTCGTCCTGGCCAGGCGAAGCACCGATCACTCGCCCCTGGTGACCGGGTACATCGCCGCGAGCCTCGCCTGGGCCCAGAACTCCGAGTCCGCCTGACGGCTAACGGTCAGTCATCGATCAGCTTGATCCAGCCCGAGACATTCCAGGCCGCGGTCGAGGGACTGTAGATGGCGAAGTCGATCGCGCCGCCGATGGTCGTGTAGCCGCTCTTGCCCTTCCAGCTCACCCCGACGCCGGTGTCGGTGCTGTTGGCCCAGGCCCAAGGGTCGACCTGGCCCCGGCAGTTGTAGATGCTGCCTCCGACCGAGAAGCCGAAGATGCTGACGGAGATGGGCTGCTGCCGGCAGGGCTCGAAGAACTGCGTCCACTTGGGGTCCTGGTCGACGACCATGTTGCCGGGCGGGACATAGGTCCACTGCCAGGTCTGCTTGATCTCCGTACCCTTCGCCAGGTCGTTGGCGCTGTGCCAGATCTGGCCGAGGACTCCCCAGTTCCCGGCTCCGTCGTTGTTGACCAGCCAGTAGCCGTACCAGCCGTAGATGTGGGCGTTGCCGAACCAGTAGTCGGCGACCAGCCACCAGTCCGGGTTCCGGTCCACCGGGGTGCTCAGGGCGGCGGCCCCGCTGGTCGCCGGATCGGGGACGGACCCGGCGTACTTCAGCAGTTCGGACTTGCTGAGGTTCGGTCCGGTGATGGACAGTCCGACCGCTCGGCCGCCGGCGAGCTGGGCGGAAGGGTTCACACCGGGGACCTGAGACGCCGCGTGGACGACCCGGACGGTGCTGCCGGGCAGCACTCCCTGAAGCCTGAGCTTCGCGCCGGTGTTCGAGGTCCAGGTGATGGTCCGGACTCCGACGGCATCCGCCGCGCTGACGGACTCGGTGAAGGTTTCGCCCGCCTGATCGGAGACGATGGTGACCGGCTTGTCTCGGCCGGGCGGCGGCGACTGAGCCGCCGCCGGACTCGTCGTCAGGGCAAGCGTCACGGTGACGGCGGCCAGGATGCGCAACGACCTCATGGTTCTCCTTCCGGTGCCGGAGCGGGGTGACGAGGGGAGGTGCGGCTCCAGCCCTTCCAGAAAACGATTTCAGTAACCGCTCGTCCAAGACTTTTTTGGGGTCACCGGGACAGTTCTCGATATGGCTCACTTCCGCGTAACGTCGGTGTCGTCGGTGGTGGTCTTGCGGGACGTGGCGTTCTCCGCCTTGGTGGCGATGAGCTGGGCCGGGGTGCAGTCGAAGATGTCGCAGAGCGCCGCGATCGTTTGGACCACCTCGCAGCGCCCATGAATCGGCTGCTCCGGTGACCACTGCCGCTCGACACACTGCCGTTTGCCGCTGGTTCCGGAATACGGGCTACAGGAGGCCGGCGTCGCGTACCGTGTTCGCCACGTCCACGCGGCTGTCGGTGCCGAGCTTGGCGAAGATGCGGGTGATGTTGGCCTTCACCGTGGCCACGCTCACCGACAGGTTCGTGGCGATCTCGGAGTTCGAGCTGCCCTTGGCCACCTCGATCGCCACCTCGCGCTCGCGCTCGGTGAGCTGGTCCAGCTCCTTGACGGCCTGCGGCTTGTACCGGCAGGTGGCCGCCGCGATCACCTGGTGGGCGACGCTGGGTGACAGGACCGGCTCGCCCCTGGCCACCGCGCGCACAGCCTCGATCATCTTCGCGGGCGGCGTGTCCTTCAGCAGGAAGCCGTGCGCGCCGAGCCGCAGCGCGCGCAGCACCATGTCGTCGGCGTCGAACGTGGTCAGCACCAGAATGCGCGGCGGCGACGGCCGATCGAGCAGTAGCTCGGTGGTCGTGAGTCCGTCCTGGACCGGCATCCGGATGTCCATCAGGACGACATCGGGCCGCATGTCGCGGACCACGGTCATGGCCTGCCTGCCGTCCGCTGCTTCGCCGACGAGGTCCAGGTCTGGCTCGCCGCCGAGGATGAGGCGCAGCCCCGTGCGTACCATCGGGTCGTCGTCCACGATCACCACTCTGATCACGGATCAAGCCTCCCACGGCAGCCGTACGTCAAGGACGAAGCGTCC
The DNA here is from genome assembly GCF_044547985.1 of Nonomuraea sp. NPDC052265. Classification (NCBI taxonomy): domain Bacteria; kingdom Bacillati; phylum Actinomycetota; class Actinomycetes; order Streptosporangiales; family Streptosporangiaceae; genus Nonomuraea; species Nonomuraea sp. NPDC052265. The sequence continues at coordinate 37,212 of NZ_JBIUBJ010000032.1, forward strand.
GTCCTGGACCGCATGGCTCAGGGTGCCCCCGGCCATTCGGGCCCGCTCGGCCAGCCCGACCAGGCCCAGCCGCCCGCCGGGGCCGGGGCCGGACGATCCGGCGTACGGAGCCGGGTTGCTCATCCGGATCCGTAACCCTTGGCCAGGCCGTCCGCCGAGCTCTGCCCTCACTCGGGTGCCCGGCGCGTGCTTGCGCGCGTTGGTCAGCGCCTCCTGCACGATCCGGTACGCGTGCCGCCCCGTCTGCGCCGGCAGCAGCTCGCGCCCCTCGACAGTGTCGGCCACCTCGACCTGCTGCCCGGCCGCGCGTACTTCGTCGAACAGGGCGTCGAGGTCGGCCAGGTTCGGCTGCGGGTCCTCGACGCCGCCGTCGCGCCGCAGCGTGCCGAGTACGGCACGCAGTTCGTTGAGCGACTGGTGTGCGTTCTCCTGAATCGCCTGGGCCGCCTCGCGGGTCTGCTCGGCGGTGAGGTCGGTGCGGTGTGCCAGGCCGCCCGCGAGCATGGCCAGCAGAGAGATCCGGTGTGCCAGCACGTCGTGCATCTCGTGGGCGATATTGACCCGTTCGGCTAGTTTGGCCTGTTCGACGCGGTGCGCCTGCGCCTCTAGCGCGGCCTGTCGCCGCGAGGCGCCCAAGTCGCGCCATGTGCGCAGGTAGAGGCCGAAGACGGTCAGCCCACCGACGATCACGCTGCCGGTCGCCATGGTGACGCCCGTGACGGAGAGGCCCCTGAGCTTGTCGGCGTCCGACCACAGGATCTGCGCCGCCGGGCACAGCCACGTGGCGAGAGCGACCGGGACGATCTGGCGCCAGCGGCGATGCGTGCACAGAGAGACGTAGGTGACGTACGCGGGGCCGGCCGCCGTGGTCGAATAGAGGGTCAGGAGCGCGGTCGCCAGCGCGACCTGCCAGGGGAAGCGGCGCCGCCATCGCATCAGCGCCAGACCGGCCCCGAACAGGGCCAAGTTCAGCGCACTCTGGGCGAGGCCGGGGGCGACCTCGCGGTTCACGGCTGACAGGATCGAGATCCCGCCGACGAACAGGGCAGGCACAGTGGCGCAGAGGTAACGCAGAGCCTCGTCCCGGCTCCTTCCTTTCACGCCCGGCTCATCGACGCCCCACTTATCCACCTCTGGCTCGTTCACGCCCGACAGCCTAGGCAAGCACTGGAGCCGCCCTTAGCTACCCGGGTCCAGAGCGGGTAGCCCTGGGTCTATTTCTCGGCCGGTGGCCGTCGACCTGGGTCCGATGCCCCGAGGCGGGGAATCCGGTGAACTGGGCCCGTGATCGAGTTCTCTTGCGTCAGCAAGGCATACAAAAGGGTGAAAGCCCTCGACGAGGTGTCCTTCACCGTCGAGGCAGGCAGCGTCACCGGGTTCCTCGGCCCCAACGGCGCGGGAAAGTCAACGGCTCTGCGCATCCTGACCGGGCTCTCGCGGCCGACGTCTGGGGCGGCCACCGTGTTCGGGCGGCCGTACGCCGAACTCGCCTGTCCCGGCCGCCGGGTCGGCACGCTGCTCGACGCCGGCGCCTTGCATCCGGGGCGCAGTGGGCGGGAGGTCCTGACGCTGGGGGCGATGATGCTGGGCCTGCCCCGCTCGCGCGTCGGAGAGAGCCTGGAACTGGTCGGGCTGACTGGCAAGGAGGGCAGGCGGGCCGTCGGCGGCTATTCGCTGGGCATGCGCCAGCGGCTCGGCATCGCCCACGCGCTGCTCGGCCGGCCCGAGGCGCTCGTCCTGGACGAGCCCGCCAACGGCCTCGACCCGCAGGGCATCCAGTGGATGCGCGGGCTGCTGCGCAGCCTGGCCGACTCCGGGTGCGCGGTGCTGCTCAGCTCACACCTGCTGCACGAAGTGGAGCAGGTCGCCGACCAGATCGTGATGATCGGCCGCGGCCGTGTGCTCGCCCGGGGCACCGTCGCCGAGCTCGCCGGCGACGGCGGCCTGGAGCGTACCTTCCTCGAACTGACCGCCCAAGCCGACAGGAGTGCCGCATGACCCCTACCGACATTCCGTTCACCAGGCTGCTACGGGTCGAGACCCGCAAACTGTTCGACACACGCAGCGGTCTCATCCTCGCGGTGAGCACGATCGGGCTGGCGCTCGTGGCCGTCGTCATCCGGGGCCTCACGTCGGAGCCACGCTGGTTCACCCTGGCCGGGACCGCCGCCATCCCGCTCGGGACGCTTCTGCCCGTGCTGGCCATTCTCACGGTGACCGGCGAATGGCGGCATCGCACCGCGCTGACCACGTTCGCACTGGAGCCCCGGCGCGGGCGGGTGCTGGCGGCCAAGTGCCTGCCGCCACTGACGGTCACCGTGGCGGGCTGTGTGTTCGCCCTGCTGGCGGCCCTGCCCATGACCGCCGTCGCCGCCGCGGTTCACGGCGCCGAGGCCACGTGGACCGTCGCGCCCGCCAAGGTGCTGGGCTGGATCGCGACGATGGTGCTGGTGACCGGCCAGGGCCTCGGCATGGGGCTGGCGTTGTTGAACGCGCCGGCGGCGATCGTGATCTGTTTGGCCAGCACGGCCCTGTGGAGCACTGTCGCCCGGCTCGGCGACGTGGGCGCGACCCTGGCGGGCTGGCTGGACCTCAACCTCACTACCAACCCCCTGATGAACGGCGGGTTCACCGGCGGCGCCGCCCTTCGGCTGGCCGTTTCGGTGTTCGTGTGGATCGTCGTTCCGGTGGCCGCAGGGATGCTGCGCATCTCCAGGAAGGAGATCGGCTGACGGCGGCGTGGTCACGGCGGATGCCGTGGGCGAAGGCGCGCAGGTGGGACAGATCGTCCTCTTCGGCGGCGGTCAGCCAGTTGGCAAGTCGGTCACCGTGGCGGCCGGTGAGCATCTCGGCGAACGCGGCGACGTGAGTGCTGAGGCGTTCCAGGGCAGGATCGCGATCGCCGCACGCGGGTTGTCGCGGTTGACGGACAGATGACGGGTCGCGCGCAGCGCGGCCTCGCTCTCGCCGTGGCGGCCGCCGTCGGCGGCCCGCTTGATCCCCACGTTCGTGCCGAGCGTCCAGGTCGGGGATGTGCCGGCAGTTCACGGAGGACCAGAATGAAACGCACAGCCCTTCTACGTGTCGCCCGCGTTGTGCCGCGAGCGCAGCGGCGCGATCTCCAGGTACGCGGGAGAATCCCACCAGGCCCGTGCCTCGGCGATCTCCGGACGCGGCCCGGCTGTACCGTGAGGCGGCCTGGCTGACCGGCGATCGGATCGAGCAGCGATGCCTTCTCGACCGGGCCGATCACCTCGGCTGAGCGCCCGGCCGCCTCAGGCGCCTGTGTCCTTCGAGGGCTTGAAGGCGGTTGTCTGGGACCGTGGTGGAGGCTTGATGGTGACCTTCATGCCCCAGTGCGAGAAGCGGATGTCCTCGACGAACCCGAACCATCCCTGACCGCCGGTGGCGCCCTTGAGCCGGCCCTCGGGCTGACGCCACTTGACCCAGCCACGGCGCACCAGACCGTCCTGGCCGATCCACAGCCGCCAGGTGACCGGCCACTCGGCGTACTCGTTGTCGTCCTGCTCCGGACGCAGTTCCGGCCGGACGTCCCACAGCTGACGAGACGTCATCACCCCCTCATGGAGGGTCGTGGGCACGCCGTCGTAGCGGTCGGAGGGCCGCTCGGACGTCCTGGTGGCCAGCACGGCCGCGAACACCTTCGGCTTGTCCAGCTGCAGGTATCCCACCTCCAGGCGCAGTCTGCACTGGTACGGGAGGAGCACCGGCAGAGCCACCCACTTCTTGCCCTCGGCACGCTTCTTCGTCGGGTCGTACACCCATTGGCGTTTGCCGATGCAGATGTCGCGCACGTCATCGACCTGATGATCGACCAGGTCGGTCGCGACGACCTTGCCATCGCCGAACCCGATGACGCCCTTGGTCGGCTTGAAGCGTTCCCATTCGCCGTTGTTGTTGAAGGTGCTGTGTTGGACGATCCGCACGCCGTGGCCTTTGACCATCTGACGCCGGGTCGCGGCGACGGGATCGACCGCCGTCCATGCCGCGGCCGCGCCGGGCGCGGGCAGCCCCGGCAGTGTGGCTCCGGCGAACGTCAGACCCACGACTGCTGCCCATGTCCTCATCGCGTGACGTTCTCCTCCGGCCACGGGCGCGCCTCCCCCGGCGCGCACTGGTGCGGTGAGGATTCCAGACGGAGGTTACGCCGTGATCACACCGCGCGGTGGCGCAGGAGCGGAGTCGTGTTCGGCGGTGATGCGGACGGAGATCTCCTCGACCGGCCGGACGTACCTGCTGAGGCCGAACAGGTGCTGGTGGCGAGACTGGGCCTGCGGCTCCGGTGCGGTGCGGTGCGGCCAGATGCTTCAGCGTCGAATGGCGGAGCTGGTGCAGGGTCCATCGCGCGCCGGCCGATGCCGACCAGCGCAGCGTCTCGCCGGACGCGTCCAGCTGAGCACCGGTGTCCGGGAGCCAGGAGGAAGGCAGGCGCCTGCGGCGCTCGAAAGCCGAGCGTCCATGCGTCCTGCCACCACGGAGGGCTGAACCCGCTTCTGCACCGGGCGACGCGGTCGCCGCCGATCAGCAGGAAGGCCGCCTCAACCTCCTCATTGAGCGGCCGTGACGGGCGTGCACGGCTTCACGGACGTGCCCGCCTGGGCCAGCCAGGCGCCGAGCTGCCAGGGCACCTGCGGGTTCCCGTTGTCGCGGAACTCCACCACGAGCGTCTCGTCCGGCTTGATGTACTGCGGGAAGATCCGGATCGTCCGCACGGACGTCACCCGGGTGGCCTTGAACGATCGCGACCCGTCCACGAGTGAACGCAGCTCGCTCGCGCTCTGAGCGGGTTCCCCGCCGTAGGCCCGGTCCACGCCGGTGAATCGCGGGGCCGCGCACCGCGTGGCCGGGGCCAGGAAGGTGACGTCGGCCTTGATGCCCACCGCACCCAGCTTGGCTTCCAGCCCGGCGGGATCGCTCAGCTCGTTGACGGTGACCTCGACCGTGCCGTCCGGGCTTGTGGTCACCGCGTGGGCGGGGGGCTCGGTTCCGGTGATCAACGGTGTGACGGTGAGTGCCGCCGCGATTAGGTCAGCTCGGCCCATGCGACGAGCAGCAGCACGTCGCGATCGGCCGGGGCGAGCTCCAGCAGGACCAGCGCCAGCGGGCGGTTGACGGCCAGGGTGTTGACCTCGTCCTCGACCTGAGAGCCGGACAGCTCCGCCGGATGCACGCCGCTGCGAACGTAGGCGCGATAGAGGCTCATCTCGGTACGCCGCCGCCGGCCGATCAAGTTGGAGGCGATGCCGTACAGCCACGGTCGGGCATCGGCGCGACTTCGGTCGTAGCCGCCGCGGTGCTGGAAGGCGGCCAGAAAGGTGTCGGCCACGACGTCCTCCGCCTCGCTGGGCCCCAGGCGCCTGGTCACGTAACGGTGCAGGAGCGGCGCATGCCGGTCGAACAACGTGGCGAAGATCTCGGGTTCGTTCAGCGATCTCTCGATGAGGAGCGCGTCATCGACCTCAACTACTTCGCGAGGGATTGTCATGCATGTCGGCCTTTCCTGGCGTATGCGGTCACCTGTACTTACCGCGCCAGGCCGAAATTCTTCACGGGCCGACCATCATGGGCACGCGGGCAGTACGGGGCCGAGCGCCGGGCAGCAGGAGACGCCCACGTTCCCGCAGGCCGGAGCGTGCCGGCCTGCGGCGGAGGGTCCGTTATCGGATCGCGATCAACCTTGCGCGGCGATGAGTGGTCCAACCCCGTGTGAAGATCCTTTGTGCGGCGCTCGCCGTCCTTTCGGTAGTCGTGGCCGTCCCGGGCGCCGCCCGCGCCGCCGTTCCGGCGGGCGCGACGTCCGCCCCCATCCGGTACGCCGCCGCCTCCGACTGCGACAAGGGCCGGCTTGATGCCGCCTGGTGCGGTCCTTGGTGGTACCGGACGACCGACGGCAGGCGCCACCCGCTCAAGGAGGCGGGACGGTGGGAGGACGCGGTCGCCGTCAGCGGTGACGGCCGCCGCCTGGCCTACATCAGGGCCAAGGACGCCCGGCTCGTCGTCCGCGACCTCGACGGCCGGACGCGGGTGTCGAGGGTCAGGGCATGGCCGTCGAAGTCGGAGCTCGAACTCACCCGGGTGACGATGTCGTACGACGGCTCCCTGGTGGCGGTGGACTGCTGCTGGGCCGGCTTCACCGACCACCCCGCGCGGGTGTACGACGCCGCCACCGGCGCCCTGCTGACCAAGGTCACCGGGGTGTCGGTGCACGACGACGCCTTGAGCTTCAGCAGCGACGGCGACCAGATCCTCGTCAGGACGTACGACGGCAGGTCCGGCAGGCTCAGCGTCCACGACCTGAACGGCAGGCGGACCGGCAGTGTGGTGCCGCCCCGGCTCATCGGCGTCAACGCGGCCACCGCCGCGCTGAACGCCGACGGGCGCACGGTGGCCGTCTACGTCTCCGGCCGCAGACCCGGGATCGCCCTGTACGACCTGAAGACCAGGCAGGTCACCGCCAGGTTCCCGGTGCCGGCGTCGGGCCAGAAGGTGGAGCGGGACCCCGCGGAGGACAGGGTCACGGAGGTTGACACGGACGTCAGGCTCGACTGGACCGGCGACTCCACGCTGCGGATGGTCAGGAAGGTCGGGTTCAAGCTGGTGCGGGTACAGGTCTACGGCATCGACGCCGGCACCGAGGCGGTCGTGTTCGAGCGCTCCTACGCCATCGCCGGAACGACCTCTGAGGCCCTCAGCGGCCTGTGATGCTGATGGGGCTGCTCGTCCCCCTCTACCGTCGGGCGGGCGAGCGGCTACGGCGCCGACGACCAGAGAGCCCTTCGGAGGAGAGCCATGTCCTTTCCCGAACGTCCCCAGCCGGAGACCGGCGAGGTGCTGCTGCTCCGCACGTGCTACGAGGGCGACACGGAACAGTGGGGCGGGCTGCTCGACGAGATCGGGGGCCGCCGGGAAGGCGACGTGCTCGTCGTCGGGGACCGGGTGCGGCTGCGACCGATCGAGGACAGCAGGTGGGACTCGCTGCGCGGCGGCAACGTCCCGGCACTTGTCGCCGACGGCGGCCCGGTCGCCGTCCTGGTGGACCTTCCGGCGGTGTACGGGGACGGGCCGCTGCTGGTGGATCTGGCGGCGACACCCGGGCGCGGCGTCCGGGGCCCGTCGGCCCGGCTCGGTGAGATCCTGGCCGCTCTGCTGGACGGCACACTCGAGTTCGACCACCTGGTACGCGACATGGACGTGTACGGCATGTACCAGGGAGACGGCGGCCGACCGGCCTTCCCCACGCCGGCTGCCGTACCGTACCGGTCCTTCCCGGCACTGCCCACGGGGGAACTGCTGGTCCGCACCTGTTTCGACGACGAGGAGGGCTGGCGCGACCTGCTCGACGAGCTCGGCGGCGCCGACGAACAAGGCTGGGTCGGCGCGGACCTGGACCCGGACGACATCGACGTGGATCACTATCCGCTCACGGCATCGGTCGTCGACGACCGGGCCTTCGAGGGTCTCCTGCCCGGTCAGGTCCCGGCGCTGGTCCCGCCGGGCACGGACAACCCCACGCTGGTCGTCCTCGCCGACGCCCGGACCTTCGCCGAGCCCGGCCGGCCGCTGACCGTCGTCGACCTGTACGACACCCCGGGGCACGTCGCCGTCCTCCCCTGCCGCATGGTCGGATCGATGGCGGCCAACCTGGAGATCGCCAACATGGACTTCCACGAGTTCGTCGCCGTGGAGGACACGGAGCCGTGGTGGCAGAGCTCGCCCAGCCACCCGTAGCCGACTTTGCCCGCCAGACCGACGGCCGCACACGCCGCGTGCCTGGGGGCGTTGGCGCTGCTTGCGCGCCGTCCAGAGCGTGCCCTCCGCAGCCCCGTCACACCTCCGAAGTTCACCTCGGCGGTGAAGACCGCTCTCCTGACGTCGGTGTCGCGGGGAGGGTCGCCCCGGCGAACGTGACGTCGCGGCTGAAGGTCACCCGTCAGGCGGTCGTGAAGGAGATCCACACGTCCGGCGGGACGTCGGGCCGGTGCGGGACCGCCCGGCGTTCCTCCGTCCACGCCTCGCCGGCGATCGCGGTGGCCACGCGCCTCCAGAAGGCCACGGCCGCCTTGTTGGAGTCCTGGAAGGCGATCTTCCACGGGCCGGGATGCCGGGAGATCACCTCCCGCACGACCGTCATCCCGATCCCGGACCGGCGCGCACCGCGTACGACGAAGAAGCTGTTCAGCACCCGCTCCGGCCCGGACAGCGCGCGTACGAACGAGAACCCGACCGGGTGGTCGTCGCTGGTGAACAGGTAGGGCGCCCAGTCATCGTCCTGGAACGCGGCCTGTAGGCGGTCGCCGTGATAGGTGGCGTCGGGGGCGGGCAGGCCGCCCTGGAACTCCGACATGTCGTGGCGGAACATGAGCCAGAGTCGTTCGACAGTGGAGAAGTCTGCGGCGCTCGCGGGCCGGACGCTTACCTCGAAAGTGTTCATACAAGCACTTTCCGGCTGAAATCAACATTTCAGCCGGAAAGGTAATAATACCAGACTTTGATCATCGCCGGCCACGACCCAGAACCAGCAGGGTGGCAAGTTCGGCCGGGCTCGACGTGGAAGTCCAGCCCGAAGCGGCCGACCACGACGTGCTCGTCCTCCCCCTCGACAAGGATGGCGTTCAGCGGCCGATACGCTCCAGGTCGGCCGCGTCCTCATCGGAGAGGGAGAGCCCAGCGCCGGCGATGTTCTCCCTCAGATGGGCTGACGATGATGTGCCGGGGATGAGCAGGATGTTCGGTGAGCGCTGCAACAGCCAGGCCAACGCGACCGACATCGGCGTCGCCCCAAGCCGGACCGCGACCCCCGAGAGCACATCGGACTGCAGCGGCGTGAAGCCGCCCAGCGGGAAGAACGGCACGTAGGCGATGCCATCGGCGGCGAGCCTGTCAATGAGGTCGTCGTCGTGACGGTGGGCGAGGTTGTACATGTTCTGCACGCAGACGATCGGGGCGATGGCACGGGCCTCGGCGACCTGCCGGAAGCGGGCCAGGGCCGCGGTCACGTCGGCGCGCGTCCTGTCGAGGTCGCCCGCGTTCTCGGCGAGCCGGGCCCGGAACATGCGGGCCGGCCCGGACAGCCACACGTCGTCGCCGTCGGCCAGGTGCTCGACGATCGCGAGCGCGGTCTTCTCCTCTTGCAGGAACGCGAGCGTGAGCGCGTACGCGCCGTACGGGCCGGGCAGCTCCGGGTACGCGAGCAGCCGGTTGGTCAGCTCACGGATCCGCGCCCGGTCGTCCACGGCCTCCCCGGCGGCCATGCCCGGCCGGGTGTCGACCCGGTTGGACAGGTAGATCGCCTGGGCGCAGTCGCGCTCGGGCGTCGGCTCCGCGCAGGGCACCCATCTCCTCACCCTCGTCAAGACCGGCGGCGGAGGGCTCGGGAGCGCGTCATGCGACCTTGGACTCCGGCGCCTTCCAGGTGTTGCACGCGCCCGGAGTGCCCTTGGTGTAGCCCTGCGTGAACCAGTAGAGGTCGTTGGCGCTGAGCTTGTCCTTGCCGAAGCGGTCGCGCCAGTACTTGTCCTTCGGCGTGGGCTCCTCGGCCTTCAGCGTGGCCTTCCAGTTCTTCGACTTTCCGCCCAGGGCCTTGAGCGTCACGCCGGCCAGGCACAGCTGCTGCATAAGCGACGCCCAGGCTGGACGGCGTCTGCGGCAAGCCCCTCGCAGATGACCATCCGACCGACGCCCTCGCGAGATCCGAGCTCGCACGGCGGCCCATGACCGACGGCACCGATGCCCTGCGCCCGCTGAGCAAGGCTCATCGGACCGGAACCGCTGCCGCTGGTCACGGGCGCGTCCGGCGTCATCGGCTCATGGAGCCACGGTCAGGGTGAGGGTGGCTGTGTGGTCGAGGGCGACGCCGTCGCCCACCACCGTGATCGCGTAGGTGCCGGGCGCGGTGCTCGCGCCGACCGTGAAGGTCAGCGTGGACGTGGCGCCGGTGGTGATGCTCGCCGGGCTGAAGGAGGCCGTCATGCCCGGCGGAAGCCCCTTGGCGCGCAGCGAGATCTCCTGCGGGGCGCCCGAGACGACGGCGCTGGTGACGGTGACGCTCACCTGCTGGCCGGGCTGCGCGGTCGCCGCGGCGGGGTTGACCGCGACCGAGAAGTCGCACGTGTACGGCTCGCCGGCGCGGGCGGGCACGCGGACGGCGTTCCACGCGGCCTTGACCGTGTTGTACTCCAGGCACGACGCGGGGAACAGATCCAGGGCCGCCTGCAGCGAGGCTCGGCGGGCCGCGGTGTGAGGCCAGACAGAGGTCTTGCGCAGCAGCGTGCCCATGTAGATCTGGCCCGCCTTGCGCGCGCCGAGCCCGACGATGGTGGAGGAGTCGCAGGTCGGGCTGGGAGGTTGGCCGTTGGTCGGGTTGCTGCCCTCGGCCAGGAGGTAGAACCAGTGGTTCTGGACCCCGGCCCCGATCTGAGGAAACATCGTCGGCACCGCGCTGCTGAAACAATCGGGGTCACCGGGGCTCAGCGACGGCTTGTACATGTAGCGGAGCGGGCCGGTTCCACTGATGTCGAGCTCCTCGCCGACGATGTAGTCGGGCGGGTCGAGGGTGGCGGGCTGGTTGGCGTACTGCTCGGTCAGCGCGGCGAAGATGTCGCCGGTGGACTCGTTGAGTATGGCCTTCTCGTTGTCGCCGAGGTCAAGGCCGGGCGTGGTGGCGAAGACGGCGTGGCCGTACTCGTGCGCCACGACGTCCATCGAGGTGACCTGGCGCCGGTTGTCGGAGGTACGGCCGAAGGCGGTGTAGGCCCCGGTCCAATAGGCGTTGACGTCGTTCAGGCCCACGCGGGCGGGGTAGCCGTCGCCGGCGCCGTTGAAGCCGTTGCGTCCCAGCCAGTTCTTGAGCATGTCCCACTCGGTGTCGATCGCGTAGAGCACGTCGACGCAGGCGGTCTCGAAGTTGGTGCCGGTGCCGTTGCCCCAGTTGTCGTCCGTCCCGGTGAAGGCGGCGCCGTTCTGGCCGCCGCAGCGCACGCCCCGCCGTACCGGATCCACCATGGTGAAGGAGGCGCCGCCCCCGCTGGTGCCGATGGTGACCGGGTTGCCGTTGTAGTAGCTGTTGCCCAGCCCCTCCCTGACCTCGTCGGACTTCTCGGCGACCGCGCCGGTCAGCGCGTCGACGAAGACGTGCAGCTTGCTCTGCCTGCCTCTGATGGCGCCGTTGACGATCACCTCGTAGGCCAGCCGGCCGCGTCCTTGGGCCATGACCACCAGTCGGGGCGTGGTGACCGAGGAGATCTCGGGCAGTTGGCTCCTGGCCACCCGGACGGCTTCGGCGGCGCCGAGCTTGGGCGTGGTGGCCACGTCCAGGGCGCTGTCCTGGGAGACGGAGGTGCTCAGGACCTCGCCGGTGGCGGCGCTGACCACGACGAAGTCGCCGCCGTAGACGGGCAGTCCCGCGTAGGTGCGGGTGTAGGTCGTGTAGCGCAGGCCGCCCTGTCCCTCGATCAGGCCTTGCCGTACGTACGCGTCCTTGGGCGAGCTGTGGAGCAGTGCGGGCCTGGCCTTCACCAGGAGGTCGGCGGGGTCGCCCTTGGAGGCGTTCGCCGGGCCGGGGACCGAAGTGGCCACGAGCACACAGACGGCACTCGTGACCAGGGCTAACGCGGCATTGCGTCTCACGTGGTCGCTCCTTTGCGCTGGCGGGCGGTGAATGGGGTCACCTGCATTTGAGTTGATGAACTACAAGAGGTCAATATCGTGGTAAATAGCGGAAAAATCGTGTCCGGACATCGGCAGGGAGGAGTTGATCAGGTTCTTCCCGTTGCCACGGAAGGATCTGGGGGTTCATCGACAACTTAAGCCGGGGCCGGGGTTCGGCGGCGCGCTTGGGGTTGGCGGCGCAGCTGTGCACATTGCCGCGGCTGGGGTTCGTACCGGACGACATCCGGTCGGTGGCGCAGCCCCTGCTGGACCGGGCGATGGAGCATGACACGCCGTCGCTGCTGTGCCACCAGGCGGCCGAGCATCTGATCAGCTCGAAGGTGGTCCGGCCCGGTGTGGTCGTGTTGATGAAGATGGTCGGGTCGGCGCGTAACGCGGCGGGGGCGTTGACGTCGGAGAAGGTCGATCGTCTGTTGATCGGGCCGATGCGGGCGGAATCAGACCGGCTGCTGGTGCGCGATCCGGAGATCGGAACGACCCGGTTGGCGTGGCTGACGACGCCCACGGTGGAAGCGACGCCGACGTCGATCAAGTTAGCGATCGACAAGTTGATGTACCTGCGCACGATGGACTCGCAGCTGCGGGATCTGTCGATGCTGTGGCCGACGCAGATGTAACGAAAGAACCCTTTGCGCCGCCGCCCCCGAGGGGGACGCCGACGCGGTGCGGAGCGGGCGGCCGTGACCCCAGGCGGCGCACCCCTCCGCCTGCCCGACCCGCCGGTCGACCGTCTTCTTCGTGCAAGCCCCACGGCACGCCGGAGTTCTCCTTCCCACCGCCGCGGCGGGCGGCTGTGACCGGATCGACCTCTGCGGCCCGCGTCGGCCGGGATCAGTGCACGACGGCCCGGACGAGGAGACGCTGCAGGGCGTCCTGCTCCTCGGAGGAGAGCGGGGCCAGCGGGGAGTCCTGGGAGAGCAGCTCCAGGAGGCGCTCGCGGAGTTCGGTGCCCGCGGGCGTCAGGACGAGATGCTTGGCGCGGCGGTTGCCGGGGTGGGGATGGCGTTCGAGGTAGCCCTGTTCCTCCAGGCGGTCGGCGACGAACGTGGCGTTGGACGGCTCACAGCTCATCCGCTCGGCGAGCTCGCGCAAGGTCATGGCGCCGGTCAGCTCACGCATCGCGACGCCCTGCAGGAACCATGGCCACGACGACCACCTTCGACCGCACGCGCCTGAGCCGCGCGCCCCGCGTGCGTTCTCTCCGGCTGGGCGAGCTGAGGATCACCCATATCCCGGACGGAGTGGTCCGGCTCAAGCCGTACGGCTGGTTGCCCGCCGCCACCGCCGCCGACTGGGCCACCTACCGCGACCACCTCGACGACGACGGCCTCCTGGTCGCCGGGATCGGCGGCCTGCTGGTCGAACGTGGCGACCGGGCGCTGCTCATCGACACCGGTTTCGGCCCCGAGTCCCACCCCGACGACCCGGCCAACCCGCTGCTGGGCAGGTTGTACGGCGGCGAACTGCTGGACAACCTGCGGCACCTGGGCCGTGCACCGGAGCAGGTCGAGGCCGTCGCCATCACCCACCTGCACTCCGACCACCTCGGCTGGACCTGGAGCACCGCGCCCGGCGAGGACGCACCACCCTTCGCCCACGCCGCGCATCTCCTCGCAGCGCCGGAGTGGGAGCGGCGCGACCTCGCCGACGAGCCGCGACTGGCCGTCATGGAACCCCGGGTACGGACGATCGAGGACGGTGAAGAGATCTTCCCCGGCGTCCACGCCTCGTTGTCGAGTCCGCCAGGCACCGCCGCCGCCTGGTCGAGGAACTGAGCCGTCCGGACACGATCGGCTACGGCGGCCACTTCGCCGACGTGACGTTCGGGCGGGCCGAACCCCGCCCCGACGGCCGGTTCACCTGGACCCCCGTCGCCTGAGCAGCCGGCTCGCGAGGCCCTGCACGACGGCGACCAAGAGCGGCGATCAAGAGCGGCGGGCTACGGGTGCGGAGCATCCCCCATGGGAAGACGGCCCCAGTCGGTCGCGGCGGCGGGTCAGGGAGGCGGTTACGGCGGTGTTGCCGGCCAGTTCGATGGCCTGGTCGTAGGCCGCGCGCGACTCCCGGCCACGGCCCAGCCGGCGCAGCAGGTCGGCGCGGGTGGCGTGGTAGGCGTGATAGCCGGCCAACCTGTGCCCGAGACGGTCGACGGCCGCCAGCGCCGCCTGCGGGCCGTCGAGCTCGGCGACCGCGACGGCCCGGTTGAGGGCGATGATCGGCGACGAATCGAGGCGGACGAGCTGGTCGTACAGGGCGAGGACCTGCGACCAGTCGGTGTCGCGCATGTCGCGGGCGGAGGTGTGCACGGCGTTGATGGCCGCGAGGATCTGGTAGCGGCCCGGCGCCACACCGGCGGCGGCAGCGGCGAGACGCCCGCGCACCAGCCGGTGCCCCTCGGCGATCAGCGCCGCGTCCCAGGCTCCGCGGTCCTGCTCGTCGAGAGCGACCAGTTCGCCGCCGGACGAGACCCGGGCGGGGCGGCGGGCCTCGATGAGGAGCATGAGCGCCAGCAGCCCGGCCACCTCACCGTCGTCCGGCAGCAGGGCACGGATCAGGCGCGTGAGCCGGATCGCCTCGGCGGTCAGCTCGTGCCGTACGGGATCGGTGTCGGGCCCGGTGGCCAGGTAGCCCTCGTTGAAGACGAGGAACAGCACGGCCAGCACGCCCGAGACGCGCGCCGGAAGATCCTCCGCCGACGGCACCCGATAGGGGATGCGCGCCGCCTTGATCTTGGCCTTCGCGCGGGTGATCCGCCGGCCCATGGCGCTCTCGGCCACCAGGAAGGCGCGGGCGATCTCGGGCATGGTCAGGCCGGCGACCATGCGCAGCGTCAGCGCCACGCGGGTCTCCATCGCCAGCGCCGGGTGACAGCAGGTGAAGATCAGCCGGAGCCGGTCGTCGTCGATGACGCCGACAGGCCCGGGCGGGTCGTCGTCGTAGACCATCTGAGCCTCCTTCTGCTTGCCGTCGCGCTTGTTCTCGCGCCGGATCCGGTCGATGGCCTTGTGGTTGGCGGTGGTGGTCAGCCAGGCGCCCGGGTTGGGGGGCACGCCGTCGTCCGGCCACCGCTGGACGGCGGTCGCGAACGCCTCGGCGGCCGCCTCCTCGGCGATGTCGAGGTCACCGAAACGCCTGGTCAGGGAGGCGACCACCCGGGCCCACTCCTCGTGGTGGGCCCGGGTGACCGCCTCGCGGACGTCGATCCCGTTCACAGGAACGGCCGCACCTCGACCTTCCGGTTGCAGGCCTTCGACCCCTCGGCGGCCAGCTTGAGCGCCGCGTCGAGGTCGGCCGCCTCGATGATCCAGAAGCCGGAGAGGTACTCCTTGGACTCCAGAAAGGGCCCGTCGGTGAGCATCGCCTCCCCGCCCCGGTTGTCGATGACGGTGGCCGTGTCGGGCGAGGCGAGGCCGCCGGCGAAGACCCAGTTGCCCTCGGCCCGGAGCCGGTCGTTGAACACGTCGATCGCCGCGTCCTCGTCGGGGGTGGCCGAGTCGCTCTTGTCGTCGATCACGGAAATCAGGTACTGCATCTGAGCATCATCTCCTGTGGTGCCGGGGACGGGTGTGGCGAACCGGTCAAGGACGTCAAGCCGTCGCATACTGCGGGCGTCCGGCGGGCCGGTAGACCTGGATCGTCACGCCCTTGGCGTCGACGCGCGACTCGACCAGGTCGAGCGCAAGATCGGGGCCGGTCTCCGGGAACAGCCGCGCGCCCTGGCCGACGATCACCGGGACCACGATCAAGGTCATCTCGTCGACCAGACCGTTCTCCAGCAGCCACCGGGTCAGGGTGCCGCCGCCGTGCACCTGCAGCTCGCCTCCCGGCGCGGCCTTCAGGCCGGCGACGGCGGCAGCGAGGTCGCCGGACAGGACGGTGGTGCCCGACCATGCCGGATCGGCGAGCGTGGCCGACGCCACATACTTGGGCCGGGTGTTCAACGCCCGCGTGACGGGCTCCCAGCCAGGGACGTCCCCGACCGTCCAGGATCCCCACGAGCCGGCGAACAGCTCGTAGGTCCGGCGGCCGAACAGGAACGCGTCGGCGCGCTGGTAGGTCTGGTTGATGAACGCCGTGGTCTCCTCGCCGCCCTTCCCCAGGGCCCATCCGCCGCGTTCGAACCCGTTCCTGCGGTCCTCCTCCGACGCGCCGCCGTTTCCCTGCGTCACTCCGTCGAGGGTGATCTGAGTCATGGTCGTCAGCTTCATGATCGCGCTTCCTTCGCCGTGGCGCCGCCCCTTGTGGGTGGCCTCACCTCCGCTACGAACACCGCCGCCCCGATCCGACACCGCCTCCCGGACTTCTTCGCACCCTCGCTGGACGGCCGGACCGGCCTGCTCATCGGGCCACAGGGGCGTCCGGTCACCCCCTCCCGCGCGGCCACCGACCCTCGCCTCGTCCAAGCGGTCCACCGTCTCAGCGAGCGCCTGGCGCCCCTCGCGCCGAGCTGAGCCGGGCGCCGCCTCCGGCGATCTGGATGGGCCATCCGGTTAAACTGCCCGCATGACGACTCCCCTGCGCAAGGACGCGGCCCGCAACTGGGAACGGATCGTCACCGTGGCCAGGGAGCTCATCGACGAGGGCACCCCCCCTGCAGCTCAACGACGTCGCCCGCCGCGCCGGGCTGGGCGTGGGCACCGTGTCCCGCTCATGTGCGGCATCGCCTACGCCGCGGCCGTCCACGGCGGCACGCCCACCGCTCGCGTGCCGACCGCCCACCGCTATCTGACCCTCCTGCTGGAGGGCCTGCACGCCTGACGCGCCCCGCTGGAGCCCGATCCCGGTCGATGGTGGTCATCAGCCCGACTCCGTCCACGTCCACCACCACGCCGACGTGGGGTGCTGGTGCCGTACAGCACCAGGTCGCCCGGACGGATGCCGCCGAGCGCCCGCGACGTGCCCCCGCTCTAGCCCTTCCTGACCGCCTGGCCTACCTGGGCCGGTGAGGTGCGCCAGGGCGCGCCGTGGCCCGGCAGCACCCAGGACGCCGACAGTCCGGCGATCCGGTCCAGGGAGTCGAGTGCTTCGGCCGGGTCGTCGGTGAAGGGCGCGGGCTGGGGGCCTTCGCGTCCGGTGAGGACGTGTCGCGTGGTCAGGGCGTCACCGACGAAGACGGCGTCGGCGAGCGGAACGTGCACCGCCACGCTTCCCGGTGAGTGTCCCGGCATGCCGACGATCACCGGGCTGCCGGGCAGGTCCAGGACGTCGCCGTCGCCGATCTCGGTGACCTGGCCGAGATAGCGGGTGCGCAGGCCGTTCTTGCGGATGGAGTACCCCAGGAACCCGAGCGCCGGTCCGAGGCGCATCGGGCCGACCGCGACCTTGGGCTTGTCTCCCGTACGGGCGCGGACGGCGTCGGCGGCATGCACGAACACCGGCACGCCGTGTTCGCTGCGCAGCCGTTCGGCGAAACCCAGGTGGTCGGAGTCGCCGTGGGTCAGCACGAGTCCGCGGATGTCGGCGACGGACTTGCCCAGGGAACGGAGTTCGGCCTGCAGATCCTGCCAGTGGCCGGGCAGCCCGGCGTCGATCAGGGTGATGCCCTCGGCGGTGTCGACGAGGTAGCAGGCCACGACATCGTTGCCGAGGCGGTGCAGGTGGGGCGCGAGCTTCATGGACTTCCCCAAAATGACGTCAACGGCTCTCACGAACGGAGAGTTCTGGCCGGATGATGCTACTCACCGTAGAGCTTTGCTCCTTTATGAGAGCAATGCTCTCCCAGTAGGGTGCTCACTGTCAAGAGCACTGCTCTCGGGACGGCCGGGACCTCAAGTCCGGCATTTCATGGCGTACAGCTAGATTCCTGGGCATGTTGCGGGGGCGGGAAACGGAGCCGGCCCAGGTCGCGCGGCTCCTCGATACGGCCACCGTGGCCGAAGCGCTCGACCTGGCCAGGGACACCGGCCAGAGCCACCGGATCGAGCAGCTCGGCACGATCATCGCGAGGATCGCGGCCATCGAGGGCGACGCCGAAGGCTGCCGCGACCGTGCGCACACGGGTCTGCTCCACCTCACCCTGGGCCGGTACGAGCAGGCGCTGCGCGACCTCGCCGCGGTCACCGTCGTCTTCGCCGCCCCCGACCTGATCGAGGCGGCCGTCCGCGCGGCGGAAGCCTACACCCGCTTCACGGCGTGGGCCCGGGCGGCCGGCCATGGGCCCGCGCGGTCGCGCTGCGCTGCCGTGGCCTGCTGAGCCGGCCGAGGAGTCGGGCGAACACTACGCGCGCGCCGTGCACCTGCACCGGCAGGCCGGCCGGCCGTTCGAACGCGCCCGCACGGAGCTCCGTCGCGTTCGCGCACATGCTCCATCGCGACAGCGGGAAACGCAGGAACGGCCTCCAGACGTCGATCTGGGTGAGATCGTCCCTGGGGTTCAGGCGGGCGGGGGGCCGGTGGTTGATCACCCATGAGCACGTCTCGGTGCCGATCGACCCGCGGACCCCGCAGGCGTGGCTCCCGCCGGAAGGCTGAGGCGGTGCGGGGAGGATGGGATCTGTGGACACACAGGTGAGAACCCGCATCTCGGCGTACGCGATCGCCGTGGAAGAGGATCGGCTGCTGCTGGCGCGGTTGTCGGATGCTTCGCCCGTCTTCACGCCAGGTCTGTGGCACTTGCCTGGCGGGGGGATCGATCCGGGCGAACAGCCTGTCGAGGCGCTGGCCCGCGAACTTCTGGAGGAGACGGGCCTCGAACTGATCGAGACCCGCCTGCTCGACGCCAGGACGTACTCGGCCCGGAGAAACGGCGTGCGCTGGAGCCTGACAGCGTTGTTCTACGCGGTGGCTCTGCAGACAGGGGCGCCGACGGTGACCGAGGCCAACGGCTCTACCGAGGCAGCGGTGTGGGTTTCCCTCGCCGACGTGCAGGACGACACGGTCCTGTCGCCGCCGGCTGCCGACGCACTGCGCATGCTGGACCGCGCCGAGGTGACGTTCACAGCCACTCGTTGAATCCTGCGATCAGCACTATGGAAACAAAACTCTTATCTGGTTCTATGGATGCGCGGCCGGCTGCCAACAGGTCCGGAGTGCCCCTGCGGACCGAGCAGGCCAAGCCTTGCCGCCGCATGGGCCACGTTTTGCATCCGGCCCGCACGCTTCACCCCGCTTTGCCAGAAGGACCGTTATTCACCACCCTGGTCAGGTAAGTCCTCTGGTGATGGCCGCAGGCTTCCGCACCAGGCGGGGAGGTCAACATGATCACCTTGTCCGCACGCGCCCTCATCACCGGCGCGTTCACCATCGCACTGAGCACGCCCGTCGGCGGCGCACTCGCCGCTTGCGCCACACCGGTGGACCCACCCAGCCCGCAGACCCAGAAGGATCTCCAACAGTCGATGCGCGGTGAGGCGTACGCCAACGCCTCCTACCGCCTGTACGCAGCCCAGGCCCAACGGGAGAACCTGCCCTCGGTGGCCCGCCTGTTCGAGCGCACCGCCGACGTCGAACTGGGCGAGCACTTCAGGGAGGCCGCCGAGCTCAGCGGCCTGGTCGGCGGCGACGCCGAGAACCTGCGGGCCGCCGTGGCCGGGGAGACCTACGAATCCCGGCAGATGTATCCCGGCTTCGCACGCCAGGCCAAGGCCGACGGCGACAACAAGGCCGCCGCCCGCTTCTCCGAGGCCGCCCGCGACGAAGGAAGGCACGCCCGCGCGTTCGGCACCGCGCTGAGCGCCGTCGAGTCCGGCCAGGGCACCGTGCCCAAACCGCCGAAGGCCGACGCGGTCCAGGTACCGCAGGGACCGCCCGAGGTCCACGCCCGGCAGACCAGGACCGACCTCGACACGGCCATGCACGGCGAGGCACTCGCCTACGCCAAGTACCGGCAGTACGCCGAGCACGCCAAGGACCCGGCCGTGGCGAAGCTGTTCCGCGGCACCTCCGACGTGGAGCTGCACGAGCACTTCGCCGGCGAGGCCAAGCTGGCCGGGCTGGTCGGCAGCACGCACGCCAACCTCACCAAGGCCATCGCCGGCGAACAGTACGAGTCCCGGACCATGTACCCGGCCCTCGCCAAACGAGCCGAGGCCGCGGGCGACACCCGGGCGGCCGAACGATTCTCCAACAACGCCGAGGACGAGGCCGGCCACGCCCGCGCCTTCCAGCAGGCCCTGGACCGGCTACCCGAGCAGAACTCCACGCAAAGCTGACCAACCTCCGATCCATGCCAGACGCCATGGCCGCCGGCACCGCCCGCGGCCATCGGCGCCCTAACCAGCCCGCGATCCGGCCTCCGGCGTCGCGCCAGACAGGAGACGGACATGTTCTTCGGCCTGCCCCTGCACCCGCTGGTCGTGCACGCCGCCGTCGTGTGCCTGCCGCTCGCGGCGCTCGGCACCGTCCTGATGGCGTTCTGGCCCGCCGCAGCCCGCCGCCTGTGGCCGGCGGTGCTGTTCGTCGCCACCGTCGCACTGATCGCCGTACCACTGTCGATCACCAGCGGCGAGACGCTGGCCCACACCGTCGGGGAGAACGACCTCATCGAGGCCCACGAGGAACAGGGCGAGCAGGTGCTGCCGTTCGTCATCGTGCTCTGGCTCGCCACGCTGAGCCTCTCCCTGGCCACCCGATTCATACACCGCACGCGCTCGATCTTCCAAGGCACCGGCCCGCGACCGCGATGGCACGCCGCCGCGATGATCGTCCTGGTGGCCCTGGCCCTGGCCGGCGGCGTGGGAGGGACCGTCGCCGTCGTACGGGCGGGCCACAGCGGAGCCCAGGCCGCCTGGACCAAGTAGGTTCCGAGCCTCACCAGCAGGCGGCGGCCGTCTCCTGATCCTGGGCGATACGGCCACGCAGCAGGACCTCCATGGAGGTCGACAGCGCCGTGGCGGGCACGAAACCGGCGCCCGGCACCGCCACGTCACAGATCTTGAGGCACGGCCGAGGCGTCCTCCTCGCCCAGGCGGCGGGCCAGCTCGGCCAGCACGAGACGGGTGGAACCCCAGCAGGCGGTGCCCATCCCGGCGACCACCAACTGATCCGCGTACGGAAGCAGCCGATCGTAGAGCACACGCGGATCGGGCACCCCCAGGCGGGCGGCGACCAGACCCCAGACCGGCACCAGGAAGTCGGCCACCCAATCGTCGGGGACGTCGGTCCCCCAGCGCCCCACCAGCTCGCGCGCCAGCTCCAGACGACCCGACTCGACGGCGGCGAGCACGGCGACGGGCCGCAGCGGCACGAACCGCGGCTCCTCCGCGGCGGCCACCAGCTCCTCCACGACCTCGGCCACCCGCCCCTGGCCACGCCGGCAGGTGTACGTGGTCACCAGCCGGTGGAACCGGCGGCCCCACACGGTCGGGCCGAACCGCATGTCACCGTACCGGGCGAGCAGGTCCTCGGCCTCCTCCCACCGGCCGTCCAGAGTGGCCCGCGCGGTCTGGGCGATGCGCACCATCGACTCCAGCTCCGGGCGCGGCGCCCCGGCCAGCAGCGCCTCGCAACGGGCCAGCTCACGATCCCAGCCGGACAGGTCGCCGTCGCGCAGCAGACAGGACATGAGGGCGACCCGCGCCAGCACCTCACCGCTCACCGGCAGACCCGGCAGGCCCGCCAGCTCCTCCGCCATCGCCCGCCGCGCCGCGTTACGGCCCGGACGGAACGCGGCGAGCAGGTAATTGCTCATCGTGCGGGCCAGCAGCGCCACGTCACCCGTCCCTCTGGCCAGGGCGACCGCCTCGGCGGCATGACCTTCGCCCTCGGCGCCGCGGGGACTGTAATGCAGCTCAAGGGCCAGCGTGCCCAGAAGGCTGGCGCGGTCGGCGTCCGGCAGCGGGCCGTCGAGCAACTCCTCGATGACGGCGACCAGATCGCCGTCGACGACGCCGTACGGACGCCAGTTCCACAGGGCCGGGCCGCCGATCGCGGTGACCGCGGCGATGAGCACCTCCCGATCGCCGACGGCCCTGGCCAGACCGATCGCCTCCGCCCAGTCGCGGTGCGCCTCCTGGGGCTGACCGGCCGCGCGGTGAGCGTGGCCGAGCTCGGTGAGCAGGCGGGCGCGTTCGGCGTCGCGGCCGGGTTCGAGCGCCGACAGGGCCAGCGTCCAGAAACCGGCCGCCTCGGTGTGGGCGAGCTGGGCGGTGGCCTGCCGGGCGGCACGGGAGGCGTGCACGACGGTCCTGCCCGCGACGTCCAGGCGACCCGCCTGGGAGAAGTGGTGGGCGAGCGTGGCCGACCGCGACTCGGGCAGGACGCCCTCCAGCGCCTCACCCGTACGCAGATGCAGACGCGAACGGTCGAGCTTGCCGAGCCCGGCGTACAGGGCCTCCTGGACGAGGGCGTGCGAGAAGCGGTACTCGGGCCCGGCGGCCGGCTCGACCAGCAGACCGGTGGCGACGGCGGGCTCCAGAGCGGTCATCACCCGCTCGGCGGTGCTGCCCGTGACGCCCTCCAGCAAACCGGCGTCCACGTCACGGCCGGCCACGGCGGCGGCGGCGAGCAACACCCGGGTCTCCTCGGGCAGGCGCGCGACCCGACGCTCGATCACGTCACGGGCACCGCTGGGGACCGCACGCTCACCACGCGGCAGGCGCAACACCTCACCCAGGTAGAACGGGTTGCCGCCCGTCCTGTCGAGCAGGTCGCCGACCAGGCCCGGCTCGTCGCCGACCTGCCTGGCCCGCAGGAAGGCCGCCACATCACCAGAGGTGAACGGCGGCAGCTCCAGACGCTCACCCGACCGCGTCAGCGCGGCCAGCGTCCCGCGCAGCTCACCGGGATGGTCGCCCGGCTCCGGACGGCAGGTGACCAGAACGAGCAGCCGACACCGCACCGCGGACTCGGCCACGAACTCCAGCAGCCGCAACGAGGACACATCAGCCCAATGGAGATCTTCAAGGACCACGGCCACAGGCGCCGACGACCGGGTCAGGACGTCCAGGACCTGCTCGTACAGACCGAACAGATCCTGCTCGGGATCACGGGCGCGACCGGACAACAACCCGGTGACATCACCCGCCTCCCGCAGGATCTGCGTCCAGGGCCAGAACGCCGGAGCGGCGCGATCGGCGCAACGCCCCCACACCACCCGCAACCCACGCGCCGCGGCCAGGTCGGCGGCGGCCCGGACCAACCGGGTCTTGCCGATGCCCGCCTCCCCCGTGACCAGCACGGCCCCACCGTCGCCGCGCCGCGCCGCACCCAGCCGCCGCGCCACCAGCTCCAGTTCGGCCGAGCGGGCGATGAGCCCCCCGGGCTCCGGCTCGGGAGCGGCCGGGACGAACGGCGCCACCGGCTCGGGCACAGGCGGACGCAGCTCGGGCGCCTGGTCGAACACCGCCCGTTCCAGCTCCCGCAGATCGGGGCCGGGACTCAGCCCCAGATCGGCCGACAACCGCTCACGCACCCGGCGCAGCGCGGCCAACGCGTCAGCCTGCCGCCCGGCCCGGTAGAGCGCGCGCACGAGCAGCGACCAGGCCCGCTCCCGGTACGGCTCCGCCCCCACCAGCGCCTCCAGACCTGGGATCAAAGGCGCGTCCTCCCCCAGAGCCAGGCGGGCGTCGAAACGGTCCTCCAGAGCGGTGAGACGTGTCTCGGCGAGCCGCGCGGCGACCGGCCGGGCGAACTCCTGACCGGCGAACTCCCCCAGCGGTTCGCCCCGCCACAACCCGAGCGCCCGGTCGAGCACCTCGACGGCCCGGCCGGGCGCACCACCCGCCAGCGCCGCACGGCCCTCACCGGCCCAGGCGGCGAAACGCCACAGATCCACCTGACCGGGCGCGACGGCGAGCAGATAGCCCGGCTCGCGGGTGAGCAGGACATGCGGCGGCGTACGCGGCGGCCGATCGGGCTCCAGCACCCGGCGCAGATGGGCGATGTACGCCTGAAGAGTACGGGTCGCCCCGGCGGGCGGCTCCCCCGCCCACAACTCCTCGATGAGCCGGTCGAGCGACACCACCCGGCCAGGCTCCAGGGCCAGCATCGCCACCAGGGCACGCTGCTTACGCGTACCGAGATCGAGCACACCCCGCTCGGCGGTGACCTCAAGCGGCCCGAACAGCCGGAACTCCAACCCTGCCATATCGGTCCAACCCTACGGCACCTCAACTCGATCCCAGCTCGACCCCAGCCCGCACCCGGCAAAGTGAAGCCATCGACAAGAAGGGCATGAACATGAACATCGGGGACGAACTTCGCCGAGTGATCCGCGGCACGGTACTCACGCCCGGCGACGAAGGATTCGACCAGGCCAGGCGCCCCTGGAACCTGGCGATCAACCAACCCGTACAGGCCGTGGTCGAAGCCGCCGACGCCGAAGACGTGGCCGCGCTCGTCCGGCACGCCCACCTCGCAGGACTGACCATCACCACCCAGCCCAGCGGCCACGGAGCCACCGGCGACACCGGCGAGACGATCCTGCTGCGCACCACCCGCCTCGACCACCTGCACGTGAACCCCGACGAACGCCTCGCCCACGCAGGAGCCGGCGTCAAATGGGGACACGTTCAGGAGGCCGCGAGCCCGCACGGACTCACCGCACTGGTCGGCAGCAGCCCGGCGGTCACCGTCACCGGCTACACCCTGGGCGGCGGCCTGAGCTGGTTCAGCCGCAAACACGGCTGGGCGGCCGGCAGCGTACGCGCCTTCGACATCGTCGACGCCACAGGCACCCGCGCCCGGATCACCGCCGACGACGACCCCGACCTGTTCTGGGCCCTGCGCGGCGGCGGCGGCGACTACGCCATCGTCACCGCGACCGAATTCGACCTGCACCCGGCCCCCGACCTGTACGGCGGCCGCCTGCTGTGGCCCGCCGCCACGGCCCCCGCCGTCCTGGACGCCTACCGCGAGATCACCGCCACCGCACCCGACGAACTGACCCTCTGGTACGACCTCCTCCAATTCCCCGGCGCCGCCCCCCTGGTGGCCGTGGACGCCACCTACCTCGGCGCGGGCGGCGACGCCGAGACACTCCTGCGGCCCCTGGAGAAGATCGCCGGGCGACTGTCCGACTCCCGCGCCATGCTGCCGCCCGCCGGACTGGGCGCCATCACCGCCGAACCCACCGACCCCGGACCCGGCATGTCCCGCGCCGAACTCCTGACCGCACTGACCGACGAAGTCGCCGCGACACTGCTGGAGCAGCCCATCGACCCGCTCCTCAGCGTCCAGCTCCGGCACCTGGGCGGCGCGCTCACCCGGCCCTCCGGCATCCCGGCCGGACACCTGGAGGAACCGTACGCGCTGTACCTGTTCGGCATCCCCGGACAGGACGGAGGCGCCGCCGTACGCGAGCGCATGGACCGGCTGACGGAGGCCCTGGTGCCGTACACCTCAGGGCGCAAACCGTTCACCTTCCTCGCGCCGGGCGAGCGCGCCGCCTCCGCCTTCGCCCCGGACGACCTGACCCGCCTGCGGGACGTCAAGCGGTCCCGCGACCCCCGCGGCACCTTCCGCGCCAACTTCCCCGTCCTCGCCGGGTAAGGCAGAGCGGCATCCGCTCAGGCGCTCTCGCGGGCGTCGTTGCGGAGGCTGAGGAAGATCAGCACCATCCCGATGTACGTGCACAGCCGCACCGCGTCGGGAATGCCGTTCCAGGTGCCGTTCATCCACATGCCGAACCACTCACCGCCGACGGCCTGGAAGCCGAAGAACCACAACAGCAGGCCCACCGTGCAGCCGACCACGCCCCAACGCTTGGCCCGGTGGAAGGCGGCGTCGTCACGGCCGACCGCCCTGACCTGCTGCCAGGCCGACACCAGGCACGTCACCATGATGACCGCCTCGGTGAGAATGACCCCGACGTAAGCGACGTGATGCGCCCACGTCCACGGAATCGCACGGTAGTTGACCTGACTCACCGCGGCCAGCTCGGGCTTCTGCGCGTCCATGGCCAGCACATGCCGGACGAACTCGAAGTTCGTCCCGTAGTCGGTGAGATTGCCGAACACGACCAGCAGCGCGAAGCCGCCGACAGTGAAGGTGAGCAGCGCCTTCGCCACACGAAGGGCGAAAATGGTGTCGAAGCGGGCCAAGGTTCTTTCCTTTGACATCTCTGATCGAATGAGCACACGAGCCCAGAGGAGGTGTCCTGACAGGAAAGATCCACGGGGCCCGCTCGCCCGGCGTGGAGGAACTCACCGGGCCGCTCCACTGGCTCCGTCACTGGCGATGACGTCGCGGGCCCCTCAGCCTGAGGTGGAACAACGTGACATATTTTAGCCGAACCCGTATGCCGTCCCCGACGCCCCCAACAAGCCGCTCGGAGCGTCCAGCCGACGGACTACCCGGATACCCCGACCCCCACGCGGTGAGCTGGACCGGCTGGCTGACGAGCACCGAACTGAACCAAGCCGTGAGACAACACCGCTTCATCCCAGACGGACAAGAGGCACTCCGCCGATACCGGGCCCACACCCCCGACATCACAGAACGTCACCAAACCACATGATCACCCGGATTCGTCCTCAAGCACGGTTCCAGTGGTGAGAAGATCGGGGGTGCTCCGAATCGCAAAAGCAGTACTCGCAAAACTGCCGGCACCACTGCACGCCTTCGTCCTCAATCACCGCGAACCGCTCAAGTTCGCCGTGGTCGGTGGAGCAGCCTTCCTGGTGGACAACGCGATCTTCTACGGACTAAAACTGACCATCCTGCAACCCAAACCGGTGACCGCCAAGATCATCGCAGTGCTCGTGGCCACGATCGCGTCCTACGTCCTGAACCGCGAATGGTCGTTCCGAACCAGAGGCGGCCGCGAACGCCGCCACGAAGCCGCACTGTTCTTCCTGGTCAGCGGCATCGGCCTGGTGCTCAGCTCCGCGCCGCTATGGATCTCCCGGTACGCGTTCCATCTGCAGACCCCGGACGTGACCCTGGTGACCCAGGAGATCGCCGACTTCATGAGCGCGCAGATCGTCGGCACACTGATCGCCATGGTCTTCCGCTTCTGGGCGCTGCGGAAGTGGGTCTTCCCCGACGAGAAGGCCCCGTCCGGCGGCCTGCGACTGGCCCCCGCCCCCGAATCCACGGACGAGGCGGCCTGACGGCAGCGAGCTTCTCTGTTTTGGTGAGGAAGTGCGGGCGGAGCCCGCTCCTTTTGTGTGTGACTGCGGAGCAGCAGCCGAGCGCCTTTACAATGTAGATCAACTACTGCCTGGCCGCCGCCCTGGCCTTCCGTCAGGAGGCGCGCGCCTCGGCACCCCGGACAGGCAAGTCAGCCGCGGTCGAAGGTCTGGACGACGATCAGGCAGGTGAACGCCGCGAGCGCGATCGCGGTCCGGACGAGGTGCAGGCTCAGCCACCGCCGGCGGCTCTCGTGCCAGTCGGCGGGCAGGCGGTCGGGATCCCAGGCGTCCACCACCCGGTTGAGGGGTTCCAGGGCCCTCAGGGTGAGGACCACGGTGAGGACCACCATGATCAGGGCGGTCGCGCTGACGCCGAAGACGAACCATCCGCGACGCCACGACAGGGCGGTCATGACGACCAGCGCCGCGATGCCGGTCAGCAGCAGCGGCGGCATCGTCCGTCCGTAGTCGACGTTGAGCGCCTGCCAGTACCGCACGTACGCGGCCCCCGGCAGGCGAGCCACGGACGGGGCGAGCACCACGAAGACGACGCCACCCGCGTACAAGCCGACCAGCAGCAGCGCGACCATCCTTGACGCGACCAGTACGAAAGCCACCGATCCTCCCTTCCTCAACAAGGAAGGATCAACCAGGAGCCACCCCAGATACACCCTCAGCCGACGCGGCGGTGTACCTGATCACCGGGTCCTTGACGCCGGTACGGGCGTCGCCGGGGAAAACCGGCCGGACGTCCGCCTCGGCCAGGCCCTCCGGGGACGCCGCCTCGACGACCCCGATCCACCAGTGCCTGGTCCCCGGCGTGGCGCAGCTGACGTACAACCGCCACCGGCCCGACGGGGCGCGGACCAGGGCGGGACGCTCCACCATCGCGGCCCCGAAGCGGTCGCGTGGCAGGACGGCGACCGTGGTGAAGCGCTCGCCGTCCGTGGAGCGCGCCACCACGTTGTGGTCCTCGCCGTCGTGGCGTACACGGTAGGCCAGGACGAACGTGCCGTCGGTGTCGAGCGCGGCGCTCGGCGCACCGGCCCACTGCTGCGGACCGCCGCCGGGCGCCGGAACGGCGACCACGTGACGCCCCTTCCCCGGAAGGGGCACGAGCGAGGGATGGGGGTTCGTGGTTGAGGTCATGCTGCGAGTCTGCGGGGGAGGAAGATCGCGCGGCAGTGGCAGCACTGCTCATATACGGGAATTTCCTGCCATATTCTGCGGTCTATGACAGCACGATCGGCCCCACGGCCTCCCGCCCCCGGCGCGCACGTTCCCAGCCACGGGAGGACGTCGTGACCGAGGGCCTCGACGTCCCTGACCGGCGCGGCCGTACCGGCCTGGACCAGGCGGGACGCGCCCTGACCGGCAACCCCGGGGTACGGGTCCGCGACGTGCGGCTCCTGGCCTGCAACTGGTACGTCCTGCGCACCACCACCTTCGACTACCGGCACGCCGACGGCCACTGGAGCACCCAACAGCGGGAGACCTACGACCGCGGCAACGGCGCGACCGTCCTGCTGTACGACCCCACCCGCCGCACCGTCCTGCTGACCCGGCAGTTCCGCTACCCCGCCTACGTCAACGGCCACCCCGACGGAATGCTCCTGGAGACCGCGGCCGTACTGCTGGACGACGAAGCACCGGAGGAGGCGATCCGGCGCGAGGCCGCCGAGGAGACCGGCCATACCGTCGGCGAGGTCGAACAGGTCTTCTCCGTCTACATGAGCCCTGGCTCGGTGACCGAACGCCTGCACTTCTACGCCGCGCCGTACAGTCCCGCGACCCGCACCTCGACGGGCGGCGGGGTCGCGGAGGAAGGCGAGGACATCGAGATCGTCGAGCTGGACTTCGACCACGCCCTCGACCTGGTCGGGAACGGCGAGATCGCCGACGCCAAGACCATCATGCTGCTGCAATGGGCGGCGTTGAGCGGCCCCTTCTCCCCCACCGGCCGCCGTCCCGCCCCATGACGCGAACACCGCGCTCGTACCGGCCGATCCACCTCGGATCACCGGCCGGGCCCGGCGTCACGGGATGCGGCGGAACGCGCGGCGGTAGGCGGCGGGGGCGACACCGCGACGGGCGGCGAAGTGGTGGCGCAGCGTGTCGGCGCCACCGAACCCCGCCCGGACGGCCACCGCGTCCACGCTCAGATCGGTGGTCTCCAGCAGCTCCTCGGCCAGATGAAGCCTGCGTTCGAGCAGCCAGCGGTGCGGTGTGGTGCCCGTCAGCGCCTTGAACCTCCGGGCGAACGTACGCGGCGACATGGCCGCCCGCGCCGCGAGCGCCTCCACCGTCAGCGGCCGGTCCAGGTGCTCCAGGACCCAGTCGAGCAGCTCCGACAGCTCGTACGGGGTGCGCCGCGGCGATCCAGTCAGGCGTGTTCCCGGACAACGCCGCAAGCCTGAGCCTCCACCAGGCGTTGGGCTTCCGCGTCGTGGGCACCCGCGAGCGCATCGGCCGGCACCACGGTCTCTGACGTGACGTGATGCTGATCGAACGCCGCAGCGCTGTGATCGGCGCCTGAGCAACCACGAGGGCCGATGTTGGCCTGGCGTTCACCCTCATGACATCGACGGCTGCCAATATCGATGAACATCGAAATCGACAGCCGTCGATATGAGCGACGCCGCCGGAGCCCTTCATGGACAGCACCTACCGCCACGCTGATCTGACCGTCGATCAGCAGCACGCCTTGCTCACCGCAGCCCGCACGCTCGCCGAGGAGTTCGCCGGCACCTTCGGCACCGAGACCATCGAGCGGTTCCTGCACACCAGCTACGACCAGTTCGCCGGCCGTGCCGTCATCGCCAATTACCTGCCGCTGCTGGCCGAGCGGTTCGCCCGCCAGCGGCTGCGCGCGCTGGCCCGCGTCGAGGGCAAGGACGGCAGCGGCGTGCCGATCGTGCTGTTCCTGTGCGTGCACAACGCCGGCCGCTCCCAGATGGCGCTCGGCTTCTTCGCCCGCCTGGCCGGCGAACGCGCGCTCGGCTGGTCCGGCGGCACCGAGCCCGGCGAGCTGATCAATCCGGCCGTCGTCGAGGTGATGCACGAGCGCGGCATCGACATCACCGGCGAGTTCCCCAAGCCGTGGACCAGTGAGATCGTCCAGGCCGCCGACGTGGTGGTCACCATGGGTTGCGGCGACGCCTGCCCGGTCTACCCGGGCAAGCGCTACCTGGACTGGGACCTGGACGACCCCGACGGCAAGACGATCGAGCAGATCCGCCCGATCCGCGACGACGTCGAGCGCCTGGTCCGCGCCCTGCTGGCCGACATCGGCGTCCCGGCCGGCTGAGAGTACTCGCCGTTCCCAGCACGCAGAGACAGATGTCAATATAGACATATACCTATTTCGATGAACATCTATACGGAAAGGGCAGTGGATGGAACTGCTGGAGATCCTGGAGTGCAGCCCGCCGCTGACCCGTGAACCGCTGGACAGCGAGCAGGCGGCCGGGGTGGCGCGCGTGTTCAAGGCACTGGGCGACCCCGTACGGCTGCGCATCCTGTCCATCGTGGCCAGCCGCGCCGGCGGCGAGGTGTGCGTGTGCGACATCACCGACGCCTTCGAGCTGTCCCAGCCGACCATCAGCCACCACCTGAAGGTGCTCAAAGAAGTCAGGCTGCTGACCTCCGAGCGGCGCGCCTCCTGGGTCTACTACCGCCTGGTGCCCGAGACGCTGGGCGAGTTGTCGGCGCTGCTGACCCTGCCCGCCAGTGGGCCCGTCACTGGGCCTGCCAGTGGGCCGACCGCTGCAGCGGCGGTGTCACGGTGATGTCGACTCAACCCGCACAGGCCACCGCGCCGTCGGCCGGCGTGATCGGCGCCCTGTCGGTACTGGATCGGTTCCTGCCGGTGTGGATCATCGCCGCCATGGGCGCCGGACTGCTGCTCGGCCGTCTAGTGCCTGGCCTGGATGCCGCGCTGGACGCCGTCAAGATCGGCGAGATCTCGCTGCCGATCGCGCTCGGCCTGCTGCTCATGATGTACCCGGTGCTGGCCAAGGTCCGCTACGACCGCCTGGGCACGGTCACCGGTGACCGCCGCCTGCTGCTCTCCTCCCTGGTGCTGAACTGGGTGCTCGGCCCGGCCATCATGTTTGCCCTGGCCTGGATCTTCCTGCCCGACCTGCCCGAGTACCGCACCGGCCTGATCATCGTCGGGCTCGCCCGCTGCATCGCCATGGTCCTCATCTGGAACGACCTGGCCTGCGGCAACCGGGAAGCCGCAGCCCTCCTGGTCGCGCTCAACTCC
This sequence comes from Nonomuraea sp. NPDC052265, assembly GCF_044547985.1. Lineage (NCBI taxonomy): Bacteria > Bacillati > Actinomycetota > Actinomycetes > Streptosporangiales > Streptosporangiaceae > Nonomuraea > Nonomuraea sp. NPDC052265. The sequence continues at coordinate 68,178 of NZ_JBIUBJ010000032.1, forward strand.
GTCTTCCAGGTGATCGCCTTCGGCGCGCTCGGCTGGTTCTACCTCCAGGTGCTGCCCGGCTGGCTCGGCCTGACG
>NZ_JBIUBJ010000033.1:0-65246 GCF_044547985.1 Nonomuraea sp. NPDC052265
CTAGAGAAACGCCTCTCAGGCGCCCTCACCCATGTCCGCACAGGTCAGACCCCAGATTCGTGACTCTAGGACGCTGAATTACGCGGAACACAGGACGGCCCGGCCCGTGAGTTTGCCGGAGGGCCGTCTTGTAGGCGGCAATCTGGGCGACCCCGGCGAGGTTCGTGGGGGTTGTGCGGTGGGCGAGTGGTCGAGCAGCTGCTGGAACATGTTCCGGTGCGCCTGGTGCGGTCCGGTTGGTAAGCAGGTTGGGGCATGTGTGCCCGTAGTGCCAGGAGGCTAGCCAGATGGGGTGCGTCCTCTGAGATTTCTGAAACGGCCCGTCTGTGAGGATTGTCGGCACCCAGTTTTGTGAGAGCTTCTGCAGGGTGAGCGCCGCAGCGTGATCGTCTTTGTTCGTCTCGTCATCTGAGCTCGGGGCGCGATAGCAAAGGCCCTATGGGTGATTGCGGTGGCGTACGGAGCGAGGGGCTGGGGTGGGGTGTCACGGCTGTGCGCAGGTTCTGGGGATGGCGTCATTGTGCTGGGGTGGAGTGGTCGGTGTCGGTGTCGGTGGGTTGAGGGTTGAACCATGACTCGGTCGTCATGGTGGCAGGTCCTGTTTGAGGTGGCCTGGGGGTGGCCAATAACAGCAGGTCAGGCTCTTGGGGGAGCGATATCTGCACGGTACGTCGTGCTGGGCTTGATGCTCCGACGGACGTGAACGCGCGTAGTCGTCCGGTTTCGTTCGGGGGGTTGGTGCCGTACGCACGTGCGTCGCGGGCGTGATCCGGGGGAGGGCTGTGGGGAAGCCGACGGAGCCGCGTGATGGGGTGCGTCCGGTGCAGGTGCTGCTCTCGCCCGCGAACGTCTGGCGGGTGGGGCTCGCGGTGGCGGCACTTGTCGCCGTGGTGCTCTTCATCCGGTTCGTGTTGGCCGATGCGGGCAACCTGATCGGCACGTTGGTGATGTCGTGGTTCCTCTCACTGGCGATGGAGCCGGCCGTACGTCGACTGTCCAGACGTCGGAAGCGGGGCACGGCGGCGCTTCTGGTGATCACGGCATTCGTGCTGGCCGCCGTGATCTTCCTTGTCCTGTTCGGCAACCTGTTCCTGGAGCAGATCGCGGCGTTGCTGCGTGCGCTGCCCGGTGTGATCGGCGGCGTCGTCGACTGGTTCAACGCTCGGCTCGGTACGAACTATCAGGCCAGCGATGTCCTCGCCTCCATCGATCTGACCCCGCAACAAACGGCCAAGTACGCCCAAGGTGTGCTCGGCGGTGTGCTCGGGCTGCTGGGCACGGTGACGGGGACGGTGTTCGGCGCGTTCAGCCTGCTGCTGTTGACCTTCTACATCTCGGCCGACGGGCCGCGGCTGCGGCTGTGGATCGCGCAGCTCCTGCCCGGCCGGATCCGGCAGGTCTTCATCAGCGTGTGGGACGAGTCGCTGGTGAAGACGGGCGGATACGTGTCGGCCCGGCTCACTCTGGCCGCGATCAGCAGCACCATGTCGGCAGTGGTGTTCCTGGCGATCGGCATGCCGTCCTGGCTGGCTCTCGCGGTCTGGACCGGTGTCGTCGCCCAGTTCGTGCCCACCATCGGCACCTACATCTCCATCGCCCTGCCCGTGGTGGTGGGGCTGGCGTCGTCCCAGCCCTGGCGCGGGTTGGCGGTGCTCGGCTGGGGGGTGCTGTACCAGCAGGTGGAGAACCTGACGCTGGAGCCGAGAATCAGTGCCCGGTCGGTGGACATCCATCCCGGGGTCTCCTTCGTGGCGGTGACAATGGGCGCATCGCTGTACGGCGCGATGGGTGCGCTGCTGGCGATTCCGGTGGTGGCCATGCTGCTCTCGCTGGTGGACACGTTCGTCACCCGTCAGGAACTGCAGGTGGGGGAACTCGGTGGCGCCGGGCCGCCCGCCAAGCGGCCCCCGGCGGGACCTCGTACCGCTGCGGATCGCGGGGGAGGCGACGACGAGGACGGGAGGCCACGCAAGGAGAGCGGCTGATGTTCACCGGCCCGTGTGCCGGTCTGGTCGCGCCGTCGCTCTCTTGCCTGTGTGGAACAGGGCGGATCCGTCCGGCGGTCTCACGTCACGATGAGGACGACGAAGAGCACGCACACGAAGATGTTGATCAGCCAGCCGTGGGAGCTCATCCAGTCCCTGATCTGGGGCATGACCTCCGTGGCCCGCCGTCGGAAGAGCAGGTAGCTCAGCAGCGGCAGCGCGGCCAGCAGCAGCGTGGCGAGCACGAACGGGATCGCCGCGCCAAGCGGGGACTTGTTCTGATCCAGGTTCACGCCGACGGTGAGCATCGCCATCAGGTCGGTGGGCATCAGCAGGATGAGGAGCAGTCCGGTGACGAAGGCCCGGCCAGGGCCGGCTTCGAGGAGGGTGCCGAGCCAGGCGGGTGCTTCGGAGGTGTCGCGTTTCAGGTAGTTCCTGATGGCCACGAGTATCAACAGGCCGACGAGGACGAGCTGAATGATCACGCCGGCCGACCCGGTGTCGGTGGGGTCGCCCAGTGAGATGCTGCCAGCGACCAGGGCTGCGAGGAGGCGGGCCAGTGTCACCCCCACGATCGTGGCGATCACGACGCCCGCCAGGTAGGCCAGCGACACGCGTACCGCGTTCCTGTGCGTGACGAGGAGGATCGAGGCCATGATCTGGGGGCCCGCCATCATGGTGACGGCTAGCGGCAGCACCTGTAGGTCCATTGGCACCTTCCTCGGCGTGACGGTGGCGCCGGTGTATGGCATGGCTACCCGTAAGTCCCTCTGGATCCTCCAATGTGAGGGTCAGTGAGTCATAGATCGATCTGCCTGCTTCGGGGGTGACGGCAGGGCGGAGGGCGGTTAGGCCGTCGGCTCTCGCGGAGCGGCCCGGGCGGATCGGTGAGTGGGAGTTCGGGGACTGCGCCGACTGAGGCATGGGGATTCGATCACAAGTGCCGCCGGAGGGCCAGGTTTTCCTGGGGCAACGGGAGCCCTGGTCGTCACGGCGGTGACCAGGGCATTGTGTTGTCGGCCGACGTCCCTTTGGTGCGGCTTCGCGTCCTGGGAGAGGGCCTCTTGTCAGAAGGGGCCGGAGTCCGGGTAGCCGGCCTTGATGACGGCCTTGCGGGTCTTCGCGTTCAGCTTCTTCTCGCTGATGACCTCGGCGGCCGCCGGTGCGGTGATCTTCGCCTTGATGCCCCAGCCCGAGTACGTGGTGTCGGTGTGGAAGGCCATCTGGTCGTAGGAGTCGCCGTCCGAGGTGGAGGTGCTGTCGACGACTGTGCGGGTGAGCAGGTTGTTCTTGTCGAAGTACAGGTGGAACTCGACGTCGCCGGTGGCCTTGTTGTGCCGGTACGCGGCGAGGGTGGAGGTGCCCTGGTATTCGCCGGGCGCCACTTCGGAGGAGTTGGCCAGCATGAACTTCAGGTCCGCCGGCGTGGTGCCCGTACCGAGGATGGCGTTCTCGCGTTCGCCGGTCTTCGAGCCGATCCAGGAACGACCGGCGGGCAGCGCCTTGGCGATGCCGGGGTTGGTCACGTAGGCGTTTCTGCCTTCGGCGATGACCCGGTAGGGCGGACGTGAGTTCTCCGGGCGGGAGGTCATGCGGACGCGGAGGTCGGCGGCGGCCACGTCGCCCTTGCCGAAAGCCAGGATGCCGCTGGTACGGGTGTTCACCTTCACCTGCATGGCCTGGTCGTTGACGGTGAAATCGAGGGTGATGCTGCTTAATTCGGTGATCTTCACGCCCTTGCCCGGAAGTAGTTGGGCTTTCAGGGCTTTCACCGGGTCCGCCGGGGCGGCCTGCGCGGTTGCCAGGGATGCGGCCTGAGCGGGTACGGCGGCCGCGCACACGACTGCGGCCGTGGTCGCGAGGCCCGCGAAGAAGAGCTTCATCAACGTCCTTGATTTGGCAGGATATAGCAGAGGAAAGAGTAAGAGGGTGGTGTTGGGGAGATAAGCGATATCCCGTAACGATCCTGTGGCGACTGGTAATGGGTGCGGTTCGAGTTGTCGCGTGGCAGTCTCGATCACTTTGCGCAGACGGTGTCAGAGGCGGCGTCGCCGGGGAAGCAGGGATGGATCGGGCTTTATCCCGTCAAGTATCTGGAAGGATCCCGCGAAGGGTTCGGGTTCATGGTCGAGGACGCGGGATTCTTCGGGAGCTATGGATTTGCGTGGAGTCCGAATGGTGTGCCGGATATCGACGCGCCGGGCTCCTATCGCCGGTACGACGGACCGTGGTACGTCTGGAGCGACGACTGATGTCAGGAGCGTCGCCAGGCCAGGAGGCCGTCGGGGGCGTCGGTCTGGACGTAGCCCGCGCTCACGAGCTCTTCCCGGAGGGTTTCCCGGGTGGGCCGGTAGGCGCGGCCCACGAGTTCTTCTTCGCTGAGCACTTTGTCGCCCTGGGTGATGCGGTAGAGGTAGCGGCACTCGGCGCCTTCGTCGTCCGAGTCCGCGATCTCGGACGAGACCGTGTACGTGTGGCGGCCCACCTGGCGGGAGGTGAGGTGCCGCATGGGGCGGGGCTGCGGCGGGCCGCCGTCGCGCCAGGTGAGGATCAGGAGACCGCCGGGCTCCGACCGGCCGGCCAGGACGGGCCACAGGCGCTTGCGGTAGCCGGGTTCCAGGGCGTACATCACGTTGATCATCACCATGGCTTCGACGGGTTCGGCGAGGTCGAGGGCGAGGTCGAGGCTCAGGGCGTCGTGGGGGAGTACGGTGACCCGTTCGAGCAGGTCCGGTCGTTCGGCCAGCCGGGAGAGCAGTACGGTGCGCATCGCGGCTGAGGGTTCCAGCGCGAAGATCTCGGCCGGTGTCCATTCGGCCAGGGATGTGGTGATCAGGCCGGTCCCGGCGCCGATTTCCAGGATGCTTCGGCGAACTCCGGTCAGGAGCGGCGGCAGCTTCTTGCGGACGTCCGGTATGTGGCTGTTCACTGCGAACAGATCGTAGAAGGCGGGGGAGATGTAGTCGGCCATGGTCGATCACCGTAGAGGGGTGAGCGTGGGGCGGGGAGGGTTCGTACTGACGGTGCTCGTCGCGTGGATGCTGGTGGCTTCCTGCGGTGCGGGCGGCGGCGATGCGGGGGCGTTCGAGGATCGGGCCCGGGAGGTGGCTGCGCGGTGGCAGGGGTCGGCGGACGATCGTGCCTGGCGCGGCGGGTTCGTGGCGTTGGAGGTGCTGAATCCGCAGGGCTGGGCGCGGGTGGGCGACGTTCCGGCCTGGGTGAACAGGAGCGCGCACAACGGCGTGTGGAAGCTGGACGTCGAGCTGCCCACGGACACCCCGCCCGGCGCGGACGTGCGATGGCCGGACGGGAAGGTCTCGCGTGTGCCGCTCGTGTCGGCGGCCACGGCGTACGCGGAGTTCGGCAGGCCGGCGCCTCTCACCGAGGACGAGTGCCCGGCCAAGGGCTGCCGTCCGCTTCGGGTGATCGGTGCCCGGCTGGGCCGGGTGCCGGTGGAGACCAGTCGGGGGACGGTCCGGGTCCCCGCGTGGGTGTTCACCGTAGCGGGGGTCGAGAAGGCGAAGGTGCACGTGGCGGTCGACCCCTCGGCTGTGACCGCGCGTCCTGAGCGGGTGCCGGGGAAGTTCGAGGAGGTGCCGGCGTACGATCTCGTCGCGGGCGAGCCGAAGAAACTGCTGCTTCGGTACGGGTACGGCGCCTGCGAGACCGTGCACGGGGCACGGGTCTACGAGACGGACCAGGTGGTGGTGGTCGACGTGGACAAGAGAAATGCCAGGACTGCCCAGGTATGTCTGGACATTCTCAAGATGGCCACGACCACCGTCACGCTCGCCCGGCCGCTCGGGGACCGGCTCGTGCTCGACTCCGAGGCCGGGTTGCCGGTGTTGCGCGGGTTGAACCGGCACTGACGGCACAGCGGTGACACCCTGAAGGAAGCGCCCAAAAGAGCCCGAAAGAGTACGGAGGGGGCCCGAAGGGTCCGGAGGGCCCGCGTGAGTCCGGAAGGGCCGGCGCAAATCCGGAAGGGCCCATGCAAATCCGGAAGGGTCGGCGTAAGTCCGGGAAAAGGTCAGGCGCCCGCCGCCGGCGCCCGGTTCAGCGTCACGCCGAAGTGCTCGCCGTACGCCGGAAGCAGTTCGTTCTCGTTCAGGATGCGTTCGGCGCGTTCGCCCTGCCGGGTGACGATCAGCTTGCGCCCGCTGATCGTGGTACGCCCCTCCGCCGTGCGGATGGAGCAGACCGGCGACCTGGTGAAGTGCGAGTCCGGCGAGGTCGCCTGCCACCAGCAGGTCGGTACGAAGTCGGCCAGCTCGTACGGCCGCGCGGTGAGCCGGTAGGCGGGCTCACCGTTGTGCGACACGTCGAGATCGCCGTGCTCCCCGGGAGCGGGGACGATCCGGAACACCCCGGCCGAATCCTTCTGCTCGCCACGCTCGTCCAACCGCAGCGGCTCGTCGGCGAAGTCGCCGAAGCCGACGTCCACCAGCCACGGCTCGTCGAGGTCGACGCGGAGCGCGAGGTGGTCGAACAGCGGCCCCGGCCGGCCGCCCCCGAACACCCGCGCCGCGAGCAGGGTCACCCGGTAGCCGAGCGCCGTGAGCAGCGCGGCGAACAGGCCGTTCTGCTCGTAACAGAAACCGCCGCGGCGGCGGGTGACCAGCTTGTCGAACAGGGCGTCCGGGGCGAGGGAGACGGGCTCGCCGAGGTGGATGCTCAGGTTCTCGAACGGCACCGCCCTCAGATGCGCGAACTGGAGGGCTCGCAGGCCGTGGACGTCCGGTGGCACCGGCCGGGACGCTCCGAATCTGTCCAAGTAGCGGGTGACTTGCGACTCGTCCATGACGTACAGGAAACCACGTCCCGCCTGCCCGTGCCCGCCGGATGGCGTCGGTGCTCAGCTCCGCACGGCGCACAGCAGGCGGTTGTCACCCCGCTGCCACAACGTGCCGATCTCGCCGAACCCGGCCTTGGTCAGCGCGCTGACGTGGTGCTCGACCAGGTGGGACTCGGAGCCGTGATGGGAGGCGCCGGCCGTGGTGCGCTCCTCGTTGAGGCCGGCGAAGGCGGGGTCGGCGGCGACGGCGTCCCACCAGGAGCGCCAGTCCTCGGGGAGGCGGTCGCCGAAGACCCGGTCGGTCTCGCGCTGGTGCACCGCGTGCTCCAGCCGGGCCAGGGTGGGGGAGGACGAGTCCATGTGGTCGCCGTTGAGCAGGACCCCGCCGGGGCGCAGGACGCCGGCCAGCTCGGCGTACGTCTCCTGGAGCTCCTCCGGCGAGATCCAGTGGAGCGCGGTGGTGCTGACGGCGGCGTCGGCGGGACGGTCGAGGCCGAGCGCGTCGCTCCACCCACCGGTGCGCAGGTCGGCCGAGACGAACCGCAGCCCCGGGTAGGCGGCGCGGCCGAGCCCCAGCAGCAGCGGGTCGGCGTCGACGGCGATCACGGTGGCCCCGGGAAGGCGTTCGAGCAGCCGGGCGGACAGCGAGCCCGGCCCGCACCCCAGGTCGATGACGAGAGGATCGGGACGTCCCAGCGCCTCGACCGCGTCGATCAGCGCGGTGAAGCGCGCCTCCCGGTCGGGCAGGTAGCCCTCCTGCTGGCGGTCCCAACGCTCGATCCATTCCAGCGCGACTTCGTGAGTGAGCACAACCATCTCCCATGTGACCGTCGTCTAAGATTTGAGCAGTCACAACTTAGAACGCGAAGGTGTAACCGGTCAAGTGGATTACAACAGTCACACGGATGCGATCGTCCGGGTCGCGGTGGCGCTGGTCAACGGGCTGACCCCGGGCGAGCAGCGGGGACGTGAGTTCCCCCTCCCCGGCGACCTCGTCGCGGCGGCCTCAGGAGCGCTGGACAGCGTCTATCCAGGCCAACGCGAGGTCGGCGCGGCCGACGCCGCCGAGCTGGCCGAGGTCGCGGCCCGGCTGCGTGAGGTGTTCCGCGCGGTGGCGGCCGGCGACGTCGACACCGCCGCCCTGGCCACCAACGCGCTGCTGGAGGAGAGCAGGGCCAGGCCGATGCTCGAACGCCACGACGGCGAGCCGTGGCACCTGCACTTCCATGGCCCCGGCGGCTCGCCGGCGGGCGACTGGGCCGCGAGCTGCGCGACCGGGCTCGCGATCGTGCTCGGCAGCGAGTTCGGCGACCGCCTCGGGGTCTGCACCGCCCCCCACTGCGACCGCGTCTACGTGGACGTCTCCCGCAACGGCACCCGCCGCTTCTGCTCCACGGCCTGCCAGAACCGCGTCAAGACCGCGGCCTTCCGCGCCAGGACGCGGACGGAGTGAACCGGCTCGTCGCTCGATGCGGACGGAGTGAACCGGGTCGGCCCACGACGCGGGCCGGTCAGCCCAGGACGCGGGCCGAGCGGGCCGACGCGGGCCGGTCAGCCCAGGACGCGGATCGGCGTGCCGTCCAGGAACGCGTCGATGTCCTGCACGGCGTCGCGGAAGTAGGTCTCGTAGTTGCCGCCGGTGACGTACCCCAGATGGGGGGTGGCCAGCACGTTGGGCAGTTTGCGCAGCTCGTGCCCGGCGGGCAGGGGCTCGGTCTCGAACACGTCCAGCCCGGCCCCCGCGATCAGCCCCTCGCGCAGCGCCGACGCCAGGGCGGCCTGGTCGACGATGGCCGCCCGCGAGGTGTTGACCAGGTAGGCGCTGGGCCGCATCAACGACAGCTCACGCTCGCCGACCAGCCCGCGGGTGCGCTCGCTCAGCACCAGATGCACGGAGACGACGTCCGACTCGGCGAACAGCTCCTGCTTGGCCACCGCCCGCACGCCCAGCTCGCCGGCGCGCGCCGCGGTCAGGTTCTGGCTCCAGGCGATGACGTCCATGCCGAACGCCTGCCCGATGCGGGCCATCTGCGCCCCGATCTTGCCGAGGCCGAGCAGCCCGAGCGTGCTGCCGTGCAGATCCATGCCGACGGTGTTCTGCCACGGGCCGTCGGAGCGCATCGCCGTGGCCTCGGGCACCAGGTGGCGGGCCAGGCCGAGGATGAGCGCCCAGGTCAGCTCGGCCGGCGGGGTGGAGGCGCTGCCCGTGCCGCACACCGTGACGCCGCGGGCGCGGGCGGCGTCGAGATCGACGGAGGCGTTGCGCATGCCCGTGGTGATCAGCAGGCGCAGCCGGGGCAGCCGCTCGAACACCTCCGCGGTGAACGGCGTGCGCTCCCGCATGATGACCACGATCTCGACGTCGGCCAGAGCCGCGACCAGCTCGTCCCGGCTGGTGAAGTGGGCCCGGAAGCTGTTGGCCCGGACGCGCGACCAGTCGGCCAGCCCGAGGGCCACACCCTGGTAGTCGTCGAGGATGGCGCAGCGCAGCATGATCAGAGATCCTACGCGGCGGCCCCTGCTCCAGCTCCCCGGCGGGGCCGGGGAGCTGGAGCCCGTTCATTCGGCGGCTAGCCTTTCCGCCTCTTCGTGCAGCGCCGCGACCAGGATCAGCTCCAGGTTGAGCTCCTCCAGGTCCGGCGTCGCCAGACCGTCAAGGACGCGCATGGTGGGCCTCCCTGAACAAATGACGTCTCAGGTGTCACATAGGTTCACATCTATCTGAAACGTTCAGGGGAGGCGCGGACCGGGGAGGCGGTGGAGTCATTCCGGCGCGGGTTCCGGGAAATGTCCCGGACAAATCATCAGGCCACTCCAGGCAGGCCGGAATCGCGGTTCAACTCCATGTCCATCTGCATCGCCAGAATCTCCTGCCGCTCCTCGTTGATCCTGCGGCATAGCGTGACATATGCGGTCAGCACCTTGGAGTAGGAAGCCCGCGCCTGTTCCAGTTGGTCGCGCAGCCGTTCGATGCGGTCGGGGTCGGCGGACTCCTCGGCCTCCGCCTCGGCCAGCAGCGAGCGGGCCTCGTCGACGATCTCCTCGGCCCGCATCCGCGTACGTCGCAGCATCGCCGAGCACTGGAAGAGCTCCGTCAGCCGCGCTGAGGAACGAGCGAACTCGGACTTGCTCATGGTCGTGCCGCCCGCCCGATGCCAGCGAAGATTCGATGCCATTCCCGCCACCTCCCCGGTCAAGGTTGCCTAACTGTAGACGTGTGTACCCCGTACGAGGATGACGTGCGGGGCCGGGAAGTAGAGGTCTGCGCTCCCGGCGGAGAGTTTTCTTCCTCTGGCAGGTCGAGGATTTTCCCCTGAAACTCATTCGGTCCCTGCTGAATGTGCTGATTGGAGCTATGTCTGGGGCCTTTTCCGGGGAGTGCAACGAATCGCCAGGGTCGGCAAATGGGTGCCTCGAAGACGGCCGATCGGCCCCCGCGGCGGCGGGCGTTCGTCACATACTGAAACGACATGGCGGCGCAACGTGACTCTGAGGTGACGGCAGTGGTGGCGATGTCGGCGGCGGGGAACAACGACGAGACGGTCGACGTCAGCGTCGTCATCCCGGTGCACAACTGTCGTCCCTATCTGGACAGGTGTCTCACCTCGGCGCTCGTGCAGCGGGTGAAGAAGGAGATCATCGTCGTCGACGACGGCTCGACCGACGGCGGCGCCGAGCTCCTCGACCTCTACGCCACCTACCACCAGTCCAGCGTCAAGGTCGTGCACATCGAGGGCTCGGGCGGCGCGGGCCGGCCGCGCAACGTCGGCCTCGCCCACGCCACCGGCCGGTACGTCTTCTTCTGCGACGCCGACGACCACCTCGGCCCCGAGGCGCTGGAACGCATGGTCGCCATGGCCGACAGGAACGGCTCCGACATCGTGCTCGGCAAGATCGTGGGCCACGGCAGGCGGGCCCCCGCCTCGATGTTCCAGCAGAACGCCGAGCGCCTGACCCTCGCCGACAGCAACGTCTACAACAGCCTGAGCTGCTTCAAGCTGTTCAGGCGGGAGATGGTCGAGCGGCACGGCATCCGCTTCGCCGAGGACATGCTGGTCGGCGAGGACATCATGTTCACCGTGCACGCCTACTGCCACGCCGGCGTGATCTCGGTGGTCGCCGACTACGACTGCTACCACCTGGTCTCCAGGTCCGACGGCAGCAGCATCATGCAGCGCCCGGACAGCAGGGACCCGATCGCCTGGCTGTCCATGATCCGGCGGCCCATCCGGCTCATGGCCCGGCACGTCGAGCCGGGCCCGCTGCGCGACCACCTGCTGCGCCGGCACTTCAGGCTCGACGCCTTCACCCAGCTCGGCGCGGTGTTCCTGGAGAGCGACGACGTGCGCCGAAAGGAGATCGCGCAGGAGGTCGCGGCGCTGTGCGACGAGTGGTTCACCCCCGGCGTGCACGCCCGGCTCAACACCATCGACAAGCAGCGGGTGGCCGCGCTCGGCGACGTCGACCGCCTGGTGCGGCTGGCCCGGATCGAGAGCGCCACCGTACGGCGGCGGCTGACCGGGCTGCGCTGGGAGGGCGACCACCTGGTGGTGTCCGGCACGGCCGGGCTGGAGGGCATCAGCCAGGACGACGGCGTGGCGCTGGTGCTGCGTTCCCGCGACGACCCGCACGGCGAGCTGGTCGTCCCGGCCGAGCGGCAGGGCGCGGAGTTCACCGCCCGGGTCGACGCCGCCGCGCTCGCCTCCGGCGTCTGGGACCTGCGGGTGGCGGTCGAGCTGGAGGGGGTGGTGCGCCACGGCAGGCTGGGCGCCGACCGCGACAACGGCGTCACCCGGCCGCCGCCCCACCTGATCGACGGCGTGGTGACGCTGCCGTACTTCACCAGGGACAACGGCAACCTGAGCATCGACGTCGGAGGGCACGTCGTCGCCGTGCCCGGCACGGCCCGGCTGCACAGGACCAGGTGGGGGCTGGGCCACCGGCTCGTCGTGCACGGCGAGGTCAGCGTGGCCGGGACGGCCCCCGAGTGCTCGGCGATCAGGCAGATCGTCTGGCGGGAGCGGCGTACCGGCCGCGAGCGCGCCGAACGGGTGACGGCGCTGCCCGGGGGCGCGTTCGCGGCCAGGCCGGCGGTGGGCCGGCTGCCGCCCGGCACCTGGGACGCCTACCTGGAGCTCGACCTGGGCGGGCCACCCGCGCTGTTCAGGGTCGAGACCGACGCCGCGACGGTCGCCGGGCCGCGCAGGTGGTGGGGCGCGGCATTGCTGCGCAGCGTGCGGCCGTACGCGACCTCGGGGAAGGGGCGGCTGAGCACGGTCGTGCACCGGCTGACGCCGCGAACGATCCTCAGGAGGATCCTGCAGTAATTGCCACCTATGTGCAGGTGCAAGGCAATGCTCTAAAGTGAGGAGGATTTGTTCGTCCTTCTGGAGGCGTTGCCGTGCACGTACCCGATGGCTTCTTCAACGCAGCTACATCCGTCTCCGCCGGAGCGGTGGCGGCCGCCGGGGTAGCGGTCTGCCTGCGGGGCGCCCGTCGCGAGCTGGACGACCGGACCGCCCCCATGGCGGGGCTCGTGGCGGCCTTCATCTTCGCGGTCCAGATGCTGAACTTCCCCGTCGCGGCGGGCACCAGCGGCCACCTGCTGGGCGGCGCGCTGGCGGCGATACTCGTGGGGCCCTATACAGGGGTGCTCTGCATGGCCGTGGTGCTCCTGGTGCAGGCCGTGTTCTTCGCCGACGGCGGACTGACCGCGCTGGGCGTCAACATCACGATCATGGGCATCGTCACCGTGCTGGTCGGCTGGGGCGTCTTCCGGCTGGTCACCGGGCTGGTCAGGGGCAGGGGCGGGGTGCCGCTCGGGGCGTTCCTGGGGGCGCTGATCTCGGTGCCGGCCTCGGCGCTGGTGTTCTCGGCGCTGTTCTGGATCGGCGGGACCGCGCCCATCGAGGTGTCGGCCGTGGCCGCGGCCATGGGCGGCGTGCACGTGCTGATCGGCATCGGCGAGGCCCTGATCACCGCCACCACCGTCGCCGCCGTGCTGGCCGTACGGCCCGACCTGGTGTACGGCGCCCGCGGGCTGGCCAAGCCGCTGGTGCTCAAGGGCGCCGAGGGCACGACCACGACCGTGGGCGAGCAGGCCCCGGAGGCCAGGCCGGGCGCGCTCAAGCCGTTCCTGCTGGGCGGGATCGGGCTGACCCTGGTGCTGGCCGGCGTGGTCTCCTTCTTCGCCGCCTCCGCCCCCGACGGGCTGGAGGCCGTGGCCGAGAACAAGGGCTTCAGCGGCCAGGCGGCCGACCACGCGTTCGGGTCGTGGGCCCTGGCCGACTACGGTGAGGTGGGCGGCATCCCGGTCGGCGTGGCCGGGATCGTCGGCGTCGGGCTCGTGCTGCTCATCGCCGGTGGCGTGGCGTTCGCCGCGCGGAGCCGTACGAACGTGGGGGTCTGATCTGTGAGAGACGGTGAGTGACGGTGGGCGCGGGGCATCGGCACGATCTCTACCTGCCGGGTGACTCCCCCGTCCACCGGCTGCCGCCGCAGTGCAAGCTGCTCGCCGTCTTCGCGTTCGCCGTGGTCGTGGTGGCCACGCCGCGGGAGCGCTTCTGGGCCTTCGCGGTCTACGCGGCGCTGCTCGGGGGCGTCGCGCTGGCCGCGCGGGTGCCGTTCGGGCACGTGCTGCGGCGGATGGTGATCGAGCTGCCGTTCGTGCTGTTCGCGTTCCTGATCCCGGTGATCGGGATGGGCGAGCGTACGACGGTGCTGGGGGTCTCGCTGAGCGTGCAGGGGTTGTGGGCGGCCTGGAACATCCTGGTCAAGGCCACGCTCGGCGTGATCGCCTCGATCCTGCTCGCGGCCACCACCGAGCCGCGGGTCATCCTCGTCGGTGCCCAGCGGCTGCGGCTGCCGAGCCTGCTGGTGCAGATCGCCATGTTCATGCTCAGGTACATGGACGTGATCCTTGAGGAGATGCGGCGCATGCGGGTGGCGCGCGAGTCGCGCGGGTTCGAGGCGCGCAACTTCCGGCAGATCCCGGTGATCGCGCGCTCGGCCGGGGCGCTGTTCATCCGTTCGTACGAGCGGGGTGAGCGGGTGCATCTGGCGATGCTGAGCCGCGGCTACTCCGGACGGATGCCGATAATTCAAGATATTTCAGCATCCGTCGGGCAGTGGGGGGCCGCGCTCGCCCTGCCCGTCATGGCACTCGCGGTTCTGGGGCTCTCATGGTGAACTCTCTGGAGGTCAGCGACCTGGCCTACGCCTACCCCGACGGCACCCAGGCGCTGTTCGGCGTGAACCTGGCGATCGGCCGCGGCGAGCGGGTGGCGCTGCTCGGCCCCAACGGCGCCGGCAAGACGACCCTCGTCATGCACCTCAACGGCATCCTCGCCGCCGGGCACGGCAGCGTGGCCGTGGGCGGCGTCCCGGTGCGCGGGGACACGCTCAAGCAGATCAGGCAGCGCGTCGGCCTGGTCTTCCAGGACCCCGACGACCAGCTCTTCATGCCCACGGTCAAGGACGATGTCGCCTTCGGCCCGGCCAACGCCGGCCTCCAGGGCGCGGAGCTCGACCGGGTGGTCCACGACGCGCTCGACCGGGTCGGCATGCTGGAGGCCGCCGACCGGCCGCCGCACCACCTGTCGTTCGGGCAGCGGCGCAGGGTGGCGGTGGCCACGGTGCTGGCGATGCGGCCGGAGATCCTGGTGCTCGACGAGCCCTCCTCCAACCTCGACCCGGCCGCGCGCAGGGAGCTGGCCGAGATCCTGCGGTCGCTGGACGTGACGGTGCTCATGGTCACCCATGACCTGCCGTACGCGCTGGAGCTGTGCGAGCGCTCGCTGATCCTGTCGGGGGGCGTGATCGCCGCCGACGGCCCGACACGCGAGCTGCTGGCCGACACCGAGCTGCTGGCCGCCCACCGCCTGGAACTCCCGTACGGCTTCGCCGTCCCCGCCGGGTGAGGCAACCTGGCGCCCAGGTCGCGGGCCGGACGGGCTTCTGGGTAAGAACCCTCAGCACGACGTCTGGCGCCTGATTGGTCCGGTCAGTCCTATGCATCCGGCTCTTCGTCGTTTGTGCATGCCCGCTATCCGGGGATGTCGAAGTACAGTGGCTCATCGAGGAGGGGCCAAATGAAGCTGCGGCTTGCGCGACACGCCCTGGGTGACGCCGTGGTGGTGGCGGTTGAGGGAGAGCTCGATCTGTTCACCGCACCGTTCCTCCGCGACGAGGTACGCGACGCCATCAAGCAGGACAGCGCCAGGCTCGTGCTCGACCTGCAGCAGCTGTCGTTCATGGACTCCAGCGGTCTTTCGGTGCTGATCGAGGCCTGGCGGCTGGCCACCGGAGAGGGCGGCGGGGTGTCCCTGGCCGCGCCGCAGGCGCCCGTGGCGCGCATCCTGCGGACCACGGGGCTCGACCGGCGGATCAAGGTGTACTCCGACGTCGACAGCGCCGTGGGGGGAATTTAACCCGCCCCGAGTAGAACTTCATTCGGTTGGCGCGTTAAGGTCCGGGATATGGACGTCAACGGATCTGCAGCAATCATCTCCGGCGGTGCCAGCGGCCTCGGTGAGGCCACGGCCCGTGAGCTGGCCCGAGCGGGCGCCACCGTGGTCATCGCCGACCTCAACGAGGAGCGCGGCAAGGCCGTCGCCGACGAGCTCGGCGGCGTCTTCGTCAGGACGGACGTGTCGGACGACGATCAGGTGCAGGCGGCCGTCGACGCGGCCGTGGCCACGGGCAAGCCGCTGCGCGTCGTGGTCAACAGCGCGGGCATCGGCTGGGCCGAGCGCACGGTCAACCGCGAGGGCAAGCCGCACAACCCGGCCACGTACCGCAAGGTGATCGAGGTCAACCTGATCGGCACCTTCAACCTCATGCGCGTCGCCGCGGCCGCCATCGCCGCCACCGAGCCGGCCGACGCCGACGGCCAGCGCGGAGTGGTCATCAACACGGCCTCCGTCGCCGCCCTGGAGGGCCAGACCGGCCAGCTCGCCTACTCCGCCTCCAAGGGCGGCATCGTGGGCATGACGGTCCCCGCCGCGCGCGACCTGGCGGCCATCGGCGTACGCGTGAACACGATCTGCCCCGGCATCATCGACACCCCCATCTACGGCTTCTCGGGCAACGCCGACGAGTTCAAGGCCAAGCTCGTGGCCCCGGTGGTCTTCCCCAAGCGCATGGGCCGGGCCGACGAGTTCGCCCACCTCGTCCACTCGCTCATCCAGAACGACTACATGAACGCCGAGGTCGTGCGCTTCGACGGCGGCATCCGCTTCCAGCCCAAGTGAGGTTTCGTGTCTGACGAAGTGCTCGTCGAGGAGTCCGGGAACGTCGCGATCATCACCATCAACCGGCCGAAGGCGCGTAACGCGATCAACGGCGCGGTGGCCCGGGGGATCGCCGAGGCGCTGGACACCTTCGACGCCCGCGCCGAGATCTCGGCGTACGTGCTGACCGGCGCCGGCGGCACGTTCTGCGCGGGCATGGACCTCAAGGGGTTCCTGTCCGGCGACTTCCCGGTGGTCGAGGGACGCGGCTTCGGCGGCATCGCCGAGGCGCCGCCCAAGAAGCCGCTGGTGGCCGCGGTCGAGGGGTACGCGCTGGCCGGCGGGTTCGAGCTGGCCCTGTCCTGCGACGTCATCGTGGCCTCGTCGGAGTCCACGTTCGGGCTGCCCGAGCCCAAGCGCGGGCTGGTGGCCGGCGCGGGCGGGATCATGCGGCTGCCGCGGCGGATCCCGTACCACGTGGCCATGGAGATCGCGCTGACCGGCGACCACTACCCGGCCTCCCGCCTGTACGAGCTGGGCCTGGTCAACCGGATCACCGAGCCCGGGGCCGCCCTGGAGGGCGCGCTGGAGCTGGCCCGCAAGATCGCCGCCAACGCACCCCTGGCGCTCGCGGCGACCAAGAAGGTGATCATCGAGTCCCAGGACTGGTCGCTGGAGGAGATGTTCAAGAAGCAGGGCGCGATCATCAACCCGGTGTTCGGCTCCAAGGACGCGATGGAGGGCGCGGCGGCCTTCGCCGAGAAGCGCGCCCCCCAGTGGAAGGGCGAGTAGCCCCCGCCGGCACGCCGGCCCCTCCCGGACGTCCGGGAGGGGCCGCGTCAACGCGCGCGCGTGAGCTTTCCTGCGTACGGTAAAAAAGAGGAGACGACCACCAGGAGAGCGCATGAGCGACCATTCCGGTTCCAGGTTCGAGTCGGCCAAGCACGGCGCCGGCACCTTCCTGTCGAGTGCGATCAAGGCGATCGTCATCCTCGGATCCATGCTCGCCGTGATGTGGGTGCTGGAAGGCGTCGACTACGTGATGGGCGGCGCGCTCGACTCGTACGGCATCGCGGGCTGGGACCCCGACGGCCTGGTGGGCATCTTCTTCGCGCCCTTCCTGCACGGCGGCTTCGGCCATCTCATGGCCAACTCGCTGCCGCTGCTGGTGCTGGGCTTCCTGGCGGCGGTGCGCGACATCCGCAGGTTCCTCTGGGCCACGTTGCTGATCGTACTGATCGGCGGCGTCGGCACGTGGGTGTCCAGCCCCGGCGTGATCACGATCGGCGCCAGCGGCCTGGTCTTCGGCTACTTCGGCTTCGTGCTGGCCAGGGGCCTGTTCGACCGTCGCCTGGTGGACATCCTGATCGGCATCGGCGTGGGCGTGGCCTACTACTCGATCCTGTGGGGCCTGCTCCCCAACCAGCAGGGCATCTCCTGGCAGGGCCACCTGTTCGGGCTCCTGGGCGGCGTGGTGGCCGCCTGGGTGCTGCGGCGCAGGAAAGAGCTGCCCGCGCCGCTGTGAGCCCTACAGGTGCGGTTTGGTGTGCTCGGCCGGCGAGCTGGAGAGCATGCGGTCGATGAGCGCCAGGCCGATCGCCGAGGCCACGAACGCCAGGTGGATGATCGTCTGCCACATGATCTTGTCGTTGGGCACGTCGCGTGCCCGGATGAACGTCTGCAGCAGGTGCACCGACGAGATGCCCACGATGGCCGTGGCCAGCTTGACCTTCAGCACGTTGGCGTTGACGTGGGAGAGCCATTCGGGCTCGTCGGGGTGGTCGTTGAGGTTGATGCGCGAGACGAACGTCTCGTAGCCGCCGATGATCACCATGATCAGCAGGTTGGAGATCATCACGACGTCGATCAGCGCCAGGACCGTGAGCATGACGACGACCTCGGCCGACGTGCCGTCGCCGGTCGCCGGGTGCAGGAAGACGCTGCTGATCAGGTGCCACAGCTCGGTCATGAACTGCCAGACGTACACCGCCTGCGCCACGATGAGGCCCAGGTAGAGCGGGACCTGCAGCCAGCGGCTGGCGAACATGAGGTGGCCGAGGCTCCGGGGCAGCGCTCGCCCCTGGCCGATCGGGGGCTGTTCGGGCAAGAATGTTTCCTACTGATCGAGCCGGAGGACTGGTGAGTTGGCGAACCTGGGATCCCTGGAACGCGCGATCATGAACGTGCTGTGGGATACCGGCCGGGCCATGCGCGTCAGGGAGCTTCTGGACAGGCTCAACGAGGAACGCGACCTCGCGTACACGACCGTGCAGACCGTCGCCGAGCGGCTGGTGCGCAAGGGCCTGCTCGTGCGCACGCCCGCGCGCAACGCCTTCCGCTACGCGGCCGCCTGCTCAAGGGCAGAGCACGTCAGCCGTCTGATGCTGGAGGCCCTTGACGTCAGCACCGACAAGCTGCCGGTGCTGACGAGGTTCGCGCAGAGCGTCGAGGAGGACGACGCGCTGGCGCTCCTGGACGAGCTGGCCCGCCGGACCGGCCGGCGCGGACCGGGCTAGAGCCGCTCGACCACGTGATCGACGCAGACCGTCAGCGCCTCGACGTCGGACGGCTCGATGGCCGGGAACATCGCGATGCGGAGCTGGTTGCGGCCCAGCTTGCGGTAGGGCTCGGTGTCGACGATGCCGTTGGCGCGCAGCACCTTGGCCACCTCGGCGGCGTCGACGTCGTCGGTGAAGTCGATCGTGCCGACCACCTGCGAGCGGAACTGCGGAGCGGCGAACGGCGTGGCGTAGGACGACTTCTCGGCCCAGGTGTACAGGCGCTGGCTGGAGTCGGCCGTGCGGGTGGTGGTCCAGGCCAGGCCGCCGTTGCCGTTCATCCAGTCGAGCTGGTCGGCCAGCAGGAACAGCGTGGCCACGGCGGGCGTGTTGTAGGTCTGGTCCTTGCCGGAGTTGTCGATCGCGATCGGCAGGCTGAAGAACTCGGGGACGTACCGGCCGGAGGCGGCGATCTCCTCGACCCTGGCCAGGGCGCGCGGCGACATGATCGCGATCCACAGGCCGCCGTCGGAGGCGAAGCTCTTCTGCGGGGCGAAGTAGTAGACGTCGGTCTCGGCGATGTCGACCGGCAGGCCGCCCGCGCCGGAGGTGGCGTCGACCAGCACCAGCGAGTCGTCGCCGCCCATGCGGGAGATCGGCATGGCGACGCCGGTCGAGGTCTCGTTGTGGGTGAGCGCGTAGACGTCGACGCCGTCCTCGGCGACCGCGGTGGGGTAGGTGCCGACGTCGGACTTGATCACGCTCGGGTCGGCCAGCCAGGGCGCCTTCTTGGCGACCGCGGCGAACTTCGAGGAGAACTCGCCGAACGCCAGGTGCTGGGACTTCTCCCTGATCAGCCCGAAGGCCGCGATGTCCCAGAACGCGGTGGTGCCGCCGTTGCCCAGCACGACCTGGTAGCCCTCGGGCAGCGAGAACAGGTCGGCGAGGCCGGAGCGCACGCGGCCGACCAGGTTCTTGACCGGCTTCTGGCGGTGGGAGGTGCCCATGA
Organism: Nonomuraea sp. NPDC052265; assembly: GCF_044547985.1. Lineage (NCBI taxonomy): Bacteria > Bacillati > Actinomycetota > Actinomycetes > Streptosporangiales > Streptosporangiaceae > Nonomuraea > Nonomuraea sp. NPDC052265. Next base: position 19,518 of record NZ_JBIUBJ010000033.1, read on the forward strand.
GGCTCGCGCCGGAGGCGGCGAGCGCGGCCAGTTGCTCGGTGCGAACCTTCGAGGGCCCGCAGCCGAAGCGGCCGTCGGCGGGCTTGATGTCAGCGGGAATCACGATGTCAGCCACGCGCCCAGCGTACTGAGGCCGTCCGGGTGACGTCGCACGGGTCCGCCGAATGAGACGCGGAACGGCCCGCCCTTGACCGGGCGGGCCGTTCATGACACAGGCGAAATCGTGTCAGATCGTGCCGGCAACCTCGGAGGCGCCGGGGACGTCGCTGAGCGGACGCGAGGCCGGGCCGATGTAGTTGGCGCTCGGACGCACCAGCCGGCCCGTGAGCTTCTGCTCCAGGATGTGCGCGGCCCAGCCGGCCGTGCGGGCGCAGGTGAACATCGAGGTGAACATGTGCGAGGGCACCTCGGCGAAGTCCAGCACCACGGCCGCCCAGTACTCGACGTTCGTGGCGAGCACCCGGTCGGGCTTGCGGGCGTGCAGCTCCTCCAGGGCGGCCTGCTCCAGCGCCGCCGCGACCTCGTAGCGGGGCGCGTCGAGCTCCTTGGCGGTGCGGCGCAGCACGCGGGCGCGCGGGTCCTCCGCGCGGTAGACGCGGTGGCCGAAGCCCATGAGCCTGTTGCCCTTGTCGAGCTCGCCCTGCACGTACTTCTTGGCGTCGCCGAGCTGCTCCACGCCTTCGATCATGTGGAGCACGCGGGCGGGGGCGCCGCCGTGCAGCGGACCCGACATCGCGCCGACGGCGCCGGACAGCGCCGCGGCCACGTCCGCGCCGGTGGAGGCGATGACGCGGGCGGTGAACGTGGACGCGTTCATGCCGTGCTCGGCGGCCGAGGTCCAGTAAGCGTCGATGGCCTTGACATGCTTGGGATCAGGCTCACCGCGCCAGCGGATCATGAAACGCTCGACGATGGTCTTCGCCTCGTCGACCCGGCTCTCCGGAACCATCGGCAGGCCGAGGCCGCGCGCGGACTGCGCGACGAAGGAGAGCGCCATCACGGAGGCACGCGCGAGCTGGTCGCGGGCCTCCTCGTCACTGATGTCGAGCAGGGGCTTGAAGCCATAGGCCGGAGCCAGCATGGCCAGCGCGCTCTGCACGTCTACACGGATGTCACCGGAGTGGACAGGGATGGGGTACGGCTCCGCCGGGGGCAGGCCCGGCTGGAACTTGTTGTCGACCAGCAGGCCCCAAACGTGCCCGAACGGGACACGGCCGACCAGCTCTTCGATGTCGACACCCCGGTATCGAAGGGCGCCCCCTTCTTTGTCCGGTTCCGCGATCTCGGTCTCGAAAGCCACGACGCCTTCGAGGCCGGGTTTGAAGTCGGACATGCTCGGCCGCCTCCCTTTCTTGCCATGTAACGGCAATGCCTTGATGTCGAGATACCGGCGGGTCAATTTAACCCCCTCCCAGCTCATGGTCGGTCTCGGGACCCGCCGAAACGCCAAACCCGCTGGTAGGGAGCCTTCTATGGGATCTGCCACATGAGCGCGCAAGAATACCGTCTCGTGGATGCCACCCCGCGCCCGCCCCTGCTGGCTGGGCTACGCCGAACGTACGAGGGCGAGCCGTTGCTCGAAACCGACCTCGCGTCCGACCCCATCGCCCAGTTCGCCGTCTGGTTCCAGGAGGCGCTCGAATCCGGCCTGCCCGAACCCAACGCCATGGTCCTCGCCACCGCCTCCGCGGGCGGCCGGCCGAGCGCCAGGACCGTCCTGCTCAAGGGCTACGACGAACAGGGCTTCATCTTCTACACCAACTACGAGTCCCGCAAAGGCCGCGACCTGGCCGAGAACGGACGAGCCTCGCTGCTGTTCCCCTGGCACGCCATCCGCCGCCAGATCCGCATCGAGGGCACGGTCGCCCGCATCTCCCACCAGGAGTCGGCCGACTACTACAACTCCCGCCCGTACGGCTCGCGCATCGGGGCCTGGGCCTCGCGCCAGTCGGCGGTCGTCCGCTCGCGCGAGGAGCTGGACGACCGCTACGAGGAGCTGGCCGCCCGCTGGCCGGAGGATCCGCCGGTGCCCGACTTCTGGGGTGGCTTCCGGGTCACGCCGACCGAGGTGGAGTTCTGGCAGGGACAGCTCGACCGGATGCACGACAGGCTGCGGTACCGGCGTACCCGACCCGGTTGGGCCTTGGAAAGACTTGCCCCTTAAATTGCCTTAGGTGGCATTCGGGGAGCTGGTCAAACGTCATTTTGTGGACACCAGGCCGCTGGCCGTGCCCGCGTACCGGCGGATCTGGTCCGGTCAGGCCGTCTCGAACGTGGGCGTCACCGTCACCGTCGTGGCGGTCGGCCAGCAGGTCTACGACCTGACCCACTCCTCGCTCTGGGTGGGCCTGCTGGGCATGGCCAACCTGGTCCCGCTGCTGGTCTTCGGGCTGTGGGGCGGGGCCGTCGCCGACGCCGTGGACCGGCGCAGGCTCCTCGTCGTCGGCTCGCTCATCTCCTGGGCGGCCACGCTGTTCATCCTCGGGCAGGCCCTGCTCGGGCTGGGCAACGTCTATCTGATCTTCGCGGCGACCGCGGTCAACGCCACCGGGTTCGCGATCACCGGGCCGACCAGGGGCGCGGTGATCCCCCGCATCCTCGACCCCGAGCTGGTGCCCGCCGCCAACGCGCTCAACTCGCTGGTCTACAGCCTCGGCGCGGTCGTCGGCCCGATGGTCGGCGGCGTCCTGCTGGCCACCGGCGGGGACGACCCCAACTACGCCGCCGCCTACGCGGTGGACGCCCTGCTGTTCGGCGGCGGCCTCTACGCGGCCCTCAGGCTGCCCGCCCTGCCCCCGCTGACCGAGGTGGGACGTCCGGGAGCCCGGGCGGTCTGGGAGGGCCTCAGCTTCATCGCCAGGAGCCCGGTGCTGCTGATGTCGTTCGTCGTGGACATCATCGCGATGGTCTTCGCCATGCCGCGCGCCCTCTACCCCGAACTGGCCGCCGAACGTTTCGGCGGCTCGATGACCGCGCTCGGCTGGGCGACCTCCGCCATGGCCATCGGCGCGGTCGCCGGCGCGCTGTTCTCCGGCTGGGTGGGCCGGATCTCCCGGCAGGGCGTCGCGCTGGTGCTGGCCATCGCCATGTGGGGGCTCGCCGTGGCGGCCGCGGGGCTGGTGCGCGAGCTGTGGCTGGTCGTGGCGTTCATGGCGGTCGGCGGCGTGGCCGACGTGATCTCGTCGGTGTGGCGGCAGTCGATCCTGCAGCTCTACGCCCCCGACGAGATGCGCGGGCGGATGCAGGGCGTGTTCATGGTGGTCGTGGCGGGTGGCCCGCGCCTCGGCGACCTGCGCGCCGGGGCGACCGCGACCGCGTTCGGGCTCACCGGCGCCTGGGTGGGCGGGGGACTGGCGTGCGCGGTCACCGTGCTCGTCGTCGGCCTGTCGGTGGCCGGGTTCCGCAACTACCGCTCCGACACCCGCGCCGCCGCCTTGAGGTCGGAGACGAAGCCCGCGTAGGCCGCGTCCCTGTCGGGTGCGCGCAGCACCGCCGAGGGGTGGATCGTGGCCACCGCGAGCGCGTCGCCGAGCGGCACCGGCTCGCCCCTGTGCCCGGTCAGCCGGAACGTCCTGCCCAGCAGCGACCTGGCCGCCGTCGCGCCGAGCACCACGACGACCTCGGGTCGCACGAGGGCCAGCTCCGCGCCGAGCCACGGCCGGCACGCCTCGATCTCGGCCACGGTCGGCTTCTGGTGAATCCTTCTCTTTCCTCTGGGAGTGAAGGAGAAATGTTTGACAGCGTTTGTCAAATAGACCGCGTCCCGGTCGATTCCCGCCTCCTCCAGCCCCCGGTCCAGTACGCGTCCGGAAGGCCCCACGAACGGATGCCCCTCGCGGTCCTCGCGATCCCCGGGCTGCTCGCCGACCAGCATGAAACGGGCCTGCTCGGGGCCCTCTCCGAACACCGTCCGGGTCGCTGCGGCGTACAGGTCGCAGCCCTCGCAACGGGCCGCCGCGGTTCGCAGGGAGCCGAGATCACGCCGGTCGGGAAGGAACTCGGCCGCCCCGTTGTTGCCGTCCTTAACCATCGTCGGTCGTTCTCCCAATAGGGTTCCTGAAGACTTCTGTGCCCGTAGCGGACGGGCTCAGTCCCCGCCACGACCGGCGTAGCATTTCAGTTGGGAGGAGCCTTGACCGCACACGGCCTGATCGACACGACGGAGATGTATCTCCGCACGATTTACGAGCTCGAGGAGGAGGGCATCGTCCCCCTTCGCGCCCGCATCGCGGAGCGCCTCCAGCAGAGCGGCCCCACCGTGAGCCAGACCGTCGCCCGCATGGAGCGCGACGGCCTCGTCCGCGTCGAGGGCGACCGGCACCTGTCGATGACCGACCTGGGCCGCACGCTCGCCACGCGCGTGATGCGCAAGCACCGCCTGGCCGAATGCCTGCTCACCCAGGTCATCGGCCTTCCCTGGGAAGAGGTGCACATCGAGGCGTGCCGGTGGGAGCACGTCATGTCCGAGTCGGTCGAGGCGCGGCTGGTGACGCTGCTCGACAACCCCACGGTCTGCCCGCACGGCAACCCCATCCCGGGGCTGGCCGAGCTGGGGGCGCAGGAGGCGGCCGAGGGCGCGGCCAACGTCCTGACCTCGATGTCCGAGGCCGCCGGGCCGAGAGACATACCGGTCGTGGTGCGCCGGATCAGCGAACAAGTGCAAAGCGATCCTGCTGTGATGCTTAAACTCAAGCAAGTTGGGATACAACCCGGACGCGAGGTGACGCTCGCGGCGAGCGACGACGGTGTGCGGGTGACAGGTGACGGTGACGCGAACGACACTCCCGCGGAGCTTCCGCGTGACGTTGCCGCGCACGTTTTTGTCTCCAAGCGCTGACGCGCGCGCAGCCACTTGGTTGAATCCCTCTCGGGAGGCCCTCCACTTCCCCCTGGCCAAGACAGTTGCAGGAGCGCCCGTGGTCCGCTGTGCGCACAAGCCACCCCAAGGAGTGGTCTCCGGATGAAGCGATGGGGGGATCTGTCACAAGAAACGGCTGATCACCTTGGTGCCGGGTCCGTTCTGGACCATGCCGAAATGGCAGTGGTCGTGACAGACCGCTTCAGCAATCTCCTCTACTGGAATCCGTTCGCCGAGCAGCTGTTCGGCGGTCCCGGCAAGGCGTCGGCGCGTGAGGCGTCCGTGCTGTCCCTCGGGATCATGGAGAAGGACCACCCGCTGGCGATCGAGCTGGCCAAGCACGTGCTCAAGGGCGGCGTGTGGGAGGGCACGTTCGACGTCAGGCGCGGCGACGGCACGATCGTCTACGTCCGCGCCCAGGCCGTGCCGCTGCGTCACCCGTCCGGCTCGGTCACCGGCATCGTCATCCTGGCCCGCGAGGCCCTGCGCAGCAACGAACGCGAGAAAGACCGTTTCGGGCTCCTCGAACGCATCGGCGAACGCCTGGCGGGCTCCCTCTACGTCGAGGAGACGCTCAAGCGCGTCGCCGAGATGCTCGTGCCGCAGTTCGCCGACCACTGCTTCATCGAGCTCATGGAGGGCGACCGGCTGGTCCGCCGGGTCTCGGAGCACGTACAGGGGTGGACCCCGCCCGCGGGTACGTGGAAGCCGGTGGGCGCGGAGATCCGCTACCCCTCCGGCCACTACGCCGACACCGCGCTGCGCCGCCAGGAGACCATCCTCGTCGAGGACTTCTCCACCACCAGCTACCCGATGCCCCACGAGGGCAGCGCGCGCCTGGCCAGCGAGATCGGCATGACCTCGGCCATCGTCGCCCCCCTGCTGGTGCGCGGCGAGACGCTGGGCCTGATGTACCTCGGCCTGTCCGACCTGACCGACCGGCGCAGCCCCCACTACGACGCCTTCGACCGCGACTTCGTGGGCGCCATCGCCACCCGCGTGGCCCTCGCGATCGACAACGCGCTGCTGTTCGAGGAGGAGCGCCACACGGCCGAGTCGTTCCAGAAGCACCTGCTGCCGAGGGCGCTGCCCCAGCTCGACGGCCTCGACATCGCGGTGCGCTACTACCCGGCCGCCCCGCTCGCCTCCCACGGCCAGGGCATCCAGACCCAGGTCGGCGGCGACTGGTACGACGTGATCCCGCTCTCGGCCGGCCGGGTCGGCATCGTGATCGGCGACGTCGAGGGCAGGGGCGCCAAGGCCGCGGCCATCATGGGCCAGCTCAGGGCGGCGCTGCGGGCCTTCGCGCAGGACGACAAGTCACCCGCCGACATCCTGGCCAGGCTCGACGAGTGGACCCGCATCATCGCCACCCCCGAGCAGGACGACAACGGCGCCGACGTCAGCATCCCGCCCATCGTCACCTGCCAGTACCTGGTCTACGACGCCTGGTCCCGCCAGCTCTCCTTCGCCAACGCCGGGCACGCGCCGCCGCTGCTGGTGGTCGACGGCCGGTGCCTGGAGATGGACATCGAGGAGGTCGGCCAGCCGCTCGGCGTCCGGGCCAAGGGCCTGCACGCCGACCTGGTCTACAAGGAGGAGACCCGCACCCTGCCGCCGGGCGCGGCGCTGCTGCTCTACACCGACGGCCTGGTCGACCGGCGTCCGGGCCGCGACGGGCGGATGCCGAGCGAGGAGGAGACGCTCGGCGTGCTGTGCGAGAAGCTCGCCAAGATGGCCGACGCCGACGTCGAGCGCATCGCCGACGCCGCCACGATCGCGGTGCCCGGCGAGATCGACGACGACATGGCGATCCTGGTCGTCCGCTCCAGCGACGTCGACCTCGACGTCGAGGAGCGCACCTTCCCGGCCCAGCCGATCATGGTCGGCGAGGCGCGCCGCATGGCCTCCGAGGCCTTCTCCGGCTGGAACGTGCCCGAGGAACGCGCCGAGCTGGCCTGCCTGCTCGTCTCCGAGGTCGTCACCAACGTGGTGCTCCACGCCTCCACCGCCAACTCCCCGCGCCGGGAGCTGGTCGTCGAGGGGCCGCCGCTGCCGTTCGAGGACTCCTGGGACGTGCCGGGCTTCGAGGAGGAGCCGGTCGGCGACAAGGAGTTCACGCTGAGGCTGCGCAGGGGCGAGGAGTCGGTCTGGGTCGAGGTGTTCGACCAGGACCTGCGCCTGCCGCGCATCCGCAGCGCCGGTGAGAACGACGAGGGCGGCCGCGGCCTCTACCTGGTCGACCAGCTCGCCAAGCGCTGGGGGTCCCGTCCCACCAGGGAAGGCAAAGCGGTCTGGTTCGAGATTCCCACCCGGAGCAGGTGAGTGGTTCACTGGGCCGCATGGAGCTGGCCTTCGAACGCCGGGGCACCGGCGAGCCGCTGATCCTCGTCCACGGCATCGGACACCACTGGCAGGCGTGGTTGCCCGTGATGGACCGGCTGGCCGCCGACCACACGGTGATCGCGATCGACCTGCCCGGTTTCGGGGTGTCGCCGCGGCTGCCGGCGGGCATCCCGTACACCGCGGAGTCGCTGGCGGACGCGGTCGAGTCGTTCTGCGCGCTGCTCGGCATCCGGGAGCCGCACGTGGTGGGCAACTCGCTCGGCGGTTACATCGCGCTCGAACTCGCCTCGCGCGGCGTCGTGCGCGCGGCGACCGCGTTGTCGCCGGCCGGGTTCTGGTCGCGGTCCGAGCTGCTCTACTGTCAGTCGACGCTGAAGGCCCTGCGGGGTTCGGCCCGCGCGATGTCGCCGGAGCAGGCGGCCATGGCGGCCGGCAGCCCGTTCACGCGCGCCCTGTCCAGCGGCATCCTGGTCGCCCGGCCGGGCCGGCTCGACCCCGCCGGGCTCGTCGCGGCCACGCAGGCGCTGGCCGGAGCGGCCGGGTTCGACGAGACGCTGGAGTCGTTCGGCGGGCTGATGCCGCCGGCTCCGCCCAAGTGCCCGGTCACGATCGCGTGGGGCGAGCGTGACCGGCTGCTGCCGCGCCGCCAGGCCGTGCGCGCGGCGCGGTGGTCGGGGCAGCGGGTCAGGCTGCTCAAGGGCTGCGGGCACGTGCCGATGAGCGACGATCCCCGGCTGGTCGCCCGGGTCGTGCTGGAGGCCGACCGGGTGGCCGTCTAACGTTCGGCGTTGGCCGCCATGCGGCGCAGCACGTCGACGGCGGTCAGGTACTCCTGGGGGCTCACGCCCTCGGTGATGCGCCGCCTGAAGCGGGTGACGTGCTCGGAGACCGCGGCGTGCGTGGCCCTTCCCTCGGCGGTCAGCTGTCCGTCCGCGAGCCATCCCCTCGACGTCAGACTCTGTACGGCCTCCTCCACGCCCTCGAACGGCGCCAGCGCGGTGGCGTTCTGATCGCGGGCGGTGGCGTGGAGAAGCTGCCACTCCCTGCGCGAGGCGCCGTACGCGGACAGGGTCTGGCCCATCGCGTCCTCCAGCAGGTTGTCGAGGTGCTTCACCCAGTATCCGATAGGTTTATCCATGCATGTACAATAACAACTATATGTATGAAGACAAGGAGATTGCCGCGATTGATCGCGCGATGGTCGCGATCAGGCGCAGGCAGAGCAGGCGGGCGCTGGCCCGGCGACAGGGCGCGACGGGGCACGAGTACGAGGTGCTCGACGTGGTCGAGGGCGCCGGCGGGCAGGTCACCGTGTCGATGGTGGCCGAGGCGCTGAACGTCGACCAGCCGCGGGCGAGCCGGCTCGTGACGGCGGCCGTGACGGCGGGGCTGGTGCGACGGGAGGCCGATCAGGCCGACGGGCGGCGGGCGTGGCTGGTGCTGACCGAGGCGGGCGTCGCGGCGCTCGGGCAGGCCCGGCAGGCCCGGCAGGCGGCCTTCGCCTCGGCCACGGCCGACTGGTCGGTGGCCGAGCGGGCCGAGTTCGCCCGGCTGCTGACCCGGTTCGTGGAGGGGATGCCGGGCTGAGCCGCTCCCGGCGTCAGCGCATCGTCTGGCCCCAGACGAGCAGCATGGCGATGATGAACACGATCATCACACCCACGTAGCCGACGGGGCCGAACCGGAACGCCCTGCGCACGCGGTTGAGCCCCCAGGCGAACAGTAACGCCAGGAAAACGAGGAGGATCAGGCCGCCGTCCATGCTGACAGTATGTGGCGCGGCCCGGCCCGGCGCGCGGCTGCCGTCAGAATCCGAAAGACCGGCCGATGATCTCCTTCATGATCTCGGTGGTGCCGCCGTAGATCGTCTGGACGCGGCTGTCCAGCCACGCCTTGGCGACCGGGTACTCCATCATGTAGCCGTAGCCGCCGTGGAGCTGGAGGCAGCGGTCGATGACCTTGTTCTGCAGCTCGGTGGTCCACCATTTGGCCTTGGCCGCGTCCACGACGGTGAGTTGCTTGGCGTTGAGCGCCAGGATGCACTTGTCCACGTAGTGGCGGGCGATCTCCGTCTCGGTGGCCAGCTCGGCCAGGACGAAGCGGGTGTTCTGGAACGAACCGATGTTGCGGCCGAACGCCTGGCGGGTCTTGCAGTACTCGATCGTCTGCTCCAGCACCGCCTCCGCCGCGGCCACGGCCGCCACGGCGATCGACAGGCGTTCCTGGGGCAGGTTGTTCATCAGGTGGAAGAAGCCTTCGCCCTCGTTCGGGCCGAGGCGGTTGGCCACCGGCACCCGGACGTTCTCGAAGAACAGCTCGGCGGTGTCCTGGGCCTTCATGCCGACCTTGTCCAGGTTCCGACCGCGGTTGAAGCCGTCCATGCCGCGTTCGACCACGATCAGCGTCGTGCCTCTGGCGCCCGCGTCCGGGTCGGTCTTGGCGACCACGACCACGAGGTCGGCGTTGACGCCGTTCGTGATGAACGTCTTCTGGCCGTTGACCACGTAGTGGTCGCCCTCGCGGACGGCGGTGGTCCTGATGCCCTGGAGGTCGCTGCCGGCGCCCGGCTCGGTCATCGCGATGGCGGTGATGAGCTCGCCGGAGGCGAAGCCGGGCAGCCAGCGCTGTTTCTGCCCGTCGTCGGTGAGCTCGACGACGTACGGGGCCATGACGTCGTTGTGCAGGGAGAATCCCAGACCGGAGGCGCCGTTCCGGATGATCTCCTCGACGATCACCGCGTTGTAGCGGAAGTCGGTGATGCCGGATCCGCCGTACTCCTCGGGGACGCCGAAGCCGAACATGCCGATCTCGCCGGCCTTCTTCCAGACCTCGCGGGGCACGATGCCGTCCTTCTCCCACTGGCCGTGGTGCGGCACGACCTCGCGGGCCATGAACTCGCGCACGGTTTCCCGGAAGAGCAGGTGCTCCTCGTCGAAGAGGTCTCGCTGCATCGGTTCGCCTCCAAGCAGGTGTCGTGCACGACAGAATACGATTCTGTTACCCGGAGGTATACCCGCTTTTCGTACGAGGAGGGCGGCGGGGGACACGGCTTCATCACAAGTGCTGGAACTTGGGGGAATCCGCCTGCGTTGCGGGTGTTTTCGACTCTAAGATCTACCCTCGGTCTATTTGTGATGATCGGAGTGTCCCGTGAGTCGGTGGCGCAGGGCGTTGCTCGCCGCATCGATCGGTTCCGTGGCGACGGCTGGTCTCCTGGCCGTACCACCCGCGAATGCGGGCACGTTCAACCTGGTGGTCGACTACAGCTGCAAGGGCGGGGTCGCAGGGGACGGGCCGGTGACCCTCAGGGCGCGAGTGGGCATTCCTACGGTGGCGCAGAAGGGCGGCAACCTGGCGCTCACCTGGTCGCTCGAATACACCGGCGCTCGCAGGTTCATGTCCCCGGACTACTTCGAGGCCGGGGCGAGGGTCTCGGTTCTCGGGAACGTCCAGGCGGAAGGCGCGTGGACCGGCGTGCTCCAGCCGAAGGGCTCGAAGGACCAGGCGGCACTCGAACCGAACGTCCGGCTGGAGCCCCCGGAGGGGCTCGCGTCGGAGGCCGCGCTGACCGAAGAGGGTGTGCTGAAGCTGACCGTCCAGGGCATGACGGTGGACTTCGTCCCTCCGAAGCAAGAGATCCTCGTGAACGACGACAGAACCGACCGGGTGACCTACACCGGGAACTGGCAGCATGTGGGCCCGACCCGGCCCGAGTACAAGGACTGGCTGCGTGACGTCCACACCAGCGACGTCAAGGGAGACAGCGCCAGCATCACCTTCACCGGGACGGGGTTCGAGTACATCGGCCGCCGCATGCCGGACGTCAGCACCGTCAACGTGACCGTGGACGACGACGACACAGGGCGCGTCGACCCCAAGAAGCTGCCCAACGGCCAGGACACGAACGCGATCGAAGGCAACGTCAGCCTCTGGAAGCGTCACGACCTCGACTACGGCAAGCACACCGTCACGATCAGGAGCCTCGACGACGCGCCCATCAACCTGGACGCCTTCAAGCTCCTGAACCGCGAAATGATCAGTCCCCCCACGCTCCACAGAGCCACCTGCACCGTCACCAGTAGGCCGGACACCGTCGAGATCATCGTGCAGGGCCCCTCCACGTCGCCGTCCCCGAGCTCGACCCCGACGACCACGCCCACCACGACGCCGACGACGACTCCGACGACCACCCCCACCAACACCGGCACGTCCACCGCGACCAGCACCCCCACGCGGAACCACTCCCGGCCCACCCCGAGCAGCGGGCTCGGGCACGTGATCGTGGTGCCGGCGGCGACCGGGACGAGTACCAGCACGAGCACGCCCACCGGGACCGGCCCGACGGCGACCACGTACGTCAGGGCGCAGGTCGCCAAGATCCCCAAGGGCGGGGTGGATACCGGTGAGGCGCCCGACGAGCCGGACCGGCCGTACGGGCTGATGGCCAGTGGGGCGATGTTGCTCATGGGCAGCGCGGGCGGCGGGCTCGCTCTGCGCCGGCGCAGGGCCGCGCACGCGGGAGGAACGAAGTGATGGCCGAGCAGAAGACTCCGATGCAGCGGGCGATGCCCGGACTGCTGATCGCCGGTTCGCTGGCCGGCGTCGGTGCGATCATGGTGGGCCTGCTCTCCGTGGCGCCCAAGGTGGACGACGGCTCCGGCACGCTGGCCGCCGCCGACCGGCCGACCGCCGTGCAGATCGAGAACGCCGGCGCGTTCGTGCTGCCCGCGACCGTGGGGCCGGGCGGCAAGGGTGCGACGCTGACCCCGGCCCGGCCGGAGGCGCCGCCGCCGCTGGCCGCCGCCCCGACCGTCCCGGCGATCCCCAAGGCCAAGACCAAGGCCGCGAAGGCGAAGGCCCGGCCCAGCCGGATCAAGATCCCCAAGATCAAGGTGAACGCGCCCATCGGCGGCGTCACCGTGGACATCAAGGGCAACCTGGGCACCCCGCCGCTGACCAGGCCGAACCAGACCGGCTGGTACCGCTTCTCGCCGGTGCCGGGCGAGGTCGGGCCCGCGATCATCAACGGCCACGTGAGCACCCGCAAGGGCCCCGCCGTCTTCGACCGCCTCCGCGAGCTGGCCAAGGGCGACCAGATCTACGTGTACCGGTCGGACGGGAAGGTCACCCGGTTCACGGTGAGCGGGATCGAGCAGGTCAGCAAGTCGTCGTTCCCGACGTCCCGGGTGTACGGGAACACCAAGGACTCGCAGCTCCGGCTCATCACGTGCGGTGGCGTCTTCAACAAGGAGGCGCACAGCTACACCGACAACATCGTGGTGTACGCGACGTTGTCGAAGACGAAGGGCTGATGGGGTTTTTGGGGCGAATTTTGCGTTTTACGGGAAGTTGACAGAGACAGTTCGTAGGATCTCAACCGAACCGTGACCATCGGCTGGAATTCTGGCACGACTGTTGACACTGCGCTGAAACGGAGATGGACCCGTGCTTACGTCCCAGGGGTGGCGCCGCCTCGCCCATAAGACCTCCGCCTTGGGATTGATGGGCACGCTCGCCGTCTTCGCCGGCTCGGTGGTCGGTCTGTCCTCACCCGCCGAAGCGGCGGCCCCGAAGACGTTCAGCTACACCTGTCAGGGAGGGCCCTTCACCTTTGGCGCCACTCCTCTCAGTGTGACGCTCACTGGTCCTGATTCGGTCGCAGCAGGCGGTAGCTTCGACCTGTCGGTCGGCATTCCGGGGCTGACGCAGACGACTCCCGCCACACAGGCGACGTATGTACAGGCCACGGTCATGTTGACCCCGACAGGGGGAACAGTCACTGACCCTGGAGCAAAGCAGGGAGCATCTGTCACGGCGAACATCCCTGCCGTTCCTACAGGCGAAGTGAAGTACAAGGTGTCGGTCGGCGCCACCACGACCGGCAAGGTGAGCATCAAGCCCGGAGAAATCAAGCTTGGGCTCCTCGCCAACCCGAGCAGCGTGGCGACTTGTACTCCAGCGTCTACCACCGAGGTCCTCGACATACCCATCGGGACCGGTGGTGGGGGCACCGGGACAGATGTGGTGCAGTACAGGTGTGATCTGGTGGACAAGACGATCAACGATCCGGCCTATCCGGCCGAGGTGGACATCAAGCTCACCCCCGGCACCCTGCCCACCAACGCCAAGGCGAACGAGGAAGTCAGCATCTCGTGGACCAGCACCATCGAGAGCACCAGTCCCGACACGCTGAAGGCCCCCACCGGCTTCCCCACGACCGGCGGCAAGTACTTCCTCAACGTGAAGGCGACCGGCGCGGGGGTCACCCAGCCCGCGGCGGCTGAGAACACGCTGACCGGCATCGTCGTCGGCCAGGACATCACCGCGCTGCCCAGCGTCACCCTCAAGGTCAAGCCCACCACGACCGGCACGGTGACGCTCACCCCCGGCGACCTGATCCTGGGCACCTCGGCCACGGCGACCACCGGCAGCGCGATCAAGTGCACGGCTCCCACGACCGGTCTCAAGAACTCCACCTTCCAGGTGGTCGCGGGCACGGGTACGACCCCGACGCCCACGCCGACCCCCACGCCCACGCCGACGCCCACCCCCAAGCCGACCAAGACCAGCACCGCGACCGTGACCGTCACCCCGCCGAACAAGTCGAAGACCCCCAAGGCGGGGGCCGACACCGGGGCCGGGGGGATGGCGGGGCCTGACGGGCGGCTGTTCGTCCTCACGGGCACCGTTCTGATCGCGGCCGCGGCGGCCGGTGGGCTGGTGCTGCGTCGGCGTACCGCCGGCAGGGGCTGAGCGGCGTGGCCGGGCACTATCCCTACGGCGGCCCGCCTCCGCGGGACAGGGGGAGCACCGCGCTCAGGACCGTGCTGATCGGCGCGGCCATCGCCGGGGTGGTCACGGTCGTGGCGGGCATGCTGATCGTGCTGCAGTCGCCCGAGGAGTACGGCATGGACAGGGACGCCCTGCCCGTGGCGGTGCAGACCCAGGCGTCGGGGCAGCCGCAGCAGGCGTTGTTCCAGGCGCCGCCGGACCAGCCGCCGCCGTTGCCGCAGATCACGCCGGCGCCGCCGATGTTGCCCTCGACGCCGATCCGGATCGTGGTCAAGCGGCTCGGGATCAACGCGCCGATCAAGTCCGTGGGGCTGGCCAAGGACGGGGCGATCGAGGTGCCGCCGTCCGACAATCCCAACCTGGTCGGGTGGTACCGGAACATGTCCACGCCCGGCGAGGAGGGCCCGGCGGTGCTGCTCGGGCACAAGGACACCCGCACGCGCAGCGCTGTGTTCAGCCGCCTCGGCGAGCTCAAGAACGGCGATACGATCGAGGTCAGGCGCCAGGACAAGACGACCGCCGTGTTCACGGTCGGCGGCGTGGAGCAGGCGAGCAAGAAGACGTTCCCGACCGAGCGCGTCTACGGGAGCAGGGAGAACGCCCAGCTCCACCTCATCACCTGCGGTGGGGCCTACGATCGCACCATCGGGCACTACAACGACAACGTCATCGTCTACGCGACGATGACGAGCTCCTATCGAAGCTGATTCGCGGAGGCGGGCATGGGCTGGATGGCGAAGCGGAGACTGCGTACTGGCCCGACGGCGGCACTGCCCGCCAAACCGGACGCCGCCGAGCTGTTGCGGATCGTCCGGCTGGCCGATCCGGAGGCCCGCCGCGACGGCGACGACATCGTGGCGGCCGACGTGCGGGTGTGCGCGCCGGTCGAGGCCGACGGCGAGCTGACCGGCGGGGAGCTGGAGAAGGCGTGGGCCTGCCGGGTCACCGCCGAGGGGCCGCTGCCGTTCGACTTCTTCGACCGCTACCTGGCCGAGGGGCTGGCCTTCCGGCTCAAGGGGCTCGCGGTGTGCCGGGGCGAGGTGAGCGATCCGGCTGACGGCGACGAGGGCGGTCCCGCCGTCATCCTGCCGGTACGCCCGTCCGCCGACGACCTGGCGTCCCTGCTGGAGCCGGGGGAGGACGAGTTCACGTACACGTCGGGTGGCATCCGGGCCGCGCTGGTCCCGCAGAAGGGGCAGCCGCCGGCGGTGGGGGAGCTGCTGCCGTTCGCCACCGAGCTGACCGCGATCGAGCTGCGCGGGGACGAGCCCGTCAAGCTCGGAACTCTGGCCCTGGAGCTGGCAGAATCGCTGAACGGCCTGGTCGTGGACCAATGGCGGTTCAGGGTCGACGCCGCGGAGGACCTTCTGCCCCCGGAGTGACGAGCCACAGAACGTCGTTCTGTTGTAGTCTCTCCCTAATAACCGAATAATGCTCGGTTTCCAGGAGGCACTGTGGCAGAGGCGTACATCGTCGGAGCGGTCCGTACCCCGGTCGGCAAGAAGAAGGGCGGGCTTTCCACCGTCCATCCCACCGACCTGGCCGCCCACACGCTGAAGGCGCTCATCGACCGCACCGGCGTCGATCCGGCGGCGGTCGAGGACGTCATCATGGGGTGCGTCATGCAGTTCGGCCCCCAGAGCATGGACATCGCGCGAAATGCCTGGTTGTCGGCGGGGCTGCCCGAGACGACGGCCGGTGTCACGATCGACCGGCAGTGCGGCTCGTCCCAGCAGTCCATCCACTTCGCCGCCCAGGGCGTTCTGTCGGGCACCCAGGACCTGGTGGTGGCCGCGGGCGTGGAGTCGATGAGCATCGTCCCGATGGGCGCGTCGATCACCGCCGCGCTGGAGAAGGGCATGCCGTTCCCGTTCGGCGACAAGTGGGTCGAGCGCTACGGCAAGCAGGAGATCTCGCAGTTCCGCGGCGCCGAGCTGATGTGCGAGAAGTGGGGCCTCCAGCGTGACCTGCTGGAGCAGTTCGCCTACGAGTCCCACCAGCGTGCCGCCAAGGCCGTCGCGAACGGCCACTTCAAGGACCAGATCGCCCCGATCAACGGCGTCGAGGACGACGAGGGCCCGCGCCCCGACACCACCCTGGAGAAGATGGCCGGGCTCAAGACCCTGAAGGAGGGCGGCCGGATCACCGCGGCCACCTCCTCGCAGATCTCCGACGGCTCCGGAGCCGTGCTGATCGCCTCCGAGCAGGCCGTGCGCGAGCACAACCTGACCCCGCGCGCCCGCATCCACCAGCTCGCGCTCATGGGCGACGACCCGGTGTACATGCTGACCGCGCCGATCCCGGCCACGCAGCGGGCGCTGCGCAAGGCGGGCATGTCGATCGACGAGATCGACGTCGTGGAGATCAACGAGGCGTTCGCCCCGGTGCCGCTGGCCTGGATCAAGGAGCTGGACGCCGACCCGGCCAAGGTCAACCCCAACGGCGGCGCCATCGCGCTGGGCCACCCGCTGGGCGGCACGGGAGCGATCCTGATGACCAAGCTCCTGCACGAACTGGAGCGCACGGGCGGCCGCTACGGCCTGCAGACGATGTGCGAGGGCGGCGGCCAGGCCAACGTCACCATCATCGAGCGGCTCTAGGAGCCGCAGAACCGGTCGTGGAAAGGGTGAGCGCCGCCTCCCGGGCGTAAGGGGGGAGGCGGCGCTCGCTAACTACCATCCCGGTAGTTGTCTAGCGGCCCTTGGGCGGGATGATCCGCCGGGGCGGCATGACCGGTCGCTGCGGCATCTTGGGCAGTTGCCGGGGCGGCACGGGCGTGGCGGTCTTCTTCTTGGCTGAGCGAACTCGCATGTGAAGCTCCTTTACGCGGACTCAGGACGCGGCTCAGGAAAGGGCCGGGCGTCGACGAGCACAGCGTGGCCGCGTCTGTCGGACGGTGGACTGAGGTGGCTGCTGTCACAGGTAAAGGCGCATGTCCAACAAGCTACGGCCTGTCCGGAAAGCCGGGCAACCGAATTAATCCGTCCCCGTGAGCTGGAGCTCGAAGCCGGACACCATGGCCCGCAGGCCCGCGTCGAACCACTGGTCGTAGAAGCGCAGGGCGTCCGCGTAACGACGGTCGTGGTCATCGAGATCTCCTCGGATTCGCTTACCTCGTAAGCTTGCGCAGTACACGAATGCGGGCGACAACGGTCAAGAGCGCGGCCAGGGCGGCGACCAGCAGGGTGATCGACAAGGACGCCGGGAAGTAGGTGAGCTGCTCCCACGTCACGTACCGGCCGTTGACCAGCACGGAGACCCAATCCGGGTAGAACGCGAACACCAGGACGGGCAGCAGCGCCGGCACCAGCCGCAGGGCGATCCGCCACCACGGACGCCCCGACCGCCGGGCCGCCCACCGCCGCGCCCGCAGCACGCCCATGACCCCCAGGCCCGCCGCGGCGAGGGCGATCAGGCCCAGCACCCGCTCGTAGGTCTGCCGGTCGCCGCCCGGGACCTGCGGCGTGCGCCCCTCGCTCATCGCGGCCAGGCCCAGCATGACGTCGTAGGTGGGGTCGTAGAGCGAGGCGCCGTTCGTCATGACGGCGAAGCCGTAGCCGGTCTTCGGAGAGACGGCCTCGACGGCGTTGTAGGTGAACAGGTTGCCGGAGTGCACGAGCAGGCCGGACTCCTCCTCCAGGCTCCAGCCCATGCCGTAGCCGTGGATGCCGGGCTTGTGCATGGTCTCCAGGCTCTGCTTCTTGACCAGCGGGCGGCCGTCGCCGTTCTGGGCGATCAGCCACTTGCCCATGTCGGCGGCCGAGGTGATGACCGCGCCCGAGCCGCTGCCGTCGAGGAACCCGGACGCCTCCGGCCGGGGCAGCCACATGCCGTAGGCCGAGACGTAACCGTCCGCCGGCCGGACGGCCTGGGCGCTCACGGCGCTGCCGGTCATGCCGAGCGGGCCGAAGACGCGGTCCTTCATGAAGGCGTCGAAGGGCCGGCCGCTCGCGGTCTCGACCAGCCGGGCGGCCAAGTCGTAGTTGACGTTGCAGTACGCGTACCGGCTGCCCGGGTCGGCGGCCAGGCGGCCCTTGGCCAGGCGGGCGGCGGAGTCGGCCAGTGAGCCGGCCGACTCCAGGTCGCCGACGTCCAGCGAGCTGTCGGCCAGGCCCGAGGTCTGGTTCAGCAACTGGCGGACGGTGATCCTGGTGTGGCGCGGGTCGGCCATCCTGAAGCCGGGAAGCTGCCCGGCCACCGGCTCGTCCAGCGCGATCTTCCCCTGCTCCACCAGGGTCATCACGGCCATCGCGGTGAACGACTTGCTCACCGAGGCGACCCGCATCGGCGTGGTCGCGGTGAGCGGACGCCCTTCGGAGTCGTGGCCGTACCCGGCGGCGTGCACGACCTTGTCGCCACGGGTCACCACGACGGCCAGGCCGGGCACCCCGGTGGCCTCCAGCGCCTGCCGCAGATAGGCGTCCACGGCGGCCGGGGTCGGCTCAACGGTGGCGGAGGCCGGGGCAGAAGCGGGGGTGAGGGTCAGGGCCGCGGCCAGCCCGGCGAGGGCGATCTTCAAGCTCATGCGGGCAAACGTACGGAGACCGACCCCACCGCCGGATCTGCCGACCGTCCAGAAGCACCCCTGACGAAAGTCAGGTCTCCGTGGGGGACGGCAGGCGCTCCGGCACCCGCTGGAAGATCATCGCAGCCGGGAGGCACGGGCTGCCTCCGTGGACCGTGCCGGTCGTGGTGACGGCGGGGGACCCGGACCTGCTGATGCGGCCCACCTCGGCCCACCTCGGCGTGCCTGGCCGCCGTCGCGCTGGGCGTGCTTAAAGCCCTCAGGCGGGCAGTACTCCCAGCACATGACGGCGCACCGTCGGGAGGGTGCCATGAGTGAGCAAGTCAAGTACGCCGAGAGCAGGCAGGTCGGGGAGCAGGCCAGGGAGCGCGAATGGACGCGGCCCAGCTTCGCCAAGCAGCTGTTCCTCGGCGATCTCAGGCTGGACCTGGTGCATCCGGCGCCCGGGCTGCCGTACGAGGCCGCCAAGCGGGGCGAGGAGTTCGTCCGGGCGGTCCGGCGTTATCTGGAGGACCACGTCGATCCCGCCCAGATCGAGCGCACCGCGCAGGTGCCCGACGAGGTGATCAAGGGACTGGCCGGCCTCGGGGCGTTCGGCATCACGATCGACCAGGAGTACGGCGGCCTCGGCCTGCCCTACCTGTACTACTGCCGTGCACTCACGCTGGTCGGCTCCTACTGCCCGGCGCTGGCCACGCTGCTGTCGGCGCACCAGTCGATCGGCGTGCCGCAGCCGCTCAAGCTGTTCGGCACCGAGGAGCAGAAGCGGGAGTTCCTGCCCCGGTGC
Organism: Nonomuraea sp. NPDC052265; assembly: GCF_044547985.1. NCBI lineage: Bacteria > Bacillati > Actinomycetota > Actinomycetes > Streptosporangiales > Streptosporangiaceae > Nonomuraea > Nonomuraea sp. NPDC052265. The sequence goes on from NZ_JBIUBJ010000033.1 coordinate 38,826, forward strand.
GCGGCCGGCGAGATCTCGGCCTTCCTGCTCACCGAGCCCGACGTGGGTTCGGACCCCGCGCGGCTGTCCACGACCGCCGTGCGCGACGGCGACGACTACGTGCTGGACGGCGTCAAGCTCTGGACGACGAACGGCGTCGTCGCCGACCTGCTCGTGGTCATGGCCAGGACCGGCAAGAAGATCAGCGCGTTCGTGGTCGAGGGGGACAGCCCGGGCATCACGGTCAGGCGGCGCAACAGCTTCATGGGCCTGCGCGGCATCGAGAACGGCGTCACCGAGTTCTCCCAGGTCAGGGTCCCCGCCAAGAACCTGATCGGGCAGGAGGGCCAAGGGCTGCGGATCGCGCTCACCACGCTCAACACCGGCCGCCTGTCCCTTCCGGCGACCTGCGCGGGCAGCGCCAAGTGGGCCGTGAAGATCGCCCGCGAGTGGGGCAACGCCCGCGAGCAGTGGGGCCGCAAGGTGGGCCGGCACGAGGCCGTGGCGACCAGGATCGCCTTCATCGCGGCCACCGCGTACGCGCTGGACGCCGTCAGCGAGCTCACCGCCCGCCTGGCCGACGACCGGCGCAACGACATCAGGATCGAGGCCGCCCTCGCCAAGCTGTACGCCACCGAGATGTCCTACCGCGCGCTGGACGAACTGGTCCAGATCAGGGGCGGACGCGGCTACGAGACCGCCGAGTCGCTGGCCGCCCGCGGCGAGCGCGGCGTGCCCGCCGAGCAGATGCTGCGCGACTCCCGCATCAACCGCATCTTCGAGGGCTCCTCCGAGATCATGCATCTGATGATCACCCGCGAGGCCGTGGACGCGCACCTGACCGCGGCGGGTGAGCTGATCAACCCCGAGGCGTCCCGCCAGGAACGCGCCCAGGCGCTCGGCCGGGCGAGCCGCTTCTACGCCGGATGGCTGCCGACCCTGGTGGCCGGCTCGGGCAACCTGCCCACGGCCTACACCGCCTTCGGACCGCTGGCCCAGCACCTGCGTTTCGTGGAGCGGACCAGCAGGAAACTGGCCCGGTCCACCTTCTACGGCATGTCGCGCTGGCAGGGGAGGCTGGAGCACAAGCAGTCCTTCCTCGGCCGGATCGTCGACATCGGGGCCGAGCTGTTCGCCATGACGGCGGTCTGCCTGAAGGCCGAGGAGGACGCCGACGACCTCGGGCGCAGGCCGTACGAGCTGGCCGACACCTTCTGCCGGCAGGCCCGCCGCCGCGTCCGCACGCTGTTCGACGAGCTGTGGGACAACAGCGACGACCAGGACGTCCGCCTGGCCCGTTACGTGCTCGAAGGCCGCTACGAGTTCCTGGAGGAGGGCATCCTCGACCCGTCCATCGAAGGGCCGTGGATCGGCACGCCGGACGGCGGGGAGAACGTGCGGAGAAAGATCCTGTGACGCCCGGTCTAGACCGGTTGTGAGCTTCTTCTGCCCTGAGTGTTTTCAAACCGATACCAGCCGGTATAGACCGGCTGCTGAACACAGGCTTACTCTGGCGCAAACGCGTTGAGCTGTGGCTCTCGCGCCCCTCATCCCTTTGGACGGGGCCAGGTAGCTGGTACGGACCAGCGGCCCGTCCGACGAGAAGGCGGTATCACCAGTGAACATGAAGCTTGTGGGCGGCGCCGCTCTCGGCCTTGCCACGATGCTGGTCCTGTCCAGCTGCGGCTCCGACGGCGGTTCGGGTGGCGGCGGGAACAACACCCAGGCCTCGGGCGGCGGCCAGGTCACCCTCAAGATGGTCGCCGCCGACTACGGCGACGGCCCCGGCAAGCCGAACTCGGGCGAGACGTTCTGGAAGGGGGTCGTGGACGAGTTCCAGGCCGCCAACCCGAACATCAAGGTCGACGTCCAGGTCATCAACTGGAACGACATCGACAAGCAGGTCGCCACCATGGTCCAGAACGGCCAGGTGCCCGACATCCTGCAGACCGGCGACTACTCCGGCTTCGTCAAGGACGGCCTGCTCTACAAGGTCGACGAGGTCCTGTCCCCGAACGTCTCCGGCGACATGCTGCAGAAGTTCGCCGACTTCGGCAAGGTGGACGGCGCCGCGTACGGCATCCCGTTCGTCTCCTCCGCCCGCGCGCTGTTCTACAACAAGGACCTGTTCACCAAGGCCGGCATCGCCGAGCCGCCCAAGACCTGGGACGAGCTCAAGGCCGACGCCGAGAAGCTGAAGAAGGCCGGCGTGAGCCAGCCGTTCGGCCTTCCGCTGGGCCAGGAAGAGGCCCAGGGCGAGTCGTTCCTGTGGATGCTGGGCAACGGCGGCGGCTACAAGGACGCCTCCGGCAAGTGGGCCATCAACTCCCCGCAGAACGTCGAGACCTTCACCTACATGAAGGGCCTGGTCGACGCCGGCCTCACCACCCCGAACCCGGGCACCAAGGACCGCAAGACGGTCTGGGAGGACTTCGGCGCGGGCAAGGTCGGCATGGTCAACGGCGGACCCATGTCCATCCCGATCTTCGACGCGGCCGGCCTGAAGAACTACGGCGTCGCGGCGATCCCCGGCAAGTCCGCCCCGCTCGACACCACCCTCGGCGTCATGGACTGGATCATGGCGTTCAACAAGAACGGCCACGCCGCCGAGATCAAGAAGTTCTTCGACTTCTTCTACACCGGCAACGCCGCGCAGAAGATCTCCGACACCTACAAGCTGCTGCCCGTCACCAACGGCGGCATCCAGAAGCTGTCCGGTGACGAGAAGCTCAAGCCGTTCCTCGACGCGCTGCCCAACGCCAGCTTCTACCCGTTCCAGGACCCGAAGTGGGCCGAGGTGAACCCGGCGATCAAGCAGACCATCGGCGGCGCCGTCAAGGACGACCCGGCCAAGGTCCTCGGCGAGCTGCAGAAGACCGCCGAAGCCAGCTGATCCAGCGGGGGTCTGTGGAGCCGGCGCGCGGGTCGCGTCCCCGTGCCGGCTCCACCGTCATGGAAGGTTCCTCATGAGAAGGTTGCGCGCCCTCGAACCCCTGGCCTGGATCGGGCCGGCCGTGGTGCTGATCGCGCTGGTCGTGCTCTGGCCCGTGATCGAGATGATCCGGTCGTCGTTCCTCAAGATCAGCCGGTTCGGAGTGGTCCAGGGAAACAACTTCCCGGACAACTACACGAAGCTGTTCGGCGAGAAGGACTTCGCCGACATCATGATCCGCAGCGTGGTCTGGGTGGTCGCGGTCGTCGCGCTCACCGTGCTGATCTCGCTCGCCCTCGCCCAGCTGTTCAACCAGCGCTTCCCCGGCCGCAAGATCGCCCGCTGGGCGCTCATCGCGCCCTGGGCGGCCTCGGTGCTGATGACGGCGATCATCTTCAAGTGGATGCTCGACCCCGAGGTCGGCGTGATCAACCAGATCAGGATGAAGCTGGGGTTCATCGACGCGATGGGCGGCGCCTCCGCCGACCAGCTCGGTGACGCCTCCAGCGCGATGCCGTGGCTGGTGTTCGTCGCGGTCTTCGTCTCGGTGCCGTTCACGACGTACGCGCTGCTGGCCGGGCTCGCGACCATCCCCGCCGACGTCTACGAGGCGGCCAAGATGGACGGCGCCACCAAGCTGCGGACGTACTGGTCGATCACGCTGCCGCTGCTGCGCCCCGCGCTCACCGTCGCCGCGCTGATCAACGTGATGAACGTCTTCAACAGCTTCCCGATCATCTGGGCGATGACCCACGGCCAGCCGGGCTACTCGACGGCCACCTCGACCATCCTCATGTTCATCCTCAAGGGCTCGAACATCGGTGAGTCGGCCGCGATGTCCGTCGTGAACTTCGGCATGGTCATCGTGCTGACCGCGCTCTTCCTGAAGGTGTCGCGCTGGAACAAGGAGGTGGCGTGATGGCCGTGCAGACCATGCCCAAGGCCGGTACGCGCCACCAGCCCGGTCACCGCGGGCGGGCGCAGCGCCGCATGCCCAGGCTCAAGACCGTGATCGTGGCGGCCGCGGCCTACATCGTCGCGTTGGTCTTCCTGTTCCCGTACCTCGTCATGCTGCTGACCTCGCTGCGGTCGCAGGACTCGCTGCGCGAGGTGACGTTCTGGCCCAAGGAGTGGGTGTGGTCGAACCTCGCCAACTTCTGGACCAGCGGCCTGGCCGGGAACCTGTGGGTGACGCTCAAGGTCGCCGGCGGCTCGACGATCCTGGTGCTGCTCGTGGCGCTGCCGGCCGCGTACTACTCGGCCCGGCACAACTTCCGGGGGCGCACGGCGTTCCTGATCCTGGTGCTGATCACCCAGATGTTCCAGCCCACGGCCATGCTCGTCGGCATCTACCGCGAGTTCTACCAGTTCGGCCTGGTGGACTCGATCTGGTCGCTGATCCTGGTCAACGGCGGCTTCAACCTGGCGTTCGCGGTGTGGATCCTGAACGCCTACTTCGCCTCGATCCCGCGTGAGCTGGAGGAGGCCGCCTTCATCGACGGCAACGGCCGCTTCGGCGCGCTGTTCCGGATCACGCTGCCGCTGGCCATGCCGGGCGTGATCACGGCACTGATCTTCACGTTCATCGCGGCGTGGAACGAGTTCGTGGTCGCCCTGACCCTCACCACGACCCCGGCCAACCAGCCGCTCACGGTCGCGCTGAACTCGTTCATCGGCCAGTACCAGGTGGACTGGCAGAACCTCTTCGCGGGCTCGGTGATCGCCACCATCCCGGTGATCATCCTGTTCGCGCTGATCGAGCGGAAGGTCGTCGGCGGACTGACCGCCGGCTCGATCAAGTAGAAAACGTCCGGCCGCCACCAACCCACCGGGTGGCGGCCGGGCTCATCTCTGTGAAACTCACTTCTGCGGGACGCGGGCGACGCAGAACACCGTCTGGCCGAACGGCGGACGGATGAACCGCTCGATCAGCCGCGTGGCCGGGACCACCGTGCGGTCGTAGATCTTGACCAGGCGCGGGTCGGGATAGCCCACGCCACCCCGCCGGACCGCCGCCCACCAGGCGATGCCGCCCAGGAAGTTGATCGGCTTGAGCACGTCGACGTCGAGCCCGGCCTTGGCCACCGTGGCGCGCAGGGTCTTGGGCGTGTAGCGCTGGACGTGGCCGACCTTGCGGTCGAAGTCGCCATAAAGCTGCATGTAGCCGGGCACCCAGATGATGATCCGGCCGCCGGGCAGCGTGACGCGGGCCAGCGAGCGCAGCGCCTCGGCGTCGTCCTCGATGTGCTCCAACACGTTCATCATGACGACGGTGTCGACCTTGTCCTTCAGCGGGATCTCGGTCGGCAGGCCGAACTGCAGGACGTCGATGTCGTCGCGGCCTTCGAAGCGCTTGCTCAACTGCTCGACGCAGTAGGGGTCGAAGTCGCTGACGACCAGGCGGTCGAGCCGCGGCAGGAACTGCTCGGCGAAGTGGCCCAGCCCGGAACCGATCTCCAGCATCGAACGGCCGACGTGCGGGGCGACCATGTCGAACTCGTACTGCCGATAGTTCTTGGCCTCGTCCCCACCCAGGTGGTTCTCCAGGGCCTCGTCACCGGCCGCCGGCTGCACTACACGGTCATACCCAGAAGACATAGTCCCGTTCCTTTGAGGGGCAGACGGATTGCACGAGTCTAATGCCCCTGAGGATGACCTGATGCGTGAAACGCCCTTCCCCGCTCCCGGGCGGATGCGATGGAATCTGACACGCCATGGACGACGACGAGGCGATCGCCCGCTCGCTGGACGGTGACCTGGGGGCCTACGAGGCCCTGGTCGCCAGGTACAGCGCGCTCGCCCACCGCACCGCCGCCATGCTCGGCGCCGGCGACGAGGCCGAGGACGTCGTGCAGGAGGCGTTCGTCAAGGCTTTCCGCCATCTGTCCGGGTTCCGGAGGGGCGCGCCTTTCCGTCCCTGGCTGTTGCGGATCGTGGCCAACGAGACGCACAACCTGACCCGGGCCCGCGGGCGCCGCTCCGACCTGGCCGTACGGCTCACCGCCACCGCCGACCCCGCGGCCCCCGACGACCCGGCGGGCGCGGCCGTCGCCACCGACCGGCGGACCCGGCTGCTGGAGGCCGTACGCGGCCTGCCCGAGCGGGAACGCCAGGCGGTCGTGTGCCGGTACTTCCTGCAACTGTCGGAGGCGGAGACCGCGCAGGTGCTCGGCTGGCCGGTCGGTACCGTCAAGTCCAGCACCCATCGGGGGCTGGCCCGGCTGAGGGAGGAGGTGGGCGGTGAGCTCGCATGACCCCTTCGACGACCTGGAAGCCGAACTGACCGCGCTCGGCGCCCTCCTCGACACCCCGTCACCGCCGCCGCCCGACGTCGCCGCCGCCGTCCGCGCCCGCCTGGAGACGCCGGCCGACGTCCCCGCCGACGTCCCCGCCGACGTCCCCGCCGCCGTCCGCGCCCGCCTGGAGACCCCGGCCGAGGACACCGGCCGGCGGCCCGCGGCGCGGCGGGTACGGCGGGCCAGGTGGAAGGTCGTGGCCGCCGTCGTGCTGGCCGTCGTCGCCGTCACGGCCGCCACCCCCCAGGGGCGCGCCGCCGTGGCCCGCGTCCTCCGCCTCGCCGGCGTCGAACTGCGGTTGGGCGACACACCTCCCACCCCGGTACGGACCACCGCGAACCTCCCCGGCGAGCGCCCGGTCGCCCCCGACGACCTGCCCGCCCTGGTGACATTCCCGATCAGGACCCCGTCAGAGCTGGCCGCCCCCGACCACGCCACCATCGCCGACCGGGGCCGCGTCGTGTCGATGTTCTGGCCGGACGGCGTCCGGCTCGACCAGTTCCAGGGCGGCGTGGACCCGTTCTTCTTCAAGAAGCTCGGCCCGCCCTGGCCCGACTACCTCCAGGTGGCCGGCACCCCGGCCTGGTGGATCCCCGGCGAGCACCCGCTCGGCTACATCCGCCGCCAGGACGGCACCGAGATCCCCCTGCGCCAGGCCGCCCCCACCCTCGTCTGGCGGCGCGACACGCTCACCTACCGCCTGGAAGGCGTCAAGACCAAGGAGCGGGCGGTCGAGATCGCCGAGTCACTCCGGTGAGCCGGTCAGCCAGTCGTCCACGCCCTTGAGCAGCTCCTTGCGCACCGGCTCCGGCGCGGTCGAGGACCGGATCGACTGCCGCGCCAGCTCGGCGATCTCGGCGTCGGAGAACTCGTAGACCTCCCTGGCCAGCTCGTACTGGCGCAGCAGCCGCGTGCCGAACAGCAGCGGGTCGTCGGCGCCCAGCGCGATCGGCACCCCCGCGTCGAACAGCCGCCGCAGCGGCACGTCCGCCGCCCGCTCGGCCACGCCCAGCCCCACGTTGGACGTCGGGCACACCTCGCAGCAGATCTGCCGGTCGGCCAGCCGCTGCATCAGCCACGGGTCCTCGGCCGCCCGGACGCCGTGCCCGACCCGGTCGGCGCCCAGGTCGTCGATGCACTGGGCCACGCTGCGCGGCCCGAGCAGCTCGCCGCCGTGCGGGACGGCCAGCAGCCCGCCGCGCTTGGCGATGCGGAAGGCCCGCTCGAACTCGCGCGCCTCGCCGCGCCGCTCGTCGTTGGACAGGCCGAAACCCACCACGCCCTTGTCGGCGTACTGGGTGGCGAGCCTGGCCAGGGTGTTCGCGTCGAGCGGATGCCTCGTCCTGTTGGCCGCCACGACCACCGGCATGTACACCCCGGCGTGCTCGGCGGCCTGCCGCGCCGCGTCGAGCATCAGCTCCAGCGTGGCCGTGAGCCCCCCGAACCGCGCCGCGAACCCGGACGGGTCCACCTGGATCTCCAGCCACCGGGAACCGGCCGCCGCCTCGTCTTCAGCGGTCTCGCGCAGCAGCCGGTAGACGTGCTCGGGACGGCTGAGCACGGACCTGGCGATGTCGTACAGCCGCTGGAACCTGAACCAGCCGCGCTCGTCGGTGGCCCGCAGCCGCGGCGGCCAGTCCTGCTCCAGCGCGTCGGGCAGGTGCAGCCCCTGCTCCCTGGCCAGCTCGATCAGTGTCGAGTGCCGCATGGAGCCGGTGAAGTGCAGGTGGAGATGTGCTTTGGGCAGCGTGTGCAGGGGCCGGTGCATTTCCATATTTTGCCACTGGCCCCAGGTGCGGATCCGCGTGTCGCGGAAGGCGACGCGACCGGCATCGGCACGGTAGAGATCGCCCGGATCGGGGGATCAACCGTCCGTGATCCATGAGGGAGGAGGCGTCGCCGGGCAGGGGCGGCGCGCGCTGGTCGCCGGACTGGCGTTCGCGGCGACCGCTCTCGTCATCTACGCCCTGTTCCACTCGGGTTTCGGCCGTCCGCATCCGCCTTCGGCGGGTTCGTCGTACGTGCCGGCGCCGCCCCTGAAGGTGACACCCGGGACCGGCCGCCCCGGCGCCGCGGCGGCGGCGCCGCCCGAGCCCCAGCTCGCGGTCGTCTCCGACGACCTCTGGCTCACCTACCTGCCGCGCGGCCTGCGCCGCAGCGGTGGGGGAGCGCTCGCCCCCGACGGCGCCCGGGCCAGGTACGGCACCGCCGACCGCTACGTCGAGGTCCAGGTCGAGCACGGTACGGTGGCCGCGGACTGGGACACCTACCGCGCGCACGCCGGCCTGCCGGACGCCCGGGAGACCACGGTCCGCGGCCGGCCCGCGATCGTCGGCGCGCACCCGCGCGGCGGCAGGATGATCGCCTGGCTGGAGCGCCCCGGTACGGGCGCCTCGATCCGGGTGAGCGACTCTCTGGCGAGCGAACTGCTGCCTATTGCCGCCTCGGCCCGCGGTCCTGTAGGAGACTAGGAGCCTTTTCCCTGGTTGATCCCACGAGTCATGGGGGGACGATGCGGCGCCCGGCAGCGGTGTTCATCACGTTCGCGCTGGCCGCAGGCACGGGCGGGTGCGGCGGCGACACGCCGCGGCCACCCAGCGCCACCCCGCCTCCGGCGACCGAGCCGGCGAGCGAACCGGCGACCGGGAAACCCGTCACCCTGACCTGCGGACCGACCAGGCTGAAGATCCCCGGGGCGCCGCCGCCCCTGGCCCGCTCCGGCAGCTTCGGCCGCCTGGGCTCGCTCACCAGGCGGCTCAAGGTCAGGGGCGTGACCTGGCGCGACGACGAGGGCGAGCAACTGCGGGTGGGCGTGGTGTGCGGCGTGCGGACGGCCGAGCAGTTCGCCACGCTGGTGGCCCGCTCGACCCTGACCGCCTACCGAGGCAAGCCCGCGCTGCGCTGGACGACCCGCGGCGGCCTGCGCAACTTCATGTGGCTGGAGAGCCCGGGCACGGCCGTCTACCTCGCCGCCACGCCCGGCATGACCGCCCAGCTCCGCCAGACCGCCGCCGCCATCAGACAGGGCGCCTCCTGAGCCCCCGAGGGTGTCACCGGAAACCGCGAAGGCGCCCCGCCGACCCCGGAAGGCCGGACAGGGCGCCCTGTAGGCCGCTCAGTGAGCCTCGGACAGCAGCTTGGCCATGCGGCTGACGCCCTCGACCAGATCGTCGTCCCCGAGGGCGTAGGAGAGCCGGAAGTAGCCCGGCGTGCCGAACGCCTCGCCCGGCACGACCGCCACCTCGGCCTCCTCCAGGATCAGCTCGGCCAGCTCCGCCGACGACCCGGGCCGCCGCCCGCGCAGTTCCTTGCCCACCAGCTCCTTGACCGACGGGTACGCGTAGAACGCCCCCTTCGGTTCCGGGCAGAACACGCCCGGGATCTCGTTGAGCATCCGGACCATGGTCTGGCGCCGCCGGTCGAAGGCCGTACGCATCTCGGCCACGGCCGACAGGTCGCCGGAGACCGCGGCGAGCGCGGCGATCTGGGACACGTTGGCCACGTTGGAGGTGGCGTGCGACTGCAGGTTGGTCGCGGCCTTGACCACGTCGGACGGCCCGATCAGCCAGCCCACCCGCCAGCCGGTCATCGCGTACGTCTTGGCCACGCCGTTGAGGATCACGACCCGGTCGCCCAGCTCGGGCACCGCCGTGGCGATGCTGGTGAACTCGGTGCCGCCGTAGACCAGGTGCTCGTAGATCTCGTCGGTGACCACCCACAGCCCGTGCTCGGCGGCCCACCGGCCGATCGCCACGGTGTCCTCGCGCGAGTAGACCGCGCCCGTCGGGTTGGACGGCGAGACGAACAGCAGGACCTTCGTGCGCTCGGTGCGGGCCGCCTCAAGCTGCTCGACGCTCGCCAGGTAACCCGTGGACTCGTCGGTCACCACGTCGACCTGGACGCCCCCGGCCAGCTTGATCGCCTCGGGGTAGGTCGTCCAGTAGGGGGCGACGACGATGACCTCGTCACCCGGGTCGAGCAGCGTGGCGAACGCCTGGTAGACGGCCTGCTTGCCGCCGTTGGTGACGAGCACCCGGGACGGCTCGACGGAGTAGCCGGAGTCGCGCCGCGTCTTGTCGGCGATGGCCTGCTTCAGCTCGGGAAGGCCCCCCGCCGGCGTGTACTTGTGGTTGCGCGGGTCGCGGGCCGCCTCGACCGCCGCCTCGACGATGTAGCCGGGCGTCGGGAAGTCGGGCTCGCCCGCGCCGAAGCCGATGATGGGGCGGCCGGCCGCCTTCATCGCCTTCGCCTTGGCGTCCACCGCGAGCGTGGCGGACTCGGAAATCGCGGAGATTCTTGCGGAGATACGGGGTCGCGTGGACATGCTCACCATGCTCCCACGCGGGCGTGACCTGGGCGATCAGCTTTGGGTTCGACGTACCGGGCAATCACCCGTATGCTTTCGCCTGGTCCTTCCGCCGCATGTCGGCGAGCGGTTCGGTCCAGGCAGTGAGTCAATCAGGGTAGTGTGGTTGACGACATAGGGCACTGGCGCAATTGGTAGCGCACCGGTCTCCAAAACCGGCGGTTGGGGGTTCGAGTCCCTCGTGCCCTGCGAGTGCGGTCCGCGCAATAATGGCGTGTAAGCGCGCCGCAAAACTGCGTTGGATACGACAGATTCAGGTGAGGACTGTGGCGATCGACACGCGCGGCGAGACCGCAGGCAAGCCCAGTGGCGAGAAGAAGACGCGCACTTCACCTGCCCTTTTCTACCGGCAGGTCGTCAACGAGCTTCGCAAGGTCATCTGGCCGACACGCAAGGATCTCATCACCTACACCACGGTCGTTCTGGTATTCGTTCTGATCATGGTGGCGATCGTCTATGGGCTTGACGCCGCTCTCGGCTGGGCCGTCCTCCGCGTCTTCGGCGGGGAGTGAGCCCGCCTAGCTCGACGCCGTGTGGTGTCGGCTGATGGCGACACCATTCGATTCGAGGAAATGAGGAAAGGTCACGTGTCCGAGTCTTCTGTTCCGGCCGAGGAACCCCGCGACGAGCGGGGCGACGACGAGCTGGGAGAGGCCACCGACGAATGGGGCGACGAGCTGGGTGAGGCTCGCGACGAAGGCGTCGAGGCGGCTCTCCAGGAGGCCGACGAGACCGACGAGGTCGAAGAGTCGGAGGAGGCCTCTGCCGACGCGGAGGCCGAGCCCCTGCCCGACGTCGACCCGGTCGAGGAGTTCAAGAGCTCCCTGCGCGGGCTCCCCGGCGAGTGGTATGTGATCCACTCCTACGCCGGCTACGAGAACCGCGTGAAGTCCAACATCGAGAGCCGCAACGTGTCGCTCAACATGGAGGACTACATCTACCAGGTCGAGGTGCCCACGCACACCGTCCAGGAGTTCAAGAGCGGCAAGAAGGTCCCGGTCAAGGAGCGCGTGCTGCCCGGCTACGTCCTGGTGCGCATGGAGCTGACCGACGAGTCCTGGGCCGCCGTGCGCAACACGCCCGGCGTGACCGGTTTCGTCGGCCTGTCCAACAAGCCGAGCCCGCTCAGCCTCGACGAGGTCGCCAAGCTGCTGGCGCCCGAGCCGACCGAGGAGAGCAAGAAGGCCACCGCCAAGGCGGCCAGCGGCCCCACGGTCGAGTTCGAGATCGGCGAGTCCGTCACGGTCATGGACGGCCCGTTCGCCACCCTTCCCGCCTCGGTCAGTGAGATCAGCCCCGAGTCGCAGAAGCTCAAGGTGCTCGTCTCGATCTTCGGTCGTGAGACCCCGGTCGAGCTTTCGTTCAACCAGGTCTCGAAGATCTAGGACGATCACCTACACTTAGACGTTCGGTCGGCCGCCTTTCGCGAAAGGTGGCCTTCCGACATGTCCGGGCGCATCCGCGTCCGGACGGCATCACGATCAGGACCCGGAGAAGGACTCATGCCTCCGAAGAAGAAGATCGCGGCGCTCGTCAAGGTCCAGCTCCCCGCTGGCCAGGCCACGCCCGCTCCGCCGGTCGGTACCGCCCTCGGTCCCCACGGCGTCAACATCATGGACTTCGTCAAGCAGTACAACGCTGCGACGGAGGCCCAGCGGGGCAACATCATCCCCGTTGAGATCACCATTTTCGAAGACCGCAGCTTCACCTTCATCACGAAGACGCCCCCGGCGCCCGAGCTGATCAAGAAGGCCCTGGGTCTCGACAAGGGCAGCGCCGTCCCCCACAAGGACAAGGTCGGCAGGCTGACGCGCGAGCAGCTGCGCAGCATCGCCGAGACCAAGATGCCCGACCTCAACGCCAACGACGTCGAGGCCGCAGAGAAGATCATCGCCGGCACCGCCCGGTCGATGGGCATCACGATCGCCGACTAAGACTTTTCCCAGATCCGTGGGAGGGCCGGGTCCCGGCCCGCGAACCACAAGGAGACAGACATGAAGCGCAGCAAGGCGCACAAGGACGCGGCCGCCAAGGTCGACCGCGACAAGCTCTACACGCCCGCCGACGCCGCCAAGCTGGCCAAGGAGACGTCGACCACCAAGTTCGACGCCACCGTGGAAGTGGCGCTGCGGCTGGGTGTCGACCCTCGCAAGGCCGACCAGATCGTGCGCGGCACGGTCAACCTCCCGCACGGCACCGGTAAGACCGCCCGGGTCCTGGTCTTCGCGACCGGTGACCGTGCCGAGGCAGCCCGCGAGGCGGGCGCCGACATCGTCGGCGCCGACGAGCTGATCGACGAGATCGCCAAGGGCAACCGGCTCAACGAGTTCGACGCCGTGGTGGCCACCCCTGACCTCATGGGCAAGGTCGGCCGTCTGGGCCGCGTGCTCGGCCCGCGCGGTCTCATGCCCAACCCCAAGACCGGCACCGTGACGCCCGACGTCGCCAAGGCCGTGACGGAGATCAAGGGCGGCAAGATCGAGTTCCGCACCGACCGGCAGGCGAACCTGCACTTCATCATCGGCAAGACGTCGTTCCCCGAGCGTCAGCTCATCGAGAACTACGCCGCTGCCCTCGACGAGGTGCTGCGTCTCAAGCCATCGGCGGCCAAGGGGCGTTACGTGAAGAAGGTCACCTTCTCCACGACCATGGGCCCCGGCGTCCCCGTCGACCCCAACCTCACCCGTGGCCTGACCGCCGAGCTCGACGCGTAACGGCTTCGTTCTTTCCGAAGGTCCCCGCCTGTTTCAGGCGGGGACCTTCTGGTTTTCGACGGCGGGAGCCGACGCCCTACCCGGCTCTCATGGCCGGGGGCGCAGCTTCATGAGCCGGGGGCGCAGCTTCATGAGCCGGGGGCCCGCCTTCGTGAGCCGGGCCCGCCGGACCGCTTCCCGCCGTGCGCGGTGTCTCCGCGGGGGCGAGGCGCCGGCCTTTTCGTCCCGGATGATCTCTCAGGTGAGCGGGGTTGTGCAGGAATCGTGCACAGGCTGTGGGGGAGAACCCTGGGTTTTCCCCGAATTATGCGGGGAAGTCGCCACGATGGGACAAGCCAACCGTAGGGTCAAAACATGCTGAAGCGCAGGATAAGTCTCGCCACCGCCGCGGCCGGAGCTGCTCTCGTCGCGGCCACGGTCGCCGGGTGTGGTACGAACACGCAGCCCATCCAGGTGAACCTGGCCGCCTCAGAGGTGCTCGCGCAGGCCGCGCAGAAGACCACAGAGGTCACCAGCTACACGGTGGACGCAGTCGCGAACGTGACGCACCCCCAAGAAGGCAACGGCAAGGTGCAGGGACGCATGCTCTACCAGAGCAAGCCCCAGCTCGCCGTGGACCTGACCCTCGACACCGTCGACATGGGCGGCCGGAACCTGCCGGGCGGCGTACGCGCAGTCCTCCAGGGCGACACCGTCTACGTGAAGGTCGAGGCGCTCAAGGAACTCGTCGGCGCGACCAAGCCGTGGATCAAGGTCCCGCTCACCGAAGTGGGCAACCAGAACCAGGTCAACCAGTACCTCAGTCAGATCCAGCAGTTCGACCTGGCCAACGTGACCAAGCTGGTCACCGCGTCCAAGGACGTGAAGCAGGTCGGCACCGAGAGCGTCAACGGCCAGGACGCCACCCACTACAGCGGCACGTTCCCCGTGGACGCGGCCGTCGGCCAGCTGCCCGCCGACAAGCAGCAGCAGGCCCGTACGAACCTCGCCGAGCTCAAGGACGTCAAGTTCGACATCTGGGTGGCCGGCGACGGCCTGCCCCGCAAGCTCGCCCTGAACGGCTCCAAGGAGGGCACGACGCTGGACGCCACGCTGCTCTTCAAGGGCTTCAACGAGCCGGTGAAGGTCGAGGCCCCGCCCGCCGACCAGATCGGGGAGCTGCCGAAGACGACCGTCAACTGAGGACCGATTTGGAAACTCGGCGACCAGCACGTACTCTGGTCGTTGCCGAAGACCGCCGGTCGTCGTCAGGTGCATCAGTCCTGGCGACCGAAGGATCCACGTTCTGTGGACGGCCCGCGCAGGTGTGATGCGAGTTTCCCATATGGTGTCATTCCATATGTGAGCCCCGTGCGCCCCTGCGCCCGGGGCTGTTCTCATTTCCAGGGGCCTTCGCCGGCGGCACACCTGGAAGGAGGCCCATGGCGAGGGCGGATAAGGCGACAGCCGTTGCCGAGCTCAAGAGCGAGTTCGAAGGCAGCAGCGCCGCCGTTCTGACCGAGTACCGCGGTCTCACCGTCGCCCAGCTCAAGCAGCTGCGCGTTGCTCTTGGTGAGAATGCGAAGTTCGCCGTGGCGAAGAACACCCTGACCAAGATCGCGGCCAACGAAGCCGGTCTGTCGTTCCCCGACGACCTGCTCACGGGCCCGACCGCGATCGCCTTCGTCAACGGCGACGTTGTCGAGGCGGCCAAGGGTCTGCGTGACTTCGCCAAGGCCAATCCCCTTCTGGTGATCAAGGGTGGTGTGCTCGACGGTAAGACGCTCGACGCCACCGAGATCACCAAGCTCGCCGACCTCGAGTCCCGCGAGGTCCTCCTCGCTAAGCTCGCCGGTGCTCTCAAGGCGAAGCAGAGCGCTGCCGCCGCGGTTTTCGCCGCGCTGCCCACGCAGATGGCTCAGCTGGCCGACGCCCTTCGTGTCAAGCGCAACGAAGAAGCGGGCGAGTAACACGGGGGTTGCCGCTTCCGCGGTCCCGTTCCTAGTTTTCTGCAAGTCCTAAACGTAAGGAAAAGCATCATGGCGAAGCTCAGCACCGACGAGCTGCTCGACGCGTTCAAGGAGATGACCCTCCTCGAGCTCTCTGAGTTCGTGAAGCAGTTCGAAGAGGTCTTCGACGTCAAGGCCGCCGCCCCCGTCGCGGTCGCCGCCGCCCCCGCCGCCGCTGGTGGTGGCGAGGCCGCCGCCGTTGAGGAGCAGGACGAGTTCGACGTCATCCTCGAGGCCGCCGGCGACAAGAAGATCCAGGTCATCAAGGAGATCCGCGCCCTCACGTCCCTGGGCCTCAAGGAGGCCAAGGACCTGGTGGACGGCGCTCCCAAGCCGGTCTTCGACGGCAAGGTCAACAAGGAGCAGGCGGAGAAGGCCAAGGCTGCCCTCGAGGGCGCCGGCGCCACCGTGACCGTGAAGTAACTTCCCACTTCACACAGCTCTTCGGAAGAGGCGGACACACCCTGGTGCCGGGTGTGGCCGCCTCTTTTCGCATGTACGGGCATGTACGGGGACGCCTCAGGAGATTCTCGTCCGCGTCTCATCGCCCGGCCAACGGGTCTGCCCAGCGTGCGGGTGTCCTGAGCGAGGCGAGATCCCGCGTGGCGTCGGCCGTGCTGCTGCTCGGCGCCGGCGGCGTACGCGGTCGACACCGCCGCGCCCCGCACACCGGCGCGTCGTCGACCTCACAAGCTGAGTGCCGCCTCCCGGACCTTGGCGATGGCACTGGCGTCCATGAAGTCCTTGCAGTGGACGATCCGGCCGTCCCTGATCCGCAGCATCAGCAGGCCGGGGACGGTGATCGGCCGGTCGCCCACCTTGACGTGCGCGTTCTGCTCGACGACCACCACCTCGGGATCGTCCGTACGGTGCAACGCGACCCGCTCCACCTCCTGCGGCGCGGCGGGGGAGGCGCCCCAGGCCGCCCGGTACCCCGCGCGGACCGCCTCCCGCCCTTCGTACGGCGGCAGCCCGCCGAACGGGAACTCGTGCACTCCGTCCTCGGTGTACAGGTCGGCCAGCTCGTCGGCCGACTTGTGCAGCATCGCGCCGTGGAAGGCGACGACGATCTCATCGACGGTCATGTTCACAACCTCGCATCTCGCTCAACGGTCGTTGACTCAACGAGCGTAGAGCGAAAGAGGAGGAACGGTCAACACGGGTAGAGTCGGACCGTGAGCGAGCGAGTGCTTCCCCGTGCCGAGCGGCGGCGCAGAACCGAGGGAAGGATCCTCGACGCGGCCAGAGCCCTGTTCGCGGAGGTCGGTTACGAGCGCGCCACCATCAGGGCGGTCGCGAAGGCCGCCGAGGTCGACCCCGCCCTGGTCATGCAGTACTTCGGCAACAAGCAGGAGCTCTTCAGGGCCGCCGTGCGCGCCACCCCCGACCCCGGCGCCGTCGCGAGCCCCGAGGAACTGGTCGAGCACCTGCTCGCCACGCTCGACGTGAAGATGGGCGAGCTGCCCCAGGGCTCGCTGGCGATGATGCGTTCGATGCTCACCCACCCCGAGGCGGGCACGGCGGCCCGCGAGGCGCTCGCCCGCCAGATCGACCGGCTCGCCGCGTCGATCCCCGGCGAGGACGCCCGCCTGCGCGCGGCACTGATGACCACGATCCTGCTCGGCGTGACCGTCGGGCACCAGCTCCTCGGCCTGCCCGAGCTGCGCGACGCGCCGCCGGAGGAGATCGCCCGGCTGCTGCGCCCGAGCCTGCGGACTCTTACGAGACCGGAAATCCCGTAACAGGTTCCAATTCGCCGGATCGCCGCGACCGTGGCGGCAACCGGAAGTAAAGTGTGCGGCACGTTATCCCCTGAGTACTCCCTGTGATCGGGAAGGTGGCCAGTGGGCGTCGAGGTCGTGGTCGACGGGTTGACCAAGTCGTTCGGTCGGCAGGTCGTCTGGAAGGACGTCTCGCTCACGCTGCCCGCGGGCGAGATCTCGGTGCTGCTCGGCCCCTCGGGCACCGGCAAGTCGGTCTTCCTCAAGACGCTGGTCGGCCTGCTGCGCCCCGACCGCGGCCACATCTGGATCGACGGCCACGACCTGGCGGGCTGCGGCGAGCGCAAGCTCTACGAGCTGCGCCGGCTGTTCGGCGTGCTGTTCCAGGACGGCGCCCTGTTCGGCTCGCTCAACCTCTACGACAACATCGCCTTCCCGCTGCGCGAGCACACCAGGAAGACCGAGGCCGAGATCCGCCGGGTCGTGATGGCGAAGATCGACCTGGTGGGCCTGGCCGGCGCCGAGGGCAAGCTGCCCGGCGAGATCTCCGGCGGCATGCGCAAGCGCGCCGGCCTGGCCAGAGCGCTGGTGCTCGACCCGGAGATCATCCTGTTCGACGAGCCCGACTCCGGCCTCGACCCGGTCCGCACCGCCTTCCTCAACCAGACGATCGTCGACCTCAACGCCGACATCGAGGCCACCTTCCTGATCGTCACGCACGACATCAACACCGCCCGCACGGTCCCCGACAACATCGGGCTGCTGTTCCGCCGCGAGCTGGTCATGTTCGGGCCGCGCGAGATGTTGTTGTCCAGCGACGAGCCGGTGGTGCGGCAGTTCCTCAACGCCCGCAGGCACGGCCCGATCGGCATGTCGGAGGAGAAGGACGTCTCCGAGCTGGAGGCCGAGGCGCGGCTGGGCCACGACCCCGGCGGGCTGCCGCCGATCCCGCCGCAGCTGATGCCGAGCGGCAACGTGATCCGCCGTTCGCAGCAGCCGCCCGGCCGGTGGCTGGCGGCCAACGGCGTGATCCCGCCGCAGGGCTCGTTCGTGGACGAACACGGCCGCGACTGGCTGGAGGAGTACCCCCGGCCGATCGACGCCCATGCGGACGGGGCATAGCTCATGAACCGCCTGAAAGGCGTCTCTTCACGGCCGGAGACGGTCACCGTCCGCGTTCGGGCGGGCGCACATGGTGATTGAGGAGGTCGGGCGGTTCGTCGCCATGTCGCTCGACACCGCCAGGGCGGCCGGGCGGCGGCCGTTCCAGGTGCGCGAGCTGGTCCGGCAGGCGTGGTTCATCGTCAGCGTGAGCGCCCTGCCCACCGCCCTGGTCGCCATCCCCTTCGGTGCCGTGCTCGCCATGCAGACCGGCAACCTCATCCGCCAGTTCGGCGCCCAGTCCTTCACCGGGGCCACCGCCGTGCTCGGCATCGTGCGCGAGGCAGGCCCGGTGGTGACCGCGCTGATGATCGCGGGCGCGGCCGGCAGCGCGATCTGCGCCGACCTCGGCGCCCGCCGGATCAGGGACGAGATCGACGCCATGGAAGTGCTCGCGGTCGACCCCCTCCACCGGCTCGTCGTGCCCAGGGTCGCCGCGTGCGCGCTGGTCGCGCCGCTGCTCAACGGCCTGGTCACCACGGTCGGGCTGATCGCCGGCTACCTGTTCAACGTGGTCGCCCAGGGCGGGTCGCCGGGGGCGTACCTGCAGTCGTTCAACGCCCTGGCCGAGCTCTCCGACCTGTGGGTGTCGGAGGGCAAGGCGCTGGTCTTCGGGGTCACGACGGGGCTGGTGGCCGCGTACAAGGGGATGACCGCGGCGGGCGGGCCCAAAGGGGTGGGGGAGGCGGTCAACCAGGCGGTGGTGTTCGCCGCCCTGGTGCTGTTCGCCGAGAACTTCCTGATCAGTGCGGTCTACAACGAGCTGGTGCTGTCATGAAGACGCTCGACAGGCAGGGCGAGTTCTACGCCAGGGCGATCAGGGCCGTCCCGGCCGCCGCCCGCTACCGCCGGGAGGTGCTTAGGCTGCTGGCCGAGGTCGCGCTGGGCAGCGGCGGCCTGGCGGTGATCGGCGGCACGATGACGATCGTCGCCTTCATGACCTTCTTCACCGGCACCGAGGTCGGCCTGCAGGGCTACACCGGGCTCGACCGCATCGGCGGCTCGGCCTTCACCGGCTTCCTGTCCAGCTACGTCAACACCCGCGAGATCGCGCCGCTGGTGGCCGCGATCGGCCTGTCGGCCACCGTGGGCTGCGGCTTCACCGCCCAGCTCGGCGCGATGCGGGTCAGCGACGAGATCGACGCGCTCGAGGTCATGGCGGTCCCGTCGGTGCCGTTCCTGGTCACCACGCGCCTGATCGCCGGGTTCGCCGCCGTCATGCCCCTGTACGTGCTCGGCCTGCTCGCCTCCTACGTCGCCACGCGGCTGATCGTGACCGTGCTCCACGACCAGTCCACGGGCACCTACGACCACTACTTCGAGCTGTTCCTGTCGCCGTACGACGTGCTGTGGTCCTTCGGCAAGGCGATGGTCTTCGCCGTCCTGGTGATCCTCATCCACTGCTACCACGGCTTCCACGCCACCGGCGGCCCGGCCGGGGTCGGGGTGGCGGTCGGGCGGGCCGTACGCGCGGTGCTGGTGACGGTGAACGTCGCCAACCTCCTGCTCGGCCTGGCCATCTGGGGCACGACGACGACGGTGAGGCTGGCCGGATGAGACACGGTGTCGCGCTGCTGGCGATCATCGCCGCGTTCACGGCCCTGACGCTGGCCGTCTACACGAAGGCGTTCTCCACCGCCCGGCACGTCACGCTGCTGCTGCCGGCCGCCGGGCTCCAGCTCGACCGCCGGGCCGACGTCAAGGTCAACGGGGTCGTGGTCGGCGAGGTGGCCGACCTGGCGCCCGCCGAGCACGGCGCCCGCCTCACCCTGGCCCTCGACCACGACGTCGACCGCGCCTCGACCGCCGAGCTGCGGGCCAAGACCCTGTTCGGCGAGAAGTACGTCGCCCTGATCCCGCCCAGGTCGCCGCGCGGCCCGCTGCGCGACGGCGACGTCATCAGGTCCTCGTCCGCCGCCGTCGAGATCACCCGGATCCTCGACCGCCTGCTGGCCCACCTGCGCGCCGTCCACCCCGACCGCCTCAACGCCGCCCTGAACGCCCTGGCCACCGCCCTGGACGGCCGCGGCGCCCGCCTCGGCACGACCCTGGACAGGACCGGCGCCTACCTCCGGCGCCTCCAGCCCCACCTGCCGACGCTGAAACGGGACATCGCCAAGCTCGCCGACGTCGCCGCCCTGTACGGCCAGGCCGCCCCCGACCTGCTGCGCACCCTCGCGAACGGCGCCGCGATCAGCCGCACCCTCACCGCCGCCCCGCTCGCCCCGGCCACCGCCGCCGTCACCCGGGCCGCCACCGCCACCGACCTGCTGCTCGCCTCCAACGAGCCGGGCATCGTCGGCCTCCCGCACGTCGTCCGCCCGGCCCTCGACGTCGCCGCCCATCACGCGCCCGTCATCCCGTGCGTCCTGCGCGGCCTCGACCGCCTGCGGCCGCTGCTCGACGACGCCTTCGGCCACGGGAGCGCGAAGGCGGTGCTGGAGATCGTCCGGCCGGCGCGTCCGTACGAACCGGGCAAGGACACCCCGCGCTACGCCGACCGCAGGGGCCCGGCCTGCTACGGCCTGCCCGACCACGCGCCCGTGCCCTTCCCCGGGGTCCGCTTCGACGACGGCACGGCCGACCTGGCGAGGCTGATGCTGCGATGACCACGCTCGGGCCGGCACTCAAGCTGGCCGCCTTCGCCCTCGTCACCACCCTGTGCGTGGCCACCCTCGCGATCACGATCTCGGGCGCCCGCTTCACCGCCGCGGTCGTCTACCACGCCCTGTTCACCGACGCCTCGGGGCTGCGCGAGGGCGACGAGGTCCGCATCGCCGGCGTGCGGGTCGGCCGGGTCGAGAGCGTCACGCTGGCGGGCACGCGGGCCGAGGTCGCCTTCTCCGTACGGCGCACCACCGCCCTGCCCCGCGCGGTCGTGGCGGCGATCCGCTGGCGCAACCTCATCGGCGACCGCTACCTGACGCTCTCCACCGGCCCCGGCGGCCCCGGCCTGCTCCCGCCGGGCGCCCACGTCGGCAGCACCCGCCCGGCGCTCGACGTCACGGCCCTGTTCAACGGCTTCAGGCCGCTGCTCAACGCCATCCGCCCCCAGGACGTGAACAAGCTGAGCTGGCAGATCGTCCAGGTGCTCCAGGGCGAGGGCGGCACGGTCGAGGCCCTGCTCGGCCACATCGCCTCCCTCACCGGCACACTCGCCGACCGCGACGCCGTGATCGGCCGCGTGATCACCAACCTCGGCGTGGTGCTCGGCGAGGTCGCCGGCCGCGAGCACGACTACGACCGGCTGCTGATCGACCTGCGCGCCCTGATCGGCGGCCTGGCCGGCGACCGCGAGGCCATCGGCGACTCGCTGGCCACGCTCGACCGCCTCACCGCCGTCACCGGCGGCCTGGTCCGCAGGGCCCGGCCCGACCTGCGCGTGAGCGTCCGGCACGCGGGCGGGCTCCTCAAGGCGCTCAACGCCAGGAGCGCCCTGGTCGAGGACACCGTCGCCCGCGCGCCCGGCCGTCTCGGCCGGCTCGTCCGGGCCTCCTCCAACGGGTCCTGGTTCAACTTCTACCTCTGCTCGCTCACGGTCAGGAGCGGCGGCGTACGCACTCCGAAGATCGTCAACGGGAGCCCCCGATGCCACTGACCCCCTTCAGGAGACGCGACCCCGTGCCGCTCGGCGTCGGGGGCATCGTCGTGGCGCTCGCGCTGGTCGTGGCGGCCCTGGCGGTCGGCGGCCTGCCGCGCGGCAGCACGTACTCGGCCGCGTTCGCCGACTCCGCGGGGCTGCGCGAGCACGACGACGTGATGATCGCCGGGGTCAAGGTCGGGGAGGTCGTCGGCGTCGATCTCGAAGGCGACCACGTACGCGTCGACCTCCGGGTGGCCGACGACGTCCGGCTCGGCTCGCTGACCAGGGCCGACATCCGGATCAAGACCCTGCTCGGCGCCCACTTCGTCATGCTCGTCCCCGAGGGCGACGGCCGGCTCCAGGGGCAGATCCCGCTGTCGCGCACGAGCGTCCCGTACGAGGTCGCCCCCGCCGTGGCCGACCTGGGGAGCGCCGCGGGCCGCGTCGACGAGCGGGCACTGGCCGAGGCCATGACCGTGTTGTCGCAGACCATGGAAGGCTCCTCGGCGGAGATCCGGGCGTCCCTGAAGGGCCTCGGCAGGCTCTCGCGTACCGTCGCCGCCCGCGACGCCCGCCTGCACGACCTGGTCGGCCACGCCCGTACCGTCACCGGCCTGCTGGCCCGCAGGAACGCCGACCTGCACGGCCTGGTCACCGACGGCGACCTGCTGCTGCGCGAGGTCTCCGCCCGGCGGGCCGTCGTCCACGGGCTGCTGGTCAACACGGTGGTGCTGGCCGGGCAGATCGACGGCCTGGTCGCCGACAACAGGACCACGATGAGACCGGCCCTCGAACGGTTGCGCTCGTTCGTCGCCGTGCTGAGCCGCCAGGAGGAGAGCCTCGACCGGTCGCTCGCCCTGCTCGGGCCGTTCGCCCGGCAGCTCGCCGACGCGACCGGCAACGGGCGCTGGTTCGACACGATCATCCAGAACCTGGTCCCGCTGCCCGCCTCGATCCGGCCGCCCGGCCCCCTGCCCGAAGGACCCGTCCGATGAGAGGCCCGTTCGTGTTGGCGCTGCTGCTCTCGACCGCGGCCGGGTGCGGCTTCGAGGGGGTGGCCTCGCTGCCGCTGCCCGGCGGCGCCGACCTGGGCGAGCGGCCCTACACGGTGACCATCCAGTTCGCCGACGCGCTCGACCTGGTGCCGCGCTCGCTGTGCAAGGTGGACGACGTCACCGTGGGCGAGGTCACCGGCGTGGAGCTGGGCGCCGAATGGCGGGCCGACGTGGTCTGCGCGGTGCGCGGCGACGTCGCCCTGCCCGACCGCACGACCGCGGCGATCTCCCAGACGAGCCTGCTGGGGGAGAAGTTCGTCACGTTGCTGCCCGCCGGGCGCGGGCGGCTGAGCGGCCCGATCCCGGTGGCCCGGACGAGCACGACCGCCGAGGTCGAGGAGGTGTTGTCGGCCGCCTCGCTGCTGGTCGACGGCGGCGGGCTCGACCAGGTCGCCACCGTCAACCGGGAGCTGGGCGAGGTGCTGGACGGCCGCTCGGCCCGCCTGAAGGACCTCCTGCGCAGGCTCGGGGTGTTCGCCGCCGGGCTCGACGGCTCCAAGAAGCAGATCGTCCGGCTGATCGACGCCCTCGACGGCCTCACCGGCACCCTGGCCGCCCAGCGCGCCACGATCAGGGCCACCGCCACCGAGATCGGCCCGGCCGTCACCCTGCTCAAGGACCAGCGCGCCGGCCTGACCGCCATGCTCGCCGCCCTCGACCGGCTCGGCCGCACCGCCACCCGCGTCGTCGAGCGCTCCCAGGCCGACACCCTCGCCGACCTCCGCCACCTGCGCGAACTCCTGCGCAACCTCGACCGGGCACGCGACAGCGTCGCCTCGGGGCTGGCGACGGCGATCACGTTCCCGTTCCCGGGGTCGGCCTCGTCCATGCTGCGCGGCGACTACGCCAACACCGACCTGACCGTCGACGCCTCGCCGGGCACCACGCTGCGCAACCTGCTGGGAGGTGCGCGATGACCGTCAGGCTGCTGGCGTTCGCGCTGATCGGGGTGGTGGCGGTGGCGTACACGCTGGTCAGGTACGCCCGGGTGGGGGCCGACCTGTTCGACCCCGCCTACCGGGTCACGGTCGAGCTGGCCGACGCGAGCGGACTGTTCGACGGCTCGGAGGTGACCTACCGCGGGGTGCCGATCGGCCGGGTGGAGTCGCTGGCGGTGGCGGGCGAGGGCGCGCGGGCCGTGGTCAGGCTCGGGTCCGGCACCCCCGTCCCGGCCCGCGGGCTGCTGGCCGTGGTGGCCAACCGGTCGGGCGTGGGCGAGCAGTACCTGGACCTGCGGCCCGCCGGGGCCACCGGGCCGTACCTGGGGGACGGGGACGTGATCGGACGCGAGCACACGCGCCTGCCGGTCAGCACGGCCCGGCTCCTCGGCGACACCGATCGGCTCCTGGCCTCGATCGATCCGCGTGACCTGGAGACGGTCGTGACCGAGCTGGACAAGGGCCTCGGCGGCAACGGGCCGTACCTGCGGCGGCTGGAGGAGGCGGGCGAGAAGCTGCTCGGACAGGCCGAGAGCGTGCTTCCCGAGACGGTCGCGGTCCTTCACGACGGGGAGACCGTGCTCGACGCTCAGCGGGCCTCTGGGAGCCATCTGAAGGCATTCGCCGGGGATCTGGCCAGCTTGACCGATTCGCTCCGGGACGGGCGTGGCGACGTCGCCCACGTGATCGGCCGCACCCCGCGCGCCGCCGAGTCGCTCGAACGCCTGACGGCCGGCGTCGCGCCCCACCTGCGCCCGCTGCTGACCCACCTCGTGATCGGCGGCGGCACGGTCTCCGCCCGGGACACGGCCCTGCGCCAGCTCCTGATCGGCTACCCGGCCGCCGTCGCGGGCGCGTTCTCCGTGGTCGACCGGGACGGCCTGCACTTCGGCCTCGACCTCGACCTCAACGTGCCCAGGCCCTGCACCCGCGGCTACGAGGGCGTACGCCGGCGCCGTCCGCAGGACGTCAGCCCACGTCCGCCCGATCCGAAGGCGTTCTGCCGCGAGCCGCGCGGCAGCGCGACCGGGGTGCGCGGCGCCCGCAACGCCCCGGCTCCCCAACCGCCTCCGTCGATTCCAGGGCTTCGGGAGTGGCTGGCGGGTTATGATCCGGCGACCGTCCGGAAGGGGTGAGCACAGGTGGGAGGACTTCCCGCGCGCCCGGTCCGCATCCTCGTGGCCGCCCTCAGCGTGACGCTGGCGGCGCTCGTCGCCACCGGCGTGTGGATCTCCTTCCAGGCGCGTGACGCGCAGGCCCTGGCCGACGACCGGCAGGCCGCGCTGCTCGCGGCCGGCACCCACGCCAAGAACCTGGTCTCGCTCGACTACAAGACCGTCGACGCCGACGTGGAGCGCATCCTCGACACCTGCACGGCCGGCGCCAGGACCGGCTACGAGGCCATCGCGGGCAAGCTCAAGAGCACCACGGTCGCCAACAAGGTCGTCCAGCACGGCGTGCTGCGCGCGACCGGCCTGGTGTCGATGTCCGGCGGCACGGCGAAGGTGCTGGTGGTGGCCGACGCCGAGATCCGCTGGGACGGCTCCAAGAGCCCGCCCCAGGAGCGCTTCTACCGCTGGACGATGGACGTGACCAAGGTCGGCGGCGTCTGGCTGGTGTCGAAGGTGGTGCAGGTGGTGTGAGAACCGTCACAGTGGTGCTGCTCGGCGTCCTGGTGATCGTCGCGGGCGTGCTGGTGCCCAGGATGTGGTTCGACCTGCGCGACCTGCGAGGGGCCGACGGGGCGGCGGCCGAGGCCATGGCGACGGCCCGCCAGGTCGCCCCCGACATGTTCTCCTACGACTACCGCTCGGTGGAGGCCGACCTGGCCAGGGCGGGGGCGTACACGACGGGCGAGCTGACCAGGCACTACAAGGAGCTCACCACGTCGCTGGTGTCCAAGGCCAAGGCCGAGAAGACCGTCCGCACCGCGGCCGTGGTGGACGCCGGCGTCGAGCGCGCCACGCCCGACAGGGTCGAGGTCCTGTTGTTCGTGAACATGGTTACGGTAAAAGTAGTGCCGAACCAGGACAGGCCCCAGCAACAGGTCACCCAGAACCGCGCCCGGTTCGTCATGGTCCGGCAAGACGGGCGCTGGCTGGTCGAGGGGTTGTCCACGCTGCTGGGGACGGCCTGAGCCGCCGGGCGCGCCGCTACGTTCAATTGTTACCAAAAATCAGGTTTGGCGAAGCCCTTGATAGGGGTACTGCAGTCACAGCTACACCGGCGGTCGGCATGGGTTCGACCCCCGGGGTGACGGAGCGTTAACCGCCCACGATCGCGGGTATCGTCTTGGGCCTGGCGGTAGGCGCCCGATCACACTGGGGAGAAAACTCCAGCGTCCGGGCCTCTAGGCGGCTAAAAGTCGGGCTCGCGGGCTTGACGTTTGCGGCTGAACGGGCGATGCTGCGACCAACGTGGAGCATGCAGCGAGAGCGAAGTGGACAGGCGTGTGCCGTTCGGCTACACTGCCCCTTTGCGCTGCCCTTTGACGACCCGTGATGCTTGCTCACGTTGCGAGGTTGTCTGGCGTGCGTGTAGTCAGTCCGCCGCGAGCCCTCGGAAGGACATCTGTTGGCAGCCTCGCGCAACGCCTCCGCCGTACCCGCTGGTCCCCGTCGCGTTTCTTTCGCGCGTATCCAGGAGCCCCTCGAAGTTCCTGACCTTCTCGCTCTGCAGACCGAGTCG
>NZ_JBIUBJ010000034.1:0-64405 GCF_044547985.1 Nonomuraea sp. NPDC052265
CAAAACCCTCGCCGACCACCTCAACAAGATCAACCCGCCAACCACCGAAAATCAGCAGCGTACTTAAGTAAGCAATTTCCGGCGCATCACACTAGGAGCAGCCGTGGGCCTCGGGCGTCGCCGATCGAGTGATCGGTATGTGCCCGCATGCTGCTGTGCATGGCGCCGTCGCACCAGGAGATCGAAGGCTTGGCAGGTGAGCGCCGGGTGCTGGCGGGCGGCACGCCGTCCGCCAGCACCCGGCGTTTCCTGCTACTGCATCGGCGTGGCGGGGCGTCGCATCCAAGTCTGCTCTCCGAGCAGCGCCATCGCGGCCGGCAGCAGCACACCACGGACCACGGTCGCGTCGATAAGGATGGCAACCGCCATGCCCAGTCCCAGCATCTTGTACTCGATGGCCGACAGTGTCACGAAGACCGTGAAGACGCCGATCATGATGAACGCGGCGCCGCTGACGACCCCGGCGCTGCCCGCGATGCCACCGACGATCGCCTCGCGGGCGGAGGCGCCGCCGCGCCGGCGTTCCTTGATGCGGCTGAGGATGAAGATGTGGTAGTCCATGCTCAGCCCGAACAGGATGACGAACATGAACAGCGGCAGCCAGCTCACCACCCCGCCATAGGAAACGAATCCCAGCAGCGACTCCAGATGGCCGTCCTGGAAGACCCAGACTAAGACCCCGCACGCCGCGCCGATGGACAGCAGGTTGAGCAGGATCGATACCAGCGGGATGGTCCACGACCGGAACGTCACGGCAAGCAGCACGAACGCCAGAGTGAGGACGAAGGCGACCACGATCGGGGTCCGCTCATTCACCTGCACAGCGAAGTCGTGGGGCGTGGCGGTCTTGCCCGTCACAGCGTAGGAGACGCCGGCCACCTGCCCGAATGTCGCAGGTAGCGCCTGCTCGCGCAGCATGGCCAGCGCCCGATCGGCCACCGGGTCGGTGATGGCACCGGCCAGTGGCACACGCACCACCATCGCGTGGCCGACCGCGACGGCGGTGATCGGTTCGAGCAGCAGGCCGCCGCTGAAAACTGTCTGCTGGTGCAGCTCTTCGATCGCGGCGCGTACCTGCTCGGTGTCGGCCGAGCTGCCGTCCCTGCGTGCGAGGACCACGCGAGCGGCCGTCGCCGCGCCCGGAAATGCATCCTGCATCGTGGTCGCGGCGTCCACCGCCGGGGAGGTACCGGGCGGCAGGCTGGAGGTCACGGCCGCGTCCTGGAGCCTGATGCCGAGGACGGGCAGCGCCAGCACCAGCAGCACCATGCTCACGGCGGCCCCGCTCAGCACCGGTCTGGCGACCACCGCCCGGGCCACCTGCCCCCAGATGCGGGACTCGCCGACCGCGATCCTGTGTCGACCCAACAAGGGGATGCGGGCCCAGTCCACCCGGTGCCCCAGAACCGCCAGCAGCGCGGGCAGTACCGTCAGCGAGCCGAGCACGGCCAGGCCGACGACCAGGACCGTGCCGGCGGTCAGTCCCTTGAAGACGTCCACGCCGGTGAACAGCAGGCCGGCCAGGCAGAGCATGACGGTCAATCCGGAAGCCACGATCGCGTGCCCCGATGTCTCGGCGGTACGCCGCAGCGCCTCGCGCACGTCATGGCCCGCAGCCCGTTCCTCCCGGACCCGGCGTAGGTAGAACAGCGAGTAGTCGATGCCGACTGCCATGCCGATCAGCAGCACGATGGCCGAGGCGGCGCCGTTGAACGGCACCCACTGCCCGATGAATCCCAGCAGTCCGAACGTGCCCGCCACGACGGTCGCTGATAGCAGGAGCGGGATCCCGGCGGCGATCAGCGAGCCGAACACGGCCAGCAGGATCACGATGGTCAGCGGCAGAGACGTCGTCTCGGCACGCCCGAGGTCGTTCTTGATGCCCTTGTCGACTGCACCGGATAGGCTGCGGTCACCCGCCTGGCTGAAACGCACCCCAGGATGGCTCCGCTGAGCCTGCTCCACGGCTGCGATGGCAGCGGCGTAGTTGTCGTCGAACCGTTCGTCCGGACCGGTGACTTCGAAGGTGACCAGCCCGGAATGACCGTCGCGTGACACCCAGCGCTCTCCGTGCGCCGCCAGCGGCGAACCGATGTCCCGGACTGCCTGCGGTGTCCGACGCAGCAGGGTCACCAGATCTTCCGCGGCGGCACGCAGCTCCGGATCTTCGGAGAAGAGGCCTGTGCCTTCACGCGGCTGGATCAGCACGTTCTCTCGTACGGAGTTGTCGCCGCGCTGGGCGTCCACCATCTGCTGGGCGTGGCCTGCCTCGCCGGGGTCGACGGCGCGCGCGTTGTCGCCCGGGACCAGCGCGCTGGACAGCACAGCGGCTAAGACCAACGCGGCCCAACCAGCGATGGCCAGGGTGCGGTGCCGGACCGACCAGCCCGCGACGGCCGCGATCACGCCGGTCCTGGCCCTCGGAGGGCCAGGCGCCGTGCCGTCGCGAGGGGCCGATTTGCTTTCGGGCAGCATGAACTGCTCTCCTCGTTCTTGGTGGAGTGTTCCTGTGGAACTCGCCTGCCGGCGAGGTGGTACATCTCCCCCAACCGGGCCGTCGAGTTGCAGCTCGGCGGCCCGGAATCGTGTTTCGGGGGTTGGGGTGCTACTCGACAACCTTGAGCATCAGCTCAATGGCGTCGGTACGGTCGCGCAGCGCCGAGAGCCGGTCATTGATCTCAGCGAGCTGCCGTCCGATGTCCTGCTGGGAGGCGGCGGCGGCCTCGGCGATCTTTTTGTACTCCGCCTCGCGTGCCGTCTGAGCCTTGGCCCGCCAGGAGATGGCGGCTTGCCAGACGACCGTGACGACTACGGCGATGATCAGGACGAACACGCCGATGGTGCCGATGACTTCCTGCCACTCATGCTCGTTCATCGCTCCGAGCCCTTCTCGGTGGTCAGCGTTCGTGTTGCGTCCACGATGAGCTCCGGCGTCAGGTGAACAGAGAACCCGCGCAGCTCGTAGTACTTCATTGCCTTTCCTTCTTCCGACAGCTCCAGCTGCGAGGAAACCAGGCCGGCGGCCTCCAGCTTCTTCAAGTGGACCTGGAGCAGCGCCCTGCTGATACCGAGCTCACGCGCCAGTCGGCTCACGTAGTTCCGGCCGCCTGTGAGGGCCGCGATGACGCGCAGCCGGTGCGGGCTGGACAAGGTGGCCAACATCCGCACCAGGTCGTCTCCCGTAGGCGCGGGGACACTCACCTCAACGTCCAGCACATGCCAACAAACATTAGCAGGTGCATGGCCTGGCTTACCGCCTAGGCGTCATGAGGGACGATCGCGCACGTCACGGGAGAGCCGGGCCAGAGTCCGCGCGGCGCGCAGGAAGGTTGCGCGGTCGGCCGGCGGCAGCCTGTCGAGCAGACGGTCCTCGCCGGCCTGGATGGCCGTGCGTACGGATCGGTGAAGGAGGGCCCCTTCGGCGGTGATCGCGAGGATGCGGGCGCGCCGGTCGCGGGGGTCGGGGTCCCGGGTGATCAGCCCTGCGTCCTGGAGCCTGTCGAGAGTGCTGATGATGCGGGTCTTGTCCGCGCCGATCGCCTCGGCGAGGGCGGCCTGCGTGCGCACGGCGGTGTCGGCCAGGGCGGTGAGCACTGCGTAGCCCCACATGGAGATCCCGTGTGCGGCCAGCACAGGCTGCTCTGCGGCGATGAGCGACTGCACCAGGGGCTGGAGCATGGCCGCGAGATCAGGACGATCTGTCACAGCACCTCACCGTACTCCTTGACAGATGATAAGCACATGTAGATTATAGGCGGATGACTATCAATCCTGGTGTCCGACTGATTCGCGACGATCGGCTCACACAAGCCGTCGACTACGCCTACGCCGCGGTCGCCGACACCCCCGTGAACTGCGTGTGGGTGGCCGGCGCCTGCCCCCTCGATCTTGACGGCAAGACAGTCGCCCCTGGCGACTACGCCGCCCAGAGCCATCAGGTGATGCGCAACCTCGTCACCGCGCTCGACAGCGCCGGCGCGTCCCTGACCGACATCGCCAAAAGCACCGTCTACGTCGCCTCCTCCCGCCAAGCCGACCTCAGCACCGCCTGGGAGGTCTACCGCGAGTACATGGGGGATCATGACGCGCCGAGCACGCTGCTCGGGGTAACCGTGCTCGGCTACACCGATCAGCTGGTCGAAGTCGAGGCCGTGGCGGTGATCCGCGCCTGATGCACGTTCGAGCCGTCGGGATGAGCCTCCCGAGACACGGGAGATCTTGACTGCCCGCAACCTTCACCCTTGCGGGCTGCAGGCATGCTCCCGGCAAGAGGGCTCTCCTCCTTGGGGAGGATCGACCTCAGAGACGGCCGAAACACCGTTGGAGCACGCGATGGCGTAGTCAGGTTGTGGATGTCCTGCTCGTACTGGCCGCACGTCCTTGTCCCGAGCGTTCACAGGCAGCAACCGCAGTTCCGTGAAGTGTTCGGGACAGTCAGATAGGCCGGCGAAGGAGCACGGGAGATCATCCCGCCGCGCGCGCGTCCTCTTTCGGGTGAGCAGAGCTCGCGCACGCCACGCGAAGCGCCGTGCAGAGTCATGACCTGGACGGATGCAATCATCGGCGGGCGCAGCGTTCGCGGGGCTGGATCGCCACACCCTTCATCTGGATCTTGATCCATTCGAACATGCGGTAAATCCAGTGAGCCGTTTTCATCCTCGACGGGTGCCTGCTGATCACAGCGTGATCGCGAGTGCGACGTTCACCTGAAGATGCAGAGAACCCCTGGTAGACGGGTGGATCACCACAATCAACACCGTCACCACCAGGGGTTCGGATGCTGTTCTATCGTGCTGCGGTCGATTTGTCGCGCTCAACGCTGAACTACGTGGCCGGCATCATCCGCCGCCACCGCAAGGCCATCGGCTCCACGTGGCGACGCCTCAACCCCGCCCAGCAGGCCCTGCTGGTTCTGGTCTACCTGCGCAAAGGCGAGACCTACACCGAGCTCGCCGCCGGATTCGGCGTCTCGGTCGCCACCGCCTGGCGGTACGTGGAGGAGACCGTCGCCCTGCTGCGCGCCCGCGCCCCCAAGCTCGGCCCCGCCTTACGCAAGACCGTACGGGAAGGTCTGCACTACCTGGTGCTGGACGGCACGCTCATCCCCACCGACCGGGTGCGCGCCGACCGGCCGTACTACTCGGCCAAGCACCGCAGGCACGGGAGTCGGGTCGCCCAGGGGATTTTCACCCCTGGCTCCCACGGAACGGAGCATGACAGTCTCCCGTCACTCCGCTCTTCTCATCTCATCTCATCCTTCCGGTCTCGGCCATCCAGGCCCAGTGTCTGAAGAGGCGGGGCGCTCGTTGGACGAGTGCGAGCACTTCCTGAAGCGTTTGAACGTCCGGAGCCGTTTGTACTTTCGGCGCGCCCAGCGCATCAGGTAGGTGTTGATGCGTTTGAGGAAGGGGCCGAGCTGTGACCGGTAGAACCGGCCGTAGTAGTTCATCCAGCCCGCCACGATGGGGTTGATCGCTTTGGCGAGCTCGTTCAAGTCGAGCCGGGTGCGCAGGTGGATCCGCCAGCGGCGGAGCCGTCGCCCCATCTCCTTGAGGGCCTGTGGGCTGACCGCGGGCAGGAACGAGGAGAATACCCCGCCGTTCCTGGCCTTGGCCGCCCGGGCACGGAAGGTGAACCCGAGGAACGTGAACTCGGTGTGCTCATACGAGCCCGGCCGAACCCGGTCCTTGCAGTACACGATTCTGGTCTTGGTCGGATGCAGTGACAGCCCGACCTCCGCCATCCTCTCGGAGAGGGCAGCCAGGACCTGGCGCGCCCGCTGTTCGGTGACGCAGTGCACGACCGCGTCGTCGGCATACCGCTCGAACTCCACGTCCGGGAACTCCCGGGCGAGAAAGAGATCGAACGCATAATGCATGAACAGGTTGGCCAGCACGGGTGAGATCGCCGATCCCTGTGGGGTTCCCCGATCTCGTTCGCGCAGGGTGCCGTCGGGCAGTGCCAGCGGGGCTTGCAGCCATCGCTTCACATACAGCAATACCCAACGCTGCTCGGTGGTGATGTTGGCCTCGACTGCCTTGACCATCAGGTCCCACGGCACGGAGTCGAAGAACTTGGCGACATCGAGATCGATCACCCAGTTCTTCTTGGGGTCCCGGTAGCACTGACGAAATTTCGGTCGGATATGACCGTGACCTGTGGTGATGCCGCAGCGTGGGGTCTCATTGTGCTGCCGGGCGGGTTACAGGAGGAGGAATTCGCGGAGTTTGCCGCGGGTGTGGGGGCGCGGGGTGCCTGGGCGTAGTTGCAGGCTGGGGAGTTGCTGGGCGATCTGCAGGTCGGTGAGGGGCGCGCTGACGGGGACGTCGCAGTAGCCGCGGTCGTCTTCGCGCCATTTGCTTTGGTCGGGGTCGACGGCGCGGACGCGGGCGACGGTTCCGGCTGCGACGTAGACGATGGCCTTGAGGTGGGGGCGGCGGCCCGGGGCGATGGGCCACCATTTGCGGTCGGTGTCGAGCTGGACCTGTTCGCCGGCGCCGGTTTCGCCGAGCCTGCGGTTGCCGGCGTCGGTCTTTGTGGTCTTCCCGCGGTAGACGATGAGGGCGCAGTCGCGGCCATCGTGGTGGGCGGTGAGGTGCCGGTAGAGGGTGGGGCGGGACACGTGGAAGGTCTGGGCGATTTCTTCGACGGTGTGGGTGCCGTCGTCGTACATCTTTTGGGCCTGGTCTAGCTGCCGCTGGGTGAGTTTGGGGCGGCGGCCGCCGACGCGGCCGCGGGCACGGGCGGCGGCCAGGCCGTCGTTGGTGTTGGCAATGATGAGTTCGCGTTGCAGTTCGGCCAGCACGCTCAGCATGCCGAACATAGCGCGGCCCTCCATGGTGGAGGTGTCGATGCCCTGCTCGACCACGTGCAGTCCGATCCCGGCGGCGCGCAGGTCGGCGCCGAGGTTGATCAGGTGCTGGACCGAGCGTGACAGTCGATCCAGCCGGGTGATCTTCAACGTGTCGCCGGAGTTCAGGAGCGACAGCACGCGGTCGAGCTCGGGCCGGGATGCCTTGGCCCCGCTGGCGGTGTCACCGAAGATGTTCCCGGCCGCCACGCCGGCGCGCTGCAGGGCGTCGATCTGGTGATCGGGATTCTGGTCGGCGGTAGAGACACGGTAGTAGCCATACACCGTCATGTGATGGGTCTCCTAACCGCCTCGGTGAGGTTCTCGCAACATTGTTTTCGAGACGGCTTTTCGATACCCATGTTGGCTGGGTGAACGCCTTGCCGGTAGATGGGTCTTGTGAACGGTCGTTTCCGAGACTCATCAGCTCTCGCGGTCCGGATGAAGCGAAGGTGCGACACGGCGCGAATGGTGTCAGTGTGGGCTTGATCACTCGACGTGACCCGAGCCGCTCGCGGACCGGGCACGGTCCCCCGGGCCGAACGCCTCCCATCAGCGAGTGCCGGGGAGCCCGCACCTACGGCGCCTTGACAGTGCCGGTGGTTGCGGTATCGCGTGTTTGGCGGTGTGCGCTCAGTACAGAGTCGAGCAGGCCGGGGAACAGTGCGTCGAGGTCCTCTCGGCGCAGCCGTACCAGCCGGGATCGACCCTGCACCTTCGTCCACGTCACGCCGGCCTCACGCAGCACCCGGTAGTGGTGCGACAGCGTCGTCTGATGCACGTCGATTTCGGCGCCGATCGCGTTGCAGAAGTCCTCGCCCATCCGGTCGAGCCGCAGGACGAGGTCCAGCCGCACCGGATCGGCCAGAGCGCGCAGCACCTCCACCAGCCGGATGGCCTCGGTCGCCGGCTGTGACACCTCACGCATCGCCGCCCCCTGTGTTCCGCACACCCGCACGCTACCAACTGATGGATATATGGACAAGCATCCATATATCGCTTAGGGTTCCGCTCGATACTTCTGAGATTCCTCTGGAAGGGCGGCACCGCCCGGTGTTGAAACGACTCCTCCCGCTGGCCCTAGCGACCTTCGCCGTCGGCACCGACAGCTACGTCATCGCCGGCCTGCTCCCGGCCATCGCCACCGACCTGCAGGTCTCCACTCCCGCCGCCGGGCAGCTGGTGACGGTGTTCGCCTTGGTGATGGCCCTGTCGGCGCCCGTCATGGGCGCGCTCACCAGTGGACTGGACAGGCGGTCCGCGCTGCTGATCGCGTTGAGCATCTTCGTGGTCGGCAACGCTGTCACCGCCCTGGGCACCAGCTACGGGGTAGTGATGATCGCTCGCGTGGTCACCGCGGCCGGGGCCGGGATGATCAATTCCGCCGCCTCCAGCACTGCGGGGGCCATCGCACCCCCGGAACGCCGAGGCAGGGCCCTGGCCTTCGTGTTGGGCGGCCTCACATTGGCGACGGCGTTGGGCCTCCCCCTCGGCACGCTGATCGGCCGTACCGACTGGCACATCACCCTGTGGGCCGTCGCCGGGATCGGCCTCGCCGCGCTCCTGGGAATCGCCGCCGGCCTGCCCAAGGTGACGCTCCCCGCCGCCACACTAGGCGACCGGCTGCGCCCGCTCAAGCAGGGCCGGGTCCTCGCGCTGCTGGCCGTCACCACACTGGTCTTCCTCGGCGCCTACACCCTCTACACCTACATCGGCCCGGCCCTACAAGATACGACCGGCGGCTCCGAATCGCTGCTCACCGTCATCCTGCTGGCCTGGGGAATCGGCGTCCTGGCCGGAAACATCATCGCCGGACGGCTGGTCGACCGGCACGATCCTGCGCAGGTGTTGACCGGGCCTCTCATCATCGCTGCCATCGCCCTTGGCCTCACTTCGGTGGCGACCGCCACGCTCGTGTCCACCCTGGCATGGGCCGCGATCTGGGGCGCGGCCCTGGGTGTCGTCGTCGTGCCCCAACAGCACCGACTCATCGCCCTCAGCCCGGCCGCAGCACCGGTTCTACTCGGCCTCAACTCCTCGGCCATCTACGTCGGGATCGCCCTCGGCGGCGGCTTGGGCGGACTGGCCCAGGAGTGGTTTGCCATGGTGCCCGCCGCGCTGGGGCTGCCAGCCGCCGGTGTCACGACCCTGGCGCTGCTCTACCACCTGACAACCGCACGCCACCGCGCGCCCGCAGCACCCCAGCCGACTCCCTCCACCACGGAGAAGGCCCAGGCGTAACGCCCTGCCGGGGTCGAGCCCCGGAGCCGTTGCCGGTTCCAGGGCTCGGCCCCGGCCTGGTGGCGCTGGTCACGGGGTGAGGCCGAGTTGGCGCAGTTGCGCCGGGCGTAGCGGCCGCCAGCCGGATCCGTCGAGTTTGGCGAGTTCGGCTTCGACGTGGATTTTACCGAACGGCCTTGGTGCCAACATCATGCTGACCTGGCCATTCACGTCACGGACATGTGCGTGATGTGAGCGCTGGGGACGTCATTCCAACGGCTCCGTGCCCGGCTCGCCTTCGGTCGCGTCGGCGCCCTCCGCGTTGGCCGTCAGGCGCAGCGTCTGCCACCCGTCAGCTGCTTCCTCCGCTCGCCAGCACGGCGGCCATCGCCGCGTCACGCGCTCGGTTCGTGCCACTCGCACGCCATTTAGCACAGCCCTCTCCAGGCCGGAGACCCCGTCCAAGTTGGCGCTGCGGGTGAAGGTCGCCTCTTCGAACACGGCGTCGCCAGCAAAGGCGGCTCCGCTGAACCAGGCGGTGCCGGTGAACGCCGCTCTTGCGAATCGAGCCTCGTCAGCGAAGGTCGTCCCGCCGAACCAGGCGTCGCCGGTGAACGCCGCTCTGGCGAACCTGGCGGCGCCGGTGAAGGTCGTCTCCGCAAACGCGGCGTCGCCGGTGAAGGTCGCTTCCATGAACATGGCGTCGCTGGTGAAGGTCGCCCCGTCGAACTCGGCGTTGCCAGTGAAGGTCGTTCCCATAAATATGGCGGCGTCGGTGAAGGTCGCGTCCTCGAAGTCGGCGTCGCCGGTGAAGGTTGCCCCGCTGAACAGGGCGTCGCCGGTGAAGGTTGCCCCGCTGAACAGGGCGGTGCCCACGCGGCAGTCGCGCAGGTTGAGGTCCGTTAAGGCAGCGCCGGTGAGGTCAAGGCGGATGTCGTGCCAGTGACCGGCGTTGGGGTCGGTGCTGCGGTGCTGCCACCAGCGGCGGGCGGGCGGCTTCTGGTAGCGCAGATGAGTGGCCAGGATGCGCTGGGCGGTGAGGCGGACCTGCCGCTCCTCGTGCGGATCACGGGCGCGGCCAGCGTTCTGACGGGCAGTGCCAACGCGGGCGGCTCGCTGGGCTGTGCGGATCTTCTCGTGCCGGTCCTGTTCGGCGGGCGGCGTCCACGGCATCCTCAAGTACGAGCAGATCACGTCCATGATGGTTTGTCGCAGCGCCGGGGTGTCCTGGGCGAGGCGTTCCAGGGCGTGCAGGCCTGCGAGGCGGACCGGAGCCTGGTCGCTGCCGAGCAGTTCGGCGGCCTTCGTGTAGAGCTCGGTGGTGCGGCGTTCGACGGCGTCGTGTGTGGTGTGCGCAGCGGCCAGTTCCTGATGCCGCTGCCGGCGGACGGCCAGCAGTAGCGTCACCGCGGCGCCGGCGCCCGCGCCGGCCGCCAGCGCGGTTCGGACGGCCTCGATCCGCGCGGAGATCTGTTCAGCTCTGCTCAGCGGTGTGCCCACGTCCTTGAGCAGCCAGGCGCTGACACCCCAGACCGCCGCGCAGACCAACAACGCTGCGGGAAGCGCCCACCACCACATAGATCGCGGCGACCGCAGCTCGGGCGGACGCGCGGACTGCCGGGGAGATCGCCGGAGAAAGCCCATGCATCCATTCCAGTCACCCGGCGCCGTCGCCGAGGTGAATTGCTCGAATTGCTCAACCCGTTCATTGCGGTGGCGTCGCGTAGAGGGCGTGACAAGTCCGGTGGCGTGGCTGGCTTCGTCGAATGATCCTGGCTAATCGCTTCGCTCGATGGCTCGCCGGATGTAAAGCGTGTTGGCGAGGTCTTCGGCGACTATGTCCGTGCGTTCATAACTGCAGACAAAGCAGTGTCCGATGCCGACTTCATCGAGGTATCCGTCGCGGGAGGGCGCGACGAAGGTCTCGTAACCACAGACTGGGCAGTCTTCGAGAGTGGTGATGTCGACGTCCCCCGGCGCCGGGGCGAATCGGTCCCGTAGCTCGTCGACGTCAGCGCGCCGCTGGGCCTCGTCTTCTCCTAGGGCTTCGAGATAACGCGCAGCGCGGGCTTGTTCGGCATCGTCGTCCGAGCTGACCTTAGTTTCGTAGGCTGCCAAGCCTTCAACGCTGATCGCGTGCGAGATCTCTGGATGATCGCTGAGGACGTCGAGTGCTTCGAGGTGTTCTTCCGCCAAGGCTTCGGTTGGGTTATCGCTGACTTCGCGGGCGTGTCGGATCTCTTGAGTGATATCAAGCGCGCGCTCCAGGACCGATGTCCTCACTTCGGTGAAGTTCGCGACAAGTCGTTCTTCGTCCCCCGGCTCGAACCATGGGGATTTGACGAACTCCGGCTTGGCGGGGTCGTGGAGGACGCGTGTCACCCCAGACTCGGCGGAGATGCCTTCGGCCTTGATGACAACCAGCAGGTCGCGAGCCGACAGCATGCGTCCTCGGCGACCGGATTCCTTTCCTGGCCACATGTGCGCAACGATCAGGGCAAGCCCATTGGTCAGTGCCTGGTCGAAGAGCGCCTCCGCTCCCCGGGCTGACGGATCCCGTCCCAGCGCATAGGAGCAGAGCGCAAACTGCTTCGCCCGGCGCTGTTGGGTGGCATCAAAACGCTCCTTCTGATCCATTTCACGCAGAGTAGTTCCTTCGCCGCCTATGGGCGAAGGGTTTCGGCAGCCGGATGAGGCTCGTGATCTGCTGCCGGATCACGGTGATCTGCTCCAGGGTGAGTCCCGTGGTGTGCCCTTCCGGGGAAGCAGGCCCGGTAATGACGACCGGCCCAAGCAGGCGGCAACGGATGCCGTGCTAGTGAGCGAGGGCGGTGGCGCAGGTGTTGAGGGGCTGGTTGTCGGCGTGGCCGTTTTCATCTGCCCACATGTCCCAGCGACTGGTAACAGTCAGCGGCTCAACCGCCGCGCCGGAGATGAGGCCGCAGATCGCTGCGACGGTCCGTCCCCGCTTGGGCAGGTGGACTCGGTCACCCGACCGTCCAGGCTGATTTTCAGGGCTCTCATGGTTCTGCTGGTCCGCTGCGGAGATCAGCGGGGTGGCCCTGCTGTGGTCCTTGCCCGAGGTTCAGGTGGTCAGCGAGTTCGGCTTCGAGGCGGGCGATGCGGGTGTCGAGGAAGCGGTTGTTCTCGCGGGCGGCCTTCAGCCGGTCGGTGAGCCGCTGGTTGTCGGTGGTGAGTTTGCGGTTCTCTTGGCGGAGGGTCCGGTTCTCGGTGGTCATCCGTTCGACGGCGTCGGCAGGGAGGTCGAGTTCGAGTTCGCGGATCTGACCGAGGAGCTGGCCGATTTGGCCGCGCTGGTTGCTGATTTCCGCGTACGCGGCTTTGAGAGCGTCTTCGGCGTTGAGCGCTCGGTCCTTCCAGGGGCTGGCCTGGTCGCCAGTCCGTGCGCGGCTAGTCGTCGGGCTGGTGGTGTCGTCTGCTGCGGCTTCGGTGAGGAGCTTCTTGGCTTCGGCGTTCTGATAGAGGAAGGTGCGGGAGACTTCGGCGCGGCGGGCGACCACGGCTGTCTGGATGGACATGCCGTCGCGGCGCATCTGGCGGAGCGTGTCGCGAACGCGTCCGAGCATCTGCTCGGTGGTGCCCTTCCGGGCTTGGATGGCGGCCGTGGTCCGGCTCGATTCGGTGCTCAATCGTCGTCCTCGTGCTCGGTGAGGGCGGCCAGGTCGCCGGCCCGGAAGTTGAGGCTCCAGATCCGTTGGAAGTAGTCCTGGGGTCGTCTGAGATCCAGGGCGAGGGCCTGATCAAGAAGACCAAGCCCGGCCAGTGCCTTCTCCAGGCCCGCGATGGCGCGGGCAGTCGGTTCGAAGACGGTGTGGAGGTAGTTGGCGGCCTCGTCGGTGGGGGCGCGTTCGGCGATGGATCGCCACTGTTCGGCCTTGCGCCGCCAGTAGAGGAGGTCAGCGCCGGAGAGCACGAACTTGTCGCAGTTCGTGCAGTCCAGGTTCCAGGGGCAGGCGTTGCCGTCGACGACGGGCTGGAAGGTGCAAACTCCGCCCTCGGCCGGGGTGCTGCGTCGGCTGAGGTCCAGGGCCAGAGCCATGGCCTCATGCTTGCTCAGGGGTGTCTCGCTGCTGGAGAGCAACTCGCCGGGATTGACCGAGCCGGGTCCGGCGACCCAAATCGCGGCGAGGAGGTCGTCGAGGTCGGAGTTGCTGACCTTGACGTAGTGCTCCGCCATGCGCTCGCTGACTTGTCCCAGGTAGCGCTTGATATGAGCAAGGCTCGCGCCCGCGGCCAGGAGCTTGGTCGCCAGAGTGTGGCGGGCTTGGTGGATGACGTTCCCGCCGAGGTCCAGGCTGTCCACCCACTCCTTGAAGCATCTGCTGAAGTGGCCATAGGAGATCGACTTGGTGCCGTCCGGGTTGCGAACGGCGTTGGGGAACAGCACGAGGGACCTCCGCTCCTCCGCGCTGGGAGGACGGCCAAAACGGTCCTCGAAGACCACGAGGGTCTTGGCTCGGCGGGCTTCGAGCCGGTCATAGAGGAATTCCGGGATCCGGATGCCCGCGTTGTAGTTGCCGACCTTGGTCTGGTCGTGCCAGAGCATCGGCAGGCCCCGGTAGCGGCCGACGCAGTCGAGGGAGAGCTTGACGACCTCGCTGCAGCGGCGGCCGGTCGCCACGATCGTCTCCCAGATGTCGCGTAGCCCTCGGTCGTTGGGGTCCCAAGTGCCAGCGAGCAACTGAAGATTGGCCTCGTCGGCCAAGGCGCGGGCGACATCGTCGGTGAAGGGGTTCCGGGCGACCTTGCGGTCCTTGCCGCCTGAAGGCAGGGCGACGATGAAGGAGCGAGGCAACCCGACCTTGTCGGGCTCGCCGCAGCTCAGCGCCTCGAACATGACCTTTCGAGCGTGGTTGAACGTCAGCCGGCGGGTGCCGAAGGTGACGATCGAAGGCTCCCCGTTGCCGCGGACGAGCCCCAGCGACGGCAGTCCGTGCCGTTCCCGGTTCAGCAGGTCGGCGGCGAACCTCTCGGCGTGCTCCGAGCGCAGGAGCGCCGGTTCGTGGCCGCCCTGAGGAGCGTCGATCTCCAGGAAGGCGCCGAGCTCGATGATCGCGCGTCGCGCCGAGTCGAACGGGCCCCGGGATCTGGGGCACTGCGCCGAGCGCAGCACCCTGGCCAGATGTTCCCAAAGCAGGTTGCGAAGCCAGCGCTGCGGAACGCCGGCCAGGTCGAAGTGGCTTTGGGTGTTGGGAAACCGGCGGCCGAAGTGCTCGGTCTCGATGAAACCGGCGTCCTTGGTGTCCTGCGGGCTGTAGTAGATGCGGCGCAGCCCGTCGGCGATCTCAAGAATCAGCGCCCGGCTGAAGGAATCGAAGTCCTTGCGGGAGCGCCCGCCCTCCCGCGTGGAGGTCAAGTCCGCGAGCGAGGTCAGCTTCAGCCTCCGGCAGCGGTTGGCCAGCCTCTGAACCGTTCCCACTTCCCAGCTCGCGCGATGCTTCATCCGGGCGTGGGCGTTCAACCCCCACTTGATCTCGGCCTTGAGCAGCGGATGGAGACCGGCCAGGTTGATGACGCTCGGTTTGCCGATCGGGTCCTCGTCCGAACACCACCGCAGGAATGCGGCCCCGTCCTCGTAGCTGATCGCCACCGGATCGCCCAGTTGCTCGAAGCCGCGTCGCCACGCGGTCGGCGCTGCTGCTCCGCCAGGCCGTCCTGCCCGGTAGTAGCGATCCTGGTGGGGTTCACACAATCCGATCGGGAAGGCGGCGTTGTAAGGGCAGGCGTTGATGCGGCAGGGGCCGAACCCGGCGAAGGTCGTGGCGTGGGCTTTCCACTCCTCGAAGCTGGCCTCGGGATGAGCTCGCTGATACCGCCGCCACCGCACGCCGTGATACTTGCAGAGCCGCGTCGTGACGGTATACGCGGGCAGATCGGCGCAGATACGGCACGAGCCGAGATCGACTCCCTTGCGGGGCTGCAGCGGCCGCGCCGTCTGGATGAACTTCGCCCGGCCCAGCCCGCTGCTCTTCCACTCGTAGTAGTGCGTCGAGCAGATCAGCTGACCCCACCGGCGGATCCGATCGCACTGGTCAACGCTGCACTGCCAGGCGTAGACGGCGTGGTCGGGTGCGATCACGATGTGATCAGGTCGATAGGTCGGGTCGAAGCCAGGGCCATCGATCAAGGCTGTCAGCACTTCCAGCCGGTCCCGTCTGATTCGGCTTGGAGCACCGGGGTCGACGAGTTGCAGTTCGACAGTCATGTCCGCTCCCAGACCCGGTCGAGCGCGGCGGTGAACTTCGGGTCGTGGAGATCGGTATGACCGTAGATCTGTTCGACAGTCGTCGCTGACGACCACCCGCCGGCGTCGCGGGCGATCAGGGTGTCGCCGTCGGAGGCATCCAGCACGTTGGTGGCGAAGAGATGCCGCCACGCGTGGGGATTGACCTTGCCGAGGTCGAGCCGGATCCCGGCTCGATTCAGCATCGCCCGCGCGCCCGCCATCGACCATGGCCGGCCCTTGCCGGGTCCGTGCAGCTGAACCAGGAGCATCCCGTGATCCGCGTTGTGCGGATACTCCGTGGTCACGTACTCGAAGTAGGTGTGGATCATCGCCGGGCTCGCCCGGCGCACCAGCCCGCCGTGCACTACACCGTTCCGGAGCGTCCAAGGCGGTTTGGTTTTCGCCCGGCTTCGATTCCGGTTGGTCTCCCGATGGCAGATGTGAACGTGTGGTGGCCTGCACTCACCGCACTCAGCGCCCTCGCGCAGGTGAAGGTCGACCAGGTGCAAGCCGCAGAACTCGCCGATCCGAAAGCCGCCGTCCGCCAGCCAGGTCACCGTCATCCGATCCCGGGCGGACCCCAGATCGTCCAGCAACGTAGTCCGCGCGCCATCGGGCGGCATCTTCGGGTGCCGTCGCCGTACTGCCCTGGCCGGCCGCAGCGGGTTAGCTGCCATCTCCTGGACCACGTGCCCGAGGAACAGCCGCCGCCGGTCGGCCTTCGTCGGCAGCCGGGCTCCTTTTCGCGCGAACTCCTCGGCCAGGACCTGGTTCTCGCCGTGAGAGCCGAGATAGCAGTAGAACCGCTTCAAGCAGGCCGCGGCCGCGTCGAGCGAGCTCTGCGCGTACGGTCGTTTGCCCACCCGCCACGGGTTTCCATAGGGCCCGCGATACTCGGCGCCCACCGCTCCCATGTAGCGCTCGAGATCCTGCATCACCACGGACTCGGGCGTCAATCCCTCCGACACCAGCCACCGCAGGTGGTCCACCAGCAGGTAGGCGTACGTCCGGTCGGTCCCGCCCGCGCACGTCCGCAAAAACCCATCGGGCAACCGGCATACCGAGCCGTCCGCCGCGAGGATCGTGTACGAGATCCGGCCAGAGCGATGCTCCAGCTCCTGCACCCTCAAATCGCCAATGACAAGTTTCCGCCCCACGCGTCCCCCGACCGCCCGGCACGTGCCACACGTCCAATGACCAGGAGGTTAACGGTGATGGCACAAGAACACAGGACGCCACGCCACACGTCCTGTACAGCGCAGATAGCGATCTGTTAAGTCGACGTTGATGACGCCGAAGAAGTTGATGTTGTCGCTGTGACCGGGTGAGATGTGGGCCAGGACCTCGTCGGGTACCTGGCGGCCCTGGGCGCGCAGCTCGAGGACGGCGCGGGAGTAGTACTCGGTGGTCCAGGCCACCACGGCGTTGGTCAGGACAGTCAGGCACCACGCCTGCTCGGTCTGCTGCTCCAGGTGCGGCTTGGTGATGGTGCCCTGCTGGGCGTAGTGCAGGTCCCGCCGGAGGGCGTGCAGGCCCTCCCCCTTGTTCAGCTGCCGGGAGATCTTGCGCCGGTACACCGGATCGGACAGGTATTTGGCAGTGTGCAGGGTGCGGCGCAGCATCCCCCACTCCCTCAGCGCGGCGGCCAGGGTGTTCTGGCGGGAGGCGGCCGACCATTTCCCGACGATCAGGGAGGCGGTCGCCTGCCCGTACTTCAAGGAGCCGGCCATCCGCAGCAGATCGGGCCAGCAGTCGGCGATGAGGTCTTCGTTCCAGCGGGCGC
Source organism: Nonomuraea sp. NPDC052265 (assembly GCF_044547985.1). NCBI lineage: Bacteria > Bacillati > Actinomycetota > Actinomycetes > Streptosporangiales > Streptosporangiaceae > Nonomuraea > Nonomuraea sp. NPDC052265. The sequence goes on from NZ_JBIUBJ010000034.1 coordinate 17,101, forward strand.
CCAGCAGCGGCCCGGCGTGCGGGTAGAGCCTTCCGATCTCTGTGGGGGTGTCGTCGCGAACCAGCGTCACTCGTGTCAGATCTCGCATCCTGGGTGTGAGGGCCTTGCCGACCAGGTCGAACAACGCGAAGTTGATCAACGTGGCACCGTGGGTGTCGGTGGCGTGCTCGGTGACCGGCAGGTCGGTGGCGTTGCCCAGGAAGTCGTCCAGCACGTAGTGCGCCTCCCGCGCTGTCGGCACGATGATCTTCGTCCCGTACGTCGACCACTGGTCGGACACGTGCGTGTAGGTGGACAGGACTTGCCCGCCGTGGATGACCATGTTCCGGCCGGTCAGGCTCTTGCCGCGGACCGGGAAGCGCTGCCCGTCGGAGGAGGACATGGTGCCGCCGCCGAACACGCCTGCCAGCGGCAGGTTGTAGTGGTGGTTCACGATGACCGTGTTGGCCTCTCGGAGGGTGTCCTCGCGGATGTACCACTCGGCCGTCCAGGCCAGCACGTCGTAGGAGACCCCGCACGCCTCGCTCATCCTGGCCAGGCCCAGGTTGGTCGCCTGGGCGATCAGCACGGCGAGGATGTTGCGTTTGGTCTCGGCGGTCTTGGCCAGCTTGCGGCCGCCGGCGTGGGTGAAGCAGTCTAGGAAGTTCGTGCGGGCATCCAGCTCGATCAGCAGTGAGGCGATCGGCGCGAACGGCAACATGCCGGCCAGTTCGTCCTTGAGCGTCTTGGCCTCGGCCGGGATGTCCTCGGCCGACAGCGGCGGCACCACCAGGTGGTCATCGGGGTCCAGGCGGACGGTGCCGGTGTCGTCCGGTGAGGCGCTGGCCAGCGCCGTTTCCAGTTCCTCCAGCGCGGAGTGCAGTTCCTCCTTGCCCTGCGCCAGCGCGTCGGCCGCGGAGGTGGGTTTGCCGACCAGGCGACAGTAGTCGTCGCGGCGGGGCGCCCACTGCTCCGGTGTGTACAGGTAGGTGGCCGGGTCGGCGTAGCGGCGTGACCCCGGCACCCACACGTCGCCCGAGCGGAGCCCGTCGCGCAGGCACAAGATCACGCACAGTTCCCAGTAATGCCGATAGGCGGTGTCCTCCCCGGACTTGCGGGCCTTGTCCAGGTAGTCGGCGTACTTGGCCGGGATGAAGCCGGCCGGCGCGCCCGCGGGCACTTTCCGGCCGCCGCTGCGATTCAGCTCCTTCAAGATGGCCACGGCCTGCATCAGCGCACCGGTGCCCGGCCCGCCCTGGAAGTCGATCGCCGTCAGCACGTTCGGGGTGAACTGCCGCAGGTAGGTGTAGGAGGAGTCCAGCTCCGACAACCGGCCGTGGTCTTTGGGGAGCGGTGTCCATGTGTCGGCGTTCAGCTCTCGAAGCATCTGCATCCCGACCCGGTTCCGCAGGATGCCGCCGACCTGCTCGTCCGGGATCGACGGATCGGCCAGCACCGGAAGGATCACATCCATCAGAAGCTGCCGGGCCTCGCCCTTCTTGGCCCGCTCGGCCAGCGCCTCATCGGTCCTGGACCTGGCTCGTGACTCCCGCGCCGACACCGCCTGGTCGAACAGCGCCACGACCTCGTCCAACTGGTCAACGGCGGCCTGGGCAACGAACGACAGCAGGATCGGGAACTTGCGGTCCCCGCGCCGGGCAAGCCCCTGGTTGGTGGAGCGGCGAGCGACCTGGGCCAGGAACGGCGCCGCTCGTTCGGCAGCATCGACAGGTCCAGCTGGTGGGCGTCGATGTTCCGGAACCAGGTGAGCTTCTCGATCGAGGTCTTCACCGCCGACGCCGAGGCGTCCTTGGCCGGGCTGTTCAACCATTCCAGCCGGGTCATCCCCAACCCGGCATCCACCAGCAGCATCCGCTCCAGATCCGCCCGCAACTCAGCCGTCAGCACCGGCGCCAGCAGCTGCGAGGTCAGATCACCAGCAGCCCTACGAGCCGACCCGATCAGCCTCGCCAGCACGATCGGGCCCGGCCGGATCACCTTGGCGGCAAGCAGATACTCCCGCGCCAGGTTGAACAGCAGCGTCGGCGAATCGGCCTGTCGGTAAGGTTGGCCCCACTAGCCGCCATCTGTGGCTTTTCCGCAGGTGAGCGGTGGGCGTGAGACGTCGTCTACACGGGGAACTGGTCGATGACGCCGTCGTAGGTGTCCTGGGCGGGTCCGAGCGCGATCTTGGAGTAGATCTCCAGCGAGGTACGGCTGGCGTGGCCGGAGTAGGGCTGGATGAGGGCGTCGTCGATGCCTTGGGACTTAAGCCAGGTGAACAGGAAATGCCGCAGGCGGTGCGGTGGCATGGTGTGCGTCAGGCCGGCTTTGGCGGCGTAGCGGGCGAGCATGGCGCGCACACCACGAGTGGAGTACGGCTTCTTCCATGATGACTCGAACAGGAAGGCCGCGCCTTTCTTGTGGGCGGCGGCGATGTGCAGGGCAAGGGTCTCTTTGAAGGTGGCGGGGAAGGGGACGGTGCGGTCTTTGTCGCCTTTGCCCTGGGTGATGCGGATGCGGCAGGCGTCCAGGTCGACGTCGTCGATGCGGATCTTGACCAGTTCGGCGACGCGGACGCCGGTGTAGAGCAGTGTCTTGATGAGCACGATGTCGCCGGTACGGCGCGCGGCCCACACGGTGCTGTAGTAGCTGCGGATCTCGGCCTCGGTGGGGACGTAGGGCAGCTTCTTGGGCTGGCGCTGCACCTGGATGTCGAGCTCGGCGCGCAGGTGCCGGAAAACCTCTTTGAGGTAGGCGTAGTCGGGCCGCTCCTCGCGCAGGTATTTGGCCAGTTGGCGGGCCTTGCGCTTGGCCGGGGTTCTGCGCGGATGGCCGCTTGGGCTCATCGAGGGGGCCGGGTGCGGGGAAGGCGGACGGCTCGCTGTTCGGAGCCTGGACTCATGTGGCTGGCCTTTCGTCGTTGGCCGTGGGGGCGGTCAGGTCCAGACGCCGGTCCGGCCGCAGCTGGACTGTGCCATACGGCGTCATGTTGGTGGTGAACAGCGGGGTGAGTCCGCGCCGGTCGACGTCGGTGAGCACCTCGGCCCACTCGGGTTCGGCGAGGGTGTCTTGGATCATGAGGGTGTTGATGTAGGCGAGGCTGCTTTGCAAGATCATAAGACAGAGCATGCCGAGTTCCTGCTCCTCACGCCGGTTGGAGGCCAGCTCGCCGCGCTTGCCGAACCGGATGTAGTCATTGACCCCGTTGTAGTTCTCCACCACGTTCAACCCGGACTCGGTCTCCCGCTGAAGGTCACGGTCGCGGAGCCAAAATATGGTGCGCTGGGCCCGCCCGACCTCCAGCATCGCGGCATAGGCGGGGTGGGTGGTCTCGCCGGTGAAGCGGCGCAGCAGGGCCTCGGTGGAGGCGGTGCCGGTCCGGATGGCGGTCGCGTATTTGATCATCAAATCGTAGTTGTTCTGGATGATCTCGGGTCTGATCGGACGGGTCAGCGCGGGGACGAGCAGCGGGTAGGCGAAGTGGTCGCCCTTGCCGGGCAGGTACAGCTTCATCGTGTTGATCTGCTTGAAGCGGGCGATCAGGTCGAAGTTCAGCAGCCTGGTGATGCCGAAACCGATGAAGCTGGCACCGTGGGAATCCACATAGTTGGTCTCCAGGTCCATGTCGGTGCCGTGCCGCATGGCGCCCTCGATCATGGCGTGGACCTCGGAGGCCGAGCAGGTCAGCAACTGGCTGTGGATGGCCATCGACCCGACGGTGTCGACCGTCCAGTAGATCAGCACGCCCCGTTTGGCCCTTTTGTAACGCGAGTGGTACTCGGTGAAAATGTTCTGGTCGAAGGCGGAAAAGTGGGTGGAGTCGGAGGCCACCGCGGTGGTGCCCTCGCCCCACAGCCAGCTCTGCCGGGCGGCGAAGGTGGCGTTGGCGATGACCCGGGCCACCTCGCGGGCCCCGGCCACCGACAGGAACCTGCGGCGGGCGTAGCGCAGGTCGTCTTCGGAGTAGGGGTGCTCACCGGCGGCCACCGACCGGATGCCGGCCCCGGTGCCGTAGGCATAGATGACCAGAAGCATGCGCTCCAGCACCTCTTGAGGATCCAGGTCGATGCGGACGCCCGCTGGCACGAGTGCGTCCAGGCAGCCGGTGCGCAGGGCGGTCTCGGTGAACATGTCCAGCAGCGGGACGACACCCACCGGCCCCGGATGGTGGCTTTGAGCTTGCGCAGGTTGCGCGGCTCGGGCGCGGCCTCCAGCGGGGTGAGCAGGATCGCGCCGCCCTTCTTGCGTTCGGCGATCTGCAGCCAGTCCAGGCTGGGCAGGGTGTCGTTGAGTGCGGACAGTTCTGCGTCCATCTCCTCGATCAGGTCGGCGGTGAACTGCTTGGCCTGCAGCGGTTTGCGGAGCTTGGCGTAGTTCTCGGCACGCTTGTCCTCGAAGTCGGCGGGCAGGTCGAGGTCGGGATTGCGCCACTTGTGGGCACCATGCACCCAGATCTCCTTGCAGCGCAGTTGCTCGCGCAGGGTCTGAAACACCCCGCACTCGTACACGCTGCGCAGGATGCGGGCCTGGCCGCGCTTGTCGGTGCGATACATCAGCTCGGCCAGTTCGGCGGGGACAATGCGGTCCACAGGGACCGTCTCGCCGGTGGCGTAGTACTTGGTGCGGTTGGTGACCTCGGCCTTGTACCGCTTGATCAGGGCCAGGGCCTGCATCATCGGGGCGTGCACGGTGTTGGTGGAGCCGAATTCGAGCGCCTCCAGGATCTGGATGAGCCCGGTGCGGTAGTGGTTGGTGTAGGAGGCCTTGAAGACGCGCTGGCGGTGCTGGCGGTAGGTGCTGCCTTTGTGCGTGTACTCGTGTAGCAGCGCGGTCAGGGTGCCCACGCCGCCGGGCACCGCGGGGTAGATCACCTCGCTGACTGTCTCCTCCGGCGCTTCCAGCGCGGCCTGGGTCATCTTGAACAGAATGTTCTCCTTGCCGGAGACCCGTTTGAGCTCGTTGATGAACTCCTTGGTCACTACCGTGTCGGCGCGCGTTGATCCGATGCACCGTGGTGATTAGCAGGTCGACCAGCGCGTCGATAATCTCCCGCTGCCGGCAGTGCAGGTAGGCGGCCAGCAGGGTGACCTTGATGGCGTCCGGATGCTCGCGCAGGTGGCTGGGCGCTTCGGCGGACACCCGGGCCCGCCAGGCCAGCAGGACGGCGGGCGCGATGTCGGCGAACAGATCCTCCGGCAGTGCGATCGCTCGGATCGCGCCGAGCTTGAACACCTCCCGCTCGATAGACTTCACGCTGACGTTGCCCGGCTCCTCGCGGATCGCGGCGAAGATGTCGGCGCCCTCCAGTTCGTCTGTCTCTTCCTCTTCCGGCGCTTGTGCCTGTTCGTCTGTCTCCCTCGCGTCCTGAGCGGCGTCGCCGCTGCCTGCCTCGGTCGGTGTCTCAGCCGCATCGTCCTCCGGGGTGTTCTTGCCGTCGGGCGCTGTGCTGGGCGAGGCGGTGCGCCGGGCGATCAGCGTGAGCATCCGCTCGATGGTCTCGGCGGGGATCCGGAAGGCGATCTTCGTGGTCAGGGCGGTTTCGGAGCGGCTCAGCGCTGAGCCGATCATCTGGCTGAGCCGCAGGCGGGTCGGCCGTTCGATGCGTTCCTCGCGCAGTTGCGTCAGCAGTGCCTCGCGCACCCGGTCGGCGCGGCGCTCGCGCTGGCACACCTGCTGGGCCAGCCACTGGGTCAACCGCTCGGCGTCGGCGACGGTGCACTCGCCGAAGTCCAGGAAGGTACGGATCTGCGCCCGGTGGCGTTCGGCGGTGCGGCCCAGCCAGTCGAACAGGCTCAGCTCGGCGGCGGGGACCTTCACCTGGCCGGCGACGAAGGCGACCGCCTCGTCCGGCAGTTCGGAGCGGCCCTCGGGGAAGCGGCCGTGCTGGGCGAAGAACTTCAGCCATAACGCCAGCGCCAGCTTGGACGGGCCGGTCCGGCCGGTCAGCAGGTCGGGCTCCTTGCCGATCAGTAACCAGTGTTCGATCAGCTCGTCTTCATCCAGGGTGCGTGCCACGGGGTGCAGGTCTCTCTTCTACGCTCATGAAGATGGCGGCCTGTCGGCCACGGCTGGCATGCGTGCGTGGAAAGTGCCGAGAACTGTCGGAGGCGGCACTTTCCTTCCCCGAATCGGATCCCATCCTGGCCATACACGCTGTGGGTGTCCCAAGAACCCGCGAAGTGCCGACACCGATTGACAAGTCGGCACTTCGGTTCCGGCGGGTGGGCTGTGCGTGAGCCGCACACGCCGAAAGCGGGCGCGACGCTATGGGCTTGACGCGGAGCTGCGCCTGTTCAGCGTCTGGTCGAGCCAGCCGACCATGTGCCGGTGGACAGCGGCGCTGGGACTCGCACCACGGACCAGCCGCTCTCCCCGCATCAACCGATTGGTTGATGCCGGAATCCACCATCCCGCTCTCCGGCCGGACGATCCGCCCACCCCTGCCCCCGCGCGATTCTCAAGGCATGCCAACACACCGGGAGCCCGCACTCCGCACCATCGGACTCCGCAAAGCCTTCGGCGACCACGAGGCCGTCGACGACATCCACCTCACCGTCCCCGCCGGATCCTTCTACGGCCTGGTCGGCCCCAACGGCGCCGGCAAGACCACCACCCTGGCCATGGCCGTCGGCCTGCTCCGCCCCGACGCCGGCAGCGCCGAGATCTTCGGCGTCGACGTCTGGCGTGACACCGTCCAGGCCAAAGGACTGATCGGCGTGCTGCCCGACGGCAACGCCATGCCGGAGCGGCTGACCGGCCGCGAGGTCCTCACCTACCTCGGCCTGCTGCGCGGCATGGAGCCCGACGTCGTCGCCGAGCGCGCCGAGGAGCTCCTGCAGGTCCTCGAACTCGACTCCGCCGAGCGGACCCTGGTCATCGAGTACTCCACCGGCATGCGCAAGAAGATCGGTCTGGCCGTCGCCCTGCTGCACGCACCCCGCCTGCTCGTCCTGGACGAGCCCTTCGAGGCGGTCGACCCCGTCTCCGCGGCCACGATCAAGGCCATCCTGCGTAGGTTCGCGGGCAACGGCGGCTCCGTGATCATCTCCAGCCACGTCATGGCCCTCGTCGAGCAGCTCTGCGACCACGTGGGCGTGATCTCCGGCGGCCGTGTCGTCGCCGCCGGACCGCTGGCCGACGTGCGCGGAGCGGGAACCCTGGAGGACGCCTTCGTCGGCCTCGTCGGCGCCCGCGCAGGAGGAACGGAAGGGCTGGCATGGCTCACCTCCTGACCCCCGGCCCGGCCGTCCTCGCGCGGCACATGTTGCGCATGCGGCTGGCGCTCATGCGCAACTCGCTGCGCGGCGACAACGCCACCAACCTCTACACCGGCGCCGCGGTCGGGCTGATCCTGGCCTTCGGCACCGTCGCCGTCGCCGTGTTGTGGCCCGCCTACGTGCCCCTCGCCCTGGCCGTCTGGTTCTCCGGCTGGGTCTTCGGGCCCATCTTCGTCGGGGGCGGCGAGGCCCTGCGTCCTGAGTACTTCACCATGCTCCCGGTCATGCCGCGCCGGATCGCGGCGGCCCTGCTCGCCGGGGCCTTCGCGGGCCCCGCGCCCGTGGTCAACCTCATCGCCCTGCTGTCGCTGCCGGTGTACGGCTGGCGTTTCGGCCCGGCTGGGGTGCTCATCGGCCTGGTGGCGGCTGTCACCACGCTCGTCATCATGGTGATGATCTCCCGCGTCATCGTGGCGCTCATCGGGCTGTTCGTGCGATCCCGCGCCACTGCGGCCACCGTCGGCGTCGTGACCGGCACCGCCATCGCCCTGTGCAGCAACGGCTGGGCGCCTGTCGCCGCCCTGGGCGGCGCCGAGACCACCGCCTGGATCGAGATCTTCCTCCGCGCCCTGCCCTCCGGATGGGGCGTGGCCGCCATCGAAGCCCCCTGGCCCCTGGCCCTGGCCATTCTCGTCGCCGGCGCCGGTGTGATCGTCCTGCTGCTGGCCGCCTGGGCCGCTCTGCTGTCGCGGCGTGTCGTGTCGGCCGCCCGCGGCGGTGTCCCGCCCCGCCGCGGCACACCCCGCCCCTTCCCCAGGGGCAAGGGCGCCCGCGTCACCGCCGCGAAGGAGCTGCGCGCCTGGTGGCGCGACCTCGTCCGCATCCAGCTCCTGGCCACCGCCTTCTCCTACGCCATCGTCACGCCCCTGCTGCTGGTCACCATCGGCGCGTGGGTCATGGTTCCCTTCACGGGGCTCATCCTGATCGTGATGGCGGCCGCGAGCTCGTCCAACCTCTACGGCGCCGACGGGACCGCCCTCTGGCTCACCCTCATGACCCCCGGCGCGGAACGCGCCGACGTGCGCGGGCGCCAGCTGGCCTGGTTCCTCGTCGTCGGCCCGGCCGCCATCGTCCTGTCCCTGGTCGGCCTGCTCGTCAGCGACCAGAGCTGGGCCTGGGCGTGGGTGCTCGGCCTGCTGCCCGCCCTGCTCGGCGGCGGCGCCGGCCTGGTCGTCCTGCTTGCGGTCACCTCGCTCGTCCCCGGGACCGACCCCCACAAGCGCGGCGGCAACCCGCTCAGCACCGGCGCCGACGAGACCGCCGAGACCAGTCTCGCCTGGCTCGTGCTCATCGCGGTGCCCTCCGTCGGCCTGCCGGCGGCCGGCGCCATCCTCCTCGACCCGTGGGCCGGAGTCGTCACCGGTGTGCTGACCGGCGCCCTCAGCGCCTGGGGCTTCGGCCGGATCGCCTACCGCAGGCTGGAAAGCCACGGGATCGACCTGCTCAACCTCATGAAGCACGGCCCGGCCCCTCAGGCCGACAAGCCCACCACCGCCGACCTTCCCCTCCGGCACCGCATCGGCGTCACCTTCTGCTACGCCCTGGCCTGGCTTCCCCTCATCCCCCAGGGTCTCGTGCCCATGGTCATGAAAATCCTCGGCATGGCGGATCCCGTGTGGTTCCTCGCCCTGCACCTCCCGCCGGTCTGGCAGTGGCCCACCATCATCCTGATGATCGCCCTTGGGGTGCTCATGTACGGATACGCCATCCTGATCCCGATGCGCCTAAGCTCGTCCTCGCCAGCCACCAGCAGGTGAACCCCGACCGCGGCCCGAGGAGGGACAGGCACCGGATGAACGACCCCTTCCCGCCATCGAGGTGGGAACGACGCTTCGAGCACATGATCGCGGTCGTTCCCTACGTCACCCTCGCGGCTTCCCTCGTCATCAGCCTGGCCTCACCCGACCAGCCCGAGGGCGGGATCGGCCGCACCCTGGCGCTCACCGCCCCGGCCCTGGCCTGGAATGTCGGCCACACCCTCCTGCCCGCCGCCGTGCGGCGGCGCAGGACGGTCGTCAGCATCCACTTCGCCGGTGTCCTGGCCACCGCCGCGCTGCTGGCCTTCCACGATCCCATCTTCGTGATCTACTGCACCTCCGGCTTCTTCATCGCGGCCAACTTCGCCCCCTCCAAGTGGACCTTCGCCGCCGTCGCCGCCACCTCCTGCATCCTGTACAGCTCGACGCTCGACTGGAGCCAGGCCACCGCCCAGCTCATCGCCTTCCACCTGGTGATCATCGCCGTGCAGACCGTCGCCATCGGCGGCGGCGCCATCGCCGGCATCAGGATCGAGGAGCGGCACAGCAAGTACCGCAAGGCGCTCAGCGACCTCCAGGCCGCCCTGGAGGAGAACGCCGACCTCCACGCCCAGCTCCTCACCCAGGCCCACCAGGCCGGCATCCTCGACGAACGCCAACGGATGGCCCGCGAGATCCACGACACCCTGGCCCAGGGCCTGACCGGCATCATCACCCAGCTCCGCGCCGCCCAGCGCGTCAAGGACTCCGACACCCACGTCGAACTGGCCCTCACCCTCGCCCAGGACAGCCTCACAGAAGCCCGCCGCTCCGTCGCGGCCCTCCAGCCCCACCAGCTCGACGACGCCCACCTCCCCGACGCCATGGCCACCCTGGCCCGCAACTGGACCCAGGCCAACGGCGTGGACCTCCACGTCGAGGTCACCGGCGACCGCGTGCCCCTCAGCCCCGCCATCGAGGTCACCCTCTTCCGCGTCGCCCAGGAAGCCCTCGCCAACGTCGCCAACCACGCCGGCGCCACCCGCGCCGGCCTCACCCTCTCCTATGCCGGCTCCGTCGTCCTGCTCGACATCCGCGACAACGGCACCGGCATCCACAACCCCGACGGCAAGGGCTTCGGGCTCAGCAGCATGAGACAACGCCTGCGCGGCGTGGGCGGCTCCCTCGAGATCGAGAGTACCCCCGGCGAGGGCACCGCCGTCAGCGCCACCGTCCCCGCGCTCCAAGAAAACCCCCGGTGATCCGCCTTCTCATCGTCGACGACCACCCCATCGTCCGCGACGGCCTGCGCGCCGCCTTCGAGACCGAACCCGACATCCACGTCGCGGGCGAGGCCGCCAACGGCCGCGAAGGCATCGAACGCGCCGCCGCCCTCCAGGTCGACATCGTCCTGATGGACCTGCGCATGCCCGAGATGGACGGCGTCACCGCCATCACCGCCCTGCGCCAGTCGCACCCCGGCATCAAGAACCTCGTCCTGACCACGTTCGACGGCGACTCCGACGTGCTGCCCGCCATCGAGGCCGGCGCCACCGGCTACCTCCTCAAGGACGCCCCGACCGACGAACTCCTGCGCGCCGTCCGCGCCGCGGCCGCCGGCGAGCCGGTCCTGTCGCCCTCCGTCGCCGGCCGCCTGATGGGCCAGGTGCGCAAGCCCGTCAAGGCCGCCCTCACCGACCGCGAACTGCAGGTGCTCGCCCTCGTCGCCGAGGGCGCGTCCAATCGCCAGGCGGCGGCCAAGCTGTTCATCAGCGAGGCCAGCATCAAGACCCACCTGCTGCACATCTACGACAAACTCGGCGTCCGCGACCGCGCCGCCGCCGTCGGCGAGGGGTATCGACGCGGTTTGCTCAGTTAGTCGACCAACCACCCGCCGCACCGGAGCCCACCCCGCCTACCTGCAGGAACGGCGCAGATGGCGTCTGGTGGGGCCAGCCTTACCGACAGGCCGAGAAGCGGATGACGATCGCGTCGGTGCCGCGCTGGGTGCACGGTGTCCACGAGGTGTTGCGCTTGCCCTGCGGGCAGGTGACCTGCCGGTTGTTCCAGTCGATGGTGAACGCGGTGCGGTCGAACCCCCTCCGGGCGCGTGCTTGCGGGGACTGATCGAGCAACATGGGCGTAACCAGCGCGATCCCGAATTTCTCCCGCGCGCCGACGAGTAGTTCGGCTGAGGGGTAGCCCGAATCGAGGTAGTGCTCGGCGGGAAGCAGGCCGCGCCGGGCGAGTGCCTGGTGGATCGGGTCGGTGGCCTGGCTGTCGGGCACGGTGGCGTCGGTGGTGGTCACATTGGTGATCAGATTCGGTGGTTGCGGTTCGCCGGTGCCGGCCGCAGCGGCGACGGCGTCGGGAGTGTTGTCGCAGGTCTCGCTGACGTGCACCTTGTAGCCATTCCAGAAAAGATCATCACCCTTGGCGGCCCATCGGGCGTCGGTGTCGTAGGGGGAGGTCAGCCGGTATCTGCCCGGCGGGAGTCCCTCGCCACCAGATTCGAGGGACTCCCGCCGCTTGACCACCTCCCGCCCACGGCTGTCGACCACGCGCACATAGTTCTGGATCAGCATCACCCGCAGCGCTTGAACGGCGGGCAACTGGCGCAGCCAGGCCTGGGAGAACGGCGCGTAGATGGCGCTGACCAGGGCGTAGCCGTCGGCTCCGTAGGCGCGGGCCAGCTCAGCCCGTTTCGTTTCCGAGGTCGGCAGCCGCCAGGAGTCGACCCGGGCCCGATACCGGCCGGCCCAGCCCCCCCACCTCCAAGACCTGCTCTACCCACCCGGGCGCGGCAGCCGACAACGCCTCAAGACAGGCACGAACGCATTCCCCGGCCATCTCCAGCCGATTCAAGTCCCGAACAGCGGCGATCACGTGTGTGGAATCGGTCCGCTGCTTGCCGCCGGTCTTGACCATGCCCTTGTCGGCCAGGGCGGCGAGGAGCACGTCCAGGGCCTTCTCCTCCAGCCCGTGCGCGGCCACCCGCGCCCGGAACTCACTGAGTACTGTGTGATCGAACCCCGGATCATCCAACTCCAGCGACAGCGCGTACTTCCAGTCCATCCCGTACTTGACGCGCTCAGCCGCCGCCCGGTCGGTCAGGTTCTCCACTGTCTGCAACACGGTGATCAGCGCTAGCATCCCCGGCGACAGGCCAGGTCGTCCCCGCGTCCCGTACGCGGTGGCGAACTCCGCATCGGCGAACAACTCGCCCAGCTCATCACGCACCCGCATGGCCAGCGGATAAGCGCCCTTCGCAGAACGGCCCGGGCCACCTTCACGGTCATTTCCGGAATCTGTGGCCACGGGCGCGGCTGCACCGACACAACGATCTCCATCCCATGGCCGGGGCGAGGGGAAACCGGCCGCACAGGACATCGTCGTCGCAGACCAGCCCGAGATCACGGACATCGAGGGGTGTCGCCCGAATTAACCACCAGGGTCCTACAGGGGCAAGAGCTGTGCTCCTCCCTTCAAGCGGCGTGCCGGGCTCCGGCGCCGGTGTGCCCGCCCGTCCCGCCGGAGGAGACGTTGGCGGACGGATGCGGTCCCGTCCGGGATCAAGGATCGTGGCGGGTTTTCTCTCTGCCGCGCCTGCCCCGGCCGGCCTGGTCCTTTCCGGGATCGGGATGAGCAGGGGCCTGGCCGATGAGGCCATTGAGGTGGGCGTAGGCGACCGCGTGCACCCGGTCTCGCAGATTCAGCTTGGTCAGGATGCGCGACACGTGCGTCTTGACGGTCTCATCGCCGATCCCGAGACGGTCGGCGATCTCGACGTTGCTATGCGCCCCGGCGAGCAGCAGCAGTACCTCGCGTTCCCGCGTGGTGAGGAGACCCAGGTCGGCCGGGGGCGGAGGGGGGGCGATGCCGTTGGCGAGACGGGTGCGGAGGCGGCGGGTCACTGAGGGGTCGATGAGGGCGTCGCCGCGGGCGGCCACCCGGACTGCCGCGATCAATTCCTCCGGAGGGAGGCTCTTCAGCAGGAATCCGCTGGCTCCTGCCCGAAGGGCGCGGTGGACGTACGTGTCGTGGTCGTAGGTGGTCAGCAGGATGACCTTGGTGGCGTTGGCCGGGTCTGCGAGGATCTCCTCCGTGGCGTGCAGGCCGTCGAGCCGGGGCATGCGGATGTCGATGATTGCGACGTCGGGACGCAGTCGGAGCACCTCGCTCACCGCGGCCCGGCCATCCGACGCCTCGCCTACGCAGGTGAGGTCGGGCTGGGTGCCCAGGACGGCGCGCAGACCGGAGCGGAACATTGCATGGTCATCGGCGATCAGGACGCGCAAGGTCATAAGGGGCTCATGGGGAACGTCGCGGTAGTGGTCCAGGTCTTGCCGTCGGGTGCGGGTCCGTAGCTGGTGGAGCCCGAGAACACGGCAGCACGGCTGCGGATCCCCTGCAGCCCCCGGTGCGGCGAGTCTGGCCAGGCGCGCGCCCGCGTGCCGAGGAGGTTGGAGGTGGTCACGGTGAGGCTGGAGGGAGCGTGGCGCAGTTCGACCTCCGCGGCACCGTCGGCGCCGTGCCGCAGGGCGTTGGTGAGCATCTCCTGCACCACCCGGTACACGGCGATGTCCAGTGACTCCGGCAGCGGGGACGGGGCGCCGTGGACGGTCACCCGCGCCCGCAGGCCGACGGTGCGGAGGCTGTCGAGGAGTTCGGGGAGGTTGTCCAGCCCGGGCTGGCTGTCCTCTCCCGGCGAGTGACCGTGCAGGACGTCCAGCAGCCGCCGCAGGTCGAGCATCGCCGCCCGGCTGGACGTCTCCACGGCGGTCAGCGAGTCCGCCAGGTCGGGAGCGCCCGGCGCCGCCGCGGCCCGCAACCGGGCCACCCCGGCGTGGACGCCGATGGCGCTCACGTGGTGGGAGATCACGTCGTGCAGGTCGCGGGCGATGCCGGTGCGCTCCTCTGCGATGGCCGCGGCCAGGGCCTGCCGCGCCTCCGCCTTCTCCCGCTCGGAGCGCTGTTCCAGCTCGGCGATGTAGGCGCGTCGGGCGGTGGTGTACCGACCGACGAGCCAGGGCAGCAGTGCGCTGGCCGTTGGCGCGAGCAGGAGGAGCTCTGGTGCGAAGTCCGCCTCGCTGAGGATCGGACTCGCGAGGGTTCCCGCGACCAGGAAGAGCAGGGACACCACCGCCGGCCACCGGTCCAGCCAGGCACCCGCCCGGTAGGCGGAGATGAGCATGCCCGCGCTGTTCAGCGAGGGCGGCAGCGCGGTCTCGGGGCATGACAACGTGCCCGCTACCCGGACCGCCGCTTGAGCGACGGCCACCACTCCCGACAGCCGCGGTGCGCTGGCCAGGCTGGCGTCCACCACGATGATCGCCGCCAGCATGGGCCAGCGCCATCCCGCCGGAAATGCGGAGGAACCGGTGGAGTGGGTGAAGGTGAGGGCGTCCACCACCAAGGTGACCGCGGCGATCACGATCGCCTGACGGGTCAGCGGCAAATTGACGTCGCGGAGCCCGTCACGTCCCTCCCTGTCGGGCACCGGCACTCCCTTGCTCGTTCACGACCTCCCATGATGCCCGGTCGGCGGCGGTGGCCGAGTCCCCCGTCCGGGGGACCCTCGTCCCCTCGCGCCGTGACGACAGCGGCGGGCGGCCTGCCTAGGCTGCCCGCACGATGAACGACTCCGCCGCTCCTACGAGAGAGTACGACAGGTTTCCGCGCACGGCTCCTGATCTCCGGCACCGCCTCGGTGCCGCGCTCGCCGCCGTGCTGACCGCCGTGGCCCTGATACTCGCCATGAGCCCACAGGCCGGGGCGGACTCCAACGGCGGCGGCGACGTGCAGGTCGCCCAGACGCTCGGCGACCGGGAGCTGACCGTCATCCTGCGACGGGTCACCGGGGTGCCCGGACCGCTGCACGTGGATGTGTTCACCCACGCGGGCACGCCCGCCGGTGCCCTCAACCTGGCGGCAGTACCCACCGGGGTCTCCTCCTCCGCGTCCGTGGCCTCGGCGACCGGCACGGTCGTCGACACCGCCGTGGTCACACTGGGGGGCCGGCCGGGAACCTACTCCGCGGTGCTGGACGTCACCCAGGCCGGCCCGTGGGAGCTGTCGCTCAGCGACGGGCAGCGGACCGCGACGATTCCGTTCATCGTGCCGAAGCAGACCACCTCGCCCGCAGAGAGCGCGTCCTACCTGGGCTTCTCCGGCGCTGGGGCGCTCATCCTCGTCACCGTCCTGGTCGCCGTACGGGCGCGGCGCGGCTGGTGGACACTGGTGCCGGGCGGCGGGCTCGTGGCCTGTCTGACCGTGGCGGTCACCGGGGCGCTGCTGTCGTCCCAGCTGCCTCTGCCGCCGTCTCAGGGCGGCCAGGTGGACGCCACGATCGACGGCGTCAATGATCCCTACGCCTCCGTCGGGCAGCAGACCAGCGACAACTCGCGCCCGCCCGCCACACTGCTGCTGTCGTCCTCCACGGACCGGGCGGGTGAGATCGCCGAGCTGCAGCTGAACCTGTCGGACGCTGCCACCGGCCTGCCCCTGGACGACGTTGTCGTCCACGACGGCGCGCTGATGCACCTGCTGGCCATCGGCCCTTCGGGACAATTGTGGCACCTGCACCCCGTACGGACCGGACCCGGCGAATTCGAGGTCCCCTTGCTCCTGCCCGAGGCAGGCCATTACGCGGTCTCCGCCGAGTTGGCCCGCCGGGGCGGCGGCGTCCAACAACTGCGCTCCGCCACCGGCATCGACGCGGTGTCCAGCTCCGGCGCGCGGCCCACGGCCGGTGACGCTCCGGCGCGGGCAGGGACCAGTTCGCGGACCGTGGCCGGGGTCGAGGTGCGACTGTCCGCGTCGCCGCTGGTGGCGGGCAAGGCCACTGTCCTGACCGCGCGCGTGGGGGACACGGCGACCCTGCAGCCCTGGCTCGGCATGGTCGGCCACCTGATCGTCGTCGGTCCGCTCTCGCCCACGGCCGCGGTGGGGGCGCAGACGCAGAAGGCCCAGCTGTGGGCCCATTCCCACTCCATGGGCGCGATGCCGGACAGCGCTCACGAGGCGAGCGGCACGCAGGAGACGCCGCACAGGGGGCCGCACTCGTCGCCGACATCGTCGGCCTCCTCCTCGGAACTGCATTCGATGAGCGGGCTGACCTCCGTCAATGGCGATGGCATCGCCGATGAGACCGTCGCCGCCTACGGCCCCGACGTTGCCTTCGTCTACACCTTCCCGGCCGCAGGCGATTACCGGGTGTGGATCCAGGCCGAGCGCGACAACACGATCCTGACCGTCCCCTACCTGCTCCACGTCACCGGCACGGTGAAGACCCCGTGAGCCCATCCGGTCGGCGGTTCCTGGTAGCCGCGGTGCTCGTGGCGGCGATTCTGCTCACCGCACTGTCGGTTCATGCCCTGTGGGCGCCGTGGTCAGGTGGGACGCGGCCCGCGTCCGACTCCGTCCCGCGGGGCGCGGTGACCCTCACAGGCGGCACCGCCCACGATGTGGTGACCCTGACAATTTCCGCGCCCGTCACCGGAGTCACCGCCGTCGATGTCCGGGTCGTGGCGCGTAACGCGGCCGTCTGGTCATCACCGGTCGTCACGGTCTCCGCAGTGCTACCCACCGCAGGCCACGCGGTACCCGACCTCCCTGCCATACGCGTCTCCGACAACAGCTACCACGTGGCCGGCCTTCCGCTGATGATGCCCGGCCGGTGGGAGTTCCTCGTCGCCATGGACGGCGACGGCCGCCGCGACCGGCTCGTCTTCCCGCTCACGGTTTCCCCTTAGTCGCGCACACCCATTCCGAGAAAGGCATGTCCGATGGATCCTGTTCCCGAATCCGCGCCGACCGTCCCAGGCGGGCCCTCTCCGTCCGACCGGCCGGCGACCGGCGTGGTCGGCGCGTACACCGTGCTGGCCGGAACGCTGATGTCCACAGTGGGCCTCAGCTGGGATCTGCAGTGGCACATCGAGGTCGGCCCGGACACCTTCTTCACCCTGCCCCACCTGATCCTGTACTCCGGCAGCGCCATCGCCGGCATCGCCAGCCTGGTGATGGTGCTGCGCGCCACCTTCGCCCAACGGGCCGGGCGCCCCGCCGACCCCGCCGCCGGCGGCAGTCCGGTCCGGGTTCTCGGCGGCATGTTCACCGCGCCCCTGGGATACCTCGTCGCCGGGACCGGCGGCGCGTTATTCCTGCTCTACGGCCTACTCGACCTGTGGTGGCACTCCCTGTACGGCTTCGACGCCGTACTGGACTCCCCGCCACACATCGCCCTGTTCATCTCCATCAGCCTGACCATGGTCGGCAGCGTCATCATCTTCGCCGCCGCCCGCGCGCAGCGCGGGGGGCGGATCGGGCTGATCGTCAGCATCCCCCTGCTGACGACGTTCACCCCGATCACCACGTACGCCTTCCAGAGAACGCCTCTTCCTCTCGACCCCAAGCTCGCGGGCACCGTCTTCTTCGCCGTCTGCTTCGTGCTCATGGGAGCGATCACCCTGCGGCACCGACAGGTGGCCCTGTCCATCGCGGTCGTCCTCGGCGCCATGCAGCTGATTCTCTGGTGGTTCTCGCCGTGGGCCTCGAGGGCATACGCCGACTACGTCGGGCTGCCTCTGCGGGACAACCTCATGGACATGGCGCCTCAGCTTCCGGCCGGCATACCGATGTTCATGCTCGCCGCGGCCCTGGTGATCGAGAGGCTGCTCTGGTTGGGGCGTGGCCGGGGCTGGTCGGCCCGCTGGCTGCCGCAGCTCGTCGGTGCCGCCGGCGGCGTGGTGGTGAGCCTATCCACGCTCGTGCAGACGTCGATGCTGCGCGCAGGGGCGGGGAGAGGGCCGATGGGCCAGGCGACCACATCGGCGACCACGGTGCTGATCGACATGCTCCTTGGGCTGGCGTTCGGTGCCCTAGCCGGCTACCTCGCCGCCCGCTTCGCCGTCCTGCTGCGCCTCAACACCCCCGCCGCCGACCAGGAAGGTCGCTGACCAGATGCACGTCCGAACGTACCTGCTGCCACGGCCGCGACCGGCCCGCGCCACGCGCTACGCGCCGAAGCACCTCGCCCGCAGCCTGCTTCTCGCCGTGTGCATCATGGCAGCTGTGATCCCGGTCTCGGCCCCGTCCGCCAAGGCTTACGCGCCGGCGGAGCCCGAGCAGGCGTACTCGCCGGTCGAGGTTGTGCATACCGAGCAGGTGCAGGCCGGCCCGTACCACCTGACCGTGGGCTTCTCCACGTGGCCGCTGCGCGCCATGCAGTCGCTGGACTTCACCTTCGCCCCTGACGGGGGACTGACCGGCAAATCCGGCACCCTCAGCATGACCGGCCCCAGCATGAAAGGGGGCAGGCGCGGGACGGGCCCGCTGTCTCGCCATCCACGCAAACGCGACGTCTGGGGCTTGGACGTCCAATCGCTGTCCACGGCCGGAAAGTGGAGCTTCACCTTCGCCATCAACGGACCCCAGGGACAGGGAACAGGCATTCTAGACAACGTCACGGTCCTCGATCAGCCCGGCCCACCGCTGGCTCTGAGTTGGGCGCTTTGCACCCTGCCCGTCCTCGGACTGATCGCCTTCCTGGCCGTCGCCTGGCGACGTCATCGTCCCTCCCGCCACCTCGCTGCGCTGGGCATCTGACGAGGCGGCTCGCGCTCGTTGGTGTCGTAATTGACCTCGCGATGATTGTTGGCGTTGTTGACTCTCCGCTCCCGAACATGTCCTGAGCCGCCAGGTCCGTCTACGGTGCCCACCCCGACGGCGGGATCAAGGCGCAAAAGGGCACCTGCGTGGCCGTCGCCTTGGTCACCGGCGCCGCCGCCCTCCTGCTGGCCCTGCAACGCCACCTCGGACAGGTGCCGGACGCGCTCGCGGTAGGTGACGCGCTGCTGGCCACTGCCCGCCCCTGCACCCCGCCCAGGCCCACGGCAAGCCCGAACGCTGCCTGAACGGCTACCTCGACCTGCCCGCCGCCACCGCCCGCCTCCTCCCTGCACTGTCGCCCCTGCCCGGCGAACCTGGACCGGCGCTTCAACCACCCCTGCCGTGCCCCCAGCGGCGACCCGAGGCCAGGTCACAGGCGCAAGCTCGCCCAGGCGGCGGCCGCGACGCTCAGCCCACCTCGGCCCACTCCTCGGCCCACCCCGCCGCCGCAGGCAGCAGTCGCCACCCACGCCGAACACCCGGACCTGGCCGGGCTACGCCCACTCCAGCAGGGGCCCGAGCTGCCCTTCCTCCAGGGCGACATGGCTGGCCGCTGGGCCGCCCTGACCGGCCTGCGTCAGCACTTTCCCCAGTTCACCCGGATCGCCACCACCCCCGACGGAGCCGTAGCGGGAAACGGGTACGCCGTGCCGTTCGCCCTGCATCATCCCGGCCGCGGCCGCCCGCCCGACGGCGGCTGGGATGAGACCCTCACCTGGGCCCACGCCGACCTCCAGGCGGGCACCCCGCCCGACACGCTCGGCGCCCTGAGCATCTGGGTCGCGCCCGGCCAGCGCGGCACCGGCCTAGCCGACCGGCTGCTGGCCGCGATGAAGCACGCCGCCCGCACCGCCGGCCTGGACCAGCTGGCCGCCCCGGTCCGCCCCACCCGCAAACACCACGAGCCGCACACCCCGATGGCCGACTACGCCCGCCGCACCCGCCCCGACGGGCTGCCCGCAGACCCCTGGCTGCGCACCCTCTACCGCTTCATTACTCATCGCGTGGCTTGATCTGCGGGTTTGACCAGCGAAGGCGGTAGGGCAAGATCGGAACTTGTGTCGGTTCGTCTGCTGTATCTGACCTTGATTCGGGTGATTGGCTGGCTGGTGTTGCTGGGACGTGGGCATGCGTCCAAGGATGTCGAGATCATGGTGCTCCGCCATGAGGTGGCCGTATTGAAGCGCCAGGTCGACCGGCCGAAGCCGGACTGGGCTGATCGAGCGGTCCTGGCGGCGCTGGTCCGTTTCCTGCCGACGGCGCTGCGAGCTCATCGGCTGGTCGCTCCAGGCACCCTGTTGGCCTGGCATCGGCGTTTGATCAAACGCGCATGGACCTACCCTCACCGCACTGGCCGTCCCGGAACAAGCAAAGAGATCCGAGACCTGGTCCTCCGTTTGGCCCGCGAGAACCCCAGGTGGGGGTACCGGCGGGTACATGGCGAACTGGTTCGCCTCGGCGTGCAGGTTAGCGAATCGACCGTGCGACGGATCCTGCGTTCACGCTGGCACAGGCCAGCACCACTCAGCCTCGACACCTCTTGGCGGACGTTTCTACGGCTGCAAGCGAAAGGACTGCTCGCCTGCGACTTCTTCCACATCGACACGATCTCTTTGAAGCGCCTGTACGTGTTGTTCGTGATGGAGGTGGAAACACGACGCGTTCACATCCTGGGAGTCACCGCCCATCCCACCGGCACCTGGACCGCCCTGCAGGCCCGCAACTTGCTCATGAACCTCGGGCACAGGGCAGGCTCGTTCCGGTTCCTCATCCGTGACCGGGACGCGAAGTTCACTGCCGCCTTCGACGAGGTCTTCACCAGCCTGGGCATCACGGTGATGAAGACGCCGCCGCAGACACCCCGAGCCAACTGCTACGCCGAACGCTGGATCCGCACCGTCCGAGCCGAATGCACCGACCGCATGCTGATCTACGGCGAACGCCACCTTCGATCGGTCCTGAAGGAGTACGCCGAGCACTACAACGAGCACCGCCCGCACCAGTCCCGCCAACAACGCCCACCCGATCAAGGCGAGCGCGTCGTGGTGCCTCTGGAAGGCCGGATACAGCGCCGAAAGCTGCTCAGCGGAGCCATCAACGAGTACCACCGAGCCGCATAACAGACCCGATAAAACACCAGCTCAAACCACGTGTACGAGTTCTGAAGCGGTACAAGATCCGGGACGAACTGACTGCTTCCGTCCGGCCTCGGCAAAATTCAGGGGAAGGCGACCGCGGGCTCCGGACAACAACAGGTGACCGACGTCCCCACGACCGCAAGGCCTTTGCATGCATGAGCCACACCTGACCGCTCCTCCGGATGCCGCCACACCGTCGCAGAACGACGCCGTGGCGATCGAGCGGCCCTGGGACGAGCCCGAGCGTTTCGGCGCCGTCTTCGACGCCCACTACGCGGAGATCCATCGGTACGCCTCCCGGCGGCTCGGCCCGCAACGCTGCCGACGACATCTCCGCCGAGACGTTCGCCCTGGCTTTCCGCCGGCGCCGCCGCTTCGACCTGAGCCACCGCAGCGCCCCCCCTGGCTGTACGGCATCGCGACCAACCTCATCAACCGGCACCGCCGCGACGAGGTGCGCCTGTCCCGACCTCAGCGACCAAATCCTCCGTCAGCAGCCTCTCAGAGACTGCAAGCCGCACTTATCGCAATATCTTTTCATATCTACGAGATCACCTAGATCATTCTGACTAGAGTGGATCCGGTGATTTTGACTAGATCTACAAGTCGTCGGAGGCGTGTTCTCTCCGGGCTCGCCGCTACAGCCGTGCTGCTGGGAGGCCTCGTAGCGCCGCTCCCCGCGAACGCGGAGGTGGACAACGGCTCCGTAAGCGCTCTGGCGCACTTCCTGCAGCAGGCGCTCGGCCGCCAGCAGTTCGAGCAGGTGCTGGACACCAACCCGCCGACGAGCACGGCCGACCTGGACGCGCTGCGGCGCGACGGCGCCGACAAGGAGACGAAGCAGTTCCCGCAGAAGGCGGACCTGCGCGCGGCCGCAGCCGCCGCGCCGATCACGCAGCAGCCCCAGGTCGACCTGACCGTCATCGAGCTGGACAGGCTCGGCCGGCCCTTGTCTTCCGGCACCGTGCTGATGAGCCCGCAGTACCCGGACGGCAAGGCCGTGCCGGTGGACGACGAGCTGCACACCACGGCCGTCCGCTGGAGGCAGTGGGACGACGCCGGCTGGTACGCCAACCGCGGCCAAGGCAGCATCGACATCGTGCCGGGCCGCGAGAACGCCCCCATCGACTTCATGAGCCCCTACCCCGCGTCCGTCCTGAAGCTGATGGCGGCCTTCGGGGTGCTGCGGCTGGTGGACCAGGGCCAGATCTCGCTCGACGACACCTACGCCTACCAGCCGGTCACGGTCAGCTCCCTGTGCGGCCCTGCCAGCAGTGACACGGTCCGCAACTACCTCGACGCCGCGCTCACCTGGTCCTCCAACGCCGCCGCCTGCGCCATGGTCAAGCTGCTGCACGACAAGGGCGCGGTGAACGGCCTCAACCAGACCTTCCAGGAGCTCGGTCTGGAGACGCTGCAGCTCAAGAACACCAACCCCGACAACGGCGCGCGGTGGGGGAACCCCGTCACCATGACCTCGCTTGACACAGCGAAGCTGCTGATTCTGGTCAACGGCGGGGCGGGCACCTTGTGGACGACTCCGGGCGGCACCACGGTCACCGCCGACATCCTGAGCGACGCCTCCCGCACGTTCTTCAGGAGCAGGCTGAGCGAGCAGGGCATGAACGTCGCCCTTTCCACCACCAACTGGTGCGGCGCGGACTATCCCGCCCGCGGCATCCCGCAGCTCACGCCCTCGCGGTGGATCGGCGCCGACGGCACCGTGACGATTCCCGGCCAGGGCATCTCCTACGGCCACGACGTGCGGCCGTGCAACCAGAAGGCCGAGGTGACGTACGCCCACAAGAACGGCTGGGTGAACAACTCCGGCGCCGACGCGGGGATCGTGAAGGCCCTGCCCGGCAAGGGCGGCCGTACGTACATCGTCGCCATGTTCTCCAACCTCGGCTACCAGTACGTCGACTCGAACCGGCCCGCGACAGGCGCGGAGAACGTGTGGTTCACTGAGCGGCTGGCGAAGCTGGGCAAGGTCATCGACGAGTACGAGAAGCGACGCTCCGGCTGACCCCCGCCGCCAAACGGAGCCGATCGCCCCACGATGCATACGTGGGCGGTCATGGACCTCGAGGGACTCACCCCTGCCGGGCGACCGCCAGTGCTGATCGAGGTCACCGTGGTGCCCCGCAGCCTGACCGGCGACGGTCCGTGGTTGGAGAGCGGCAGGTTCACCTCGCTGATGCAGCCGCCCGCCGGCCTGCCCGTCACTGAGAGCCTGCTGACGGAGGAATCGGTCGCTGAGGTCGGGACCGGAAGGGCCCTGGTTGAGGGCATCTTCGAGTGATTCTCCTGCGGATGGGAGCGGGCTCCTGGTAGCTGAGGTGTTGTCAACGCATCTCGGCGGACAGGAGCCCGTGGTCGTCTGTTTGCGCGCTCACGTCCGTGGGCGCCAGTAGTTGTGCTTCACCGGGGTTGTGCCTGCCGATAATTCCATCCGTGCAGGTCAAGCGGCATGTGAGTACTCGTGGAGGGTGCCGCCGAGCTGGTCTCGTCGGCGTATGTTCAGGTCGATGATTTGCTCGGGATCCGTGATCGGATCGGGGATGGTGCGCAGCGGAGCCGCTTGGCCCAGGGCTTGGTGGGCTCGGTGCTGGTTGTAGAACTGTTCGTACTCGCGAAGAGCGTGCCGCAGGTGGCGTTCGTTCCACAGAAGGCAGCGGTCGAGGAGTTCACGGCGGTATGACTGCACCCACCGCTCCATGATTGAGTTCATTCGGGGCATCCGGATGCCGGTGAGTACGGTCTGGATGCCGGCCTGGGCGAGGATCTCGTCCATGAGGGCGGGGAACTTTCCATCCCGATCGCGGATCAGAAGGCGCGCCCAGCAGCCTGCATCGTCCAGATCCATCATCAGGTTCTTTATCGTCTGGGTGACCCAGTTGGCGCTCGGGTGCGCGGTGGTGCCGAGAGCACCCGGATGCGCCTGGTGGTGTGCTCGATGACGGCCAAGATGTACTGGCGCTGTCCGTTTAGGGTGATGGTCTCGATGAAATCGCAGGCCAGTACCCGCGTTCCGCAGATGTGTGAGGGGAAGAGCACACGGATCTGTGGCTTGAGCTGCGAGGACGCCGCCGATAACGCTGATACGGCGTGTCACTAGGGCTCGGCATCATGCCTGGTCAGGAACCAAGGCGAGGCGAGCTTGAGGATCATGTTCTGAGGCGAGGATGGGGCCTGATACTGGTGGGCTCGCCTATTCAACTGTCGCCAGTTCCGCCTGAGGCCCAGCCTGCTGGTGACCGTACGTGGTCGTCGGCGTAGCGACTCCAGTCTTCTCCGACCTCGGATGCGAGGCGGGTCGCGATGACGTCGTGGTAGCTGAGGGCGTCGACGACGACGGGGCGGGCATCTCCAGGACCCACTGTGGCGGATCGCTCCGGTCCGGGCGGCGGCTGTGGGGACGCCGAGGTCGTTGAGCTGACCGGAGAGGGCAGCCGTTCTTCACGGTGGCGTCGGCGAGGGCGAGCCAGGCCGACATCGACGCCGCGGGCTCAACGAGTCACCCCGACAGGTCGCGACACCTGGTTGCGGCACTAACCTGCGGTGGTGACCGGAACCGAGCTGGATGAGTTGATCGTTGCTGACGGCGCTGCGCTGCGCGCGTGGCTGCTGGACAACCACACCGCCTCTCCTGGCGTGTGGCTCGCCCTGACCAGGAAGGGCGGCTCCGTTACCACGCTGACCTGGCAGCAGGCGGTCGACGAGGCACTGTGCTTCGGCTGGATCGACGGGCAGGCCCGCAAGCGCGACGAGGGGAGTTCCTGGAGGCGGTTCACCCCGCGCCGGCCCCGCAGCGTCTGGTCCCAGCGCAACGTCGCCAACGTGGCCCGGTTGGAGGCGGCCGGCCTGATGCTGCCCGCTGGCCGCGCCGCGGTGGACGCCGCGAAGGCCGACGGGCGGTGGACGGCCGCCTATGCGCCGTCATCGGAAGCGGAGGTGCCGGCCGACCTGCGCGTCGCGATCGCCGCCGACCCAGCGGCGCAGGCGATGTTCGAGGTACTCACCAAGACCAACCGCTTCGCCCTCATCAGCCGGGTCAATGCCGTCAAGCGGGCCGAGACGCGAACCCGGAAGATCGCCGAGTGCGTGGCGATGCTGGTCCGGCACGAGACGGTCCACCCGCAGAGAGCCAGGCCAGCGGACCCGCCGGCGTCGTGACCGGGCTCCTGCCGGAACGGACAAACCCAGCCTATTGAGCGGAACTGTTCTCGAAGCCCTGCCTCGTCCGCTTCAAGACGGGTGAAGGTCTCCGCTGGTGCGCGGCTGGCCGTATCGTTCGACGAGGGCGCTGCCGATCGAGGCCAGGTGGTCTCGGACCCCCGGAGGGCCGGTCACCTCGACCCATTCGACCAGCCCGGAGAGCTCGCCGGCGAGGATGTACTCATTGGGGCCGCGGATCACGACCTCGATGCGGCCATCGGTCGTGGAACCTCCCACGTCGAGCCGGTCGCCGAGCGCCATCCGGAGTATGCCTATCCCGTCGGGTGTGCATACCGCCTGGACCTCCAGCGGCGTTCGTTTGCGATCGACCTCTTTGGCGATCTCATTCCAGCTCTCGGCAAGGTCGAAGTCCCCGGGTCGGTGCACAGGGTCGCCGGTCGGGTCGGCGGACGACACGCGGTCGATCCGGAAGATCCGTCGGCCGGTCTCGGTGTTGGAGACGAGGTACCACACAGGACCTTTGGCGACGATGCCCAGCGGGTGGACG
The DNA here is from genome assembly GCF_044547985.1 of Nonomuraea sp. NPDC052265. Lineage (NCBI taxonomy): Bacteria > Bacillati > Actinomycetota > Actinomycetes > Streptosporangiales > Streptosporangiaceae > Nonomuraea > Nonomuraea sp. NPDC052265. Next base: position 42,629 of record NZ_JBIUBJ010000034.1, read on the forward strand.
GTTCTCCGGGTTTCGACGCCTTTGCTGTCGACGTAGCCGAGCGACACCTGGACGCCGCGGATCACCGCGTCCTGGAGTTCGTCGAGGAAGCGAGGCGGCCGGTGCTCGATCCGGCTCGCCCCCCATCGCTGCGGGTCTACGACCAGCGACGACGCTGCTGCCTCGGCCTGCACCTGGAAGGGTTTCGGTAGAGCATGGACGAGCTTGCGCAGAGCTGCTTTCATCGCCGGCGTCGCGTCCGAGGCCGGACCGAGAGCCAGGAACAGGGCGCGTGCCTCGCTGGCGGTCAACCCGGACAGGTCGGTACGAGCGCCGCCCACCAGGCGCCAGCCGCCGCCTCGGCCCTGCACGGAGTACACGGGCACCCCGGCCATGGCCAGGGCGTCGAGGTCACGGCGGGCGGTGCGCTCGGAGACGTCCAGCTCTCGGGAGACCTCTGCGGCTGTCACCTGCTCGCGCCGTTGGAGCAAGAGGAGTATGGCCACCAGCCGATCGGATCGCATGCAGACAAAACTCTCATAAAAACCGGTCATGAGGTGACCGGTTTGGATAGCAAGCTGGCGACATGACCTCATCGAGGAGGTCGACCGCCAGCGAACGCCCCCAGAGAGGAAAAGCAGTGATCAATCAAGCAGAATTTCCCGAGCCCACCCTGATCCAGGTCAACGGTGTGGAGCTCGAAGTCTTCGAAGCAGGCCGGGAAAACAAGGGAAAGCCCATCGTGCTCTGCCACGGCTGGCCGGAGCACGCCTTCTCCTGGCGTCACCTGATGCCCGTCCTCGCAGCGGCTGGCTACCACGTCATCGCACCGAACCAGCGGGGTTATGGCAACTCATCCCGCCCGACCGAGGTGACGGACTACGACATCGAACACCTGACGGGTGACCTCGTCGCGCTCCTGGACCACTATGGCTACGAGGACGCCACCTTCGTCGGCCATGACTGGGGTGCGTTCGTCGTCTGGGGACTGACCCTGTTGCACCCCGACCGGGTGAACAAGCTGATCAACCTGAGCCTGCCTTACCAGGAGCGCGGAGAAACGCCGTGGATCGAGGTTATGGAAACCTTCCTCGGCGGCGACTTCTACTTCGTCCACTTCAACCGGCAGCCGGGCGTCGCGGACGCCGCATTCGATGCCAACACCTCCCAGTTCCTCCGCAACCTCTACCGGAAGAACGTGCCCCCCGCACCCCCTGAGCCGGGCATGGCATTTATCAACCTCGCCGAGGCGGAAACACCACTCGGTGAGCCCATCATGAGCGACAGCGACCTGGCCGTCTACGTCTCCGCGTTCGAGACGTCTGGATTCACGGGCGGCATCAACTGGTACAGGAACCTCGACCGCAACTGGCACCAGCTGGCGGACGCGGACCCGATCATCAAGCAGCCCGCCCTCATGATCTACGGCGACCAGGACTTCGCGATCCCGAGGTTCGAAAGACTGGCAGAGTTCGTGCCCAACGTGGAAGTGGTCGGCCTGGACTGCGGTCACTGGATCCAGGAGGAAATGCCAGAAGAAACCAACCAGGTGATTTCGGAATGGCTGGAACGGCAGGGCTAGTGTCCTGTGATCCGGTTCGTATCACCTGAAGGCCGAGTTCTCGCATCACACCGATGACAAATGGGCTCGCGAAATCAACTCTCGCCGGTTGTTTTGGGTGCCCAGCCGACCGGTGACCTCCCGTGGTCTCCGGCGGCGTATCGGCTCCAGGTGCCGCCGGTCTCGTTGCGGAGGCGACTGGTGGTCTTGTCGTGGTAGCCGAGAGCGTCCGCGACGACAGGTGCGGGCAGTTCGAGGAGTTGCTGTCGGATGGCGGCGCCGCGGGCGGCGGCGATTGGGAGTCCGACCTCGTTCAGGAGCGCGGACAGGTGGTTGGGGCCGAGCGGCTGGCCGGTCCGGCGGCCGGGGAAGAGCCAGCGGGACGTCGGGTTGGTCGCGGTGTTCATGTTGCCGCGGTTCGTGATGTGCTCCAGCAGCAGGGCGGAGACCGGCGCCGGGACGGGCGAGGGTGGCTCACCGAGTCGTAGCAGCACGGCGTCGCCGTTGCGGATGACGTCGTCAAGGGTGAGCCGGACGACGCGGCTCAGCGGTTGTGCGTAGAGAAGAACGATGACTCCGGCGACGCGGAGTCGCATCGGTATCTCCGTGTCGATCAGAAGTCTGCCCAGGGCGGCGAGGCGTTCGTCTTCGCTCAGTGCGGGCCGGCGGGAGATCTTCATTGTGGGGATGGTCAGGGAACGTCGGCAGTGACGGCTCTGCATGGCCCAGTTGAGGAAGCCTCTCAGCCGGGTGCGGGCGTGCTCGGCGTTCTCGGCGAACCAGGCGTCGATGTCGACCTGGCCGCACGACGCGAGGGTGGTGTTCCGCTCGCCGAGCCATTGCAGGAAGGCGGTCGCGTACTTGATCTGTTCGCTGGCGAAGCGGCGGATGCTGGGTGTGATGTGGCTCCGCTCGGCTCGGGCTCGTAGTCCGGGGAGGACGTGCCAGGTCGCGAAGAGCTTGATCGTCTTGGTGTGCTCGGGTTCGGCGATGTCGGCGAGATGGCCGGGGAGCCAGCGCTGGAAAGAACAGATGTGCTTGTCGACCGCGGGCAGGACTCCGCAGGCCATGAGGAGTTCTTCCAGGTGGGAGGCTGCCCGCCAGGGCTGGAGTTCGTGGAACGCATCGTGGGTCAGCGGAATCTCGCCCAGGCCGAGTCGACGAAGCAGCTGCGAGGCGTTTCCCAGCTGCCCGCGACGCATGTCCAGCCAGGCCAGTCCGCTTCCGGGCTTGTCCATCGTCACCAGCAGGTCCAACAGCGGGACCAGCGGGGGACGGACGCGGCCCGTGCCGTCGTCGAGGAGTGCGGTGAGCCGGTCGGTGAGCGTGCAGCGTTCGCAGAGCCGACCGCGTAGGAGCTTGCCCTCGAAGCCGCAGCGTGAGCAGTCGAAGGTCTGGGAGAAGCCGGCGCAGGTGGTGCAGATCGCGGCCCCGTCACCAGGACGGAGCCCAGGAAGGGCCCGGTCCTCGCCGCATCCCGGGCAGATCCCCCGTGTCCGGACAGCTCGGTCCGAACAGGTCCGGCAGACGTATCCGTCCGGCCAGGTGCCGGCCTTGTGCCTGCGGAGACCGCATCGGCAGCAATCGGCCATGAACCAGCGCTCGTACTGTTCGTCGGTGGCGTAGGGGCGGGTCATGCGTCGGGCAGGATGCGGGCCGCGCGGGGGCGGAGCTTCGCGACGTTCGAAGGCGGGGTGGGAAGGTCGCCGGTGGCGGTCTTGCGGACGCCGGCGTTCTCGGCGGTGGTGGCCACCAGGTCGGCCGGGGTGCAGGACAGGATGTCGCAGAGCGCGGCCATGACCTGCAACGACAGGCGTTCAGGGGTGCCGGAGACCAGACGGTGCACCTGGGAGGCGGAGAGGTCGATGCCGCGTTCGCGCAACAGCGGCACCAGTTCGGTGGCCGTGAAGATCTGGTGCTGGGCCATGACCTCGCGCAGTCGCCAGGTGTAGCCGACCTTGCGTTTCATGCTTGCCTCCCGGTCTGGGTCTGGAGGGCGGCGGCGATGGTGGAGTCCAGATGCCGCCGCAGGGTGCGGGTACGGAAGTCAGAGGACACGCAGGTGTAGAGCGAGGTGGTGCTGGCGTGTTCGTGGCCGACCTGCTCCTGGACGAAGCGCGGGTCCCAGCCGTCCTCGATCAGGTGGGTGACGTAGGACCTGCGGAAGGAGTGAAAGTCGAGCCCGTCGTCCAGGCCGAGGGCCTTGCGGTAGGCGATGAAGCGGGAGTTGAGGCGCTGGCAGCCGATGCGCAGGCCCCGCTCGGAGGGCCAGGCTGCCGGGTTGTTGTCGGTGCCGAACAGCGGGCGGACCTCGGTGAACCACTCGTCCAGGACGTCCGGGGTCCAGTCAAAGACGGTCAGAACCCCGCGGCGTTTGGGCGGCGAGCCCTTCTTGGCCTTGCCGAACCGGACCTGGCAGCGGCCGTACTCGCCAAACTCGCCGCCGTGCGGGTTGCGGCCGAAGTCGGCGGCGTCGAGCATCCGAGTCTCGTTGCGCCGCGTCCCGAAGGCGTAGGCGGTCTTGAACAGCGTCGCGTCGCGGAAGGCGGGCAGCCAGCCCTTGCGGCCGAAGGCCCGGATGCGGGCGACCTCGTCGTCGCAGTGCGCGAAGAAGGCGTGCAGCTCGGCCTTGGTGAACGCGCGTTTCTTGGCGTCCGCCTCGTTGTCCTGGACGTGCACCGCGGTGTTCCACTCGTGCACCACCTGAACCGGGTGGGTCCCGAACCGCTCCTCACAGGTGGCCGTCCACTCATAGAGCGGATCGGTGATGAAGTGGCAGAACGCCCGCACGGCCTCCGAGTATGAGCGGATCGTGGAGCGCTTCAGGTCCCGCAGTGAACGCAGGTCCCCGAGCCATTCGTCAACCATCGCCGGCGTCCAGAGCCAGGGATAGGTGTTCACGTAGGCCGCGAACGCCTTGACCGTGTTCTCCCGGCCCTCGACTGTCGTTTGGGCCAGGTTCCGGGCGAGCTGCTGGTTGGCGAACCCAGTCAGCATCGCCGTGAAGACCTGTTCCTCGGGCCGCAGCAAGGCGACCCCGTCGACCAGGTGCAGCCCGGCCGCCCCTGGTATCGACCCGTTGAACCCCACCGATTCACCACCCTCCGTGACTCGCATCAGACGCGAGAAAACCGCATCCTATGCGAGTCGCCGACGGAGTCCCAGGTCAACCCCCTACGTAGACCGCGATGAGGTCCGAGACACGGGTATCGTCACTGCCCGAGACCACGCTCAAGTCCGCAGGTCCGCAGCACGATTGCCCTTGCTTCTCCGGGAGATTCGCCGACTGTCGCGAGTTCGCATCCAATGCAATTGGCGGCAGTTGGAACATCGGTACAGCCGTTGGCGCTGAGAAGGATCATGGTCGGCTAGCACACAGGCTGAGCGCTCCGCTGGGCTTCACGGAAAGATCGTCGGGCAGGTGCCGGGACTGGCTACGGTCCGGTCGTGCCAGTGGAATTTCTGACTGATGAGCAGGCCGAGGCGTACGGGAAGTTCGCCGAGGAGCCGACCCGCCCTGAACTGGAGCGGTTCTTCTTCCTGGACGACGTCGACCGCGATCTGATCGCGCTGCGGCGCTCGACGCACCACCAGCTCGGCTTCGCGCTCCAGATGTGCACGGTGCGCTACATCGGCCGGTTCCTCCCGGACGACCCGCTCGACGCCCCCTGGCCGGTGGTCGAGCACCTGGCCGCGCAGCTCGGCATCGAGGACCCGTCGGTGGTGAAGCGGTACACCGAGCGGTCGAAGACGGCGTACGAGCACGCGTGGGAGATCCGGGACGCCTACGAGTACCACGAGTACGAGGACCCGGAGTGGTCGCGGCGGTTCCGCACCTTTCTGCACGGGCGGGCGTGGACGCACGCCGAGGGGCCGAAGGCGCTGTTCGACCACGCGGTGGGCTGGCTGCGCCGCAACCGGGTGCTGCTGCCCGGGGTGAGCGTGCTGGCGCGGCAGGTGTCGGAGGTCCGCAAGGTCGCGGACAAGCGGCTGCACGCCACCGTCGCGGGTGCCGCCCGGCGCGCGGACCCTGCGCTGCCCGGCGACCTGGTGGAGACACTGAAGACGCCGGAGAACTCCCGGTTCTCGGAGCTGGAGCGGCTGCGCCGGCCGCCGACGCGGACGACGGGAACGGCGTTCGCTCGCGCTCTGGAGCGGGTGGACGAGATCGGCGCTTTCCAGCTCGGGCGGCTGAAGCTGTCGCAGATCCCGCCGAACCGGATGGCGGTGCTGGCCCGGTACGCGCTGGGGTCGAAGGCGGCGTTGCTGGAGCGGGCGGCCGAGCCCAAGCGCACGGCGATGCTCACTGCGGTGATGCGGCACCTGGAGGCGAAGGCGATCGACGAGGCCCTGGACCTGTTCCAGGTCCTCATGGCCACCCGGCTGTTGAGCACGGCGAAGCGGAAGACGGAGAAGGAACGGCTGTCCACGCTGGCGCAACTGGAGAAGGCGTCACGCACGCTCGCGCGGGCGGCGAAGGTGTTGGTCGAGGAGCTGGAGCTGGTCGAGGAGCACGGCACGGACGTGGACGTGGCCGCGCTGTGGGCGGCGCTGGAGGAAGTCGCCCCGCACGCCGCCGTGATGACCGCGGCGGCCACGGTGGTCGCGCTGGTGCCCGAGGACGAGGGCTCGGCCGAGGTCGCGATGCGGGCCGCGCTCGCGACCCGGTACGCCACGGTGCGTCCGTTCCTGTCGCTGCTGGGCGAGTCGAAGGCGCTGGACGCGGCGAGCGGGGGCAAGCGGGTCCTGGCCGGGGTCCGCAGCCTTCCGGCGCTGACCCGGCGGAAGGTGGGCGTCAAGCCGCTGCTGCCGCGCGAGGTGGACGACAAGCTGGTGCCGCCCGCGTGGCGCAGGGCCGTGTACGCGAGCCCTGATCTGCCGCAGGGCGCGGTGGACCGGGACGCGTACGTGGTGTGCGTCCTGGAGCAGCTGCACCGGGCCCTGAACAACCGTGACGTCTTCGCCGCCCCGTCGCACCGCTGGTCCAACCCGCGGGCCCGGTTGCTGGACGGGCCCGACTGGGATGCGGTCGAGGAGGACGTGCTGGCCGGGCTGAGCCTGGACATGCCAGTCACTGAGCATCTGGCGGAGTTGGTGCGGGGCCTGGACGCCGGGTGGAAGCAGCTCGCCGAGCGCCTGGAGGAGGCGGGGCCGGCGGCGAAGGTCTCCATCGAGGTGCAGGACGACGGGCGGGTGAAGCTGAACGTCGACAAGCTCGGCGCGCTCGGCGAGCCGAAGTCCCTCACCTGGCTGCGCAAGCGGGTCGAGAAGATGCTCCCGAAGATCGACCTGCCGGACCTGCTGTTCGAGGTGAACGCCTGGACCGGGTTCCTCGACGCGTTCGTCCACCTCGGGGACGGCACGACCAGGATGAAGGACCTGTCCACCTCGGTGGTCGCGCTGCTGGTGTCGGAAGCGTGCAACATCGGCCTGGCCCCGGTGGTCAGCTCCGGCTACGAAGCGCTGACCCGGGCCCGGCTCGTGCACGTCGACCAGTACTACCTGCGCGCCGACACCATCGCCGCGGCGAACGCGCGGCTGATCGCCGCCCAGGCCGAGGTGCCCATCGTGAAGTTCTGGGGCGACGGGCTGCTCGCCTCGGTGGACGGGCTGCGGTTCGTCGTCCCCGTCCGCACCGTCAGCGCGGCGCCGTCGCCGAAGTACTTCGGGTTCAAGCGCGGCATCACCTGGCTCAACGCCGTCAACGACCAGGTCGCGGGCATCGGACAGATGGTCGTCCCCGGCACACCGCGCGACTCCCTGCACATCCTGGACGCGCTGCTGAACCTGGACGGCGGCGTGAGGCCGGAGATGGTGGCCACCGACAACGCCTCGTACTCCGACATGGTGTTCGGCCTGTTCAAGATCCTCGGCTACAACTTCAGCCCGCGGTTCCGCGACCTGGACGACCAGCGGTTCTGGCGGGCCACGATGTCCGGCATCGAGACCGGCACGTACGGCGCTCTGGAAGACCTTGCCCGCAACCGCGTGAACCTGAACAAAGTGATCACGCACTGGCCGGACATGCTGAAGGTCGCCGGTTCCCTGGTCACCAACCAGGTCCGCGCCTACGACCTGCTGCGCATGTTCGGCCGCGACGGCCGCCCGACCCCGCTGGGCGCCGCGTTCGCGGAGTACGGGCGGATCGCCAAGACCGAGCATCTGCTGCGCGTGGTCGACCCGGTGGACGACACCTACCGCCGACAGATGAACCGCCAGCTCACCGTGCAGGAGTCCCGCCACAAGCTCGCCCGCGACGTGTGCCACGGCAAGCGCGGCACCATCCACCAGGCGTACCGCGACGGCATGGAAGACCAACTCGGCGCGCTCGGCCTGGTCCTCAACGCCATCGTGCTCTGGACGACCAAGTATATCGACGCCGCCATCGCCCAGTTGAAGGCCGAGGGCCACGAGATCCCGGGCGAGGACATCGCCCGGCTGTCCCCGCTCAAGCACCGCAACCTGAATCTGCTCGGCCGCTACAGCTTCACCGCCTCGACTCCGGCCGCCGGCGACCTGCGGCCGCTGCGCGACCCGGATGCGTCTGCGCTGGACGAGGACGACGACGGACAGGAGTGAGTGCCAGGGGCTCTCGATCCGCTCCCGCCGCAGACCGTAGCTCCTTCATCATGCTGTCGGTTCGGTGCGTCGCTCGTGGCGTGAGCGTGCAAGGTGGTGGGCGGCTCGCAGCAGCTCACGTGTTGCGGCCTGCGTGCGCTCGCCCGGGTTCACCACGGCCAGCCAGCCCAGGCTGCCGTACACGGGGTGCGCGATCACGGTGTCGGCGGCGCCGGGGTCGACCTCGGCGGAGGCCGGTTCGCGCGGCGCGTGACCGGTCCACCGGATGAACGCGTCCTTGCCGGCGGCGATGTTCACACGGAAGGCGTCCGGCCGGTCCAGGCGGGACGACTCGTCATCGGGGTAGTCCTTGGTCACGATGGTCGCGAAGGGCTGGGACGCGGTCGGCGTGACGCCGTCGGGCGCGTAGTAGAAGAACGTGTCGCCCCAGCTGATCTCCGGCGTGCCGTCGCCGGGTGCGGGCTTGAGGGTCAGGACGCCGTCGAGGGCGTCCACGAAGCTGATGATCTCTTCACTCGTCATGTGCTCCAGCGTTCCATTGAAGTGCTCGTGGAGACTTCTGGTCCTGGACCGCTTCTGGCATAGGGTTTCCGCATGGCAAGTCTCAAATCAGTGGGTATGCGGACTGCTGATGTCGCACGCAGCGTCGGATACTCCGTACAACAGGTCCGCAACCTCGAACGCGACGGGGTGCTCCCAGCCGCGGCGCGCACGGCCACGGGATACCGGACCTACGGCGAGGTGCATCTGCAGTCCGCCCTGGCCTACCGGACCCTCGCCGCGGCGGTGGGGCCGATCGAGGCCAAGAAGATCGTCCGGGCCTTCCACCGGTGCCCGGTCTCGCAGGCCCTGGCCCTTCTCGACGCGGCCCGCACGCCCGACTCGACCGGGAGCGCGCCGAGCTGGGGCAGGCCAAGGACGCCGCCCGCGCGATCTCCCGCGAGTCGATCAACGACGTACGCGCCTCGGACGCGATGAGCATCTCCGAACTCGCCGCTGCCCTCGATGTACGCCCCTCGACGTTGCGGCACTGGCATGCGGAGGGTCTCGTCGTCCCTGACCGCGACCCCGTGCGCGGAACGCGACGCTACACACCGGCCCAGGTTCGCGACGCACGGATCGTGCACCAGTTGCGCAAGGCCGGATACCGCATCACACCGCTCCGGGCCCTCATGCCGCAGCTCAGGAACGCCCGCCGATCGCGGGACGTCGATTCGGTGCTGGCCGCCAGGGACGCCGGTATCACCACGCGATCCGCAGCCCTCCTCGACAGCGCCTCGGCACTCCACGCCGTGCTCTCCCTGCGGGGGCGAACGGACTGATCCGAAGATGGCCGTGAGGGCCCCGCTCGGACTGATGGCGCGCCTTGCAGCACGACGACCACCCCCGTACCCGACGGTCAGCATCCTTCGACACTCCGCCCGCAGCTTCCAACCCTGTCGTCAAACGATCGAATGACGACAGGCGCGGCCGACGTCCAATGAACCCGGACTTTTCACGGCCTCGCGGCGGTGCCGATCCAATCAGATCCGATGGCGGATGATGACAGGGTTTGCTGACAGTCAGGGTCGAATGCGGCCACCGACACGGGGAGCGGCATGGCCAACCTGATCTACAAGCGGGTGTCGACCGACCAGCAGTCGACCGACCGTCAGAACCTCGTCCTGGACGAAGCCGGGATCGAGGACCCGGTCGTCTTTGAGGAGGCCGCGGGCACCTCCAGCCGCCTCCACCCACTGGAGCGTCCGAAGTTCGCTGAGCTGCTCGTGTACGCGCTGTGAGCGGTCACTCAAGATGTTGACGAAGGTGACACCGGCATTGAGCATGGCCTGGCGTGGAACGACCTCGCCGAGGGTGCTCGGGCGGGGTCGTGGTGTTCACGCTGGCGCGGTGATGCTCACTCTGGCGCGGCGGATTCGTTGACGGCGGTGCGGGCGGCGGCCTCATCGACGATGGTCTTGCCGGCGGCGTAGGTGGCCAGCAGGGACAGCCGTCCGAGGTTGTTGACCGAGCGGGGATAGCCGCGGGCGGTCTCGTGGATGAGGGCGATGGCGTCGTCGCTGAAGAGCGGGTCGGAGCGGCCGGCGAGGGTCATGTGATGCCGGACGTAGTCCGCGGTCTCCTCGGTCGTCATCCCGGTCATGTGGTAGCGAACGGGGAGGAGCTGTCCATATCGAAATTCGTCAACATACGGACCGACTCGAGCTGATCGTGGGCCAGCATGTGCGCCTCGTCGATCACCAGGACGGGGGTGCGGCCCCGCTCTGCCTGCTCGGTCGCCAGCATGTCGCTGGCCTGGGGGATCAGAGTGGCCTTCTGGTTCTTCGGCACACCGCCCAGGGCGGTGACGATGGCGGTGTGGATGCCGCGTACGCCGACGTCGGGGTTGCCGAGGTAGATGACGATGTGCCGGGCCGGGTCGAGACCGAAGATCGCGGCCCGGGTCGCGGCGGTCTTGCCGACTCCCACCTCACCCGTGACCACGCCCAGCGCCCGTTCGGCGACGCACCAGGCGATGCGGGCGATGGCTTCGGAGTGGGCGGCGTGGCGGTGCAGCATGCCGGGGGCCAGGCCCCGCCCGAACGGGGTCTTCGATAAGCCGAAGTAGCCCTGGAGCTTGTCCATCATGGGAGAGTCGTCATCACTTTCTCGCCGCCGGAAGCGGGCGGAGCGGGCGCTGGAGGGGCCGGGTCCTGGGGTCGGCAGGACCGGAGGGGCGGCCTGCCGGGCAGGCCGGTCGAGGGACTGGGACGGGCCGGGCTCGGCTGGCGGATCGCCGCCGGCATCGGGGCCACCGCCGGGGTCGAGGCCGGGCTGGGGATCGTCGTCGCCGGTCATGGCGCGTCATCGCCGGGCTGTTCTTCGTCAACATCGTGACCATTTGCCTGGTCAGGGGCCTGCTGGCGAGGGTCGATCAGGGCGGCGTAGTTGATGCCGGTGGCCACCTGCCGGTCGTGGCTGGTCTCCAGCAGCCGCAGGTAGTCGATGCCGGTCGAGGCCGTCTCGGGCGCCGCCGGGGTTTCGGGTTTGGCCTTGGGGTGGGCGTTGCGGGTGATGGTCTGCGGGATCGCCATGCCCTGTGGCCTGCCGTTCCAGCGGACCTCGACCATGTTCAGATCGAACGGGTCGAAGACGAGCTCGACGGTGCGGCCGATCAAGGAGGGGTCGACCTCGTAGAAGTTGGAGAACAGCTGGACCGTGCTGGTCTTGCGGACCTGGCGGCGTTCGCTCCACTTGAACGCCTCGGTCAGCGCCGCCGGGGTCGGGGTGGGGAACGGCGCGTCCGCGCAGCCGGCCATCCACCGCTGCAGAGCCAGGCACGCGCTGACGTACAAAGATCGCATGCGCCAAGGAGCCGCGTGCCGCCGGCTACCCGCCGCCTGTCTTCGTGTCAACGCCTACGCTCGGTTACGGGCACGCATTCGGGCCGCATTTCGTGGCCGTCGGGCTCGTGCAGCCTCACATCCGGGATCTCAGCACGTCGACCTCGCAGCCTGGCAAGAACGGGTCGAAACCGTGCTCGACCAGCCAGCGGACCGCCACCAGGCTTCGCAACGACCACCACCCGCGGATCACGTCGAGGTCGACGTCGGTGCCGTAGCCGGCGACGACGTCACCAAGGCGCTCCTCGTGTCCGAACGTCAAGATGGCCAGGTCATGCAGGGCGTCGCCCTGCCTCGCCTCAGACCAGTCGATCACGCCGGTGATCTCATCACCGTCGACGAATACGTGGGTGACCTGCAGGTCTCCGTGCGTGAACACCGGTGTCCACGGCCGGAGCGCTGCCTCGGCAACCCGGCGGTTGCGCGTGACCAGGTCGGTGGGAAGGACGCCGTTCGTGATGAGCCGCTCGCATTCGCCGTCGAGGTGCGAGGCGATCTCGTCGAGGCTTCCGCCGGGCCATGGCGGCAGTGGCGCGTCGTGCAGCGTACGTGCGGCGGCACCCGCCGCGGCCCACGCCGCCGGCGACGCGGTCGACGGCTCGCCGAGGCGGCCGAGTGCCGTGCCGGGGAGAGCGGCGAGCGCGAGCACGGGCGGCTTGCGCCACAGGACCTCCGGAGTCGGGATCGGCGCCATGGCCATGGCCTCGACCTCGACGTCGGTGCGTGTCTGATCGGCGTCGATTTTCAGGAACACGTCGCCGACGCGCAGAGTCGCGCGCTCGGAATGGGCGACGACGACCTTGACCTCTTCCACGTCGGCCATTATCGCGGGGATGATCACCGATGTCGCCAGGTTTATGCGGTCGGTGACCTCGTCGGATCTCGGCCGGGGTTGATCTGGCGCGATGCGGATCGTGGCGTCCGCGCAGGGCGTGGGCTTCCGGGAGCCGCACGTACTCACGCCCGGACGCCCACGCCCCCCTCTTTCAGACGACATGCCACGATCAACGGCGGGGACCGGTACGCGTGCTCACGGTGGCGTCGCACACGAAACCGGACATGCCCCACCCGCCCGTCGGTCAAAGATCAACACCGTCAACGACCGCCACCCCCGCTACGTCCTCATGCAGTATGGCGCGGAACACGCGCGGCCGGGCGACACCGTGCACATCTCCGAGATGTTCCGCCTCGTACGCGGTACCGGGCACATCCTCGACGTGCTCGACGTCCTCCACCGCGACCAGGTCGCGCTCCGCATCCACGACGGCGCGTTCTCCGCGATGGACCTCACCGCCCGCCACCCGCGCACCGGCGAGCTGCTGTCCACCGTGAAGTTCATGGTGCAGACCCTCGCCGCCGCCGGCGAGCTCCAGCGCGACCTCCAGCGCGAGCTGACCTACGACGGACTGCGCGCAGCCGAGGCCAAGGGCAACAAGGGCGGGCGCCGGCCCGCCGTGGCGTCCGCGAAGACCGCGGGCGTCCGTACCGCGTACCTGGACGGCCGCTCGATCGCCGCCCTCGCCCACGAACACGGCGTAAGCCGCGGCGCCATCCGCACGGCCGTCGCTGACCTCATGCCCGACCACGCCGCCATCGAGGAGGACGTCCCGGCGCCGGAGCTGCCGGTCGCCCTCGACATGCCGGGCAAGGTCGCCGACTTCCTCCGCGCGGCCCACCTGGAGCCCGCCGAGCGGGATGCGCTCGACCATGGCGTGACCGTACGACGCGGCCAGGGCTACACACTCCGCGTCAGCGCCCTCCCGCCGTGCACCTCGCACTCCTCGCCCGCTGCCAGCCGCTCGACGGCGGACACGGCGTCCCCACGGTCCCGGCCCAGCGCAAGGCCTGCCGCGAGTACGAGAACCGCGTCAGCACCCTCACGCCGACCGGACCATGATCCTTCTCAGCGCCAACGGCTGTACCGATGTTCCCCGAGGCCGACCAAGGCGCCGAAGGTCCGGTGGCCACGCCGTACAAGGGCCGCAACAAGCCCTTGTCGCAGAAGGCGGCCAACCGCTCCCACGCCCGGCTCCGGGGACCGGGTGAACGCGCCAACGCCCAGCTCAAGAGCTGGCGCGTCCTCCGCAACCTCCGCTGCTGCCCGCACAAGGCAGGTCAGCTATGCAAGGCGATCGCCGTCCTGCAGAACTACGAGCTCGCCCACAGATGAAAAAGCTTCACTGGCGTGACGAGACGGCGAGCAGTCCGGCGGCCAGGGCGCGGCCGTGCGCAGCGGCGTGCTCGCCGTCGCCGAGCCGTATCTGCCGGCCCTGGTGGTGCAGCACCACGGCGCCATCCGGATGCCGGGCGACGGCGATGCCGGTCTCGGGCAGCGCCACGCCGCGTACGCCGTCACCGAGGTCGCAGCTGAGGTCGGGCAGCACCAGCCCGGCGGCGGCCTGCGCGGCGGCCAGCCGGTCACGTAGCTCACGCACCTGTCCGGCGGCCTGCTCACGTTCGGCCTGCGCGGTGCGGGCCTGCTGTTCGGCGGCCACGGCGCGCTCGCGCTGGACATCACGATCGGTGCCGGCCTGGCGCAGCTCGTCCTCGGCGCGGGATTGCAGCTGCGTGGCGGCGGCGGCTTCGCCCTGGGCGGCGACCAGGGCCAGGCGCGCGTCGGTCGCCTCCTGCCGGGCGGTCTCGGCGCGGCTTTCGGCGATCTCGGCCCGGGCCTGAGCCTGGCGGCTGTCGTGCTCAGCACGCTCGCGGGCGAGGTCGGCTTCGGCGACCGCGGCCCGCAGGGTCTCGGCATGCCGGGCGTGCTCGTCCGCCGCGGCGCGCAGCCGGTCGAGCTCGCGCCGGGCATCCTCCAGCAGGGCGGCCATCCTTTGCTGCTCGGCCTGGGCCTGCTCCCGCTCACGCAGGGCGTCGTCGCGGGCCTGCTCGGCCGCGCCGCGGGCGCGTTCGTGCTCGGCGACCTGGGCCCAGGCGGTACGGGCGTCCTCCTTGGCCGCGTCGACCTTGCTGTCGGCCTCCCGCTGAGCGCGGCGCTGCTCCCGCTCGGCGTCCTCTTGCCTGTCCAGGGCGGCTTGGGCGCGGCGGTCGGCCAGCTCGGCACGGGTGTCGGCCTCGTTCTTCTCGCGGCGCGCCTGCGCGGCGTCGGCGCGGGCGCCGCGGGCCTCGGCGAGGGTGTCGGTGACGGCTTGCTCCAGATCGGCGCGCAGCCCGGCCGCCGCCGCGGCGATCTGGTCGGCCAGTGGCCCGAGCACGGCCTGGGCCTGTTCCAGGCGCACCTGCCCGCTGTCGCGGGCGGCGGCGGTCTCGGCCGGGACGCGCTCGCGGTGGTAACGGGTGCGGTGATCGGCGCTGCAGTCCAGCGCGTCGGCGCGCTTGCCCGGTGGCAGGGCGCCGCCGCAGTACCGGCAGGCCCGCCGGCCGGCCGCGCGGGTACGCGCGGCGCGCGCGGCGGCGACCGCCTCCTCCACCCGGCCGGACAGCGGCTCCGGCACACCTTCCCTGTCTAGATCGGACGGTGCGCCTGCGGGTGAGCCCCCGAGCTGTCCCACGATGGAATCCCCGGCGCGTTCCCCTGCTGGCCCCGCCAGCTCTTCACGCTCACTCATGCCAGAGACCCTAGCAGAGTCATATCCGTTCCGTATCCGTATCCATTCGAGCAGATACGGATACGATTAAAGCCTTCACTTAAACATCTCACACAATTCCACTTGTGTGAGATACGATGATCGTCGGCCGTTCGGAGGCCCCGGTGCGCCCAGGGCTTTCGATCGGAGAGGCCCCGAGACTGGAGGAGGCGCGGATGAGCCACCCGGCGTTACCTGACACAGGGCTTGACCCCCGGAGCGGCGGAACGTGCGGGCCGCTTTCGCCGAGGAACTGCGCTACCGCCGTAGAACGGCTGCAAACGCTCGACGACAAATTCGCTCAGGCCGACGCCACGGTGTTCAGTGGCGACACCCGCCGGCTGCTGCACGTCGTCGACGAGCTGCATCGGCGGGCCGCGGAACTGGACGCCCCTCGATCGGCTGGCCGGCCTGATCGAGCAAGCGCCACCCCCGACAGAATCCGACTTCCCCGGTTCCGGCGAGCCGGTGCTGGAGATCCGGCCGACGTCTTCGCCGAGCGGCACGGAGGGCTTAGCACGTGACGAAGGAAGCGTTCATGGCAGCACATGACCAGGCCCCGGAGCAGGCCAGCGCCACGCAGCAGTCCCAGCCCCCCGCACGGAAGGATGCGGTAAAGGGGACGGGCACGCTGGAGTTCCGGTCCCGGCCGTGCGGGGGCGAGCGGGTGTGCCCGTGGCGGCGTGACGCCGATCTGACCGCCTACAGCGACGAGGACATCCGCAAGCTGATTCAGGCCGGCGAGGGCGACACCCGGGGCGGCGCCTACACCCTGGAGGTGGCCGAGCAGATGTTCGGCGGCCACCGGATGTCCTGCCATCTGGACCAGCCGGACAGTGCGCATCCGCTGCGGCTGTGCGCGGGCTGGCTGGCCGTCGTCGTCCCGCATCACGTCCGCGCCCGGCTCAGCGTGCTGACCGGCCAACTCCCGCTCGAGGCCATCTGCACCGACGCCACCACCTGGCCGCCGCTGGTGTGCGACGTGGAGGAACTCCTGGAGCGCCGTGCCGCCCATCTCGCCGCTCCGGAGCCCGGCCCGGTTCCGCCCGGCGCGCCCGAGGCCGACGCCACGGACGGCCCGGCAGGTCGAACGTCGGGAGCCCGGCCATGACCGGCAAACAGACCGATCGCGGAGAAGACGTGCTCGTTCCCACCACGGTGTGGCGTCCCGGCGCGAGCACCACCCACCCCGCCGCCGCAACGACGGTCGCGGGCTCCGGCGGATACGGCGGCGGAGCCCTCGGCCCGCTCGGCCGGACGGGCGAGCCGCCGCTGCCGCCGCCGTCGCCGCTGGTGGCCTCGGTGGGTGACATCGCCGGGCTGCGCCCCAGGCGCCGCCGCCGCGACGGCGGCGAGGTGCCCGGAGCCGACGTCGACCTCATCGACGCGCTGCCCCGCCACGACGACCCGGCGACCCATCAGCGGGCCGGCTGGCCGACGGTGGCGGCCTGGCTGCGCGCCGGCAAGACCGCCGCCACCCGCCGCGACCGGCTGGCCGTGGTGGCCAAGTTCGTCCGGTGGTGGGCGCTGACCGCGCCGGGCGCTGGGCTGTGGCAGGTCACCGAGGACGTCGTGGTCGCCTACCTCGACCAGCTCGGCACCGGCAGCGGCCCGGCCGCCGAGCTGAACCGCGGCGGTAAGGCGCTGGCTCCCGCCACGCTGGCCTGGCACCTGTCCAACCTCAAATCGCTGTACGGTTACGCCGCCCGCCGCCAGGTGATCGGCCACAGTCCGGCCCAGTGGGTCGAGGCGCCCGAGGTCGGCAAGGTCGGCACCACCCCCGCCCTCGACCTGACCGAGGGCACCACCCTGTTGCGCGGCGCCCAGACCATCGCCGCCAAGCACCCGGCCGACGCCGCCGCGGTGGCGTTGCTGACCATCACCGGGATGCGCGCCGGCGAACTGGAGAGCCTGACCGTCGGGCGGATCGAGCGCTCGGCGGGCCACTGGGTGATCCGCTTCCGGCTCAAGGGCGGCGCCGTCATCGTGGTGCCACTGCCCGAGGTGACCATGGCCTTGCTGCGGCCGCTGCTGACCGGCCGCAAACCGGGTGACCTGCTGCTGCAGCGCGCCGACGGCCGCAGCTTCGACCGCTGGAGGCAGCAGACCGCGCTGCGCCGCGCCGCCCGCGCCGCCGGCCTGGACACAGCCAAGCTCACTCCGCACATGCTCCGCGCCACCGCCGCCACCCTCCTGCTCGCCATGGGCGTCGCGGTGGAGAAGGTCCAGGCGCTGCTGGGGCACGCCTCTCCCGTCACCACCCAGCGCTACGACCGCGGCGAGACACGGCTGGACGAACACGCCGTGCACCGGCTCGCCGACCTGCTCACCCAGCAGTCCCCCGCCGCCCCCGGTTGGTCCGTCGACGACCCCGCCGGCCCTCAGCTCCCGAAGCCGTCCCCAGCCCCAAAGTAGCTGTGTGAGTGATCACGATTGCGGTTCGTGGTCGTCACGGGTGGGTGAATTCGGCTGGTTGGGTGGGATTTCTGCTTGATCGTGTTCGTGTCGGAGACGGTCGGGTGGAGGGCGGTTCGGGTGCGTCGGGAGTGGGAGTTCATCGCCGCCCTCGCGGGTTTCCGCGCCGAGGGTGATCGCTGGGGCAGCGCGATGGCGCTCGCCTGGCTCTGCAACACCCGCGGCGATCCGGCCGAGGCGTTCGGTCATATCCAGGAGGCGCTCACGCTCACCGAGGAGCTCGGCGCCGACCAGGACGTGTCCGACCTGCTGTGCAACAGGGGTGACTACCGCATCCACGACGATCCGGCGCGCGCGAGCTGACTACGAGCGGGCGGCCGAGCTGGCCAGGCGGGCGGGCTGCCCCACCTATCTGGCCGCCGCGCTGCGCGGGCTGGCCGACGTGCACCTGCTGGCGGGCGAAAAGACCCTGGCGCGCACGCTCTACGAGCAGGCGCTGGAGCGGTTCGACCCACACTGGGTCAGGCGCTCGGGCGGCAGGATCCGCGCGCTCATGGGGGCTCGGCGTGTGCACGGGTGAGCTCGCCCGCTTCCATGAGGCGGTCGAGGCAGCCGCCCGCTCGGGCGCGTTGCCGGAGAGCGCGCGGGCCGTCGTGGAGCTGGCTCGCCTCGAATCGGATGCCGAACGCGCAGCCGAGCTCCGGGCGGCGGCAGCCGTGCTGAGCGGCCGGGTTCCCGGCAGCCTGGCGGACGCATTGCGCCTGGCCGGTGTCTCGGAAGAGGTCATCGGCGCCTCGCCGATCAGCGCGGTGAGCGACTGGTGAGAGCGCGGTGAGCGCGTCAGGACAGAGTTCTCGACATGGACATCCTGATCTCCGGCGCGAGCGTCGCCGGCCCCGCCCTGGCGTACTGGCTCAACCGCGACGGACACCGCACCACGATCGTCGAGCGCGCCCCTGACCTGCGGGGAGGCGGCCACTCCGTCGACTTCCGCGGCGAGGCGCACATGAGCGTGCTCAGGAAGATGGGCATCCTCGAAGAGGTCAAGCGACAGCAGACGCACATGGGCGCCATGTCGACCGTCGACAGCCGGGGCAAGGTCATCGCCGACATGCCCGCCGAGCTGTTTTCCGGCGAGGTGGAGATCCAGCGCGGCAGGCTCTCTCGCATCCTCTACGAGGCCACCAGAAAGCAGACCGAATACCTCTTCGGCGACACGATCACTTCGCTCACGCAGGACGCCAACGGTGTGGCCGTCACCTTCGAGAAGGCGGCCACTCGCCGGTTCGACCTGGTCGTGGGCGCAGACGGCCTACATTCGACCGTGCGCAGGCTGGTCTTCGGCCCGGAGGAGCGCTTCGTCACCGACCTGGGCGTCAACGTCGCGGTCTTCAGCACCCGCAACCACCTGGGGCTGGAGTACACCGGCCACATGTACACCACACCGGGACAGATGGCCGGCCTGTACACGACCGACCACAACACCGGGGCCAAGGCGATGTTCTACTTCCCGTCCGTCGCCTACGACCGGCACGACGTCCAGCAGCAGAAGAAGATCGTCGCGGAGCTGTACGGCGGGACGGGATGGATCATCGATCAACTGGTCGCCGACCTGTGGGACGCCGACGACCTCTACTTCGACGCCTGCGCGCAGGTGCACATGGACTCCTGGTCCAAGGGCCGCGTGGTGCTGCTCGGCGACGCCGCCTGGTGCGCCTCGCCGCTGTCCGGCATGGGGACGGGCATGGCCATGATCGGTGCTTACGTGCTGGCGGGCGAGCTGAAGCGCGGGACGCCGGAACGCTACGAGCCGGTCCTGCATGACTACATCCGCGGCTGCCAGAAGTCGGGCGAGGGCGTGGCGAGGATGATGGTACCGCGGACCAAGCTGATGGTGGCGCTCCAGCGGTTCAGCTATCGGCTCATGCCGTACATGCCGGGAAAAAAGATGATCGCGAACGCCGCCAAGAAGACAGCGTCCGCGATCAACCTCGAAGACTACTGACTTTCCAGGCGCGAGAAGAGGGGTGCCGGTAAGACTGCTGTCACCCTGGTACACGGGATTGCGTTAGTGCACGTCAACGAGAGTCTTTCCTCGACTGATAGCGAATCTTTCGCCGATCCTCGACCCTTACGATCAAGCATGGTCAGTAAGGACACCGGAGTCGTGGATCTGCGGGCGGCGGGAGGCTGCTCGCTGGCGAGAGAACTGGATATCTCGTGGCGCCGCGAGCTGCGAGGTCACCCGGTCCTCGGGCCCGTCGGCGGAGCCCTCGGCCGCGACCTTGCTGAGCGCGTTCAGGCGGCGGCCCTTCCTGCGGCGGTGCCGGGCCACGACGTTCGTGGCGATGCCGAACAACCACGACCGCACAGTGCCCCGCTGGGGGTCGAAGCCGTGCCTGCCGTGGAAGGCGAGCAGGAAGGCGTCCGCGACCAGGTCCTCGGCCTGCTCGCGGCCGAGCCGGGCGGCCAGATAGCGGTAGACCTCCGTGAAGTAGCGGTCGTACAGGAGGGCGAACAGCTCGGGATCGTCCAGCGACCGCTCGACCACGTTGATGTCTTCCCGCACATCGCCGGTGTCAGGTGGTGCAGTCATGGCGTCCTTCCGAAGGAAACTGCCGCCAAGTGTTCGCCGTTCGGCGGGTTTCTTCACATCGATTTTCGGCATCCGCGGCTACGTCGCGAGTGGGGGACTCCGCGCCGTCATGTGGATTCGGTCGCGGCGCGGGCGAGGCGTCCCAGCAAGAGGGTCACCACCGCGACCAGGGCCAGGTTGATCAGCGCCGACACCTCCATCGCGCGCAGATGGTCCTGGGCCGGGCCGGCCGCCTCGAAGAAGATCGTGCCGATGACCGCGACGCCGGCCGCTCCGGCGAACTGCTGGGCGGTGGACAGCACGGCCGAGCCGATGCCCGCCTGCTCCGGCCGTACGTGGGTCAGGGCGATGCCGATCAGGCTCGGCAGGACCAAGCCGTTGCCGAGCCCCACCAGCATCAGCGAGGCGGCGATCCAGCCGAGAGCGCTCCGCGGGCCACCGGCGTGCAGGCTGAGCAAGAGCAGTCACAGCCCTGTCCCCGTCATGGTGCTGCCCCAGACGCTGACGAACGCCCCGTACCGGGCTCTGAGTCTGGGGGCGAGCAGAGCCGCGACGGAGAACAGCACTCCCATCGGGGCGAACACCAGACCGGCCCACAGCGCGCTGAGCCCGAACCCGCCCTGCAGCAGCAGCGCCAGGGTGAACATGAACGAGGCGAAATAGGCCATGAACGCGATCATCGCCCCGGCGCCGGCGCGGTAGGAACGTGCCCGGAACAGGGTCGCGTCCAGCACCGGGGCGCCGCCACGGGTGCGCAGACGCCGCTGCCAGGCGGCGACGAGGACGCCGAGAGGAACACTCGCCGCCAGGCTGACCCACGTCCATGCGGGCCAACCTTCACCGCGTCCCAGCGACAGGGGCAGCAGGAGCAGCGCCAGGACCAGAGCGATGCCGACCGCGCCCAGCGGAACTTGGCCGGTCGCCCGGCGGGTCCCAGGTTCCGGCAGCAGCCTGACCGCCAGGGTGGCGGCGAGCAGGCCGACGGGCACGTTCACCAGGAAGATCACGCGCCAGCCGAGCCCGAGGAGGTCGGCGTCGAGCAGCAGTCCGCCCATAACCTGCCCGGCGATCGACCCCAGGCCGCCCGCGACGCCGTACCAGCTGAGCGCGCGCGACCTTCGCTCCATGGGGAACACGGCGACGATCGCCGCGAGGACCTGCGGCACCATCACCGCCCCTGCCAGTCCCTGCGCCAGCCGGGCGGCCACCAACTGGCCGGGGCCCGTCGCGAGGCCGCACAGTAGCGACGCGGCGGTGAACGCGAGCACGCCCGCCACGAACATCCGCCGATAGCCGTACCGGTCCCCCAGCCGGCCACCGGTGATCATCCCTGCGGCGTAGCTGAACGCGTATCCGCCGACGATCAGCTCCACCTGTGCGGGACCGGCGCCACCGCGCCAGCAACCAGATGACCAGTCCGGCCCTGGGACTGCACCGTGACCGAGCTGCTGGCCCGCACTGCCGGGGCGCTCCGGCGGCCCGCGGTCATCGTTGTAGACGACGGCGCCGAGCAGGAGCTTGTCGATTCCGTCGCGTCCACCGCGTCGTCGCGTGCATGTTGCACGTCGGTCATGCGCTGAGGCCGGGCTGAGGTGCCCAGCAGATTCCGGACAGTTGGCTACATAAGCTGACGGAAGTCTGGAAGAGGTAGGTACGTGACGAGGCGTCGCAGGCAGTTCTCGG